>JANMES010000152.1:0-98019 GCA_031377185.1 Phycisphaerae bacterium
AGCGGGTTCATGCAGCAGCGTGGCGTGTTGTTTGTAAAACCTGATTACTGGGTCGTGATCGATCACGTTTCGGGCAAAGCTGAAGAAGCACCCACATTCAAACGCCTGTTCCACCTGCCGCCCGGCAAGGTGTTGCAGGATGCCAACTCGGTCCGCACCACTTTTGAGCAAGGGAACAATATCTGGCTTCATAACGCAGACGGAACACCAGTCGCCGTGCAGTATGACGTTCTCCCCACTGGCAAACATCGCGACAACCCAACCGCTGTTTTCGAGGGCAAGGCGTCTCTGCCCGCAGCCCTTTGTGCAGTACTGGTACCATACTCCGACCAGAAAGCGATCCCGACCGTTGAACGGCTTCAGAGCGGCGATGAGGAAACGGTTGTGCTGCGCGTGCAGTTTGGTGATGGCCGCACCGACTGGATTGCCGTGGCTCCGACCGAGCGTGAGCTCAAGGCCGGTAAGCGTTCCGGCAAGGGAATGGCGTTGTGCGTGCGTACGGATAAAGACGGCAAGGAGACCGCGTTTGAGCTATTCGGCGTGACACCTCTTCAAAAGGTCGTCAGCAAATAGGGCTGGCTCATCGCCAAAGCATCGCTCGATGAACGCGGAGATCAGGGAAGTTACATATCAAAGTCCAACACGGAAAGGATGCGAGCCAATGATTAGAAAGCAAATAATGGGAGTTCTCTGCCTAGTAGCAGCATTGACAATCGGAGTCTCGACAGCGAACGCAGCTAAAGGCAAAGGTGACGCCAAACCCAAGGCTCCACAAGAAGTCGGCAAGACTGTTGGCCAGGAACCAGACATGTCGAAGCCGGTTCAGGTCTTCATCTTGTTGGGACAATCAAACATGGTTGGGATGGGCCGCATCGCCGGCGGGGAAGGCGGCTTGGAGCACGCGGTTAAGGAAAAAAAGAAGTATCCGTATCTGGTCGATGACGAAGGCAAGTGGGCGGCCCGCGCCGATGTCCGTTATGTGCGCGTCATGTCGGGGAAAAAAGGCAGCGGCATGCAAGTGTTCAACAACGAGCTGATGACCGTGCCCGAGTGCAAGTCCATTGGGCCGGAATTTGGCCTCGCGCATTTCGTGGGTGATCACATCGATGCGCCGGTGATGATCCTGAAAAGTTGCATCGGCAACCGCAGCCTCGGTTGGGACCTGTTACCGCCCGGCAGCGAACCTTACGACGGCCAGCCCGGTTATCGCGGGACCAGGGAGAACCCCAAAGGCAACGGCGAGAAGGTGGAAGGCCGATGGTATGCCGGCAAGCAGTATGACGACGATGTGGAGTATGCCAAGTCGGTGCTGAAAGATCTGGACAAATACTACCCAGGGGCCCAGAGCTTCGAGGTGGCGGGATTCTTCTTCTGGCAGGGGGAGAAGGACACCGGCAACGCCACGCACGCGGCGCACTACGAGGAGAATCTCGTCCGGTTCATCAAGTCATTGCGCAAGGACTTCAACGTCCCCAATGCGAAGTTTGTCCTGGGCACCCTGGGCGAAGCCAAGAAGGGCTCTGGCGGCAATGGGGGCAAGATCCTCGAAGCCCACCTCGCGGTCGATGGCGACTCCGGCAAGCATCCGGAGTTCAAAGGCAACGTCAAAACAGTCTATACCAATCCCCTGTCGAAAGGCGGCAGCGGTAATGGGCACTACGGCAGCAACGCTGAGACCTACATGAACGTCGGCGAAGGAATGGGACAGGCCATGGTTGAGCTTCTGAAGAGCAAGTAGTCGGCGCCCACGCATCAACGCTCCGCAGTCCGGTAGCGCCAAAGTAAGAGAGAGAAAGCACAAATATGAGAAAGAGACTACTACTTGCGATGGTCTCATTTGCGGTGCTATCGGTATGCGCTTTCGAGCCTCCCTTAGTGCGAGCGGGCAACACCACGGGCGTTGTGCGGTACGAGGATTTCGGTGCCAGAAGTGACGGCAAGACCGATGACTTCCCCGCGATTGCCCGCGCTCATCAGTTCGCAAATGAACACCGCCTGCCGGTGCGGGCGAAGGACGGTGCGACCTACTACGTTGGCGGCGCGGCCAACTCAACGGCGGTGATTCAGACGGATACCGATTTCGGCTCGGCCAAGTTCATCATCGACGATACCCAGGTGGCCGACAGGTCAAAGAATGTTTTTGAGGTGAGTTCCGCACTCCAGCCGATCAAACTCGATAAGGTCTCGACTCTCAAACAAAACCTGAAACATATCGATATCGAGCTGCCGCAGCCATGCCTGGTGGTGGTCCTCAACGAAAACGTCAAGCACTACATTCGGAGCGGGGCGAATCGGCACAGCGGTGTGCCGCAGCGGGATCTGTTTCTTGTCGATGCGGCCGGCAACGTCGATCCCAATACGGCGATTGCCTGGGACTTTAACGCGATCACGGAGGCCACGGCGTTCCCCATTGATAAGACAACGTTGAAGATCACCGGCGGACACTTCACCACGATCGCCAATCGGGAGCCATCGAAATACAACTACTTCGGGCGCGGTATCAGGATAGGGCGATCCAACACAGTCATCGACGGTCTTGAACACTACGTCACTGGCGAAGGGAACCAAGGTGCGCCCTACGGCGGGTTCCTCAACATTGGCCATTGCGCCAACGTGACCATCCGCAATGGGGTCTTCACCGCGCACAAGACCTATCGGGTCAAACTGGGAAACTTCAATAAAACGATGGGCACTTATGATATTTCGGTGGGCCGGGGGCTGAATGTGACGTTCGTCAACTGCCGGCAGAGCAACGACATCCTCGACGATAAGTACTGGGGGATCATGGTCTCCAACGGCAGCAAGAATCTCGGTTTCGATGGATGCACATTCAACCGGTTCGACGCTCATCAAGGCGTTGCCAATGCTACCATTCGCAACTCGACGATCGGCCACGCCGGCCTCGAGGTGATCGGTACGGGCACACTGCTGCTGGAGAACACCACCGTGCGCAGCGATAGCTTCGTCAACCTGCGGGAAGACTATGGCAGTTCCTGGCGGGGTGAGCTCATCATCCGCAATTGCGTTCTCAAGCCCACCCGCGCCAACGTCGTACCAGCCGTGTTAACCGGCAGGAATAACGGTCAAAACAACTATGGCCATCCCTGCCACATGCCCGAACGGATCACGATCGAAAAGCTTCGGATCGAAGACGCCAACCCGCCCGATCTCTACGAAGGCCCGACAATTCTGGGGAACTTCAATCCAGGATACAAAGACGCGTCCTACGTCGAGAAGTTCCCGTATATCAAGACCCGCGAGGTGGTTCTCAAGGATGTGACCACCGCAAGTGGCAAGCCTCTGCGACTAAGCGACAACCCCGCGATGTTCCGGGACGTGGTCGTGCGGAGGCTCAAGGGCGATTGATGGCTGGAAGCCCACGCGAAGGTCTTCCGACACGCGAGCCGATGATCATGCTGATCGAAAAGTTAGCGAGTCCGCCGCAACAAGCGAGAAAGACTGTGAAATGAGCCAGCAAAAGGCGATGGTAGGAAACCCAGCCGGTGAGCCTCGCGTAATTGCTGCATTTGTGGTGTTACTAATGGCCTCGAAGGAGGAGGTTGTAGATTTCCGGATTTCTCGAACATTCATTACCGCAAAATCGGTCGAATCCCACCAGTGGTGAGGGCTGTTTCGGGCAGGCGGCCAGACAGCCAACTCCTAGAACGACATTGTGCGTCACCCGCAACTTGCCCTTCGTCGATTTCTTCGCCACCATTGGAGTCAAGTTAAGACGGATGATCTGATAGTTCCGTTGCATAGTTATTCCCGAAAATAATGGAGAATGTGATACTGCGGGGGCGCGGCAGGACCAGTAGCTGAAAGGCATGGATAAGCTTTTGCAGAGATTGGTATGATCGGTGCGTCAAGGGCAGTATCATTGGCGAAAATCATCCGCCGCCGCTCTGAGCGTGTTGCGGCTTACCGAGGTGCAGAGAATGAGAACAATCCTTTGTCTAATGGTGCTGGAGATCTTTTGCCTTGGACTTCCGGTATTTGGGGCCGAGCCACCGGCACGGGCCGTTGTTTATTCGCCGCACGCGGCGGAATTCTCATGTCAGATGAACATGGGGCCGACTGGTGCGCGCGTGTGGATGCGCGGCTATCACCTCGTGGTGATGAGCATTGATCAGGGATCACCGGCGCACGGGCCATTGCTGCGGGCCGATGTGGTTATCGGGGTGGCGGGCACGATGTTCGGGCCGGACGCCGATCCGCGGATCACGCTGGGCAACGCCATCGGAGAGTCCGAAGCGAACGGCAAGCCGCTGCCGCTAATCGTTCTGCGGCAAGGTAAAGTACAAAAGGTGGAAATTCCGCTGTCAAAACTCGGCGCGTTTGCCGACACTTGGCCGGCAAAGTGCGAAAAGTCGGACCGCATCCTCGCCGCTGCTTGCCAGTCTCTGTTGAACGTGCAGATGCCGGACGGCCTGGTCGCGACGGACGATAGCACTGGAACTTTTCTGGCCGGTCTGGCGCTGTTATCCACGGGTGACCCGGTTTATCTGGATGGCGCGCGCCGGGCAGCGCATCATTCGAGCGATTTCGATTACAGCAAACTGGGCTACGGTAACTGGGGAATGGGTTACGGCGGGATACTGTTGGCCGAGTATTACCTGGCCACAGGTGATGACACGGTGCTACCAAAGTTACAGTTGTTGGCGGACGGAATTGCCAAGGGCCAGATGCTGTGCGGCTCCTGGGGCCACAACGGTCCCGCCGGTGGATATGGAGCGCTCAATCAGGTCGGCCTTCCTTGTGCGATGGCGTTGCAGATGGCGGCCGAATGCGGGATCAAGGTGGATCAGGTGGCGCTGAAGAAGTCGCTGGATTTCTTTGGTCGGTATGCCGAACTGGGCAGCATTCCGTATGGCGATCATCGCCCTGGCAATTCGCCCGACGATAACGGGAAAAACTCCATCGCAGCGATCCTGATGCATCTGGCTGGTCGCGACCACGAGGCACAAGTTTTCAGTCGGACGGTTGCGTCCAGTTACTGGTTGCGCGAGGAGGGGCATACCGGGGGATATTTTTCCTTGATGTGGGGACCGCTGGCCGCGGCGATGGCTCCTGCCAGCGAGTACCGGACGTTTCTGGATTATCAACGGTGGTACTACAACCTTTGCAGAACGTGGAAGGGCGAGTTAGTGCTGCTGCCGTATCACGAGGCACTGACTCGCTTTGACGACAGTGGGTACATCTACGGCGGCGGCGATTTCTCGACGGGTGGCATGGCGCTCACATTTGCGCAATCCCGCCGGCATCTGCGGATTCTCGGCGCGCCTGCCAGTGTGTTCAGTTCGACAGCGAAACTTTCTGGCGACTTACTCGCGGCGCGCGACTTCTACGTCAAACGCGACTGGCCGGCGTGCGACGCCGCGTTGGCGAAGTGCGTGCAGGCCAACGATGAGATAAACGTGTGGTTCAATCAACTGCTCGCGGCACGGAAGTTGGCCAAAGCATCCATCGACCGGACGTTGCTCGAAATCGACAGCAATCTCACCGAGGGCGATCACTATCGCTCTGATCGACAACTGGCCGCGCTCAAGCGTTGCTACGGTGCGGCCGCCGACACGCGTTTCGCGGCGGTTGAGAAAATCATCGCCGAAGGGCCGCTGGCATGGCAGGCGCGCGATAGCCGTCTGTATTACGAAAGCTGGCAGAGCTGGAATAGTTTTGCTGTCCGCAGCTGGGTGCCTCAAGGTGCGGAAGCCAAGCGACGGTTGGCCGGCATTCCGTCGTTGCGCCCGCCGATCTGGGAGCCGCTGTCGCCAGTTTCAGCTGTCACGCCGCAATCGTGGTGCAGCTTGACCGTACCGGAAGGCGGGAAATTGCCGGATGATTGGATGAAAGTAGACTTCGACGACAAGTCGTGGGCGTTGAGCGATGGCATCGCTGCAAGCAATTCCAAGCTCGCGATTGCGGCGCGACGCCAATTCACGGTAGCAGACCCGACCGGCGCGAATCTCCGCGTCCGCTTGCAGACCGTTCGGCCGGCACGCACGAAGGTGTATCTCAACGGCGAGCTGATCGTGGACGCCGTCCGTGGGCAGCGAGGCGGTTATGCCAGCATCAAGCTGGATCCGTCGGTGTTCGGCATCCTGCGCCGCGGCGAGAATGTGCTGGCCGTCACCTGCGATCAGCAGGGCACCGCAGGCAATCGGCTCGATGTCGGTTTGGAGATCAATCGCGTGAACATCGAGCAACGCGTGCTGCCGCCAGTCCTTGCCGAAATGGTATACACGGATGATCGGCCCGAGGGCGACGAGACGCTACGCGTCCGCGAGACCAAGGACAAATTCCAGCTAGCGCTCCAGGAAAGTTACAACCAGAAGAACATCCCTGCCTTGTTGAAAGATCTGGAAGACTCGTTGCCCTATACCCGCTATATGGTGACGAACGCCCTCTTGACCAAAGGCCCACCCGGCATCACGGTGGCTTTTGGTTTGTCGGAGCACAAGGATTGGAAAGTACGTAGCGCGGTGGCCGGTATCATTCTTCAAGCCGGCCGGGCTACGAAGGGCAAGTTGGATAGTGATCAACAATCGCTATTCAAGGCGCAGATCCCGGTTTTGACGCGGTTGGTGGCCGATGAACACTTCTGGGTCCGCACCCGTGCCGTCGAGTCGTTGGCGATGCTCGGCGATGACGCGGCGGTGGCGTTACCTGAGCTCGTAAAACGAGCTCAGGATCCATCGGAGTGGGTGCGCGCTTCGGTCATCCGCACTGTCCAGAAGTTGGGCAAAGATCCGCAGGTGATGGTCAAAGCAGCAGAGCAAAGCCTGATGATGCCCAACTCCGCGTACGATGGACCAGACGCTGCTGTGGCGATTCTGAAAAAGAATGCCAGCGCCGATGAATCCCGGCTCAAGGTGCTGTTGGCGTTGCTAAAGAATCCGCCCGAAGGTGGCGGCGGCGCATTGCTCGGCGAAGTCATGGCCATGGCAGTGGAACTCGATCCAGCCGGCACACAAGTGATCCCGGTCTTGATCGAGGCGGCCGAGGGAAAATCAGCGTTCGGCCGGTTTCGGGGCAACCCGCGCGGCAAGGCGATCGAGACACTCGGCCAATACGGCCCCAAAGCAATCGCGGCGGTGCCGATCCTGGAAGCCATCCTGGCCAGCGATGCGAAAAACGACAAACCGCTCCAGAAAACCACGCAATCAGCGCTTGCGTCAATCCGAGGAGAATCGGCGCATTGAGACGCAAATTCAACCCACACCAAGCCCATTTCCTTCAACGTTCGGATACTGCCTAGCGTGCCGAGCTTCTAGGCAAACGCATTACCGAGTTGAAGGGTCAGCGTGATGTCTTCATAGCCGGCTTCATGACCTTTCTCCCTAAAAGCCGCCCAACGACTATCACTCGGCGCGGATTGCTTTAAGGATGAACGTTTGGAAGGTGTAACCGGTTGCGCTGCCTACGATGCAACGGTAGCGCCTGTGGCGGATCACCTCGTGGCGGATTTCCGAGAAATGGGGTGGACCTCCCCGGAGTAGAAGAGCAAAATATCCCTAAAGCAAGAACGCCAAAACACCCTGAATTTCAGGGCGTTTCGGCGTATTCAGCAAGCGGAGAGGGGGAGATTCGAACTCAATGACATCGCCGTTTTTGACATCAATAACACGGTTTTTTAGACAATTTAGTACGATCTTTGGTACGATAATTTCGTTGCCACATTGCACCTCGTACGTTTAAGCGTCACCAAATCGCCGAAGGAGTCAGCCTGATCGCGTCGCTACGTCGTGTCACAACGCAACAAAAGGTACGACATTCTTACAAGTTATGACCTGATCAACTACGATTGGAGAGTGGCCTCCGAGTCCAGTCTAGGGCGTAAATTAGCCGATGGAGTACGTGTGGCAAACGCCGAACAGTTAAAAGCATTGCTTCGAAGCCACGCGACGGGGGACGACGAACAATTCCGTGCCGTCGCGATGCAGATCGCTGCGCACTCTGCACGCCAAGGAAACGGTCGGCTTGCCGAAGAACTCAGAGACCTGATCGATAAGATTCGCCACGTCCAGCAGCCCGTTTCCCCTGCGCGAGCGGTGCCTATCGCCCGTCCTGCAGGTGAACTTGCGGGACTGGTGTCTGCAAACTATCCCGATACAAAATTGTCGGACATGGTGCTTGACTCGACGGTATTCCTTCATCTGACCGATGTTGTGCATCAGTACCGTCAGCGTGACTTGCTACGATCGCATGGGTTATCGCCCAAACGCAAATTGCTGCTTGTCGGCCCACCCGGATGTGGCAAGACGATGTCCGCCGCCGCAATCGCTGGCGAGTGTGGACTGCCATTGATGTTTGTGCAGCTGCACACACTCATTACAAAATTCATGGGTGAGACAGCGGCAAAACTCCATCTCGTATTCGATGCGATGAGCCAGACCCGTGGGGTCTACCTGTTTGACGAATTTGATGCCGTTGGTGCCGAACGAAACCTTGGGAATGATGTGGGCGAAATTCGTCGTGTCCTCAACTCATTTCTCCAATTTCTGGAGCGGGATGATTCGGACAGTATCATCATCGGAGCAACTAATTTCGTCGGCATGTTGGACAAGGCACTCTTTCGCAGATTTGACGACGTGATTGAATACCAGTTGCCGTCCAGAGCGATGGCGAAGTCACTTGTTCAGAATCGGTTGAGTAGTTTCAACCTCAATGATGTAAACTGGCGGAAGTTGTCGCCATCGTTCGGAGTGCTGAGCCACGCCGAGATTGCGCGTGCATGCGAGGAAGCTGCGAGAGATGCAGTACTTGCAGGTACAATGGACATTCAGACATCCGCACTCCAGCGAAGCCTGGAACGCCGAGGCCGTATGAACAGGCGTAAGCAACCGGGGGCGGGGGGAAGAAATGAATAATGAGCGACCTCCCACATCTACGACTTGAGAATACCGGGACACCTCTCCCGTACATTCGTCCTCCCAGTGGTGGATCAAGTGAGTATCAGCTTCCGCCTCGGGATCGGGTACCGCACGCTCAACAGTTAACAGCCCAATTGAATCAAGCCCGAGCAGACGTGACGGCGGCCCGCGATGTGCAGCCTGCGACCGATGAAACGCTTGATGGCGTTCCGATTACGCTTCAGAGCGACGCTGGCTTCGACCTTCCCATCGAAAGTCTTGAACGTCGCCGTGAGGGTATCGAATTACTCGCAGTCAAGCGAGACGCGGCAGGAGTCACAACCGCCAACCTGTTTGTGCGAAGTGACAAAGTGATCAACTTACTCCGAATGTTCGAGCGGTACGAGAAGGAAATTGATTCGCGAAGCGGTAAGCCTAAAAATAAGCGATTGGTTGAGTCGATTGCCTCGATCCGATTGCTGGCCGTTGAAGATTTATGGCAGGACGACCCGCAGTTGTATCCCCAGGCCAATCAAGCCATCTGGTGGGAAGTATGGGCACGCCGTGGTGACGAAGAACATGGCATCGCGTACGAGCGACTTCGGTCCGTGGCACAAGCTGCCCAACTAAACGTCAGTACAAGATACGTTCACTTTCCGGAACGAATCGTCACGCTTGTTTACGGATCCGCACAGCAATTGGGTGGCTCGATTGATGTCCTTTCATGCGTTGCAGAATTGCGTCGGGCGAAGGAAGTACCAACTGCTTACCTTGAACTCGCCGCACGCGACCAAGCGGACTTCGTCAACGAAGCCGTAGGACGCCTTGTGCCGCCGCCCGTCAATGCCCCGTCGGTTTGTCTTCTCGATACGGGTGTCAATCGAGGCCACGCCTTAATTGCGCCAATGTTAGCCGCAAACGACTGGCAGGCGGTTGATCCATTGTGGCTGGCGTCTGATCACGATCATGATCAGCACGGTACCGGCATGGCGGGTATTGCTTTGTACCGGTGCCTGACAGACGTTTTTGCCAGTGTCGGGCCGATCGAAATACGCCACCGCCTGGAGTCGGTCAAGCTGCTGCCACCACCGCCACTGGCGAATGCGCCGGAGGTTTACGGATCGGTCACGCAGCAGGCCGTTGCAAGGGCCGAAGTTGCTGCACCGAACCGCAACCGGGCAATCTGCATGGCCGTCACTACTGGTGACGATCGAGACCATGGCCTGCCATCTTCGTGGTCGGCCAACATTGATCAAATGTGTGCGGGCGTGCTGGATGAACAACCCAAGCTGATGTTTCTCAGTACCGGCAATTTCATCGCAGTATTGCAGGAGCCGGACTACGTTTATCCGGATTGGAATCGAGACAGAGCCGGGATTCAGGATCCATCACAATCTTGGAACTCAATCACTGTCGGGGGCTACACCGAACTTGTGAATATTACCGACCCGACATTCGTGGGATGGAATCCCATTGCGACCACTGGTGACCTGTCGCCGACAAGTCGAACCTCAAACAACTGGTCTGCGGACGATCAGCGGGGATGGCCGATTAAGCCAGACTTAGTCATGGAGGGCGGCAACTACATTCAAAATGGAGCCAACCGCGATTCCTGTGCAGACTTGTCGCTTCTGACAACCATCGTTCACCCAACGGGCCGACTTCTAACTCACATGCGTGACACAAGCGCATCGACCGCCGCCGCCGCGCGTGCCGCCGCGATCATTTGGAGTCACTACCCGCTGTTATGGCCTGAGACAATCCGTGCACTGATGATCCACTCGGCCCGCTGGACGCCCGCTATGGTCCACCGATTTCCTGGTACTTCGAAAACAGTCGTACAGCAGCGGTTGCGTTGCTTCGGCTATGGAGTTCCAGATCTGGCGCAAGCCATCTACAGTGCCGAAAATGCCACAACATTACTTTTCGAAGGTCAACTACAGCCTTTTGAAAAGAATGACGGCACGATTAAGACCAAGGAGATGCATCTGCATGAACTGCCTTGGCCCGTGCAGGCGCTCCAGAATTTGGGAGACACTCCCGTCACAATGCGAGTGACACTCTCATACTTCGTTCAGCCGAGCCCAGGTCGAAAAGGTTGGGGGCGAAAATTCCGTTTCGCGTCGCATGGCCTAAGGTTCGACGTCAAATCCCCGCTCGAAAACCTTTCTGACTTCAAGAAAAGGATTTCAAAGGCCGCATGGGAAGAGGATGAGGGTCGTCCACAGAACGTTGCTGAAACGCGGAACTGGGTCGTGGGCGCTAAGAATCGAACCCATGGCTCAGTTCATTCCGATTGGTGGCAAGGTACGGCCAGCGAACTTGCCGCGTCTGGATATGTTGCTGTCTATCCCGTGACTGGCTGGTGGCGTGAGCGACCATATCTAGGAAAGCTCGATAGTTTGGCACGGTACAGTCTGGTCATCAGCATCGAAACGCCTGACCAGGCAATTGATCTGTATCACGAGATCGAAAACTTCGCGACCGTCACGGCAGAAGTCAGCGTCTAGCCTAAGCTATTGTGATGCACCCCGGCACGGCAGTGCCGCAAGCGCCCATTGCAACCTAGTGACAATTGAAAACTGCATAGACAACAGACGCAGACGCAAATTAAATCGGATCTTTGCGAGGTGGGGCATCCAGTTGACCGTAGTCGATCACGAGGTTAATCAGGTCCCTGCCGATAGGGATAACTTCACCACGACGCGACAAGTCCTTCAATGCGGACCAGAGTACGATCGAAGAAACGAATTGCCAGATTCCCGATTTATGACCGCCTCTGAGAGTCATTCCTGCAAATTGCAGAGGCATGGGGGCACTCGGAACGTGTGCGAAAACTGCACCTCCACTCATGCCATTGCCGTCAGTTCCCTCGATCGATCCGCCGTCCTCGGCATATCGCATGATATGAATATGGGAATCGAGGCCACGTTTCTCGTAGACTCCGTTGAGCGTTAGCCGTTTGGGGATGATGCATTTCTTTTCATAATCAGGGGCGTTCATGTCGAGCGGAAAGCCTGACACGACTAAAGATTTCACTCGCGAATCCTGAGGCTGAATAATCGTTCTTTCGTTAATAGGAAACGGTTGAAGGTTGCGGAGCTGCGTTCCGTCAATCGTATTTTGCCTCACTCGGAATATCGCAAAGTCCGCGAAATCCTTGTCATCGCTTTCCTCGTGTCCCTTACTCAGACGGTCAAACGCGAGGCAGGTGCGACCATCGGACCCATCTAAAATGAACACTTGTTCCGCAGTAGCTTCGTTGTTTTCGAGGCAATGTTTAGCGGTGACCAGGAATAAGCCTGCCTCAAAGAACACAAGGAATGAAGAACCACCGGGTGAGTATGGATACTGATCGATGTCGTGTTCGAGAAGTAGCTGTTTCACCGACGTTAGCGGTGGAGTTGCTTTACTTCGCACGATTTTCATTTGATTTGTCCCATGTTCGGATAACGTCCTGAATCATGCGCACATTTGAAAATACAGCTCTCACGCTGGAAGGTGTTGTTGCGAAGCAAAACCTTTACCAGAACGGAGAGCTGCATGGGCAAGTTAACAGAACGGGCTAAGGAAGGTACAGAGGAATCGACCGGGTCGGAGGCGAGCTCGAGAGCGATTCAGATTGACCCTGAGAAGGTCCGCCGGCATGTGGACGAGGTAGTGCGCGGGACGGTGGAGCAGACGCTAAACGCATTGCTCGATGCCGAGGCCGACCGGTTGTGCGGGGCCGGCCGGTACGAGCGGTCGTCGGAACGTGCGGACACGCGGAGCGGCAGCTACGAGCGGAAGCTGGCGACGAAGGCGGGCGAGGTGAAGCTTAAAGTGCCGCAGCTGCGGAAGTTGCCGCTGGAGACGAGCATCATCGAGCGGTACCGGCGAAGGAAGTGGCGGCGATGCTGAAGGCGATCCACGCCCAGGAGGATCTGGCCACAGCCAGTCAGAAGGCGCAGCAGGTGGTGATCAAGCTGCGGGAGATGCGACTGGGCAAGGCGGCGGAGATCGTGGAACAAGGGATCGCTGAGACGCTGAGTTACATGTCGTTCCCCCGCGAGCACTGGCGTTGCCTGCGGACGAACAACCCGCTGGAACGGCTGAACCGCGAGGTGCGGCGGAGAATGCGGGTGGTGGGCGCGTTCCCGGATGGGAAGAGCGCGTTAATGCTGGTGTCGGCCCGACTGCGGCACGTGTCAGGGACGAAATGGGGCCTGCGAAGGTACCTGGACATGAAACGGCTGAGTGAATCAGAACAGGAAGCCAACGATCAAGCGGCAGCGTGAGCCGCAGGACTTCCAGCGGAGAGCTGTTGATCGAATGTGCGCAACTTGCAGGACACTACCCATGTTCGAAGATGTCTTACGCAGCGCATCGATGTCGCCTGATGCGTCTTGAGCTTCAGCATCGATTGGGTCAGCCGCTTACAGGTGATGATGAACGCACGCCCGGCCAACTCCGATCGCTTGGTGACCGTCTCCTTCAGTTCCCGCAGCAGGTGGGTCAGACACTTCTGCTGAAGGCTGTTGAAGTGGTCATAGACGCGGTAGAAGTCGCTGACCCGGGTCTGATCGCTGGTTTGATGGGCATGACCCCGAAGGAATTGCACCTCGCTCTTGAATCGCTCGTATTGTTTCAGTTCCCGGGCGTCCATGCCGGAGCAGAAGTTACCAAATCCCCCGCCTGGCGCGCCCCCAGCATGGGATAAATCCACGACGGGACGGTAAACAGTTACAAAAAAACCTCCAAGCCATGAAATTCGCCAACACCTGAGACACGCGGCTCACGATGTGGTCTTTCAGTTGGGTTGCTGCTTTTCGGTGAACGTAAGTCCCGTGTCCGAAGTCGCTTGGGTACCTAGCACTAAAAAGAAGCGTGGAGCAATTTCACGTCAGTGTTTGCGGTCGGTCGGCGGAGTCGGATCGTTTCCAAAACTGTCCTTGTCGCGAATCTGTCTGTTGGCCCGATGAATCACTAGCTCACTCTCGTTGCGACGAGCCACGGCGCGGCCGGCTTTTTCGGCCGCGCTTTGCGTTCGGTGATTCGAGATTGGCGTTGCCCGTCTTTCCTGCTTAACTGCCCATCTGTTTCCAGCGGGCACCACATGCACGTTTTTCTTGCCCATCGAACACTCCGTTTCTAAATCCATTCGCTCACAAACTCATGGCCACTGCGACAAGCTTCTTCGCTCGGTACGTCCCGAGCGTCAGCGTGTCGTAAGTATTGTTAAATGTTTCAAAATGAAACACGTGCTTCTCACCATTCGCGTCTGAAACAGAGACTTCAGATTCGCCAAGCGGACCGCGCTTCACATACTTGCAGTACTGCCCAAGCACCGTGAACAATGCGGTATCCGTCACTTCGCCGAAACACTTCGCGAACGCACGCGAGCGAATCAGGTACTTCAGCGGCTCTGCCGGATTGAAGGCCTCACCTGGATAATGTGGATGGTCAGAGATGATTGCCAGGGCCGGGACGTCCATGTGTTCGACAGTCCGCCACAGCGTCGACGTGATAGTGTTACCAAACGCCTTGCTCAGCTTCTGAACGGACTTAATGTTTAGCGGGGAGGAACGCATTTCCTCCACGAAACGGTCCTGCATGAAAAGCAACCGACCGGCTCCGAAGTTCGCCTCCGACTCGACTTGGGCATGACATGCCGGACTAACTGACTGCTCGTTATCCCCATGCATTAGATACTCGTGCCAGGGGATGACACTGTGTAACGTCTCGTGGGCTTCGTTCCATCGCTGCTTGGCAGTGGGAAGTTCGGAACTCAGCAGGATTCGTTTGCGGTCAGGCACATACAAAGCCTTCAGGTCAAAAGCCTTGATTGCGTCCCACAAAAGCATAGGGCGCTTCACAATCTGCTTGCCGGCCAAAGTCAGGCGATGCACTAGCTCCCGCATAGTGCTTTCGTCCGACACGGTGTAATACGCTCGGTCAAGTTTCAACACTTCGCGAACCAGTTCTAAGCGAAGGGGCGGTTCGGGGTTGCCAAGATCCTTGAGGATCTTGGCAACTGTGCCATCAATATCGGCCGCGACCTTTTCGCTCAGATAACGGTTTCGCAAGGCATTCCATCCTTCCTTCAGGATTCGACCATGATTTTGACCAGTTCTTCCATCGCTTCACGCTGCTCTTTCGATAATGCCTCAACTGGCTTTGACCTGGCGGCGAACCGCAAAGCCGCTTCATCAAAGCGACGGTCTCGCACGTTCGTGAGCCCAGACAGTTGCATCAGCTTCTTGGGGGGAAGCTTCAGCACCTGAGCCAGTTGGAACATTGTGCGGCCCTCTGGAGAGGACACCTCGCCACTCTCGATGGCGAGCAACTCGGCGACTTCAACGCCCGCAGCGTCGGCCAGTTGTTCCACCTTCATCCCCAATGAACGTCGTCGGAACTCCACGAGTTTCGCAAGTACTGTCCTGTTAAGCGGATCCCCTTCTTCCTGTCGACGCGAGTGAGCGTTAGCTAGTTCGACTCCCAAGCCGCCAACCGACACCACCGCGTTCGCTTCGTCTTTTGCCATCTTCCGAAGCCATTCTGCATTCTTGTTCATGTTCATTTCAGCCATGTCACCCACCTCCTTTCAAAAACGTTTGTGCGGCAGCTTCACTGTACTCGTAATACGGCAGATTCTCGGCACCCGGGTCCACACCCAAGGATTGCATCCCTCGACGCTGATAAAACCCTTCCGTCTCAGGGTTTGGCAACGCGTGCAAGCCAACTCGACCTCGGAAGCCGTGTACGATGTTCCGACGCACGGCGACTTCGAGCAACCGCGTGCCGATGGCCCCGAACTTCGGCGACTCGTTGAGTGGCTTGGTAAAAGCTGCCACATTCCACGGAGCCGATTCCAGATACTTCACATAAACCAATTCTTTTCCTTTCTGCGCCTCGATCTTTGTGCGGTGCAGAACCGATGACGTAATCATCATCAAGCCCTGCCATCGGTCCGAATGCCAAATGCCGAAGACCTCCGTATCCATGTAACTCAACTCTCCCGCCTTCAGCCACCAGTTCCAGTGATGATGCTGAGGGATGTCTTTTGGCTTGGTGCCAGCCTTCAGCATTGCCGCGATCGACTTGAAGCGGGCCGGTGCCCAAAGCGTTTCCGCTTCCACCAAATTCAACGCGGTCAAATCGCTACGAAGCGACGCCGTCACGGGTGCGTCGGTGGCCAAGTCGAAAATGTCCAGCGGAATTTCGATCATATGACCATTAACTCCGCCTTCTTGTTCGCCTTCTCATCTTCGAGGAACAGTTTCGACCCTTCGGCCAGCTTGGCATCGACCATTTGGTAAAGACGAAGAGCATGCTTGAGCACTGCCGTCTTCGTCATTTCCTTTCTAGAAGACAACTCCTCGAGGATTTCCATTTCCCGAGCAGTGAGGTTCAACGTCATCGTCTTTTTATCGTCCATATAGAAATAGTACATTATTTTTAGCCATTAATCAATCATAAAATACGCATTTTTAGAGCGTTTCCCATACTTTATCGTAACTGATTGCATGATATGGTCTTGCGTACAAACTCGGGTCGCGGGATTTTCCCCGTTTTTACCAACAAGCGGCCCACGGAACGAGGGCGTGGCTGGCATCGACGAGTCGGTTTTGAGGTCGGCCGCGACGCGTATGGAAAATACAGTGGAGGCCGTGATGACCACACATAATGTTCAGCGGTTGGTTCAACTGACGAGGCAACTGAGCGAGACGCTTATGACAGCGGCTTACTGCGCGGATGAAATCCGATCGATTGTCCACATCGATCGGCAGCATAATGACGCTGGAAATAACGTCCGCCCACCGGGCGGCAATGGAACAGTTGTGGCTGAACGTCCGTTGCTCGACCAGTCAACCTTTTCTGTGACATGGCATGGAAAGTCGACGCACCTCGGACACACGCGCTCCTTCTGGTTACTGCTCCTCCTCGCGCGGCATCCCAACCAGTACGTTCCCCACAACGACCTTGTAAATGAGGTATGGGACGACGACGAGCTCGCCACCGCGACTATTCGCAGCACCGTCTGCCAACTGCGGCGGAGGCTCCGACGCAGTGGAATGCGCGGTTTAGCGACGGCCATTCGAGGCCACAACGGTCACTACGTTCTTGATGTTTGATTGGCCGGCGATTGAGCGCAGTTTGCACACTCGCACATCACCCGATTGAACGTCCATTGAGCATAATGCCGCCTCGGTCATTGACGACGATCAATTCGACGTCGAAATGCACCAAGTTAGATGAGTTGCAGATGAGCGAGCTGGCGAACAACGGCCAACAACCATGGTGGGCTAATCCGGTGCACGATGTCACCGCTTCGGTGCTTCGCGCCTACGCCATTGCCTACTACCGCCACTCCGCCCAGGACCGGCAGGAGAACTCTGTCGCCATACAGCAGGAGCAAGTCCAGCAATGGGCGAGGGACAACAACATCACCATCATTCATGAGTTCGCCGATCGCGGGAAATCCGGGCTGACAGCCGAAGGCCGCGATGCATTCAACGACATGATGGAGAACTGGGTTAAAAAGCGCAATGATTTCCGATATGTCCTTTGTCTGGATGTGAGCAGATGGGGCCGGTTTCAGGACATCGATCTGTCCGCGACCTACTCGGCGGAATGCAAACGTCACGGTAAACAAGTCATCTATACGACGCTGGGTAAGCCCAAGGACAACGATCAGCTATATCAGGTTCACGTCCACTTTGAACGATACCGTGCCGCTCAGTACAGCAAAGAACTGAGCGACAAGGTGTTTCGCGGGTGCGTTAAGATTGCCCAACAAGGGTTCTGGGCCGGTGGTAAACCACCTTATGGTCTAAAGCGCCTGTTACTCGACGAAAAGCGAACTCCACTCCAAATCTTGGCCCCCGGCCAACGCAAAGGCATCCAGAATCAGCGCGTAACGCTCGCTCCGGGGGATGAACATCAAGTCGCGACGATTCGCCGGATATTTACGGAGTTTGTTCAAGAGAACCGCGAGGCCAGTGAGATCGCCGCTCGTCTCAACAGGGACGGAATTGCGTCACCTGGCGGTCGCGAGTGGGACAGCGGGAAAGTGCGGCGAATACTGTTCAACGAGTTGTATGTCGGCACGATTGTTTACAACAGAACAACTCAAAAGCTCAAATCCCCAACGCATCGCAATCCTGAAGCCGCGTGGATCAAGACAGGCAACGCGTTCGATCCACTCGTCGAGCCGGCTGTGTTCAATCGAGCGCGCGACATCGTGGCGCAAATGGCGATGCGATACACGCCGCCGCACATGATTGAGCAGCTAAGGCGACTATTTGAAGAACATGGCTCGTTTCTGCCATCTCTGATCCGTGCCGACGCCGCCTCTCCATCCCCATCCACGTACATTCAGCGGTTCGCTTCGTTGGATAATGCTTATCAGCAAGTGTTTGGCGTGGCGCTGACAAAAGTTCGCTCGGAGGTCGAATCGCTTCTTCGCGGACTGGTCGATCACGTGGAAAACTACGATGACTTTCTGGTAGTGAACCGAAAGTTCACCGTTTTCATTCAGCCGTCAATTCCCATTGCGCATGGCTACAACCAATACTGGTATTTCCGGCCAGATTCACGTGGCACGGTAGACATAACGCTCGGCGTTCCGCTGTCGAGTCACGACGGCCCACAGATTCTCGGGTATTTGGCTCTGCCGCGAATGCTGATGATCAAAAAGAGAGGCTTCCGCCTATTCGGGTCGTCTGAAGCGCGTCTCGACATGTACGGTCATACGGGGCTTGAGGTCATTTTCCATTTAGCGAGGTCATGATGGAGTTTGCGCCAATCCTACTGATGAAAGACCGACGCCGTGAGATGATCCCGATCGACAAGATCAAGGTCATCAACTCCCGCACGCGAGACGAATCTCAATTCGCCTTGAACGTCCAGAGCATCGAAGCAATAGGACAGATTAAGGACATCCGCGTCAACGACAAGTTCCTTGAAAAGGACGGTGTGTATGAACTGATCTGTGGCGAGGGCCGGCTGATCGCACAGAAGCGGCTGGGTAAGTCGCTCATCCGTGCCGAAGTGGTCACATGCACGCGAAAACAAGCGTATTTGGAATCGCTCGTCGAAAACCTGGCAAGGAGCAAGCCGGGCACGATGGATTTCGCGCGCGAGTTGAAGAACCTCCACGACGAAGGTTGGGGGTATCCGCAGATTGCGCGTGTTGCATGTCGCACAGCCGAATACATCCGGCTCTACATCAAACTTGTTGAAAATGGTGAGGATCGACTTATTCAAGGCGTTGAGCAATCCATTTTTCCCATTTCGTTCGCAATCCTGGTCGCCCAGTCAGACGACGCCGGCATTCAGAACGTCCTTATGGACGCTTTCGATCAAGGCATCGTGAATTGCGAGAATTTCGCCAAAGCCCGTTCCATCATCAACGCACGAACAGATCGCAAAAAGCGCAAGGATGGCAAAAACGGCTATACCGTCGCGTCGCTGACCACCGACATCGCCACTGCGACCCAGGCGAAGGATTCCTACGTTCGCGAAGTGCAGGGGAAGGAACGCCGATTGTTTACCCTTCTGGACGGTATGGCCTCACTTTGGAGCGACACCGCACTACTTGCCATCCTGAAGACCGAGGGTTTGGGACAAAGGCCGGAGCTTTCCGGCACCTACACCACGGCCAAGGCAGTTTGAATTTCAATCTTAACAATGGAATGCAGCCAATGGACGACTCGCAATCAATAGATATTCCAATCATGCGGCTTCGACCACTACGTGAACGCAAAGTCAGTAGTCGTGAGTACGACAGAATTCTCGCCAGCGTGAAGGCGATCGGACTGATTGAGCCGTTGATCGTGCATCCAGACGGTGAAGACTATGTCATTCTTGATGGCGTTCAGCGGTATAAGGCGCTGCTGGAGATGGGCGTGGAGGTCGTCCCTTGTATCGTGGGAAAGCAGCGTGAGGCGTTCACGGGTAATCGGATGGTCAACCGCGTGTCGCCGCTTCAAGAGCATCGGATGATCGAAAAGTCGCTCGAAGAATTGGATGAGCAGACCATCGCCGCCGCACTTGGCATCCAAAACATTACATATCGGCTCAAGAAAACGCTTCTCAAGCATTTGCACCCCGACGCGATCGCTGCTTTCGATCAAGGCAGACTGACGCGGGCATGTGCCCGCGAACTCACCCATGTTAAACCTGTCCGGCAAAAGGAAATACTCGCCGCGATGGACTGCTATAAGGACTACGGCATTGCCTTTGCCAAGTCTCAGATTCTGAAGACCCCAGTTCCAATGCGTGAGGGACGATCGCGGAATTCAGGGCCATGGGACCGAACTGCCACGCGAAAAGGTGAACTGCTGAAAAAGCTGACCGACGCTGAACAGAAGCACGACTTCTATTCTCGGCTCTATAAGCAGTACACGATTGACCTCCTGAGATTGGCGATTTTTGCACGTTCTTTGCTGAATAATGTGAAGATTCGCGCCTATCTGGATCAACGACATCCGACAATCGTCCATCATTTCGAATCAATCATTGCCGATGCCCGAGGGTGACACGATGAACAAATGGACCCGCGAGGGAATCATCCGCGACATCCTCCGTCGCGATGCGGCTGGATTACCGTTGAACTCGTCAGTCGGCGAGCAAGGCATCGAATTCCTCTTGTATCGGGCCGCCGCACGGATTTTTGGATCTTGGAAGAATGCTGTAGTTGCCGCAGGTTTACCGGCATCCAAAGCGCGCAGCAGTGGCGTATGGACTCCTTCTCGGATTCGGGCATTAATCCGGTCACTTTCGCGACGCAAACAGCCGCTTAGTACGCGTGAACTGGAAGAACGATATGGCCAGTTTATCCACGCAGCTCGCCGACATTTTGGATCATGGGCGAAAGCCGTTATGGCTGCTGGTATCGATCCGCAACGAATGCGGCGTTCTCCTGCCTGGTCGAAGGAAAGAATAATTGAGGGCATCCTGACGCTGGAATTGCGCAACGAACCTCTAGAACGTCGGCTCGTGCAGCCTCGGGCATTGGTTGACGCGGGCACACGGCGTTTCGGATCTTGGAAGGCAGCGCTGGCCGCCGCAGGAGTTAAGCCAGCAGCCTCTCTCTCGCATGTCCAACATGGAGATGATTCGGCCACCAATACCTCCCAGCCTAGAGCCAGCAGTTATGACCCTACCGAAGTCATGCCTTCGCTCCACCGCCCCCATACGCATTGGGCGACTAATGAGATTCTTGAAGCCATACGACATCGTGTCCGTAACAGCCAACCGGTTTTCGCCACCGTCATGTTCGATGAGAATCCACCATTGTATTGCGCGGCTATACGGCGATTCGGGAATTGGGGAAACGCACTCCTCGCAGCCGGATTGGAGCCCAGCCAACATCGCAAGGCGGCAAAAACAATCATTCGCGACCTCGAAACGAAGAACGTCAATATTCCCTCAGACCAGTTCAATCCACCCAATTAGCCGAGATGCCAGCGAAGAATCATCACGCAGCAACCCTTTGTGTTCGACATCGCGACGTAGCATCTCTGGAAGCACAGTATTCACGAGACGCTTTCGACTATCGACATTCATCACGCCAGACATGGACGATTCAACTTCGCGAAGCTGATTCAGGGCCGAATCGGTAATAGAGACGCGCTTGCCGCTGGAGTCAATTGCGAGCGGAATTACAGCCTGTCGGAAGTATCCGTTCGGGCCATGCACTTCGACATGCCAGATTGAAATCACAGATGGGGAGGATGTCAGTCGCGCCGATCGCCCGATGATCGCGCGGTCGGCAGCCAGCAGATCGCGGCTCTGCGCCAGCACTTGTCGAACGAGGGGATGTTCCAAGCCCAATAGTCCCAGATCGTCGTCGTTCTTCGCGCTCTCACGGTTGGTGGTGAACCGATGACGTTCATTCCCCGAGCTGACTGACTCGAAAACGCCGGAACCGACCTCGTGAAGCGCTGCGCCCGCGAAACTCGCCCAATCTCGCACGAATGCGAGTAGCCGGTTCATCCCCACGCCGCCATCATCGAACTTGCGATACTCATCGACATTGAACGAATCGAGGTCTTGGAACAATTCGAAGACGACGTTGCGCGCGAGGTCCGCGTTGGTAATCGCGACCTCAAGCTCCTGTTTTGTGCGTTTGAGCGTCGGATCGCGCACGGCATCTTGGTAAAGCTGGTCGTAGGAAATGCGTTCGGCCAACTGTCCCAACACCTGCCCGCGAAGGTCTTCTGTCACCTGGCCGTACTCGTCAACCTTGCCGAGCGTTTGCGCAATCGCCAGCAGCTTCTGCTCAAGCAGCAGAAAGATTTGCCCCTCGATCGTGTCGGCTGATACGATGTTGTAGACCTGCGCAGTATCTTTCTGACCGTAGCGATGGATGCGACCAATCCTCTGCTCCATGTCCATCGGATTCCACGGCAGATCATGATTGAATAGCACCCGCGCAAACTGAAGGTTGATGCCTTCGCGCCCGGCGGCGGTGCAGATCAGAACGCGCGGCCCATCATTCCTGCGAAATCGTTTCTCCGCAGCCAACTTTGCGCCGTGATCCCCGCCTTTCAGCACTTCCACGCCCTTGCCAGGAAATCGCTGGTCAATGGCGTTTCGCAGCGTATCCACGCTGCCGAGATAGGTGGTGAAGATGACGATCTTCTCTTGGGCATTCGATCGCCAGAGATCGCCCAGCCCGCGAAGTAGCTCCTCCGTCTTGCTCTCCGTACCACCTGGCAGTTCATCGAGCAGTGCACGGATACGTTTGCGTTCTTCGGGTAGCGCGACCGCGACTAATGCGGCAGCGGATTCTTCCTCGCCCTTGGCCATCATTTCGGAATCGAGCGCTTCGGGCAGGCCCTTCTCACCGAGTTTCTTCAATAATGAGAGCTTCCCGTCGGCTAACAATCGATCAATCTCTGCCCTGCCCATCATGTCGTCGCCGATGCCGTACATCGAACGCAACAGCGCCCGCGCTTCTGTGAACGCACGATCACGGCCATCAGTATCAAGGTTCTCGTCGCACACGATCGCTTCGTGAATCGTTAGCATGAGCAATCGCCGGCGCAGCGTTGACGCCACCGCTGCGAAACTCGATGAGGCGATCTTCTGAAAGATCGTCATCACGAAGCCCAGTGATTGGCCTTTCACACCCTGCATCGCCGCGAGGTTGTAGCCGTCGCGCAGGTAGCCCATGAGCGATTCGTAAAACTTCTTCTCGAGCTCGTTCAGATGGAACGCGCCGGTATGGACTTGCCGGCGCGCAAACAGGGGCTCGCCGCGCGCATCGCAAGCGTCGGCCTGGGTCCGTCGGAAGACCACCGCATTCAAACGGTGGCGGTTGTCCACCATGTCGCCGACGTTTTCGAATAGGCGTGGATCAAGTAGCCGGATCAGCATCCAGAAGCGAAAATGATTGCCTTGGTGTGGCGTGGCCGACAGCAGCATCATGTCACGGCTATGCTCGCGCAGCGCTTCAGCCAGTTTGAAGTTCTGAGTGCGATGAACCTTTTTCCCGCTCTCATACGCGGTCAAATGGTGCGCCTCGTCAAAAACGATCAAATCCCAGCGTGGGGCTTCCAGCAGCCGCTTCACGCGGGCCGGGCGCTTGAGTGTGTCGATGCTGACGATCAGCCGATTGTGTTTCAGGAAGGCGTTGCTCTTGCGGTCGGTGACATCGCCCTCAGAGCCAAAGACTTCGAAATCGAGGCTGAACGTTTCGTTCAATTCTCGCCGCCAGTTATCCACCAGCCCGGCGGGCACGACCATTAACGCGCGATTCAATTCGCCGCGCGACGCCAACTCGCGAAGGATCAGCGCCGTCTCGATTGTCTTGCCCAGGCCAACGGAGTCCGCAACCAAGAACCGTCGCGGCGATGCGTTCGCCACTTTGTACGTCAGCACGATCTGATGTGGCAGCAGATCAACTTTCGCACTCGTTAGCGTCGCCGCGCTGTCGATTAACGGCAATCGCTCAGCTTCAATCGCCAGCCAGACCTTCTTGACGGCTTCGGGAGTCGCGGGTCGAGGCGAAGCAACGACTTGCTCGTTCCATGTTGCTTGACGGTTCAGCGCATGCAGCAAAACCTGGCGCTCGCCGTGTCCCTTGAAAAAGACCCGCGCGTATCCGCCGCCTTCGACGCGCAGCATGACGCCATCGCCGAGTTCAGGATGCGAAACGCTGCTGCCCGGCGCGAGATTCGCGCCGTCGGTCGAGATTGCTCCGTTTCTATCGCTCATACTTACGACAACCATCTCACGAAATACCCGCCGACTTCGTTTGTATCCGGGACACGCAATTCGTACGCGCCCGCACCGGACGCCGCGCCGTTCCAAATCGCCATCGACAGCTTTACCTTGTTCGCCCGGCCCTTTTTGCGTCCGAAATAGACCAGATCATCGCCTTCGTTGTATTCAAATAACGCGCTCGGTCCATCCATGACGAATACCAATCCAACCGCCGGCCAATGACTTTTCCATGCCCGCACCGTTGCCAGCGCGTGCTGACGAAGCCAATCGACAACTACATCCGGCGAATTGGTCTGCATCATCGTTTCGATGGCCGTCTGTAGCCCGCCAACCAGCACAGCGCGCCCTCCGCCTGGCGGGTCTTCCGGGAAGCCGGTCTTCAGCCAGCCAATCATCGTGCGCAGCGGCGTCGGTTCGATCTCGCGCACCAAGTCAGCCAGCAGTGTCGGGTGCCATACGATGCTGCTCCCTGTTCGCTTCCAGGTACTTGAAGTCATTTCTTGCATCAAGGGTCCTCCCCAGGGAACTGGTACAACTCCGACAGAATTTCGGTCATGATATCAGTCCGACCGTCAATCGCGTCTTCATTCCAACGCGGCACATTCGCCAATGAATAGATGCCCGGGCAAGCAGCAAATTCAAGAGAGTTTAGAGCCAGACCATTCTGGTAGCCGATATTGATTTTGTGACCGAGAAAGCTCTTGTCTTTACCCAAAGTCTGCTTGGCGGACAACGGCGCGTACGACAATTTCGAGTTGTATCCGCTCAGAGTTAGGTTTCCGAGGCGATCAACGCACCGCTCATGAATGGCCTCTGCCAGCTTCTGATCCCCGTCAGCGATCATCTTCGCCCAATCGTCAGAAATGTGCTCCTTCTGCGGTAGGACGTGTTCAATCGTCCAGACGAATTTCTCCTTTTCGTCCCGCGCCCAAAGATCGGGCTTGTATTCGCGTGTGTGATACATCGCGTCCAGTTTGCATAGGAGATAGCGTGCCATTCCCGAATTGACTGCGTAGATCGGCCCCTTCAGAGCATCGCGGAATTGTTCCAAACTTGCCGGCGCGCCCTTTCCCCTCAGTAGTTCTTTCTGTAGGGTCTCGATCGACAAGCGTCCCACGGTCGTAATCGACTCGTGACACGCTTCAATCAAATCCATGTGCGATTGATCCAGTATCCGGGTAGGCGGCGTATCGGTGACGTTGCGACGGACGTAATACTTACACAGTAGATTGACCGCCTTCAGCATGAAATCTTCGCCCATCCGCTGGGCAGGCTTCAATCCGCCGAGATAGAGCAGAATCTGATACGCCGGCGTTGCACCAATTCGCGACAAGTCCAACAGCGCATCCCGAAGCGCGGGCGAGGCACTCTCATTCGCTTCCAGTAGATCGCCGTATACCCGGCCGGCTGCGATCAGTTTCCTAAAGATTCTTTCCGCGTCATTCTTAATCAGTGTCTCGTAAATCAAAATCATCTTTGACTTGATCGCCCGTGGAATGCCCTCCACCTTCACTTCTGGATCGAACTTGAAGGCATGGTAGAAGTGCCGCAAGAACCTTTCCTGATCCGACGCATCTGGCACTTCCGCGATCACTTCTTGCCATAGATCGTATGATTCGTCGATGTTCGCTTTTCCCTGGCGCTCCATCTCCGCAAGCATTTTGTTCTTGATAATGTCGATCGCCGACAACGGTACGCCACGGTTGTTCAGCGTCTCAAACAGCGTGAAGGCGTCTGCCTGACTGTTCACGCTGATCAGAACGAAGTTCAACTCATTGATCTTCGCGACCAGCGATAGCATCGCATCCGGCGATTCCGGGATTGCCTCCTCGAAGTACCGAATCGCCCGAGTAAGCTGGCGGTTGCCACTGAAAGGCACTTTCTCTCGCGGCGAGATAAGCCCCAACTTGCCAAGCCGATAGAGATAATCGTCAAGATTATGGTTCTGCGAACTGGGCTGAACGCGACAAAATGCCATCACCTTGCCGTCTTTGAATCCGCCTGGCTCATTCGGGCGAAACTCTTTCTTTTTCTTGAGCAGCTTGTTCCGCAAGCTGGAAAGCGTGGCGCGGAAGTTGTCGCGATCATCAAGATCAGGGAATGTTGTCCCCTCATCCAGTATCACCAGCCGGCCGTAGATCGCCATCATCAGCAACGATAGTGTTGTCAGCCGTTGCTGGCCGTCCACCACCTCGTAGATCAGCTCATCATTGGGGGCTTCGATTTCTGAATTTTTAACGCAGATCAGCGAGCCCATGAAATAGCCCTGATCGTTCTCATCGATGTCCTGAAGCAGCCGTTCCCATTCGCGCCGACCCCAGGTGTATTCTCGCTGGTACTTGGGGACGTGGTAGTGTTCGCGCGCACCCTGATCGATGTTGATGATTTTCGAAAAGGGAAAGCTGACAGCGTTCATCATGATCGATACTCCCCATTGGCCTACGCCACGGTTTCAAAACTCGCTTCCCATTCGTCGAACAGCGTGGGATCTTCCAATTTCATCCGTGCGCGCTTCGCTTCAAATGCGGCTCGTAGCAGTTGTAGGGCAATCGACGCAGCCTTTGGAACCTCAGGTTCATCGGCTCCGGCGGGCGTCTTGGCATACCAGTCCAGCAACGCATCGACGCCTGGACGAATCGCGTGGCCCAGTGTCTCCCGCTCAAGCTCCTTCTCGATGTTGACCGCCGTGTCGTTTTCGTCGCGCAATTTCATCGCTGCGCCGATCAGGAAGTGCGATTGATCCAATTCCGTCTTCATCTCGCGCCGGCTGCGCTTGACCATCTTCTGAAACCGCTCGTAGATCGGCACTCGGCTAACCACCTTGTCCGCTTCGCTGATCCATGGCGTCGATCCTGTCTTTTCGAACGCGCTTTGCTGGATCGTGGTTCCGCGAAGCAGCTTGCTTACCTCGTCGCGCGTATAGGTTGGCTTTGTACCGAAGAGGCGCAGGTACTGGTACACCACGGGCTGCACGATGCTCGGCGGACGTTCGCCGGGCTGTCTACTGCTTTCGTCGAGAAGCTGGTTGATGCCAAGCAGGGCATCGCGGATAGACAGCACCGCTTCTTCGCCGCCTGGCACGCTCACCATCACCTTGCCGTAGTGACGGCTGTAGAACTCCAGTGCCTTGCCGCGCAGGATCACACGCACGTCGGCGTCGGAAAGCCCGCGATTCTTGAATGATTCCAGCAGCGGTCGCAGGCGCGCAAGTTCGCCCTTCACCCATTGCCGCATCTTCGGCCACGACACCGCCCGCGACTCCTCCAGCCGCTTGCGGCAGACGTGGATGATGTCGTATTCCGTCCCCTTTGCGCCAAACTGACCGCCAGCACCCTTCATCTCGTCGCTGGTGATCGGGTACGTTGCTTCGAGGTAAAAGCCCGCTTCAAACAGGCTGCGCAACACGATTTCCCACTGTGCGTCTTCGCTGTGATGGAACGTGAATGCCATCACGCCGCCGTCTTTCATCACCCGGCACGCTTCAGCCCAGCATGGCATGAGACGATCATAATAATAGTCATTTCCTTCGGCATCCGGCAATGCGCGAGGCTTCAATGCTTCTTGTGCGTTGGGAGTTTTGGTCGGCTCGAAGAAATCTGGATAGGTCTTACGCAGCGGAAGCCGTAACCAAGCGTAGAAGAAGTTCGATAGATCGGAATAGAAGATGTTATCACCGAACGGGGGGTCGGTAATGACGAGGTCGAATGGCTCTTTCCAATGTAAGTCCGATGATGATCGGCAATCGATGTTTTTGCTGGGTACCACTGCGTCTGTCATTTGCAGTCGCGATTCTTCAGTCTTCTCGCGTACGTCCGGAGGCGACACCTCCCACGGCGTAACTGCCCATTGCACTCCTTCAACTACACCTTCAGCGGTGCTAATCCAATTACCACGACCCATCGAGTGAAACACACTGTTCTCGATGAAGCGGCTTTTCGGGGCATAGTTCGAATTACTGAAAAAGGGCGCGAGCTTATCGTATCCGATGTCCCAGATGCAGAAGCCATTCTGATTTCGAAGGTACTGCTGAATCGCCCCGAGCACCTGATGCCGTACGGCGATCTCAACATCGCCGTATACAACTCGTGCCAACATCGTCGCATGCACTAATAGCTGTCGCGGATTGAACATCTTCCACCAGTGCGTGTATCCCTGTAGCGGTAACGCAAAATTGGCCTGATGAGTCATGTAGGTGACGGGAAGTTCGTCGCGAGGCCAACAACCATCGAGATCGACGTTCTTGCGGGCATTCCACTCGCGTTCCGCAGCGACGATCCGGCAGATGTCGCTCTCATCCGGTGCTTTGAAATACCGCCCACCATACGGGTGCCCGTCAGCGTCGCGTTGCGGGTCGTAGCACTGGATTGCGTACACGCACACCGGCAACGACCGGTGCGTGGCGGGATCGCTGGTCTCCAACCGTCGCCGATCGGTGTACCCGACGACCGCTTCCCGGGCATCCGTCTTTTGGCCGCACGCCTGACAGGTAAATGCGGATTTGCCAGGCACTGTTCCAACGGACGTTTCGATAACTCGTCCGTCTTTTAGGGTAATGGTTGGCGGCAGCCACGTCTTTTCAGCTTCGGGATCTTCGGTGTCGATGGCGGCTTCGGGCACTGGTGCCTCTGCCACGTTCTCTTCAACCGTTGCTGCACCCGTGACGTTGCCGCGTACCTCGACAAGGCGCAGATTCTTGAGCCGCTCACGGTACCACGCGGCGGTTGGGTCGATCGGGGCGTCGATGTAGCCGCCCAACTCTGTGCCATCTGCCATTTCGCCTGGTGAGCCTTTGAGCCAGTCGGGGTCGACCAACAGCGTGCAAAAGACGGGTTTCTTGCCATTGCGCGGCGGCTGGATGCCGAGATGCTTTTTGTCGATGTCACTCATTCGCTGCGCGTTTTGATGCATCTTCAGTACGTCTCGCAGACGCTGGCCTGACCAACTTCCGCACCGCGGGCAGTTCAGCCCGGCCTCGGCTTCGACCATCCCGGCAAGCTCGCCGATGCGATTGTTCTTCTCGGCTTTTGCGCCCTCAGTGTATTCGAGCAGGCGTTTGGTGAACGATGGGGAGACAATCGTGTATGGGTGTTCATTATCGAGCACGACGTGCTCGGCATCAGGCGCGATGCGGGCATCGCCGAGTTCAGCGTGGAAGACGGTCTTGCACTGTTTGCAGGTGCACTCAAGGTATTTAACGCCGAGCTTCTTAGTGGCCACAACGGGCGAGCGGAAAATCGGAGTGCGATGTCCGCAGCCGGGCTTGGTGCAAGGGCCATGCTTGGCCCAGAAGGTGTAGATGACTTCTGGGCCGTCATAGACGTAGGGCTTGCGATCAGCGTGCGGTAGCGAGATCGGGTCGAAATCGGCGGGCATCTTCTCGCGGGTGATTTCGCCGTTCTTGTTAGTCCCGGTCTTGAACCAAGTACCCTTACGCCCGCCGACGCCATCGGTGACGTAGAACGGCTGAATCTGCGGTTTGACCTCAGCTTCGATCTGGTCGAAGAAGGCCTTGACGTCCTTCGGGTCGGTGCAGGCCAGTTCGTTCTTGACGATGAACCAAGCAACGGGGTTGAGATCGACGCCGGCAACCTGGAAGCCGAGCCGCGAACCTTCAACCAGCGTGGTGCCGCCGCCCATGAAGGGATCGAGAACCTTGAGGTTTTTGAAGTTGCCCGTGAGTTGATGATTTGCGTAGTATGCATCCCACACCACTTGCGCAGCGGCGTCTTCATCGACGATGGGCTTGCCATCCACGCCGAGCATGGCCTGGCCGTCGGGATGCTTCCGTGTCGGCGCTTCCATCGCGGCCGCGAGGAGCAACGCGCGGAACACACACGATCGACGGCGCGCCCACCACTTACTCATCTGATAGATCGGCTTGCCCGCGTTGCCCTCAAGGGCTGACAACGCGTTGATCGGTACAAGTGGGAAATCCACTTCGAGACAGGTCTTGGGCCGGTTCGGATCGGAAAAGTCTGGAACAACGACCTTGAGCGGCTTGCCGAGATTCGGCGGGAGATGTTCCGCGAGCGCAGCGGCCTTGGCGGCAGACGTGGTGCGTTTCTTCTTCTCTTTCGGAACGAGCGCGTCATCACCAAAGAGCGAAACGGGCGAAGAAATTGCAGCGGATGGTTCAGACATCGAAGGCATTTCTTTCACAGTTAGCAATCATAGCGCGGGCAACTGAATCACGGGTACGGCAGCTTCGAGTAGCGAAAGGCCATAGTGACAGAGCGTCGGGAAGCCACCGCGAACTTTCCATTTGCGCTGGCCGGTGACGACCAGCCAGGTGTCGTTGCCGACCCGGAACTTGAGCACACGCGGTGGCAGGTCGCGGCGCGGCCAAGGTTGCGCAGGGTCTTCTCGGATAGCTCGGGATGCGCCGAACGTACCCGCGAAGAGCCGGATACTGTCTTCGTCCCTGATTTCACTCGAAAACTCGCACGCGGACGCATAGCCATGATCGCCCGTGATGAGCAGCCGCCGGCCCTGACGCAACGTGTTCAGGAAGTTCCAGAAGTCGTCGGATGAGAGTGTCTTCTTGATTTCGGCAGCGACGATGGTGTCGCCGTCCGTTGCTTCGGCTTGGTCATGGATGAGCGGGCTATCCGGCCATTCGTGCCAGATAAACACACGCGGCTTCACTGGGATGCGCGCGATGCAGTCGGCGAACGGGCTGTCGAAGACGTCAGTGTAGACATCCTGCCCGCCGAAGATGAATGACTGAGGCGGCTGGTTGTTCGACAGTCGCGAACGGCTGGACAAACCGAGTGCGGCGGCGAAGCGGTTGGTTTCGGTGGGTACTTCCGATGCGCGGACACTGAAGGTGATAGGCCTCACGCCGCGCTTCTGCCCGGCGGCGAGAATGAGCGGCAATTCGCGCAGGGACAACGCATCGAGAATGAGAACCGCGCTTCCCGTCGTACTGGACGGCGCGGACCAGAAATCGCGCAACGCATCAACAGCCTTGGGCGCGGTGGTTGGGAATGACTGCCACAAGTCCCATGCTGATTCAGCGATTAGGCGATCAGGCACGATCGTTTCGCGATGAAGCAGCGAAGGATTGGGCGTGGATTGCGCGACCTCGCCGAGCTTGGTAAAAATGTTCACCCATACTTCACTCGCGGATCGCTCGCTGAAGATCAACGATTCCCATGTCGTTGGAGCCGAGACATTGGCATCGGAGTTGCTCATTTTCCGGTTCCCCCTTGCGGCTCAGGCGCGGAGGTAATCTGCAATTCTGCGAGCAGCTTTGGCGGTAGCTTGGTGCAAAGTTCGCGTAGCTCTTTCACCGAGAGGCCACGCAGCGTAAGCGTTGCGCTTGTGAGGCGTTCCTGATCGGGCATTCCCCATCGCTCAATGTCGCCGAGGAGATTGAGCCCGGTTTTTGCGCCGTTGGATTGACGGATGACCGGCGCAGGTGGCGCAACGACAATGGGTGGCACAACCGGGGCACCCGGCTGTACGACGGGCGGGTTCGGATCGACGGGTGGAACAATAGGCGGCGCGATTGGTGGTTGCGGAAATAGAACGGTAGACCCGACCAGCCTGACGGGCGGAATGGAAACTCCGCCGCCACCTATCTGATTCGGCAGGCCAAGCTGTACTTCTTCAAGCTCCCGTCCCGTTCGGAAACATGATCGCTTGAGCCGGCTAAATGCCTGATCGGAACTTTCTCCCGGCTCGGCCCGATACCAGGTTGTGTTGACGTTGATCGCGACGAGATCGCGCGAGGCGACGCGCATCGTTTCTTCGTAAATGGCATGCTCGCCGAGATACGGGATCGCATCGACATCGGGCTTCGCGGGCGGCTCGCGGAGTTGTCCGAGCACTTGCTTCATCGTGTCGCCGCGTTGCGCGGATGCGACGATGAACGTTTCAAAGTCTTCGGGCGCGAAGAAGTTGGATCGGATCGAATCTTCTACCGCTTTGGCCATCTTTTCGGGCGCAACTGCACACGGCTCAACGTGGAATTGGCAAAGCGTCGGCTGCTGGTAATTCCACCTGTACAGCAACGCGAAGCGATCAAAACGATCTGCGAGTTCGCGACGAAGGTCTTTATCAAAGCGACGAAAAATGTCGGCATAGATCGGTTCGGCATCCTTCCACGCCTTCGCAAGGAAAGCGCACCGAGCAATTCGGCGCAGATCGGGATCGTCGTAGATCGGCTTCAGGTTCGCTTTCGGAATCGCAAAGCGAACCATGTTGCGCTTGGTGGTAACGTTGCGCGCGAGCCACGGACCAAGCACCGCGCCCGGATCGATAGGCGCAACCGGCAACACGAGCAAAACCGGCTTATCCCATCGCTCGGGCTGATCTTGTGCAGGCGCATTTGCCCACGGAGATGCTTCCCAATTCGGATCGAGAACGATTACCCGAGAGGGAGGCTCGTTGACGGAGTCGGGTGAACGGAGTTGATGTTCGAGAACCTGACGCATAAACGTCTGGTCCTTCATCACTTGATACAAGCCGGGCGCAGTCGGCGTTTCGGGATCAAACAGCTTGTCGTTCTTCGCGTTGGCTTTGACCTTCGAAAGCGGGTTCTCTTCGAGCTTGAAGCAGAAGCGTTTTTCGGTCGTCCCGACTTCGTGGATGTTGAATGAGTTCTCGACGATGGTCGCAAGCTCTGCGGTGAATGCGTTGTCATCTACCGCACGGTTGCGTGTCAGATCAAGTTGAAGTTCCTCGCGCGTTCCACCAAGGATACCCGAAGCCGACATCGAGCGAATCCAGATGCCGCTGATGGCGAAGATGGCATTTTCGTTCGTCACACCGGCCGCTTGGAGAGCCTGGAGATTTCGGATCGCTTTTTCGCGCAGGCGCTCCTGATCGGCGGTTGTTGCGAAAGATTCGAGCAATGTAAGGACGCCGCAGTCATCATTTGTCACAACAAAATCTGATGGCGTGAGTACCGGAACGTCGGCCCCGCGAGCGCGGTACAGTTCGGCGAGTACGCGAATCAGGTCGCGTTTATCCTGCGCCGATTCTGCCATCAGGATGTGATCTTCCAGCAGCGAAAGGAGATCAGGCGCAAACGGCCAGGCATCGACTACATCTCGGCGAAGGCGCTGTTTCTCGGTGTCGGTCTTATCGGCGTAAAGCAGGCGCACACGCTCGTCGGCGTAGGTGGCGACAATCTGCTCGATGGCGGGAGTCTGGAATTGGGATCGGTTTTCAAAAAGGCGATGAAGGAGCAGTCGTTTGCGATCTTCCTTAGCAGCCTCGCCTTTGAAGTCGATAACCACCGGGCCGATGCGATGAATCTGGCGATAGCCTTCGGTAGAAGTGTCTCGAACGGAAACAATCAGCGACAACAGGTCTGGGCGCTCTTTCGCTAACTCCGAGAGTATCTGAACAAAGTTGAATGCCCACTGGCGGCGTTTCAATCCAGTGTCACCCGCGTCATCATGAAGTCCGTCAAACCATGTTTGAAATTCGTCGAGTACCAGTGCTGTTGGCTTTTCAGTAAATAGGTCTTGAAGTAGTGACTTACTCGGAATCGGTATTCCCGAATTGGCATGCTTGCCTCGATAGTATTCTCCACGCGGATGTCTATCGAAGATCAGATCCCAAAGTGTCTTGTATTCTTGGTTGGAGAGCGTCTCGGTGATTGCCGTAAATCCGCGCGGGAGGGTGATTCGGGCGAGGTTCTCAAAACCGGGCTTTGATCCCCATTCCCGTACCCACGGGTCGACTTTGTCAGGCGACTCGATGGCATGATGCAGCAACGCCATAATGTGCGATTTGCCCCGGCCTCGCTGGCCAAGAAAGACAAGAGGCCGCCCCTGCGCCCCGGTCGAGATACCCGCGAGCGCCCGTTGAACGTCGGCGGTCGGATAGCTGATTCGCAGCAATTCGGTCGGTTCTCTCTGCGTCCAGCCGGTTCCTTGACGATTGCGCAGCTCGATCGCCGTACCGCGCATGTGCGGCTTTAGAAACTCGTCACGAAGCTCAAGCGGAAGGTTTGCAGGCATACGTGTCTCATCTCCTGAACCAACAGCATTTTGCGGTAGTGAGATAACCCCGAAGAAGCTGGTGATTCCAGCGATGTAGTTTAACTCCGCTGCCTTCAACCGTCGAGCGGGCTTGGATTTCAGCCAGTCGAAGCGTCATTAAATTGCTGGGCGTGAAGGAGGGGGGCAAGGCGCGCAGTGCTGCCACGTTCATAGGCCAAGTAATATGGCTTCTTGGTAGGAATCGTACTCTTCCGGAGCTATTTCATCCTCTGCCATACCCTCCCAGTTCCACTCAGTGTGTAAGCCATCGGCACAGTGATCATAATAAGGGGAGTGTCGGGGAAGCCCCTCGAAAGCCCGGGAGCTCTGGATTTGTTGATCTTGTTCGGCGTGCCTCTGCACCTGCAAGAGGAAAGCTTCGCGGCTCGCTCGCTGGGCTGGAGAAAGTTGCCGATCTTCGATGTCTGAGATGAATGGCAGAGACCACGCTTGGCCGACCGGTATCCACTTGCGGCATTGACCCGTTGGTCCTTGATAATTTCCGTCGCCACGCTCGTAGGATGCGTCCGTGCAATACAGCAGATGCGCCCCTACGAGCAGTTCCCGGGCTACCCGTACTACAGTTCCATAGGCTTGTCGACCAAACTCCAGATGCTTCAGCATGCCCATGATTCCCTCAACCGGTGATTCTTCGAGGCCGGTCGTGGCGTCTTCAGTGAGTGAATTCAGTGTATCGGTGCAGAGGTGGATCGCCAGAGTATATCGGTCCACCTCCCGCCAGTGAAGTTTGGCGCGGTTGGCGTCGTTGGCAGCGCGCAACTCCGAGTTGGGAATAAGGCTGGATACGAGTTCAAGAGCCCTAGCAAGGCTCTTTCCGTCTATGTGTAGTCGCGTTTTCACGCATCCGTTCACCTGTGCAGCAGCACTGTCGGTCCGGCGCCGCCGCTGATTGCAACCTAGATGGGCACATCGAACGTTCTCTGGCGTGTGATCCCCACCAAGCGCCACCGGCTTGATATGGTCGATTGAGGCGCTATGTGGGTGCGGGTGCTTTACGTCGCGTCTGACTGGCTTACCACAGATTTGGCAATCCCAGCCATCGCGTCGGAAAATATCACTGTGTCGGAACCACTTGTATTTCGCCCATGGCCGCAAGCGCTCAGGCTCGGCATCTAGGCGGCGGACTTGGACTTTGAAGAGCTTACGTTTCCATCGGTCGCACTTTCTCCGGCAGCCACGAGAGCTTGTGAGCGGCGGTGCTGGGCGCGACCGCTCCTGATTCGCTGGCAGTAACACTTCCATCGGGCGAGCGGACGGAGACATAATGGACGACGATGTAAACATAGAACCCCGGCCGCCTGCGTCGACCGGGGTTCGGTTCTTCGGCGTCGTGCGTGGCGCCGACTTGGATGTCTATGAGCGCACGAGATCCGGCATCGCGCAGGTGCCTTACTTCCTATGTCGGCTCGGGCCACTCGAGTTCATTAGCCCGTAGAACGACTCGAGTCGGTGAGACGGTTTCCCATGGAATGTAGCACGGCTTTGGGATGGTCGCTCCAGATCGGCAGTTGCGGCAGCAAAAGCGACGAAGCGATCATTGTTGGCTTAGTCGCGCCTCTGAACGTGCGCCAGTGAACATGTTACATTTTGTAACATGTTATTTTTTGTAACATGTCGATCAGGTGACACCACGTTTCGCTTGCGTGCAAGAACACGCCGCTCGTCTGGGGTTGGTCAGGCGATTCATAGTTTGATGTTGCATGCAACTTCGCGTTTGTCCCCATTGCCGCGAAGGAGCAAATCGCCTCTTCGACCTATTTCGACTGAACTGGTTTCCTCGGTCAGTCACTATGCGAGATTCGCTGTTACATTCTGTAACATGCACAAACGCGACCGTCGGCCGCAAGAGTGGAGTCGAACGGGTCTTGGGTCATCGCGGACCCCAAGCCCTAGTCTAAATCCGAAAAGTTACCCCTAGAACATGTGCTCTTTCGATGAAAGACATATCTTGACTCGGGAGAGTGAGGAGCGCGCCCAACTGACTGACCACCATGACTGTCCGGCGGAGCCTTAGTCTCCCGCATCTGCCAGGCCGGTGGCAGGCACTTTAATCTTCGTCAAATCGGTCATTTATCCCTTCACAAGAATCACTCATCGGTACGCGCCGAAGGACGCATATAGGTCGAACCAAACATCCTGACCGGCTCGATCCAGAGACGTCTTCCACTGGCGCACCGTGTTCGATTTGATGTGGACAGATTGTCCTATGGGGCAGACTGGCAATGGCTGGCTGAGACAAAGCGCGAGAGTTGGCAACTCACGATTCACATGCGGGCCAAGTTCATCTTCTGGGCAACGCGACTGTCGGCTGTCGGGTGGCGATTTTGTTGGCAGTCGATTGGCGGGCGCTGTAGAGTAACGCCGACAAATTAAGTCGATTCGCTTCGCCAAGCGAATTGTCAGAGGCATCAAAGTGCGACCCCGGCCAGACGGCCGGGTTTTGGACCTCCGGACGATTCTGCCGGGCGCGGCCCCTTTACGGGGTGCGCTGCCCGGCGGATGAAACCGTGGGTCCGGGCGGTCGCACGCCTGATGCCTCGGCGTAATCCGTCGGATCGCGGACCCCGTTTTATTTGGCACACGTCTTGTCATCGCGGGGTTCGGTCCAGATTGGGGAGGTAGTACCATGTCATCTAAGGTACCGGCACATGTTCCACTCAGTAAGATCTGCGCGAAGTGTGGGCGCGACGTTTCAAACCAGAAGCGGACCAAGGACAAGCAAGGTCACTACTATTGCGAGTCTTGCGTGAAACGCCTTACTGAACGATCGGAGGGAGACGACGCAACGGCCGCCCATGGCGCGCCGTCCGCTCGTGATCAATCCGAACTGCTCTTCTGTGAAAAATGCGGCGGGCAGTTTGCTCAGCACTTCTTGCATATCTACAGGGATGGCCGTGTTCTTTGCCGGACCTGCAGCACTCGTTGTGGAAGTGTACTTGGCTTTTCGGAATCAACTCTTGGCCTGCTGGTGGGTATTCCTGGAATACTGCTGCTGGGATTTCCTTGGCTGTTCTTCGTTCTACTTAGCGCATTTTGCAACGATTTGGCAGGCGGCGCTGCATTCCTCGTAACGGTCATCGTGGGTGGTCGGTTGGCCTTCGTGGGGAGAGGCTTTGCTGCAAACAGCGGCTCCCGAGCCGCTCAGTTAACACTACGGTGGCTGATATTTGGCATCATGGCGATCTATGTAGCTGGGCTCGCAAGTGCGTTTGGTCAAGACATATACGACGAAGGGCAAGCCAGATCCCTAACGTACTGGTTGCAGTCAATATTTGGGTTGGTGATTTGGATCGTGATCGGGTTGATCTTCGCCAAACTCCGACCTCGCGCCAATATCCGATATCAGTTCAAGCTCTTCAGTCTCGCCAACATCGTATTTACATCCTTGGCTGCGATTGGGCTCGTTGGGCTGATCGCCGCACTCTCGTTGCCTGCGCATCCCCGAATGCCGTTGCAGAAGGCGGCAACCGAAGGGAACCTCGTGGAAGTTGATGCCAATCTCTTTTTGGGAAAGAAGGATATTGTAAACGAGAAAAACAGCTATGGTTTTACCCCATTGGATGCGGCGGCGGCAGGTGGGTGGGTCGATGCTGCAAAGCGATTGCTGGATAATGGTGCTGACATCAATGGCGGTAGTGCGAGCAGAACACCGTTGCATTTAGCGGTGGACGCTAATCACGCCGAGGTCGTCGAATTGTTGCTGGCCAGAGGAGCTAATACGAAGGATGGAGTATCGTCGCCGCTTCACATTGCGGCAGAGAAAGGCTACCGACAGATTGCCCAAATGCTGATCAAAAGCGGCGCCAATGTGAATGCGGGCGCAGGGAGCTACCAAGGTACGCCGCTCCTCGTCGCGTGCAACAATGGGAAGGCGGCGCTGGTCCAATTTCTGCTCGATAAATCGGCCGACATCCAGGCCGTGGACGGCGAGAAGCGAACCGCTCTCCATTTGGCTGCGCAAAGGGGTGATATGGAGACGGTCCAACTACTACTGCAACGCGGTGCCAGCGTGAATACTCAGGACAAGAGTGGGCATACACCTCTTCAATCGGCAATGAAGTACCATCAGGCTGAAGTGGCGAAGTTGTTTCTATCGGGCAGTGCTGCTTCGGCGACATCGGAAATCACGATAGCGCCCGAACAGCCTCGAGGCGTTGGCGGGACGGTGCGGCCTACACCGGAATCCAACATTTCATACCGGGCCAACGTCAGGGTGCCCTCGGCGGAAATCGCAAGTCCGTCGACAATTCCTAGTGCTTCCTCCCCGCTCACCGATGCCAAGTGCGAGATTTGGAGCAGGGAGTTTGAACAGGCAACCGCCAAAGGCGACATGACATTCCTGACCCGGAATCTCGATTCGGAGGGATTGGCACGACGAGCCGTAGCGGGAATCGTGATTTCCGATGAGTTGATGCCGAAGGTGCAGGACTTCGTAAACGAATTCGTGAAGCAAACAGGTGATCTGAGTGACCAAGTGGTCAAGAGTCGACCATGCAAGGTGTTGTGGACTCGAAAAGAATCGGGCGAGCACTTGGCAATGGTCCGATGTCTGCTCAAGAGTGACGATGTCTATTACCTACGGCTTAATCTCGCGCCGAACGCCGCTGGTGATGTGCGAATTGTAGATCTGTTTGAACTGAGCAGCGGTGGTGAATGGAGTCGAATGATCCGAACCATCGCGCTGCCGTTGGTGATCAGCAGCGACCCAGTCGCTTTGCATAGCCTCAAGTTGGCCGACATTGAGATCCTCAATAATGCAGCCTTGCTTGGCGAAATCTACCAGAAGAATGACCCCAAGCAGTTGGCGGAGATACCGAATCTCGTCAGGCAATTGCCGCCGTCGCTGCAGAATGACCGTTTTCTCAGTTTGTTGAACGTCAAAGGAACGGCATTACTGGGAGACGCGGTCTTCAATGCCGCCGTGCAGCGCCATCAGAAGCTGTTCCCCGGCGATCCCAGCCTCAGCTACGTCACTTTTCAGAGGCATGTTCGAAGCAAAGATTACGCGAAAATGCTGGATGCCCTGTTCACATTAGAACAAGCTGTAGGTGCAGACCCCTACCTGGTCGGTCTCAAGTCGGTGGCCTATGCCGGAATTAGCAACATGTCGCAGGCACGCCTCCTTGCCCAACAGGCCGTGGCGAAGGAACCGACGCTAATTGCACCGAACTGGGTTTTGCTGCAGATCGCGCTGGATGAGAAAAATTACAGGGAGGTCGCGGGTAGTTTGACAATTCTGGAGGATCTAGGCCAATCGCTTCCTGATCTCAGAGCAGATACGGCCTTTGTAGCCTTTGTCGCTTCACCAGAATACAGAACTTGGTCGGCCAACCGAAAGGCTGGCAAACCAGACGGGCCCGAGAAAGCAGTGCGTGATAATGGAATTGCTGCATCAGCGCTGACACAACTGGGAAATGCTGCTGATGAATACAACAAGATCAACGGTCAGTATTCGGCCCTGTGCTCTGACTACCGCCTTAAGTGGACTGCGTCTGCCGAACGTGCATCGCTTTTTGCAGATCAGAAGGCAAAGGATGACGCCTATCAGGAGGCGTGGAAGACTGGGAGCAGAACAACTCAAGCTGAGAAGGAAGCTGCAAGACAAGCATTGCTTGATGCTGGATCAGCTTTGGCAAAGGCCGAGAAGGAGGCCGTGGAGAGGCGGCCTGACTGCAAAGCACTAAACACCAAACGTCGAGCAGCTTTCCGTGCATGGAAGGCAGGTGCAGCCGCCTACCAAGACCAATGTCGACGTGCGGGGCAATCCGCTGATCTGCCGCGTGAAATTGACCCGGCGAAGATATGGTGGTTCGGCTCTGAAGATCGCGACGAATGATCGGTGGCCCCGATTTCCCGGTGGGCTAAGGCCGAATTCAACTCTTGTTCGGCGTAGTCTCGGCAGCCCCCGTTGTGGAGGACCCAGTGGCCCTAACAGATTGCATCGAGTGTGGACGGAAGATTTCCGTCCAGGCGAAATTCTGCCCATCCTGCGGACACCCAGCGCATTCAGTTCCTGTTCCCTATGCTGGCGGCTTTTCGCCGCCCAGCCTGCCTGTCACCACCAATAGTGGCATATGCCTTAGCGCGTTGCTATGTGGCGTCGGGGGGCTCGTGATGTTGTTTCTTCCTTGCGCCTGGCTCTTGGCGGGCTTGCCCAACGTGTTAGGCATAGTGCTAGGGATCGTGGCCTTGGGCAAAGTGCGTCGTGGGGAAGTGGCCGGAGGCGGTATGGCTGTCACCGGGCTGATAACTGGGATCATCGGGCTGCTGCTTTACGCAGGTCTGTGGTTATTCTGGCAAGCGGCAGTTTATGACACATTCGCTGAATGAGAATTGCCGGTGGCCCCTGACCGCGAATTACACGGCAAGCGATGTTTGAAAATCCCGATTCTGAGCTGATCCGCCGAGCTTCAGCAACCGCGTTTCTCGGTCAGCAACGGACCAGGACTTGATGTAACAATTTGCAACAGGCTGGAAGGCGATGACCGCCTCACTGATTCCTAAGAGTCTTCGAGCTTTGGTATTAGCGATAGGCTGCTACACCATATGCTGTGGGGTTAGGCGTTCGTTCACTAGATAAGGTGTTTACTGCTTTACATGCATATTCCGACCCGGGGAATTGGCCCTTGCGCCCGACTTTGTTCTGCCTGGGTTGGTGACGAAAGAGGAGATGGTGCTGTTAGTAATTGCCCCTTTTCAGAAGACTCAGCCCTGTTTTGGTGCCAGCGCGCATCAGCACCAGCCCCTAGGGTTTCGACGGACTGCGACTGAATCTCGGTGTCAAAGCCCTCCCGGGCCGGCATCGTTCTGACTCTGCCACAAGGTCATGGACCACCAGAGACGGATTAGGTTCAACGGACTAACCGACATAGAATCGTTCCTCTCCGGATCGAAGTTCAACCCCGTTCGGAAGTTCGCCGGTACTTCCCACATATTCGTTCAAATCTTCCAGTGCCAATCGTTCGGTGATGCGACTCCCCCTGCAATTCTCGCGACTCCATCTCGCGAGGTCCTCGCCGTCCGCACCCGCTGCGGAGATGGTTATTCTGAGAGCTAGTCTCAGATGCCGCCGCGCCCAATCCAAGGCGGCGGATTCGTTTTCAATAACGAGCCTGGGTGGTAGTCGCCGAAGACCTATCGTCCCAGAGGGCAACGCAAGGGACCTGCGCCGAAGGTCGCGACGCTCCAATTCGTTTCGTAGCCAATTCTCAAGTTGAGCGCCATAGCGGCCAAGAAAGCATCGTTCCTGCTCACGTGCCTGCCGGATCTCGGTCGCTGCCCATTGTTCGACGCGATGCACATTCGCGCGAGCTTCATTTATTCTCCGCACTACCCACTCGGCCGACGCCTCGTCACGCACATGGAAGTACTCTGGAGCCGAGCAGTTTGGGGATTCCTGTTCTGCTGGCCCTTCTGTCCGAGCAATGCCGCCATCTGAAGGAGGGGCGACATTCTCAGGCTCATGAATGGTACCGGTTTGGTCAATGTCGCTGAAATTACCTTGCATCCTGATAACCGTCCTCTCCATTCGCCCATTCTTTTGAGTTCGCGATAGATCCTTAGAGTGTTACCTCGATTGCTTCAGATCGTTTCAGCGGTCTCCCAGAGCGCTGAATGTCCCTGGTTGAGCAATTCAGCGACGAGCAGTCCGCACCGTAGAACAGCAGGTGCGACGAGTTCAAGCGGGTTGATCCCGGCTGTTTCAGCAAGCGGTGAGAAATGCTTCATTTCGTTTTCGATGGCGGCCCATAGGTACGGTTCCACCTGTCGCAGTCGCGTGACAATGTGTTGTAGCGAGGCCGGATCTCGCATTTCGGCGCGCACCTTCCTCACAACTTCTTCCGTGACGATACCGTCGTGCGTTTTACGGTTTTGAACCGGAGGTAAGGGTTTGCAAATCTTGTCCTTTTTCGCCGGCACCGTGTCCAAATCCGGTAGTGAGGAATCGGAATTGATCAAGACAAAGTGCTCCTTGCCACCGACTCGTTTGCGCTGCTTGGCCGTGTCGATCGCACTGCGAATTTGCTTCTCGCCAAGTCGGTGCTGGCTCATGGAAGCTTCTGCCAGGGCCACAACGGACCTCCACGTCATTGGATGGGCGAGCAATTTGGTTGCCCGATGCCGCAACCACTGCAAGTGTGCCTTGGCCTCAGACTTGAGCCAATCCATGTCGATCAAAAGGTGGTGCGCCTGCTGGACCGACGGATCGTGTTCGAAGATCGATGGTCCATTGTCGAGGAGGTCCACTGCGACAGCGCCGGAGATGTGGACTAGTACAGCTTCTTCAACTCGATTCTGCTCTGCCAATTGTCCTAACTTCCCGCGTCGCTTGTCCCATGGGCTCAGCAAGTCGCGAGCGAAAACCACTTGGCCGGGCCACCTTTCAGCCGGACAAGGGAAGATTTCAAGGACGCGACGACGCTGCAGTTTGGCCATGACCGCCGTCGCACCGAGGTAGAACCCAGCGCGTTCGGCCTGACGTATTGAGTTCGTTGCTTCGCTACTCATTGCTAGCTCCGGTCAAGACCTGAGTTTCGGATCCATAGTTTTTGTAGTGAGATTTGAACTCTGCGAGCACATCAAGATCTGCAAGTGCGGGGTCTGCGATCGAGAGGCGGACGCCGACCTCGGTCCCTTCCCAAGCCGCGTAGTTCGCGTGCCGCACCGCTTCGATGAGAGTTAGCACCTCCGCCAGATGGCGTTGCGAGTAGTCGGTCCATATGTGGCAAGGAATCGAGGCCTCTTTAAAAAAGAGATGCACTGCATCCTGTCCCTTGTGGACGGCGGCCGCGAGCGCCGGCTCAACGATCCTCAACCGCTGCAGCGCACACGCAGGCCGAAGCGCTCCGACGATCCCCTTAGCCTTGGCGATATGAAAGGCATTCACAAATCCTACAGGTCCCATGATTCACCTCTGTCCGTTAGTTATGACTGGTCCGATAATATCAATTCTAAGTTTGCGTTGTCAACTTAATGTGTACATTTTGTGAAAAACTGCCGATGTAACATGGGCTATTCCCTCGATAACGCCCTCATATGCCAGAAAAGAAAACGCTCAGTTTCCGTGTCTCACCCGTATTGGTCGATCAATTCCGGGAGGCCACCGATCGCTACTACGGGAAAACTGGCGTAGCGTTCTCAGCCGCATTATTGATGTTTCTGGAGGCGGATCCTGAGACACAAGGTGCGTTTATGAAACGGATCTTCGACGCCGAGGTGAATCAAGAGGTGGAGGCCACAGTGGAGGCCGCCCTGGCTGAACAGCTGAATCGAATCAAACGTCGACAAGGCAAGAAAAAGACATAGCATCCCATCCGGGTGGGTGGGCAGTACCGTCTCGGGGACGGCATCGTCTTGGAATCATCTGCTCAACCGTGCAATCATCCGCCAAAATAAGCGCGATGGATCGCTTCACATGCCGGCGCGACCATTTCAGGCTTTCGCTTCACATAATGGTCTGCAATTCCACTGCGATGCCCTACAAGTAACTGACAGAGGCTCGCCGTGACATTCGCTTCGACTGCAGCCGTGTAGGCGCCGTCCCGCAATTGCGAGCTCGTGACCGCAACTTTGGCTTCATCCCGTAGATCCCGAAAACGCTTTTCCGCTCCTTTAATGCCTAACGGGGCTCCAGCGTAGTTGTAAAAAAGATAAGAGCCGCGTCGATTGATCTTCTCTAATGCCGTCAGTGTCTCCTTCCACAGCACGGCCACCCGCACACACTTCCCCGTTTTAGCCCGGTGAGTCACCAGGCACCCATTGTGGATATCGGACCACTGCAGCTTAATGACTTCCTGCAAATACATCGCGCAATTCAACATCAGGAGAACCATCGCCTGGCCATCCCCACGGGCAACTGCAAGTAGCTTCTGCCATTCTGCAGGTTCGATCGGTCGGGGATCGAGACTTACTGTGGATTCGTTGGGGGTCAACAACGCCAGGTAACCCAGCGAACGACTAATGGCCTCCATCGCTACCGCGCGTTCCCGGAAAAAGGCCAGATAGCGACGAATGCGCGTAAACAGGTTACTCTGCGTCTTTCCCGACAAATTCCGTCCATAGACCACGTCCCGGTACTTCACTACGACGTCCGGTTTGATGTCGTCGATCGAGGCCACGCTGGTGGTTCGCGTGAAATCCTCAAAAGCAGCCCGGCATTTTCGCTTCTGCTCGGGGCTAGAACGGAAGTGTTCTTCCCAAATGTCGCCCAGACCTGCCAAGGTCGGAATTTTCTCCAGCTCGGGCAGTTCCGGAAGACGAGTTAGTGACGCAATGCCGGTTTGCTGGGCTACCCAGTGTCGTTTTTCGAGGATGAGACGCCGCAACCACGCGAAAAAAGCCGATTCCTGGGTCAGCGAGTTATAGAACTCGAGACGATTGTCGATTAACTCCATCCGGATGGGGTGTGGTTTGACGGTGAGAGAATGACCGTTCGGTGGATGTGCTGGAGCCTCTGACGTTGCCCGCCGCACTATTCCAGGCGGTGGCGGTAGAGCCGAAAGCGACGTTTCCTCTGCTAATCCCGGGGGTGAGAACATTCCAGAACGTCCATTGGGAAACGACTGGCGCGCCAAAGCGGGAGAGGACTGCAAAATCGCTTTGCGGATTTCATCTCGGTTATGTATTGGAGCTGCCGCGACCGGGATTGATATCGTCTTACCCTGCTGACGCGCTTTCCACTCTTCGAAGTGGGCGATGGCGAGTTTCTCGTCTGGCTCAGTGAAAGTGTATTTCTGCTGCCCACTAGCGCGCCAGCGGCCATCTTTGAGCCGCATCAGCCCAACAATGGGATCGCCGCCAAGTTTTGGACGATAAACCGCCGTGGGGCGGCCACGATTGGAAGTGCTCTTTACCATAAGCCATAGCCTAAGCTAAAGAGTGAATAAAGTACAGATTTTAGTACGACAACGGATTTAAATGCCGTCGCCAGAACGGAGAGGGGGAGATTCGAACTCCCGTAACCTTGCGGTTAACCGGTTTTCGAAACCGGCGCGTTCAGCCGCTCCGCCACCTCTCCGGGGAGTGGGGCAGAGAATATCCGAATGGCTCGGCGGCGTCAAAAGGGGGGCTTCTTTGGGTTTACTTATTCCGGCAGGATCGTCGTATCGGGACACGTCGAGTTGACAGTCTTGGTTTGATAGTGGCCGGACCAGATATCCAGCACTTTGGGGGCTGCACCAATTCCCTTCCCGATCACGTTGGGGGTATCAAGCAGTTCAACCTTTGTCACCTGGCCGTCACGCGCGGGGAGGTTGATTGCGAACACCGCAAAGCTCGACGGATTGGTTGGGAGCAGCTTTGGATCCAGGCCGTCCTTGATCGGGTAGACTTTTACCTTCTCGCCCTGAGTTACGCGGACGCTGTAGTGGCAATTCGCGTCGTCGTAGCCGGCTTGTTTTGCCTCATCACGAGACTCCGGGGACGTGGCATCAAATGAGGCGATGCGGCTGCCCTTATACGGACCGATCGGTGGATAAACGATGTTCGCCTCGGGAGTCACCAGGCTGGCGCTGAACAGAAGGCTGATGACATCAATATCTTCTTCGACCGGAAAACCCTCGGCGCCAGATTTGCCGATGACTCGTGAGTATGAACCGGTTGATTGATCCCATGCCCTGTATTCGCCGGTCTGTTTGTCCCAGCGTAATTGCGAGTCTTCGAGCTGTTTACGGACGAGGCTGAAGTGGAAATCGGAAAAGAATCGATACATCCCGCCCGGCCCGCCGTCGCGGTTGAGTCCGCCGCCGCCCATAGGATCGAGTCGGTGTGCGCCGTTTTGCACTACAGGAATGAATTCTTTAGTGACAGGATCGAAACCCCATGTGGGTCCGACATGGGGTTTGCCCTCGCGGTCGGCCGGCGCGGGGAAATCCTTCATCGGGCCGATGTACGGGTATTTGTTCAATCCTTTTCCAAACAGATCTGGCAAAGATCCGAGGGCATGTCCGTTTTCGTGCAGAAGATAGCCCGGACCGGTTCCGTTTCCGACCGCCGTGAATCCCCATCCTTGTCCACCGGCGTTGACGCCGTAGATGCTCAAATAGTAGGGTCGCTTGGTCTTGTTCGCTCCAGCAGCAGACTTGAGGGCGTGAATCCATCGCAAAGCAATGGCCTGTTCGCCATCCCAGGCAAGGCCTGCTTTCTCTTTATACTGTTCGGGACTGGAGGAGCGCACCGCGGGGCTTTCGCCTCGGGGCATTTGGACAAGTGTGTCGAACATGATGCCGCGCACGCGACGCACTTGAAGTTCCGCCACGGGTAACCGTGCAGCCAATCCTTCAACCCAGCCCGCCGGGTAGTTGCCTTCCTTGTCTTTTCCGAAGTAATGAACGTCGAACATCGTCAAGGTCAACTGGGTCGGCGCTCCAACGGCGAGCGTGTCAAACACTTTCTGGTCCAGCACGGATGCGTCTGCGGCGTTTCCCGGGCTCTTGATCTGCACGGAAAGCTTCAGCCCCGGGATCACCCATTCCTTCGGAATAACGGCGGTGAAGCTGTCGTCGTAACTCTGCTCGACGAGTTTTGGATTCGCGTTCGCCGGCGCGGGTAATTGGGGTGGGCCCTTTAGTGTCAGTTCCTTCGTCTTATCGTTGTGTTTGAGTGTCGCGAACACGTTTGGCGACGGGGTTCCTTTTTCGCCGTTCACATGTACTACGATGACCGCATTGACGTTTCCAACGAGTTTGAACAGTTCGTCTCCCGGCGTCTGAACGTGGTATTGTGCGATGAACACGTGCTGGATCGTTGGTTTTGCGACGTCCGCCGATGCATGCCGCGCGCCGATGGTCAACAAAACCGCCACGCATCCGAGCAGAGTTACGAATTTCATCCGTTCCTTTCATCCGTTCAAAGCTTTAACTCAAGCATTCAATATAGATACAAAGCCGCTGATTTAACGTTGGCGCGATACTCCATCGATCCATTGCCTATCATTCAAAACTCCGACGACTGGGCATCATTGGGTATGACTTGTCAGGGGCAGGGTTTGATCTTCGCGGCTGTTTCTTGGATAACTTGTGCCATATAATGGGTTTAGCGTTAATGGAACACCGTTTTTGCAGGGCTAACGGTTCGCCATCCGATCTGTCTGATAGGTCGAGAATATGATGAAACGAGCATGGTTGATCCTCCTGATATTGGTCGGTCCGGCGGTGGTGTCTGCGCAGGTGATGCCGCGCCCGGGTGAAGGGGCTAAGCCTTCAGACGTTAAATCTGCGGATACGAAGTCGGCCAGGATTCAGGCCGCCACCAATAACGCGGTGAACGCATTGATGGCCGACGTATCGCGGCAGCCGATCTCGGGGAATCTTGCGGTGCGTGATCTGCTCCGGCAAACGCAGGGCACCGACGCGATGCGTGCAACCCTTCAAGAGGCCGATCAGATCGGCGGGCCTCGGTGGATTGACGAAAGCACCTGTCAGGTTCGTCTTGAGATCGACGGGCAGAAGGTCGCCAACACGCTGGTGAAGATTTCGGATGGTGCGGGTGATCGATCACCGATCCAGTCGGCCGCGCTCAGGAACGCGCTGGGGGGTTGGGATCGCCGGGCGTTCAGCGCGGTTGGGACGAGTTCCAATCAAGGAGAGCCGGTTTCGGGGTTGGCCGCTCCGTCCACGCAGCCGCTCCAGATTGCCGTGCCCGCCGTCGCACCTAAATGGGCTAGCGAATTCCTTCGCGCTGAGGGGCAGAATGGTCCGATGTTTTCCAAGCTCCGCTCCGCCCGGGCGGCCGAGGAGAAAGCACTGGCGGCGTTGCGGGAACAGGTCGATCAGTTGCCGATTTCCAAGGATGTTACCGTCGGAACTCTGACGGCGAATGATTCCGGATTAAAGCAGGCGATTGACCGCACGGTTCGGCGGGCAAAACTGACGAGGCTTGATTATCAAGCAGACGGCAGCGCGGCGGTTCAGGTTACTGCCGACCTCGCTGATGTGTGGCGGGATATCCTCGCCGCTTCATCTGATTCTCAGGAAAGCACGCAACCAGCTATCAGGCGATAGTTTTTGTTGGATCGTGCGTGATCTCCTTCCAGAATTTCCTCCGTTTCTCATCAACTAAGTCATGCTTTCTCAAAGAATTCAGGTAACTCTTTTGACCGGTTCCGTTTACGAAAAAAAACGAATATCGATGCAACAAAATATATGGTCAAGCGTAATGCACATGGAGTGAGAATTAAACAACCCTTTTTTATGGAGTTTGCAATGCGTCAATCGATGAAGTGGATGTCGGCTCTTGTGGCGTTGGCTTTGATGGTTTGTTTCTCTGGTTCGCCTCTGCGGGCCGAAGATGCCCCCAAGGCTGCGGCCGGTTCGGTCAGCGGAACGGTTGTTGATAAGGACGGCAAGCCCGTCGCCAATATCACTGTCAACCTTCATGTAGCCGTTGCTGCCAAGGGCAAGGCAAAGCTCGAGATCGGCGATCGCGTGTTGGGCAAGAAGAAGGGCGACAAGGGAGCCAAAGGCGCCGAAGCCGTTCCGGCCGTCGCGACCGCGACCACCGGCGCTGATGGCGCGTTCAGCATGCCCAACGTTCCCGTCGGTGACTACGTTGCCGAAGCCGGTTCCGCCAAAGACCCAGCCGGCCACGGCAGGGCGACCGTCAGCGTGAAGGAAGGTGCCAACGCCACCGTCACGATCACCCTGATGGCCCACAAGGCCAAGTAATCGCAACCGCGACTTACTGATCAACTTGTAAACCAAAGCCGCCCGATTCCGATCGGGCGGCTTTTTTCATCGCGCCGGTTTGGGTAGGTCGAGGGAACGATCGCTCGTTTCTTAGCTCGCCTCATTCTCTATTACTGCGCGAACGTACGGATTGCTCTCCAGTTCCTCTCGCAGCGTGCTGGTATCGCCATGGCCGGGCAGCAATGTGGTATCGAGCGGCAGGTTCATCACCCGGCGGATTGACGCTTCGAGCTGAGCGTGATTGGAATCGGGGAAATCCGTCCGTCCGACCGAACCACCGATGATCAAGTCTCCGCCGATGAGGATTTTCTCGGTCGGCAGATGGTACATCACATGTCCGGGTGCGTGTCCGGGCGTGAAAATGACTTCGACCTGCAAATTCCCGATGGCCAATTTCTGCCCGTCCTCCACATAAGCGTCTGCCGACCGTGGTGGGATAACGAACGGTAGTGTAAACATCCTGCTGCGTGGGTTCTGCAATTTTGGCTCGTCGAGCTTGTGGATGAACAACTTGGCGTGGGGGAATCGATCGGTGACGACTTTATGGTCGGCGGTGTGATCGAAATGCCCGTGGGTAAGCCATAGTCCTATCAAATTCCACTTTCGCTTTGCGATTTCATCCAGGATCGGCGTGACGGTGTGATCGGGCGCATCGAACAACACCGCGTCGCCCGTAGACTCATCGGCGACGGCAAAACAATTGGTTTGAGCGATCCCACCAGTGGCTTGAAGGATTTGCATTTGCTTTCGAATGCTGAATTCTGAATGCTGAATTCCGAAAGGTCTTTTTTCAGAATTCAACATTCAGAATTCAGCATTTCCTTACGCTTGCTCCTGCACGCGTGATTCATCCGTTGTCGGCACGCCAACCTGCTGGCGGAGTTCATCCAGCACACGCATGTTGCCCAGCGAATCGGCCCGTGTGATGACGACGGGCGCGCCATCCAGCACGGCGGCGGCGAAGTCGTCGGCTTCCTGGCCGTAGAGATCGACCCCGGAACCTACGGTGAACGTCTGGCGTGGCGGGGCGGAGGCATTTTTTGCGTCCTTCGAGTCCATCTTCGGCGGAGTAGACCTGCCGAGCACGTAGGTCGCGCCTTCGGCAGGCGGCTTCCACGGGACCGGGATTTCGATGTAACCATCGCTGCCGCTAATGGTCGCGGTGTTGTCGGCCTGCAGATTCATACCGCAGGTGAAACTCGCCATCACGCCGCTGGGGAACTGCATCACGCCGCACGCGGCTTCATCGACACCGCCGAAGTGAAGGTTGGCGACGACGCTCATTGTCTTAGGTTCCTGCCCGGCAATGAATCGGGAGAGGTTGATGCAGTAGCAGCCGATGTCCATCAACGCGCCACCGAACAAGCTGGCGTCGAAGCGAATGTTCCCGGCGACTTTGGTCGTGCGATAACAGAAGCTGCTGCGGATCATTTTCAGCTGGCCGATCGCTCCTTCGCGGATCTTGTTCTGGATTTCCCGGTAAACCGGGTGTGAGCGGTACATGAACGCTTCCACCAACTTGACGCCCTTGCGCTGGGCAGCGTCGAATAGTTCCTCGGTCTGCACCGCGTTCGACGCGATCGGCTTTTCGCACAGCACATGTTTACCGGCCGCGATCGCTTCCAGCGTCCATTCGAAGTGCATGGAATTGGGAAGCGACACATAGACGGCATCGGTGCTGGTGTCTTCGATCAGTTCGCCGTAACTGCCGTATGCCTGGGGCACCTTGAACTCGTCCGCGTAAGCTTTTGCGGTGACTTCCGATCGTGATCCGACGGCCACCACCTGACCGCGCTTGCTGGTGGCCACGCCTCGGGCGAACTGCTTGGCGATATTGCCGGTTCCCAGGATTCCCCAACGGATGTTTTTGCTCATGGTGATTCCTCGTTTTTATTCTACGCGAATTTGTTATTCTTTCCGACTCGGAGTTGGTGATTGATCAGTGGTGATTGATGGCAGGCGTTCGGTCAATGACCACTCATCAATCACCAATTCATGCTGGACGAGGTTATTGTAAACAAAGGTTGCAAAAGATGTCTGAGTCTTCCTCTATTCTCGATCGAGCCGCCAATGTCCTTATCGGCAATTACGCACGCTTGCCTATTGTGATGTCGCGCGGCGAAGGCTCGCGCCTGTGGGATGCCGACGGAAAAGAGTATATCGACCTGTTTGCCGGCTTCGGCGGGGGTGTTTTGGGGCATTGCCACCCCGACCTGATCGCCGCCGCAACCGCCCAGGCGGCCAAGCTGTGGCACGTCGGTAACACGTTTCACACCGAGCCGCAGGTTGAGTTTGCCGAACAGTTGAACAAAACCGCGTTCGCGGGCAAGGCGTTTTTCTGCCACAGTGGTTTGGAAGCCAACGAAGCCGCCGTCAAACTCGCCCGCCTGCGCGGACAAAGCAGCAATCCGAAGAAGTGGAAGGTCGTTTCGTTCAACAAGAGCTTCCACGGCCGATCGCTGGCGATGATCGCCGCAACGGGCAACCCAGCCGTGAAGGCAGGCTTTGAGCCGGCCGTGCCTGGGTTCTCGCAGGTTGATCTGGGTGATATGGAAGGCCTCGTCGCCGCAGTGGATGATGAAGTGGCCGCCATCATCGTGGAGCCGATTCAGGGCGAAGGCGGTATTTATCCCGTCGACCCACACTTTGCGATGGAACTCCGCAAGCTCTGCGACAAGAAGCAGATCACGCTGATCTACGACGAAGTGTGGACCGGCTGCGGGCGAACCGGAAAGTGGTTCGGGCACCAATGGCTGACCGACGCCGGCGGAAATGTGATCGAGCCCGACATTCTCACGCTCGGCAAAGCCGTCGGCGGGGGGTTGCCGGTGGGCGTGATGTATGCCAAGCCGGAAATCGCGTCGCTGCTCGTTCCCGGCAAGCACGGCTGCACACTCGGCGGGAACCCCATCTGCATGAGCGTGTCTAAAACCATCTTCGATGTGATTCAGAAGCAGGATTTAGTGACCCATTCGGCCACTCTTGGCGAACTCGGGATGGCGCGGCTCAAAAACGAGAAGAAAATCGCCGGCAAGATCGCTGGCATTCGCGGGCGCGGTTTGTTCATCGGTATCGAGCTGAAAAGCCCGCCGGAGAAGTTGGTGGAGAAGGCCCTGGAGCGGGGCGTCATCCTGAACATCACTTCCAGCAAGGTCATTCGCCTTGCTCCGCCGATTAACATCAGTCTGGGCGACTGGAATAAGGGAATCGATCGTGTGATCGAATCGATCGCGGCCTTGGCGTAAGAATTTTTAGCACAGATGAATGCAGATGAACACAGATAAGAAATCAACTTCTCCGTTTTTATCTGTGTTGATCTGTGTTCATCTGTGGTCGATTTGTCTTGTGCAATCAGGTTGCGGGCGCAAACCCGTCCCGACGACCAATCCGCTGGATCTATCGCCGGAGATGGTCCCGCCGGGCAATCGTCCGACGAGCCGACCAGCCACCCGGAATGCCGGCAAGGCGGATCAGCCATTACCCGCCACGCTTTCACCGCCTCCGACGCGGATGGTTTGGAAGAAGGGCGACGGGCCAAAAGATCCCAAGCCGCCGATGCAGTTGGGGACGCGTTTCGATATTTACGACATCCTGATCCCCGCCGGCGCAATCAGTCGTAACGAGCAGTTCTGGAAATTGATCGAAGAAGACAAGATCGACCCGGGTGCGTACGACGTTCTCCGACGCAATGGTGTCAGAGTGGGCATTGCCGCAGCGCGTGATTGGCCGGCGATGAAGGACATCTTCGACCAGTCGCCGACGACAACCAGGGTCAGCTCCGCGACGGGTCGCGAGGCGTCCAACATCGAAATCTCGATGAAGCGCGACGTGATTTCGCAGTGCATTTTTGTTTTCATGCCCGACCGCTCGATGATCGGCCGGACGTACGAGCGGTGTGACAATCTGATGGCACTGTCGTTCCAGCAGATCCCGCGCAAGCCCGGACAAGTGCGGGTATCGATGACGCCGATCGTGCGGGGAACTCGAAAGCAGCTGATTTACAGTGCACTAGGGAACGAGCAGGAGCTTGCGTTCACCTATGCTGAGAAGGCGCTTGACGTGAGCCTTCGGGCCGACGTGCCGATGGAACACGTGCTGGTGGTCGCGCCTTCGGATGAAGCCAACATCGCTTCCAGCGTCGGCCGGGCATTTCTGATGACGGATCAGCCGGCGGAAAAATACGAGCATGTAATGATTTTTGTGCCGAAGATGTTCCAGATCGAGGAAGAGAAAACCGCCGATGCGGGGACGCCGCCGATTAATGGTGTTACGACGGGACGGTAAGTCGTAGCACGGGCGTCCCGCCCGTGCCAATGTGCGTTTGGACTTCGCAGATCGTTGTTCTGCAAATCTGAAATTAGTAAGTATTGAGGTTGGTTTGGCACGGGCGGGACGCCCGTGCTACGACGACGCGCCTGCCTTGCGCACTTCCTGGATGAACGCGGCGATCTTCTTCTCCGACTTTTCCCGCTTGGTCTCGTCAACCCCACTGCTGACATCGACGGCGTACGGTTTTATATCGCGGATGACTTGCCCGACGGAGCCGATCGTGAGCCCGCCGGCGGCGATCAGGGGCGGCAGGCCGTTGAAAGCGCCGTCGGCTTGAATCTGTGCGACGGTCTTCCAGTCATTCCCCACGCCGCTTCCGCCGACTTGGCCAGGGGTTTCAAGCACAATGCCGACAAGATTCGGCAGTTCAGCCGTTCGCAGCTCAGCCAGGCGTTCGGTGATCGTGGCGTCGACGCGGACGGCTCGCAGGACCGACACGCCGCGAAGGGCCGTCAGCGTCGAAACGGGGTCATCGCCATTGATCTGGATCGTCACGGGACGACCGAGCTGAACGATGTCGGAGATCACTTCGTCGGGCGTGGTATCGACGTATAGCAGCACCGGCGTGACAAACGCGGGCAACTCCGCGGCGATCGCCTTGGCGTCGGCGATGCTGACGTACCGCTCCTTCCCGCGAACCCGGATCATCCCGACCGCATCCGCCCCGTATTTGACGGCGACGGCGGCGTCCTGGGGGCGGCAGACTCCACAGATTTTGATACGCGTGCGGGGCATGTCGGAATTGTGGTGCAGTTGACTCGGATTGTCGAGCGGCCTCTGCCTCCCTCTCCCTCCGGGAGAGGGCCGGGGTGAGGGGCAAGCGGCGTCGGCTGCCCAAGGGTCATTGAAATTGAGCTCCGTCTGCCCCTCACCCTAACCCTCTCCCGGAGGGAGAGGGGACCGGACCGCTCGACAATCGCCTCGTTCCAATCGACAATCCGCACCCAATGTTTCTCCCGATCCGTACAGATAGCCGGTTGCGGTCAACGCCTTACATGAACTGGGCGATCATCGCCGCCAATATCGTGGTATTCGCGCTACAGAGGGCGTTGAACCTGGAATCGACCTGGCTGCTCAACAGCCATAACCTGCGATGGTGGAATTTCGTCTCCTACGCGTTCCTGCACGCCGACGTTTGGCACATCGGCGGGAACATGCTGTTCCTGTTCATCTTTGGCAATAACGTCAACGACAAGATGGGCTCGTGGGCGTACCTGGGGTATTACCTGGCCGGTGCGGTGTTTGCGGGACTTGGATTTACGATGATTAGCGGCGGAGCGGTGCTGGGGGCGAGCGGGGCGGTGGCATCGGTGACGGCGGCGTACCTAGTGCTATTTCCGGTAGCCAATATCACAATCGCCTATGTCTGGATTTTCTTCGGTACGTTTGAAGTCCCTTGCTTGTACGTCATCGCATTCTTCTTCGCGCAAGATTTACTGTTCGGCCTGGCCGGGCTCGATCATCGCGGCGGAGGCGGGGTGGCGTACATGGCCCACGTTGCCGGTACGCTGTATGGCGCGATCGCTTGCACGATGCTGCTGTGGACCCACATGCTGCCCCGGGATCAATGGGACGTGGTCGCGCTGATCAATCGCTGGAACCGCCGGCGGCAGTACCGCGACGTCACCGCCAGCGGGTACAACCCGTTCAGCTACGTCAACGAAGCCCGAAAAGCCAACCAACCGCCGCCGTTACCCACGGCCCGCGAGCAGGGGATCACCGAACTGCGCATGTCGATCGCCAACGCTATCGGCACCCACGAGATGGAGCGGGCGGTGAAACTCTATCTGGAACTCAAGGATCTCGACCCCAGTCAGGTGCTATCGAGGCAAGCCCAGCTCGACATCGCCAACCAACTCGCCGGCCAGCAGTTGTATCTGCAGGCGGCGGAGGCGTATGAGCAGTTTTTGAAGACGTATCCAAAGTTTGAGCAGATTGAACAGGTGGAGCTCATGCTCGGGCTGATCTACGCACGGTACCTCGCACAGTATCCGCGGGCCCACCAGTGCCTGGTTCGTGCCTTGGCGAAGCTGCAGGGTCAGCGTGAGATCGACATGGCTCGCGGTGAGCTCACTCGCATCGAGATGCTGATGGCGGGGGTCAAATAAGAAGAATGAACGCAGAGACGCAGAGACGCGGAGAAGAGTGAAATCAATCCTCTTCTCCGCGTCTCTGCGTTAATTTCGTCCTGTTTTATTTCCTGAAAAACGACTTCCCCCGGCTGTTGTACTTGCTCAGCCGATCGTTGACATAAAGCCCTTCCAGCACAAACTCGCCCACGCTCGCCAGCATCGCGGGGTCCTCGGCGCTCAAGCCCATTTCTTTCGCCAACCGGGCGGCGGAGTTCGGCAGGGTTTTGATGATTTTCATGTTCGCCACAAACTCTGCGGCCGGCAGTTCGTCGCCTGTAGGGAATGTCAGGTTCCCTTTGAACTGCTCGGTGATCGCGCCGAACTCATCCACGCTGGTCACGCGGTTGAAGACGGCTTTGACGGCTTCGCCGATCAGCGATTTGATCAGCTTGTCCTCGGCGCCTTCCTCTTCCGCCAGCGTCATTTCGATCTTCCCTCGGCAACTGGCGATGAGGAAATTCAGATCGCTGATGCGCGGCACGACGCGGGTTTCGCCGGTCAGCAAGCCTCGGCGCTCGGCGTTGCTGATGACGGTTTCGGCGTTGGCAATGCTGGTTCGTACGCTCACGCCGCTGGCCTGGCTGACGTGCGGGCTGGTGCGAGCGAGGCGTACGACTTCCTCGATCACTTCCATCATGAACCGAGGCATGTCGACTTTCACGCCGCTGTCTGAGCCGTCTTTGGCGCGCTCGGTGTAGGCATTGGCCTCGACGATCTCGATGCCTTCTTCCATCGTCTCCGGGTAGTGTGTGCGGACGACCGAGCCGATGCGGTCCTTCAGCGGCGTGACGATCCGGCCCCGGTTGGTGTAGTCTTCGGGGTTGGCGCTGAAGACGAGGCAGACGTCGAGGTTCAGCCGGACGGGGTAGCCGCGGATTTGCACGTCTCGCTCCTCCAGCACGTTGAACAAGCCGACCTGAATGCGCGGGGCAAGGTCCGGAAGTTCGTTGATCGCGAAAATGCCGCGGTTCGATCGCGGGATCAGCCCGAAATGCATCGTGCTTTCATCGCTGAGATACCGGCCCTCGGCATATTTCACCAGGTCGATCTCGCCGATCAAATCCGCGATCGTGACGTCCGGCGTGGCGAGTTTTTCGCGGTAGCGGTCGCAGCGATGCACCCATTCGATCTTCGCATCGTCCTTCTGCTCAGCCACAATCCGCTGGCCGGCCTTGGTAGAGGGGGCTACGGGATCGTCGTTGATTTCCATACCGCTGAGCACGGGGATCCACTCGTCCAGCAGGTCGGGCAGCATGCGAAGGATGCGCGTCTTTGCCTGCCCGCGCAGGCCGAGGAACAGCAGGTCGTGCTTGCTGAGAATGCCGTTGATGATCTGCGGGATGACCGAATCGCGGTACCCGACGATGCCGGGGAACAACTCCTCGCCGGCCTTGAGTTTGCGGATGACGTTGCGGCGGAGTTCGTCTTTCACGCTGCAGGGCGCGTAACCGGATTCTTTCAACTGACCGAGCGTCGCAGGACGGGGGTGAGGCATCTCTTCTCCAATAAAGGTGCCCGATGATAGGTGGGTTGAAGCGGTGAATCTAGCAGCCGAATCAGTCCTCGTACCTCAGTCCTTTTCAGCGGGAGAGTTACGCTTGCCGGCCTCGGCCCAGGCATCGACGTACTTGGTTCGGGATCGCTTGTCCGAGCTTCGGGGGAAGAAGAATCGGCCAATGCGGAAGGTCAGGATCAGCCCCGACGCCAGGATCAGCAGTAAAATCGCCAGCAGCAGGGCGGAGTGGGCGGACATCACCTTTTGATCGCGCGGGGCGGCGTTCTGGTAGACCTCCAGGGCTGGGATCAAGTAGTAGCGGGTGATCGCGATTAAAAGAATTGAAAATCCGACCAGAAACGCCAGCGTCGGCCAGATGGAAGGCCGATCGCGCGGGGTTGTCGGGTCGGTTGGCTGCATAGCGGTTCGGCCGATGGCATTACCACTTCAGGTCTTTACGGGCGTCGATCGGGTGCTTGGTTTCCAGATTATGCACAATGTCCATCTCGTCCTGATCGAGATTTTTCGGGACGATGATCTTGAGGACGGCGTACTGATCACCGACCTCGTCGCCGCGCTTGATGCCGCGTCCCTTGATCCGCAGTTTCGAGCCGCTGCTGGTGCCCGGCGGGATGATGACCGTGACTTTGCCTTCCATCGTGGGAACTTCGATTTTCGCTCCCAGTAGCGCTTCGTACATGCTGATGGGCACGTCGAGGATGATATCGAGCCCATTCCGCTGGAAGTATTCGTGCGGGCGGACGGAGACGACGATGTACAGGTCGCCGGGCTCTCCGCCGGCGCTTTCGCCTTTGCCTTTCAGGCGGATCTTGCTGCCGTCTTTGACGCCGGGGGGGATCTTGATGTCGATGGTTTCCAGCTTCCCGCCGCGGTTGATCTGCAGGGGGAGGGTGGTTCCGGTGAAGGCTTGGTAGAACTCGAGGGTGACGGGGTGTTCGATGTCGTTTCCCTTGGGGGCTTGCTGCGCCCGACCGCGCCCGCCGCCCGGTGCTCCGCCGCGACGGCCGCCGAACATTTGCTCGAAGATCTCTGAGAAATCGCCACCACCCGCGCCGCCACCGAAGTTGAAGTCTTCGACGGGCTGTCCGCGTCCGGGTCGTCCGCCGCGTGCACCGGCCTGGGCCCGGCGGAAGGCTTCGAACGGATCGCCCTGGGCGTGGCTCCCGCCGGTCGGCCCACCGGCATTAACGCCGGCGTGGCCGAACTGGTCGTAGTTCGCCCGCTTGGTGTCGTCCGACAGCACGTCGTACGCTTCCTGGGCTTCCTTGAAGCGTTCGGTGCTGGCGGGGTCGTTGTTCTTGTTGACGTCGGGATGGTACTTGCGCACGAGTTTACGATGCGCTTTCTTGATCTCGTCGGCAGAGGCGGTCTTGGAGACGCCTAGAATGTCGTAATAATCACGTTGAGCCATAAGATGTAAGTCTATTGTAGCACTTGCCTGCCCGATGGGTTGGGCTCGGTCTGGGAATTTAATACGCAATCCGATGTCGAGGGTCAAATGAACGAAGCCTGCCCGCTGCCCGGTCCGCTGTCGAACGACGAAAATGCCGTAATTTCGCGGCTGGTGAACGCAAAGCGAATCGCCGTGGTGGGGCTGAGCGACGATCCGACCCGCGTCAGCTACGCGATCGCGGCGTACCTGCAGGGCGTGGGGAAAATGATCATCCCGGTCAATCCCAACGTCCGCGAAGTGCTGGGCGTCAAGGCGGTGGCGTCGCTGGCGGAGATCGAAGGGCCGGTCGATCTGGTCGACGTCTTCCGCCGGGCCGAAGCCTGCGAAGCGATCGCCCGCGAGGCGGTGGCTATCGGGGCGAAAGGGATCTGGCTGCAGTCGGGGATAGTATCTCCGGAGGCGAGGAACATCGCTCTCAAATCGGCGGTTGATTACGTGGAAAACCGGTGTCTGATGGTCGAACACCGCAGGCGTCGCCCCTGAGGAGGCTTTTGTTTCGCCACTTGCGGCTTTGCGAGTGACCGAGTCTTCACCCGCGAAGCCGCAAGCGGCGTGAAACCCCTAAATTCGCTCAAAAACCCCGATCTTTTAGAAAACATGAGACATAATCTCACCTAATCTTGAAATAGGACTAAGCCAGTCCTATATTGATGACATGCTTGCTCTCTCGAAGAAAACCGACTACGCCCTGATCAGCCTGGCGTACTTGGCTGAGCAGTCCGGGCGGGTGGCGTCGGCTCGCGAGATCGGGGAGGCGTTCCGCATCCCCGTCGCAGTCGTCATGAACATCCTTAAGTGCCTGCAGAAAAAGAAGATCCTGCAAAGCACCCGGGGCGTGAACGGCGGCTACCGCATTGCGACCGATTTGGCGGCTGTCTCGCTGTACGAGCTGATCGCGATCGTCGACCGATCAGATGAAAACTGCGACTGTGCCTACGACCTTGAAACCGCCAGCATGCAGGTCGGGCCCGTTGCGGCGCTGCACATGAAGCTCACGCGGTTTTTGCAGGACGTGAAAGTGTCCGATCTGGTGCTCCCCGGCCGACGTATTGATGTACCCGTAGAGCGCGTGCGACGCGTCGTATCCAAAGCCCGTGAACTGGAACTGACATTGGCTGACTGAACAACAAACAACACGCGTGCTGATGCACGCACGGAAAACAGGAGATCGTTATGCCCATTAATCTGACCGAGACCGCCGCCAAGGAAATCAAGTCGATCATCACTTCGCAAGGCCTTCCGGAAGCTGAAACCAAGCTCCGCGTCGGCGTGAAGGGTGGCGGCTGCAGCGGCTTTTCGTACATGCTCGACCTGACCGAAGAGCCGGCCGGCGAAGCCGACGAACAGCTTGAAGCCCATGGCGTCAAGATCCTCGTTGATATGAAGAGCTACCTCTACCTCAACGGCGTAGAGATCGACTTCAAAGACGAAGTCATGGGCCGCGGGTTCGTCTTCAAGAACCCGAACGCCACCAGTTCGTGCGGATGTGGCTCGAGCTTCTCGGCCTAAGTAAAGGAGTGGAAAGCGATGAGCGATGAGTGATGAGCAAAATACACTCATCGCTCATCACTCGTTGCTTTCCACTATGCACCCATGCCTACAGCTGATGCAGAAATTGAAGAACTCGCCAGTAAGGAATACCAGTGGGGCTTCATTTCCGACATTGAAGCCGACTCGGCTCCGATGGGCCTGAATGAAGAGATTGTTCGCTTCATCTCGGCCAAGAAGAAAGAGCCCGCCTGGTTACTGGAGTTCCGCCTCAAGGCGTACCGCCACTGGCTGACGCTGGAGGAGCCGCACGCCTGGCCGATGATCCAGTACCCGAAGATCGACTACCAGAAGACCATTTACTACTCGGCCCCCAAGCCGAAGCTGAAGTCGATGGACGAAGTCGATCCGGAACTGCTGGCCGTCTACGACAAGCTCGGCGTGCCGCTGGCCGAACGGGCGGCGCTGCTGGGCGTGGAGCAGGCTCCGAACGTCGCCGTCGATGCGGTGTTTGATTCGGTGTCGGTCGCGACCACCTTCAAAAAGGCGCTGGCCGACAAGGGCATCATCTTCTGCTCGTTCAGTGAGGCGGTACAGGAACACCCTGAACTGGTGAAGAAGTATCTTGCCAGTGTCGTTCCCTACAGCGACAACTTTTACGCCACGCTGAACAGTGCTGTATTTACCGATGGTAGCTTCGCTTACATCCCCAAGGGCGTGAAGTGCCCGATGGAACTGAGCACTTACTTCCGTATCAACGCCAAAAATACTGGCCAATTCGAGCGCACGCTGATCATCGCCGACGAAGGCGCGAGCGTCAGCTACCTCGAAGGCTGCACCGCCCCGCAGCGCGACGAAAACCAGTTGCACGCGGCCGTGGTGGAACTGATCGCGCTTGATAACGCGACGATCAAGTACAGCACCGTCCAGAACTGGTTCCCCGGCGATCCGAAGACCGGCAAGGGCGGCATCTATAACTTCGTCACCAAGCGCGGCGCCTGCCGAGGCGTGAATAGCAAGATCAGCTGGACGCAGGTGGAAACCGGCAGCGCGATCACGTGGAAGTACCCCTCGTGCATCCTGCAAGGCGATAACAGCGTCGGCGAGTTCTACTCGGTCGCGCTGACCAATCACTTCCAGCAGGCCGACACCGGCACGAAGATGATCCACATCGGCAAAAACACCCGCAGCACGATCGTGAGCAAGGGTATCTCCGCCGGCAAGGGCCAGAACACCTATCGCGGCTTGGTGAAGATCCTCAAAGGCGCCGAGAACAGCCGCAACTACACCCAGTGCGATAGCCTGCTGCTCGGCGACAAGTGCGGCGCTCACACCAGCCCGTACATCGAAGTGAAAAACACGACCAGCCGAGTGGAGCACGAAGCCAGCACCAGCAAGATCGGCGAAGACCAGCTCTTCTACTGCCGCAGCCGCGGTCTGAGCCTGGAAGACGCGGTCAGCATCATCGTGAACGGCTTCTGCAAGGAAGTGTTTAAAGAGCTTCCGATGGAATTTGCGGTGGAAGCGAAGAAGCTGCTCGGAGTGAGCTTGGAAGGTTCGGTCGGTTAGGAAAGAAATCGACCACAGATGAACACAGATAGACACAGATAAGAAAACTTCAAATCATGTTCTTCTCTTATCTGTGTCTATCTGTATTCATCTGTGGTCGAAAAAGGAATTGAGTATGGCACTGCTAGAAATCAAAAATCTCCACGCCGGTATTAAAGACCGGGAAATCCTCAAGGGTGTCGATCTCACCATCAACGCCGGCGAGGTTCACGCGATCATGGGAAAAAACGGCAGCGGCAAGAGCACGCTGGCGAACGTGATCATGGGCCGCGAGTGTTACGAGGTGACGGCGGGTTCGATCACCTTCAAAGGACATGACGTGCTCGACATGGACCCGGAAGAGCGCGCCCGCGAAGGCGTGTTCCTGGCATTTCAGTATCCTGTTGAAATCCCGGGCGTGAGCACCGACTACTTCCTCAAGGCGGCCGTCAACGCCTCCCGCAAGCATAAGGGCTTGCCCGAGCTCAACGCCGCAGAGTTCATCAAGCTGATCAAAGACAAGATGGCGTTGCTGAAGATGGACCCCAGCTTCATGCGTCGGGCGATCAACGAAGGCTTCTCCGGCGGCGAGAAGAAGCGGAACGAGATCTTCCAGATGGCGGTCTGCGATCCGACGCTCTGCCTGATGGACGAGACCGACAGCGGCCTGGATATCGACGCGCTAAAGACCGTCGCCGGCGGGGCGAACGCACTCCGCGGGCCGGACCGGGCGATCCTGCTGGTGACGCACTACCAGCGTCTGCTCGATTACATCGTGCCCGATTTCGTGCATGTGATGATCGACGGACGCATTGTCAAGACCGGCGACAAATCGCTGGCGCTGGAGTTGGAAGAACGAGGCTACGACTGGGTCGAAAAAGAAGCCGCCGCCAGCGTTTAGCCGTCGCGTCCACGCGACGTTTCGAGGTGAAGGAAGAAGAGGGAGTTCGGAGCAGAAATGACAGAGCTAATGGAAGACACCACCCAGCACATCAGCAACTTCTCCCGCTTCGCCCGGCGGGCGGGCGGCGCGGCGTGGATTGACCAGCTACGCAAGGCAGGTATTGAACGCTTTGAGCAAGTGGGCTTCCCTTCACGCACGGACGAACAGTGGCGGCAGACGAACATCGAAGCCATCACCAAGACAGCATTCCAACTCCCCGGCGATGCGGCCGAGGTGGACGTGCGCCGGCTGCACGAACAGTATTCCTTTGGCGACGATGCCGTGTGCGAATTGGTTTTCGTGAACGGCCGATTCTCCGCCGAGCTTTCGAAGATCGACGAGCTGCCCCGCGGTGTTCGCCTGGCGAGCCTAGCCGACGAAATCGCCGCTGACTCGGCCGACGTTCGTGAAGCCCTCGGCCAGCACGCGAAAATCAACGCCAATCCGTTCGTCGCCCTCAACAGTGGATTCATCAGCGACGGGGCGTTCCTCCTGCTCGGTCGCGGAACAACGGTCGATCGGCCGATCCATTTCCTCTACATCTCCGTGCCCGGCGATGAAAAAACCGTCAGCCATCCGCGCACGTTGGTCGTCGCCAAGGACAATAGCGAAGCCACCATTGTCGAAAGCTATGTGGGCTCCACGGGCACATATCTGACGAACGCCGTGACTGAAATCGTCGTCGGGCGCGATTGCCGCCTCGACCGCAACAAGCTTCAGCACGAGAGCCTTGAGGCGTATCACATCGCAACGCTGCAAGTGACGTTAGGTGAAAACAGCGTTTTCATCAGCCACTCGGCTGGTATCGGCAGCAAGTTGCTGCGGAACGATCTGAACGTCGTCCTGAACGGTGAACGAGCCGACGCCACCCTTAACGGGCTGGTGATGGCCAGCGGCACACAGTTGATCGACAATCACACCTTGCTTGATCACGCCGCCCCCAATTGCACCAGCCACGAACTGTACAAGTACATCCTGAACGGCAAAGCAACCGGCGTGTTCAAGGGCAAAATCTTTGTCAATCAGATCGCCCAGAAAACCGACAGCAAGCAAACCAGCAAGTGTTTGTTGCTCAGCGACGACGCCACCATGCACAGCCAGCCGGCGCTGGAAATCTACGCCGACGACGTCAAATGCACTCATGGCAGCACCACTGGCCCAGTGGATGACGACATGGTCTTTTATCTCCGCAGCCGCGGCCTGAGTTTCGACGCCAGCCGGCATTTATTGACTTACGCATTCGCGGCCGACGTGACGCGTCGCATCAAGGTTGAACCCGTCAGAAGGCGTCTGGAAAACTACATGGCTGCCCAGCACGGATTACCGTTGGACCTGCGGATCACCGATCTGGGCGCGCACGACGACTCGGCCCGGAATATGTAATAGGATTCGACCACAGATGAACACAGATCAACACAGATAAGAAATAGCATTCTTCTGGTTCTATCTGTGTGCATCTGTGGTCGAAATTGAATCGGAATGACCTCAGATACCGCCATCCTCGCCAGGCCGATCGACGTCCAGAAGATCCGCGCCGATTTCCCGATCCTCGCGACTCAGTCGCACGGCCGGCCGTTGGTGTACTTGGACAACGGGGCGACCACGCAAAAACCGCAGTCAGTCATCGACTCAGAAGTTCGTTACTACGAATCCCAAAACGCCAACATCCATCGCGGCGTCTACGAACTGAGCCAGGCGGCCACCACGGCGTACGAAAACGCGCGACACACCGTCGCCGGCTTTATCAATGCCAACGAAGACGCGGAAGTCATCTTCACCCGCGGTACGACGGAAAGCATCAACCTCGTCGCGGCCGGGTTCGCGCGGGCGATCCTGAAGCGGGGCGATGAAATCATCATCTCGGCGATGGAGCACCACTCCAACATCGTGCCCTGGCAGATGGCGTGCGAAATCAGTGGGGCGGTGCTCAAGGTCATCCCGATTAACGACGCCGGCGAACTGCTGCTGGATGAATACGCCAAGCTGCTAAGCAACCGCACGAAGCTTGTCGCGGTTACGCACCTGTCTAACTCGCTCGGCACGATTAACGATGTTGAGGCGATCATCGAACAAGCCCACGCCCGCGGGGCGGCCGTGCTGATCGACGGGGCGCAGTGGGTGGCCCATCACGTCACCGACGTGCAGGCCCTCGACTGCGATTTCTACGCCTTCAGCAGCCACAAAATCTTCGGCCCGACCGGTGTCGGCGTGCTGTACGGCAAGCGGGCATGGCTTGAGAAACTCCCCGCCTACCAGGGCGGCGGAGACATGATCGAAACCGTTACATTTGAAAAAACCACCTACGCGCCGCTGCCGAACAAGTTTGAAGCCGGCACGCCCCATATCGCCGGCGTGATCGGGCTGGGGGCAGCCATCAAGTACGTCCAGTCGATCGGCCTGGATGTCATCGCCGCCACCGAACAGGAATTGATGGCGTACGCCACTGACCAACTTTCGCAGATCGCCGGGTTGCGGATCATCGGCACGGCCAAGAATAAGGGCAGCGTGATCTCGTTCGTCGTGGAGAACCCGCCGATCGCGACGCTTGATTTGGGCATGGCGCTCGACCGCGAAGGCATCGCTGTCCGCACTGGGCATCACTGCTGCATGCCGGTAATGGCGCGGATGAACATCCCCGCCACCGCCCGCGCCAGCTTCGCGATGTACAACACGCAGGCCGATGTGGATGCGCTGGTGACGGCGTTGCGGAAGATCATCGACGCCCAGCGCGCATCGGCCGCCCCTAGCCAGTCGGCCGCCGCCGATGCAATCCGCTTTCCGATCGCGACCCATGCGTCGCCGGACGCGGCCGCAGACGAAATCGCGGAAGTGTTCGAATTTCTTAGCGACAAGGAAGCCAAGGGCGAGCAACTGCTCGATTACGCGAAGGAACTGCCCAGGAACATCGATCTGCTGAAGAAACTGACCGACCGCGTCCCCGGCTGTCAGGCGCAGGTGTATTTGCTGACCCGCCCGTCGCCGGCGACGCCCGATCGGCTGGAATTCGTCGCCGACTCCGACGCCGAGATCGTCCGCGGCGAGATCGTCATGCTGCAGAAGCTCTTCAGCGGCCAACCTGCAAAAGACATTCTCGCGTTCGATGTTAACGGCTTCTTCACCCGCATCGGGCTGGAGCATTTCCTGTCGTCGCAACGCCGCAACGGGCTGGCGAGCATGATCGAACGGATCAGGACCAACGCGAAGAGGCTGTAGGGCGGGCACTGCCCACCACGGCGTGGCGGAATCGGTGGGCAATGCCCACCCTACAATGGATTTATGGCCGACGATTACAAATATCCTCATTCGCTGCTCAGCCTGGACGTGATCAAGCCCAACGCCAAGGTTGAGGAACTGCAGCAGCAGGCAGCGGCCGAGCCGACGGTGAAGAAGTTGGTGGATATGAACGTCATCGATCGCGCCCTCGACACCAGCAAACCGCCGCGGGCCAAGCTCATCGAGGGTAAGGTAATCGCGGCGTTGCAGTCGGTGTTTGATCCGGAAATCCCAGTGAACATTTACGATCTCGGGTTGATCTACGAGATCAAGGTCGACGAAAAAGATCACGTTGATGTGACGATGACGCTCACCGCGCCCGCATGCCCGGTAGCCGGCACGCTGCCGGGCGAAGTGGAGAAGAAGATCGAGCAAATTCCTGAAGTCGCGTCGGCCAAGGTGAACCTGGTGTGGGAACCCGCCTGGGACCGCAGCCGGATGTCGGAGACGGCGATGCTGGAATTGGGGATGTTTTAAGCTGGGGTTCAGGGGTCAGGGTTCGGGGTTCAGAGTAAAGACAGAAAGCACATCGTGACTTCCACCCTGAACCCTGAACCCCGAACCCTGAACCCCGGCTTCCGCAGCCATCTCACCCTCGCGCTCTGCACGATCCTTCACGCCTTCACGCACGCCTACGCCATGCTCCTCGTGCCGTTGTATCTGATGGTGCAGGAAGATTTGAAGCTCAGCGGCGTGGCGAAAGTGTCATGGCTGGTCACGATTTACGGCGTGGTGTATTTCCTGGGCAGCTACCTGGCGGGGATGGCGGCGGATCGGTTTGACCGCAAGCTGCTGCTCGGGCTTGGGCTGCTCGGCAACGCCACAGCGGTACTGGCGATGGGGTTGACGCACGATTATCACACGCTTGTGGCGCTGGCGGTGCTGGCGGGCGTCGCGGGGACGATTTTCCACCCAGCCGCCAACGCGATGGTGACGGATCACTATCCGAAGCATCCCGGCATGGCGATCGGGCTGCTCGGTATCGGCAGCGGCCTCGGCTTTTGGGCCGGCCCGCAGTTCGCCGGCTGGCGATCGCGGGCGGCAACCTGGCAATTCGCGGGTGTGTCGGACTGGCAACGCCCGGTGATTGAAGCCGGCGTGGCCGGACTGGTCATCGGCGTCGTCTTTCTCCTCATCGCCACCGAAGCAAAAAAACACTCTCCCTCTCCCCGGCGGGGAGAGGGCGAGGGTGAGGGGAGAGACGCGAACACAACCAACAACGCTGTTTCGCCAACGCCGCGTGACTTGTCTGCTTTGGCTGATGAGCGTCTCTCGCCGGTTGACGCTCCGCCCCTCACCCCAACCCACTCCCCTCGCGGGGAGAGGGAGCCAAAAGCTCCGCTGGGACGAGATCTGACGATCCGCACGCTTCTCGTCGCCCTAGTATTAGGCTTTCGCGATCTGGCCGGCGTGGCGACGATGTCGCTGTTATCGATTTATCTGCTCAAAGCGCACCAACAAACACCGTCGCAGGTCGGTTTCGTGCTCGGCACGGCGATGCTGGCGGCCACCATGATCAACCCGCTGCTGGTGTGGGCCACGCCCGGCCGCCGGCGGTTGCCGTCGCTGGCGATCGTCCTATTGCTCGGCGGGGTGGTGATCGCGACTCTGCCGCACTGGCCGCTATCGGCCGTGCTGCCGGTGATGTGCGTATTCATGACGTTTCAACTCGGCAGCTACGCCGTCAGCGACGCCGCCATGCTCGAGCGCGTTCCGTCCAGCGCGCGAGGCCGGGTGACCGGCCTGTTCCTCCTCTACGCCGGCACGCTCGGCAGCACCGGCCCATGGCTGATGGGCCGTTGGACCGACCACCTTGGCGACGCCGCGCTTCAGCCGCAGTCGTACGGGCCACTGTTTTTGACGCTAGGCATTGGCATGTGGCTGGCGGCACTCTGCCCGCCGCTGATCGCGAAAATGGGGAAAGTTGGCGTGAGCCCGCCGATCGAACCGATTAGTGAGACGATGCCGGGGACGATGTCGGCGGTGGGATAGGGACGGCGGGGCGAATCTCCAACAATACCGTTTCATTGTTCTGCAGCCAACCGTCGACAACGATTCTCAAATCGAGAGTCGTCTCAAAAGAAATTGTAAAGTGCGACGCGTTCTGCGAATCGGTTTCTGACTTGATACTTGAGATGGTTCCAAGCATTTCTACACGAGGATACGGCCCAGCCATGGGCGGTATGTATCGCGGCTCGCTCAGAAGGTCTCCGGGGCGGATGACGTGCGCAGCTAACTCAGGGCTGGCAAGCCGCGCGAGACCATCGAGCGTGACCATAAAGTTTCCTTCGACCGCCACCAGTCTACTGCGCCCCTCGGGGGTGGATCGCTCATGAAGGAACAATAGATGGCCATAGCTGTTCACGCCAATCGCGGAAACTAGATCGTCCCAACTGCGCAGGTTGTATATCGGCCAAGTTTGATCCACAGGCAGCCTGAAGCCCATGCAATGCGATTGCATAGAAAGCAGGCGGATATGCCTGAATGCCAAAGGCCCAATCCGGACAAGCACCACGCTCACCAATATGATGACAATCGAAGCGAGAATGCGGTTCGTCTTCTTCCGGCGAGAGACGGCGCTCGCAGACTGATATTGAAGTTGTGGCGGCTGATCTGGCACGTGGTGTGATTGTAGGGTCCGCCTTGGCGGACCGCACGGGGTCATGGTCCGCCAAGGCGGATCATAGATGGCCGGTTTCTTGTACCACGGGCCTCCGGCCCGTGCGAGCGACTCGAACATTCGATAACGTTCAGTTTTCGAATTTTGAACGTACTCGGCACGGGCCGGAGGCCCGTGGTACGGGCGGCGTTACAGGATCTTGGCGATCACTTCGCCGCGGGGCACGGCGGCTTCTTCTCTCTTCGCTAGATTCTTCAGCATCACCTGGCCCTTGGCGATTTCGTCGTCGCCGACGACGATGGCCCACGTCGCTTTTTCGCGTTCGGCGAGTTTGAACTGGCCCTTGGCGCCGCGGCCGGCGAAATCCATGTCGGCGGGGAGGCCGGCGGCTCGCAGCTCTTGCAGCAGTTGCAGATTGTGGGCGCGGGCGGCGTCGCCGAGGCTGATGAGCCAGACCAGCGGCTTGGCCGTCGTCGGCAGGGTGACTTTCTGCATCTCCAGCGCGATCAGCAGGCGTTCGAGCCCGCTTCCGAAGCCGACGCCGGGCGTGGGGCGTCCGCCGAGTTGTTCGACGAGGTTGTCGTACCGCCCGCCGCCGCCGATGGCGTTTTGGGCACCCAGGCCGCCGGCGGTGACTTCCCAGAGTGTATCGGTGTAGTAGTCGAACCCGCGAACGAGCGTGCCGTCGACGGTAAACGCGAGGCCGGCTCTGGACCCTCGCCCGGTATCCCGGGAGAGGGCAGGGTGAGGGTTCTGGTCGTTCGTGGAGTTGCTGGGGAGTGAGGCAGAACCCTCACCCCCGCCCTCTCCCGGAGTACCAGGCGAGGGAGTGAGGCGCAGTAACTCCTGCACGCGATCGAAGTGGTTGCGGCTCTTCTCCGACAAACTTTCGCTGGCCGGCGGGACGCCGACGCAGGCTTCGATGTCTCTCGGGTCTTTGCTGTCGAGGATTCGCAGCGGATTGGTCTCCAGCCGGCGTTGGCTGTCTTCGCTCAGGCCGGCTTTTTTGGGCGAGAGGAATTTCACCAGCTCATCGCGGTAGCGTTGCTTGGATTCGCCGTCGCCGAGGCTGTTGATGCGCAGCGCGAGATCCTTCACCCCGCAGCGGCGGTAGAAATCCATCTGCAGCAGAATGCACTCGACGTCCTGCTCCGGCTCGGCCACGCCGAAGGCTTCGACGCCGAACTGGTGGTGGATGCGGAGACGGCCCGACTGCGGGCGTTCGTAGCGGAAGTTGCTGGTGAGGTAGTACACCTTCTGGCGGGCGCCTTGGTCGGCCAGCAGGTTATGCTCGATCATCGCGCGAACGACGCCGGCCGTGCCTTCGGGGCGCAGGGTGATCGACCGCTTGCCGCGGTCTTCGAAGGTGTAGGTTTCCTTGCTGACGATGTCGCTGGATTCGCCAACGCCGCGGTGGAACAGTTCCGTGTGCTCGAACTCCGGCGTGCGGATCTCGCCGAAGTGATACAGTTCGGCCGCCTCACGGGCGATGCGTTCGACCGCGTGCCATTTTCCGGCATCGGCGGGGAGGATGTCGGCGGTGCCTTTGGGAGCTTGGATTTTGGCGTTGGACATGCGTGTCTTTCGTCGCATGGGCTACCAGCCCATGTCAAATTGCGTGCGTTTAGTCGATCAGCTCTATAATTAGCAAAACCACGTTGCGAGATGGAAGATTCGATCTCGAAACGTGGTTTTGCAAACTTCGAACCCGGTTTGGCGGGCGGCTGTTACGGCATGGGCTGGTAGCCCATGCGACGAAAGGCTACTCGGCTTTTGCTTCGCCTTCCGGCTTCACTTCGACTTCTTCGATCACCGCCGTCTCGAGGATCTTATCGACCGCCTTCTGTTCGCGCATCTGGATGTACAGGTTCGACAGGCTGCCGTCCTTGCTCATTTCGCCCTTGAGCTTTTCGGGGCGTTCGCCCTTCTGGGCGGCCAGCAAAGCGACTCGGCCGTTGAGTTCGCTTTCGTCGACATCGACGTTTTCCTGCTGGGCGATCTTCTGTAGGATGAAGAACAGCTTGAGTTCGCGCTGGCCCTCGTCCTTGGCGCCTTCCTTCAGCTTCTCGACCAGGTCGGCGACCTTGTCTTCAGGCAGGCCACGCATCAGCAGGTCCATCGTGCGACGCTGAACGATGCGGTCGGTCTGCTTCTCGCTGAGCTTGGCGGGCAGTTCGATCTGGATGTTTTCCAACAGGTAACGGTTGATCTGCTCCCGCATCGACTGCTGAATGTCGTAGTTGATGCGTTCGACCATCTGTTCCTTCAAGGCGTCGCGAAGTTCCTGCTCGTTGCTGAAGCCGAGGTCTTCCAGGAATTCCGGGGTCACGGCGGCCAACTCGAGGTTCTTCAGGTCCTTGGCTTTGACTTCGATCGTCACGTCTTTGCCGCGGATCGATTCGGTCGGGTGCTGCTCGGGGGCCTTGGCGGTGATGTTGCGGGTTTCGCCGGGCTTGATGCCGTCGAGCTGCTTGTCGAGGTCTTCCACCAAAATGCCCGCGACGCGGCCCGGACGGACGACGATCTGGGCGTCGTGCTGATGGGTGATGACGGCGTCGCCATCCTTCACGTGAACGTCGGCGGTTAGGAAATCCTTGGCGGTCGCGCCACGGTCTTCGACCGGAACCAGGGCCCCTTGCTGCTCACGCAGGTTGGTCATGGCCTGGTCGATGTTTTCTTCCTTGATGTCGATCTTGGGCTTCTTCACCTTCAAGCCGTTGAGAACCGGGAGGCTAATCTCCGGCTGAATCTCGACTTCAAAGCTGTAGGTGAGCGGTTCGTTGTCTTTCAGCTCAATCTTGTCGGCGTTGTCGAACTGCGGTTCGCCGATGACCTGGAGGCTGTTCTTCTCGACGGCCTGCTCATAGCTTTCGCTGATGAGCGTCCGGCGTACCTGGTCGCGCACGTCGGCGGCGAATTTCTTTTCGATCAGCTTCGCGGGGGCATGCCCGACGCGGAAGCCCGGGATATTGGCTTGCTTGCGGAGGTCTTTGAACTGCTCCTCCAGCTTGCTCTTGATCCGGTCAGCGGGGATTTCGACCAGCACCTTCTTCGTGGCAGGACCGGCATCTTCGACTTTGATCGAGTACTGATATACTTCTTCGGCAACCGCGGTAGATTCGTCTGACATAGCGACCTCTTAGTCTATATATTGATTCATTGACGAGCGGGTCATTGACGATTGAGGAATCAGTTTTCAATCGTCAATGAGACAGTGACGCGATCGTCAATTCTTTTCGAGTCGCGTATACTAAGGAATCTCTACGGTTTTGCAAAGGAGTCTACCCATGGCCGACGAAATGCCCTCGCTGCACATCGATAATGACTGGAAAAAGCAGGCTCAGGAAGAAAAACGGAAGCTGGCCGAAGCCGAAGCCGCCAAGAAGGCCGAGCCGCCTGCAGCCGCCCCCTCGGCAGGCCCCGCTTCGGCGGGCCCGTCTGCATCGACCGCTCGAAACCCCCGCGCCGCGAGGGAAATGCCCGCCGCCAGCGTTGCAACGCTGGTGCAATCCCTGATGACCCAGGCCCTCTACTACCTCGGCGAGTTGGGCCAGCCCGGGCAGGAGCCGATGATGAACCTGGACGTTGCCAAGCACCAGATCGACACCCTGCACGTGCTGGAAGAAAAGACCAAAGGCAACCTGTCCCCGGATGAGCAAAAGCTGCTGGATACGGCGCTATATGAGACGCGGATGCGGTTTGTGTCGGTGGCGTCGCAACTGACCTAGGGAATAGGAATGCTGAATTCTAAATTCTGAATGCTGAAAAAAAGACATGGGATGCCGGGCTTCCCTTTCAGAATTCAGCATTCAGAATTCAGCATTTATCTCCTCCTTGCCAATCTTCGTCTACTAGTGACAATCCCAAGTCTCGATGAAGAAACACGTTAAGAAATGGTCGATGTTCGCGCTGCGGTGGGGAATCGCGGTCGTGGGTATCTGGTTTGTCCTTCAGAATATCTCGTGGCATGATTCGGTGCTGATCCAAAACCCCGCGACCGGCCGGCCCACGGCGGTGCGGGTGGTGGGGTCGTTGGACGAGAAGCAACCGACGTTTCGAGTGCTCAGCCCGTTCGTCATGACAGGGCAGACCGTTGAGGTCGACGTCCCGCGGGGTGAACTGCTGGTCCGTCCGGGGATCGATGTCGACAAAGCTATCATCCATAAAGCCGACGGCTCGCAGGAAACGATGGAACTGCTCGCGTTGCGGGTTCGCGATGGCGACACCGAGCGCAAGCACTGGCCGGTAATCGTCGGCCAGCCGCGGACGATCTGGCAGCGGTATTTCAATCAGGCCCCTTCGCGGAAGGCGGAAGAAGTCACCTTCAAGCAGATCGAAGGGTTTCACCCCGAGCCCGTGCCGTATCCGCTGGTGGAGCAAAGCATCTTCCGCGTCGTCGGGCAGGCCAACCCGATGTACCTGCTGCTGGCGGTCATCGTTTTCCCAGTGACGTTTATTCTCGTCAGTGCCCGTTGGGCGATGTTGCTGCGTGTGCTGGGAATCCAGATCAGCAACGGCCGGACGTTCGTGCTGACGATGGTGGGACTGTTCTACAACAACTTCATGCCCGGCAGCACGGGCGGGGACTTGATCAAGGCGTTCTACGCCGCGAAAAATACCCCCCGGCGGACGCAGGTGGTGCTGTCGGTGCTGATCGACCGGATCATCGGGCTGCTGGCGTTGGTAATCCTCGGCGGGGTGATGGCGACGCTGCACTGGGAGATCCCGCAGTGCAAGAAGATCGCCATCGCGTCCGGCGCGATCGTGACCATGGTGGCAATGGGCCTGATCGTCTTCTACGTGCCGCTGCTCCGGAAAATCACCGGCCTGGACCTGATCCTCAAACGCCTGCCGATGCAGAAGCAGGTCAGCAAAGCCGTAGAGGCCATGGATCTGTACGGCAAGCGCCCGGGCATCATGCTCACTGCTCTATTGATGAGTTTCCCGGTTCACATGACCTGCATCGTAAGCGCTATTTTTGCCGGCAAGGCGTTCGGCCTGCCGCTGAGTCCCAGCTACTACTGGGTGGCCGTGCCGGTGATCGTGCTGAGCGGGGCGATTCCGATTTCGCCGCAGGGTGCGGGCGTGATGGAATACTTCGCCATCCTGCTCACCAAGCGTCAGGGCTGCACGGTGACACACGCCGTGCTGCTGACGATGTCGATCCGGTTGGTTCAGATGCTTTGGAACCTGAGCGGGGCGTTCTTTGTCTTCCGCGGCGGGTACTCGGCGCCGAAGGAAGAGCAAGTCTCCGAATAGTTGGCATATTCGTTCCGGTGGAAGGAAGAAATGAACGCAGAGACGCAGAGGCGCAGAGAAGAGCAGAAAGAGAATTACTTTTTCCATTTCTTCTCTGTGCCTCTGTGTCTCTGCGTTCATTCTGAATGAAACATGCTGCACCGTGTCGATCGAATCCTCCTCCGCGTTCCGTCGCTCCCGGCGGCGGCGAGGTATTACGCGGAAACGCTCGGTCTGAGGCCGCTCAAGAAGGAAAAACAGTTGGTGAGCTTTCAGCTCGGCGAAGCGGAGTTGGTATTGCATAACAACCCCGATCTGCCGGCCGAGGGGGTTTACTATCGTGTCGACAGCGTGCGCGATTGGTATCAGCGGCGAGAGGAAATGAAGCTGACGTTCGTCTCGCCGCCGGTTCGATCTACCCGCGGCTGGCGCGCGACGGTGAAAGACCCGTTCGGCATTGTGATGATGCTGCTGGACCAAGACGATTCGGACGTGCCTTCTGGGGCCATCGAAGACGGCCAAGCCCCGGGCGGCATGTTGTTCGCCGGGATGGTCCCGAAGATCCCCGCCAAACGCGAGGCCTTGAGCAAGCTGTACGAACAACTCGGCCGGACGGCGGACGATCTGCCTTACACGCCGCACTTCGAGCAGTTGTACAAGGATTACTCGTCCGTATTGATCCAATCGGTGGCCGGCACGGCGGTCGTCACGCGTGAGGAGGTTTGGAGGCACCTGCTGAACCTTCGAAAAGGCGGTAAGCTGCCGAAGCTGGGCGCCGCTAAATCAATCCCGCCGGAGATTACCGAGGCGGAAAAGATGCATCTCTGCGAATTGGTCGGCGACCAGATCGGTCGGCGCGACCGCTTGCCCTATACGCCGCGGTTTGACGAGATTGTCGATGAGTTCAACAAAACCCAGCCGCGTCCGTTGTCGCCGCATTTGGTGTGGCGATTGGTAGCGACGCTGGCAAAGTGAGTCTGGTGATTGGTGCGTGACAATCTGCTCACGGAGCAATCATCAATCACCACGAAAGCCAATTTGGCTTAGATAGGAACAGACCCCCATGTCACTGAAAATCAGCGCAAAGCAGAAACTGGTCATGATCGGCGATTCCATCACCGACTGCGGGCGTACCCAGCCCGTGGCGGAAGGTTTGTTCGATCCGCTGGGCAAAGGTTACGTCACAATGGTCGATGCGCTGCTGGGCAGCACCTATCCTCAACTGGGCATCCGCGTGGTAAATGTCGGCACCAGCGGCAACACGTCTGCCAACCTCAAGAATCGCTGGCAGCGCGACGTGATCGACCTCAAGCCCGATTGGGTGAGCATGATGATCGGCACGAACGATGTGTGGCGTCAGTTCGATCTGCCGCGCCAGACCGAGGGGCACGTATTGCCCGATGCGTATGAATCGAACCTCAGAGTGTGCATCGAGCAGACACTGCCAGTGGCCAAAGGGATGATCCTGATGACGCCATTCTATATCGAACCCAACTGCGGCGACGCCATGCGGGCTAGAATGGATCAGTACAGCGGCATCGTGAAAAAGCTGGCCGGCGAGTATAAAACGGTGTTTGTCGATACACAGGCTGCTTTTCATGAGCCGCTGAAGCACATGCACTCAGCCGCCTTGGCGTGGGATCGCGTGCATCCGAATCAAACCGGGCACATGTTGATCGCCAAAGCGTTCTTGAACGCGATCGGTTTTGAGTGGTGAAGAGGAGAGTGCTGAGTACTGAGTGCTGAGTAATACAATACTTAGCACTCAGAGCTCAGCACTCAGCAGTAATTAAATGACCAAGCTCTCCGTCAACGTCAATAAAATCGCCACGCTGCGAAATACGCGTCACTTGGGAATCCCCAGCGTGCTACGGGCGGCCACGATTTGCCTCGATGCCGGGGTGGCGGGGATCACCATTCATCCGCGGCCGGACGAACGACACATCCGGGCTCGGGACGTGGTGGAATTGGCCGAACTTTTGCAGGCATATCCGCACAAGGAATTCAATATCGAAGGCAATCCGTTTGAAGGCGCGTACATGGATCACATCCGGGCGGTACGCCCGACGCAGTGTACGCTCGTGCCGGATACGGTATCGGCGTTTACCAGCAACCAAGGGTGGGATCTCAACGCCAACAGCGAGCGGCTCAAGCCGGTCATCCAGGAGTTGCAGTCGCTGGGCGCTCGCGTGAGCTTGTTCATGGACGCCCATCAAGACGCAATGGAGATGGCGAAGCTCACCGGGGCTGATCGGGTGGAGTTGTACACCGAGCCGTATGCCTCAGGCTTCGCCGCGGGGCACCTAGCCGAGGCCGTCGCGCCGTTCGCGGCGGCGGCGGAGCGGGCGACGCTCCTCGGGCTTGGCGTGAATGCGGGACATGACCTGAATCTGGCGAACCTTCCGCCGTTCCTCAAAACCGTCCCGCAGGTGTTGGAAGTTTCCATCGGCCATGCTTTGATCGCCGACGCGTTGGAACTGGGCTTGGCAGAAACCGTCCGGCGGTATCTCGCCGCTTGTGGAGCTTGAACCGTGGATGAGATGCAAATCTATCAGACGATCGGCGAGGAAGGCTTTACCCGCCTGGTGGCGGCGTTTTACAAGCGAGTGCCCACCGACGAAATCCTCGGCAAAATGTATCCCCTGAACGAACTGGCGGAGGCCGAGGAGCGATTACGCCTGTTCCTGATCCAGCGTTTTGGCGGCCCGACGTCGTACAGCGACCAACGAGGACACCCACGTCTCCGGATGCGTCATGCCCCATTTGTTGTGGATGTGCTCGCTCGAAATCGTTGGATGAAACTAATGACCGAAGCAATGGATGAGGCCGCCATTCCCGCTGAAATCGTGGCGCTTCTCAAACCGTACTTCGAAAACACCGCTACCTTCATGATGAATCGATGATTGTCGATCACAATCGGCGGCCTCAAGTGAAAATCTGAGATGTAATCCGCCGCGAAAGAACTTTCCTCTACCCCGAACCGACGTCGAACTTCGGGAGTCATGATGCGTACTATTATTAGAACGATCCTCCTTCCCTGGGCGGCGTGAAGTCCCGAGAGCTTCACGTCGCCTTTTTTATTGCGCGGAGGAGTTGAACGGCAGCGTCCCTGCACCTGTACAGCTTTAAGCTGTCGCCCGTATCCAATACCACAATCAGAAGAGTTGGATGATCCTGTTGAACCGTGTGAGTGCCCGTCGCCACCCGATGGACGCTGCCGCGGTTGTTGGAGAGAGGGCCTTCATAATCGAGATAGTCACGACGATGATCGGGCAGTGCGACGAGTTCGGTGTGGATTTCGACCAAAGGCCAAACGGGACTTCGCCAGGTTGCCAGCACCGAACCGGGGGAGGTTTCGAACATCAAATCAAAATGTGGATCGGGAATGCCCTCGTGGCGCAGGATGACGTATCGGAGGGGTGACGCTTCAGGCATGGATTAACCACGAAGCAACGAAGCAACGAAGGGATCACGAGCGACGCTTCGTTGCTTCGTTGCTTCGTGGTTCAACTCACTTACGCGATCAACACCGGCGCTGGTACGTAGCTGCTGCGCATGCCGCCGGTCGGGTCGACGCTGCTTTTGATGTCACACGGATGCGCCTCGGGTCCCAGGTTCCAGTCGCGAGCGTAATCCTCGGCCAGCTGCGTCAGCTCGGCCAACGTGAGGTTCGGCTTGTCGACCGACTCACACGCTTCCTTGATCTCGTGCTCGTTCAGGAACGTTCCGGTGATGCTGGTCATCGCCGGCTGCTGCAGAAGCCACTTGCACGCCAGCTGGTGGACGGTCATACCGTGATCGGTGGCGTAGTGGCGGACGAGTTCCAGCTTCTTAAGGCCATAGGTTTTCCACGCCTGATCTCGGAACTTACGGTGGTCGTCCTTGCTCATCGTGGTATCGACTTTAACAACATCTTTCAGAATGCTGCTGTTGTCATGTACGCGAACGACCACGCCAGCGCCGTACGACTTGCTGATCTCGCAGAACTCGCGGCCGGGGTTTTGCTCGAACAGGTTGTAGACTGTTTGAACAGCCTGAGCACCCTTGTCAGCGACGGCGGTGAAGCCTTCCTCGCGCCAGCCGATCGCTGGGCCGAGACTAACGCCCCAGACCTTGATCTTGCCTTCGGCCTTCACCTTCTCTAGCTCGGCAAACAGTTCATCGTTGAACTGCGGCAGCTTGATGTTGTGGGCCATGTACAGGTCGATGTAATCAGTGCCCAGTCTCTTGAGCGACTGCTCCAGGGCGTAGCGCATGAACTTGGGCGTGAAGTCCTGCTTGCGTTCCTTGTGGCTGCCCGGCGTGCCGGGGTCGGAGTAGAAGTCGTAGCCGAACTTGCTGCCGATCTCGAACTTGCTGCGGTCGACGGTCTTGAGGAACTGCCCGAGAACGGTTTCCGCCCGGCCGTTGCCGTAGGCGTCGCCGTTGTCGAAGAAGGTGACACCCTGATCGGCGGCGAACTTGCAGATCTCCACGCCGCGCCGGTCGGTGTAGTGACCCCACCAGTCGACCCCGAAGATCCAGCAGCCGAGAGCGATCGCCGAGACGTCCAAATCCGTTTTACCAAAGCGTCGTCGTTCCATGGATCAGATCATAGGAAAATCCGGCGGACATGAAAAGCCGACCAACAAAAACGCGACTTGCAGCGGGCAAGTCGCGTTCGATGGTTTGAGATTCGAGTTTGCGCTAGATGATGCGAGCCTTTTTGAGCCCACGGAACGCCGCCAACGAGGCCAGCACCGTCAGGCTCGTCCAGGCTTCTGCCGGCAGGGGCAGGAGGACCGGGCCGCTGTCATGGTGATCGAACTCGGTCGGATCAACCGCGTCGCCGCCCGGTGCGCGGTCAGAAGCATCCAGCGCCAGCCAGTTGTCGGCCGGACGCTTGGTGTGCTCGCCCGCGACAATAGCGAGTTGCGAGTCGGTTTGTTCAGACTGTTCACTCGCCAGCACAGTGCCAGCGACTACTTGTAGCGTGCCAAAGCACACCAAAGCACCCATGAGGAGGCGCATATTCTTCCCTTGCCTTACTTAGGCTTAACTACTGCATTTTCTACCGACATGAAACCGACACCCACTGTCGGCCCCAGCGATTCACACCCGAGTGCCATAAGAGACACCTTCGCTTGAGGCGGCGCATCTTGTACAGCGCGGGCGGATTTACTTCAATGTTTTTTCGGCTTAGTAACTCTACTCACCGTTCCACGCTGCTAATCTGCGTAAACTGTATGGCGTAGGGAACGGTTTTTGCGAGTTTAACGCAAGATCATACAATCCTTAACGAATCGTACATCTGCTGATTGGTTGGTTGCTTAGCGAGCACATCCAGAAGGCTCTTCATCGCTTGGACGGGGGGCATGTCCAGCAAATGCCTGCGGATCTGGCGGGCGGCAAGTAACTGCTTTTCAGTGAGTAACTTCTCTTCCTTGCGTGTGCCCGATTCGGTAATCCCAATGGCCGGGAAGATACGCTGGTTGGCGACGTTGCGGTCCAGCGTTAACTCCATGTTGCCGGTGCCTTTAAACTCCTCGAAGATCACCTGATCCATCCGGCTGCCGGTATCGACCAGGCAGGTGGCGATGATCGTCAGGCTGCCGCCGTTCTCGATCTTGCGGGCGGCGCCGAAGAGGCGTTTGGGGATTTCGAGGGCGCGGTTGTCCAGCCCGCCGGACATCGTACGTCCGCCGCTGGGGCCACCGGCGTTAAACGCCCGGCCAAGGCGGGTCAGGCTATCCAGCAGCACCACGATGTTCTTCCCGTACTCCACCTGCCGTTTGCAGTGCTCGATCACGAGCGTGGCCATGTCCAGATGCTTGTCGATCGAGTTGTCGTTGCTCGACGCGTACACCGTGCCCGGCACGTTGCGCTTCATGTCGGTGACTTCTTCCGGGCGCTCGTCGATCAGCAGCAGCTTCAGCTCCACCTCGGGATAGTTCGCGTGAATGCCCTTGGCGATGTTCTGCAGCAGGATGGTCTTGCCTGTCCGCGGCGGGGCGACGATCAACCCGCGCTGGCCGAAGCCGATGGGGGTGAGGATGTCGATCGCGCGGCTGGTGAATTCCTTCGGGTCGTGTTCGAGCTTAATCATCGGCTCGGGATCGAGCGCGGTGCAGTCGTAGAGCGGCACGGTATCGCCGTACTCGTCGGCGGGCTTACCCATGATGGTGTCAAAACGATCGAGCACGCGCCCGCGCGGCTGGCCTGTGAGAAGCAACCCCGGCCGAAGCCGCTGATCGCGAATCACGCTCCGTGGCACGACGTAATTGCCCTTGGCGGGACGCAACGGAAACGCAGGATCGCGCAACTGGCCGTCCTGGCGCTCGTCGGGGAGATGGAGAAGTCCTTCGATGTGTCCGTTGGTCATGGATTCAGTTCGGTTGAGGGAGGCGAAACTATTTCGCGTTGTGTGGTTTTTCCGCAGGTTGGGTGGAAGCCGTCGGTCCAAAATTCTTGACCGAAACCTCTGGCTTTTCGATCAGCTTGGCTTTTTTGTATTCGGCAGCGATGCTCTTTTCGAGTTCCGCTTCAGTCAGGCCTGCTGCCTTCACTGAACCAATCAGTGGCAACGAGATATTGCCGTTTTCACCGATGCGGGATCGCTTAGTTGTTTCAACTCCAACGCCCACCAGGTCGCCAATGGTGACTTCGATCACGTCGCCGGCATTCAGTGTGGCATGTTTAGTCGTGGCAATTGGCTCGGCGATCCCTCGGCTTGCGACGAATGAAACGAGACACGCCAACGTAACGATAGTCAGCAAGTATGCTGATCGCATAAAGACACCTCATTGTTGAGTCTTTGTCGCTGAAACAAATCGCCGACCGCCCCCGTGCGTGGCTGCTTCCGCTGCGTTAGGATAGCGATTCCAGAACCATTTGCCACACGGAGACACGCATGGAAATGCTCGCCAAACTGCAGGAAGACATGAAAGCCGCGATGAAGTCCGGCCAGAAGGATCGGCTGACGGTCATTCGGATGCTCATCAGCGACGTGAAAAACGTCGATCTCAACCCCGCCAAGCCCACGCCGTTGCAGGCAGTGGAGTCGTACGCCAAGAAGCTGCGGAAAAGCGTGGAGGAGTACGAAAAGCTCGGCAAGCCGGACGAAGTGGCGAAGCTGAAGACGGAAATCGCGATCGTGGAAGAGTATCTGCCGAAAAAGGCTTCGGCTGCCGAGACCGAGGCGCTGGTGGATGCGTTCCTCGCCGGCAAAACCTTCACCGAAAAACAGCTCGGCCAGGCGATGGGGCAGTTCATGAAGGCACACGGATCGCAGGTCGATCCGGGTGTGGCGAATCCACTGCTGAAAGCCAAGCTGGCGGGGAAATAGTTACCCGTACCACGGGCCTCCGGCCCGTGCGAGCAACTCAATATTTGATATGGCATTGTTTGCCTAGAATCAGACACATCAGGCACGGGCCAGAGGCCCATGATACTGGCAAGTAAAAAGAAGGAGAATCCTATGGCAGAAGCAACCTACCCCAAAGTCGGCGCAGCGGCCCCGGCGTTTAAGCTCGCATCGAGTTCCGGCGAGACGATCGATTCGTCCAAGCTCAAGGGCAAGCCGTTCGTGCTGTTTTTCTACCCCAAGGCCGATACGCCCGGCTGCACGAAGGAAGCCTGCGGGTTTCGCGATGCCATTGCCAGCTACAAAAAGATCAACGCCGCGGTGTTCGGGATAAGCCCCGATCCGCTGAAGGACGTCGATAAATTCGCCAAGAAGTTCGACCTGAACTTCCCGCTGCTGGCCGACGAGGATCACGCGATCGCCGAGAAGTACGGCACTTGGCAGGAAAAAAGCATGTACGGCAAGGCGTATATGGGCGTTGCCCGTACGACTTTTATTGTGGATAAGGACGGAAAAGTCGCTCACGTGTTCGAAAAGGTCAAACCCGAAGGCCATGATCAGGAAGTGTTGACCTGGCTGAACGCGAACTTGAAGTAACGATTGCACTGTCAGTGAATACGATTGACCCATGAACCGGCCGCGAATCAATCGCGGCCGGTTTTGTCATTCTTGCTTTGATTGAATGAAAATGAGTGATTCTTGGCTGGTTTTACTTGATCGTGAAAATCCCATCGGTAGAATCACATGCGTCGTGATGGATCACGATGAACGTCAAATTGCTGAACGACACTCAAACCGAAACGGAGTATTCCGATGCCCGCCAAGAAAGCTGCAACCCCTAAGACCAAAAAGACCGAACCTGTGACCCGCACGGAAACCAAGGTTCGTAACACTGCGATACCGAAAGTATCCAAGAAAGCTGCCGCTCTGGTCGAACTCTCATACGAAGTTATCGCCAAGCGTGCGTTTGAAATCCACGTCGGCGGAACCGGCGGCAGTGAACTGGATAACTGGTACCGCGCCGAGCGCGAACTCAAAGCCGGGCTGTAATCTTTCTGCCGCGATTTTGAAGGGCGGCCGTTCCCAGCCGCCGATTGGACTTACCGAGAATCGGCGGGTGAGGACACCCGCCCTCCAAATCCAAAAAACGCGAGGCGGTCCTCCGCTTCCGAACTAGGATGATGGCATGGGCGACAATCCGCTCAACGCGGACCTCTCGGCCGTGCCGGTGTTCCCGCTGCCGAGCGTGGTGCTTCTGCCGACTGCGGTTTTGCCCCTGCACATTTTCGAGCCTCGCTATAAAGCCATGACGCAAGCTGCTTTACGCGGTAAGCGTCGGTTGGCGATGGCGTTACTGTCGCCCGGCTGGAAGGAAAACTACCACGCCCGGCCGGCGATCGAGCCGGTGGTGTGTGTCGGTACGATCCTCACCCATGAATTGCTGCCCGAGGGAAAGTACAACTTCCTGCTGCAAGGCCACACCCGGGCGAAAGTGGTTCGCGAGTTGCAAACCGATGAACCATTCCGTCGATTCGCCCTCGAGCGGATCGTCGAAATCCCCGCTGACGAGGAAACCCTGCTCGGGGCGAGGCAGAAATTTTCGCAGGTGTTCGAGTCGGGTTTCCTGGCCGGTACGCCGGTGGGGAATACGTTTGCTAAACTTCTTAACAGCCCGATGCGCACCAGCGAGTTGGCCGATCTGGTGGCGTTTAACTGCTTCGATGACTTGTCGATCAAGCAACTGATATTGGCCGAATCCAATGTGCGGAACCGAGTTCTTGCGACGGTAAGCCACCTTCTTTCGATGGACAAACCAGAGCGTTGGCCACCGAACTCGGCGTATAAGAACCCAAGCGAGAATTAATTGGCAGAGAATGAACGCCAAGACGCCAAGACCGCCAAGTTCAAACGCCAAGATCGGATTCCAGTATTTCTCTTCTTTCAGCCTTGGTGTTATTGGCGACCTGGCATTCATTTTCCCGTGTTGAGTTGCCAGCAGGCCAAATATCGCAAGAATGCTTCAATGTATCGCGGTTTGGCGGTCTGGTGGTGTTCTTCCGGGCGGCTGAAAACTACGGAAGTGTTACTCTCGAATGTGGTATTTTGCCTACGGGTCGAATCTCAACTCGCGTGCCGTCGCGGAATGGTGCCGGCATCACGGATATCGCCCCCCGGCGATGAAGACCGGCAAGCCCGCCGTCCTGGATAACTACCGACTCAGTTTCCCCATCTACAGCGACTATTTCGGCGGCGGAATCGCCGACATCGTTTACGACCCTGGAAAGTACGTGGCCGGCGCGTTGTTTGAACTGTCCGAAGCCGACATGAAAGTGCTCGATCAGAAAATCGACCGCAAGCTCGCCGGCGATCGTGAAGTGGGGCTGTACAAACGCATCGAAGTGAAAGTCGCGCCGCTGACCAAAGGCGAGCCCGTCATGGCCGTCACCTATCAAGGCGTCAGCGGCGAGCGGTATCACATCCCGCCGACGAAACATTACATGGATCTGGTCGTGCAAGGCGCATACAGCTTCGGCCTGAGCATGATGTGGATCAGCTACCTGCAAAGCTTCAGCACGCAGGTCGGCCGAAAACCGCGGCCGACGGGGGACAAGCCCTAAGTTAGATTTCGAACCGCCTACCTGTACCACGGGCCTCCGGCCCGTGCGAGCGAGGATCCGATTGAAGAAACCGCGACGTTGGAAATTCGCGCGCACAAGGCATGGGCCGGAGGCCCGTGGTAGACGGCACCTATTTCTTCTTCGCTACAATCTGCAAATGCCCTGCCTTGCCGGCTGACGATTGGTCTTTCATCAGTTCCAACTCCAGCTTGAGCAGCCGCTCCATTGCCTCGGGTTTCTCGAACAGGATTTTATTTTGTCGGACGGGGATGATCGTTTTGCCGCTCACGCTCATTACTTCAAACCCAACCCGCTCGAACAGTTTCGAGAGCCCGGCCGGCGTAAAGGTGGTCAGATCAAACCGCTCGCGTTCGTCGGCGGTCAGCCACTGGGTTTTGCTGGTGGTGATGAATTCTTCCAGCGCATCAAGGTTGCCGCGTTCAACATAGTGATCCAGCGCCGCCAGCTTGTTGTCAGCCGTTGCGATGACGATTCCGCCCGGCGCAGTCGTGCGATACATTTCCGCGGCCGCCTTGGCGGGGTGCGTGCAGATGGAAAGCGGATCGCCCATCGCGACGGTCAGCGCGAACGCCGAGTCGGGCAGGTCGGGCATGGCGACGATATCGCCGACGACGAGCGTGGCCTTCTTGGCGCGCGGGTTACTTTCCAGCTTCTCACGCACCTGCTCGATCATGGCGGCTGAGTGATCGAGGAACGTTGTCGCAAAACCGCTTTTGAGCAGCTTGAGTCCCCATTTGCCGGTTCCGCAGCCCAGATCACAGCATTTGGCGGTTAGGTCACGCGGCAGGTGAGGTTTGATCAATCGCCAGGTGAGTTCGTCGTGGAAATGCCAGTACGGATCGTCGTAGATCGCATCGTACTGGCGCGCGACACGGTCGTGATACTTACGGCTGGGGTCTTTGGACATGCAGCCATTATAGCGCGGCCGGCTGCTACTTCGATGGCGCGGTCGTCGGTTTCCCTCGCTGCATCACGCTCGCCGGGCCGAACGCATTGGGCGTGTCGACGTTTTTTACGATGAATGCCTGTAGTTTGTCGGTCGGAGCGGTCAGCACGATTCGATCGTCTTCCACTGTCTCGAACGCAAGTTCCGTCGGATGCGCTTTCATGTACTTGGAAAACCAGTCGTAGTTCATCGCCCGAACGCGCAGCTCTTTGGCGTTGATTTCGACCAGGAAAAAGGTGTGGACCGGCAGGAACTGGGCGTTGTACTGATCGCTGTCGCCGGTGGCGAGATCGTCGGGCTTGACGTCGGCCAGCAGGTACTTATCGACCTTCGCCAGATGCACGATGTACCGCCCGGACTTGCCCTTTTCGTCGGTGTGGGTGACATGGTAAACCTTCCCGCGCGAATCAGCATCGACAGCGGGGATGTCCAGCGAATTTTTACCTTCAGCATCAACCCAACGCCCGGTGATGGCCGGATCAAATGTAAGTTGCTCGTCGGTATAGAACGGCTGAAGGCTTTGAACACAACCGACCATCAACAGCAGCGGAAGAAACATCGCAAATCGGCGCATGATGGGTCTCCGAGGTAAGTTAGCAGTAATTTACTTGTCTTGGTGACATAGTCAAGCGGTCATTCTAATCACCGATGCCGTGTTCGCCAGTTTTCAAAAAATCCGTCGCTCGATACGGGCTTGAAATGCCTGTATAGTTCTCTGCCCCATGAATGAACTGCCCATGCCCTCGGATGTGAAGAAAGAGCAGCCCGCGCCGGAAGGTGCCGCTGCTGATACATCTGCGATCGAGCCGCCATCGGTGAAGCTGATCGTGCGGCTATTCGTCATCCCCGCGATCATCGTTGCGGTGGCGGTGGGGATCATGTTTCTGATCGGGATGATGGCGGGCAGCCCGTCAAATTTTGAGGACGCACTCGGCCGACTCAAACGCCCGGGCGGCGGGCGGACGGCGGACTGGCTCGTCGGGCCAGGGTCAAAGCAGCGGTACATCGACGCCAAAACCTTGGTCGACAAGATGAAGTCGGGCATGAACGAGGCCGAGCGGATTGAGATCGCCAAGGACTTGACCGACATCATCGACAACTTCACCAAGGACGACGAAGGCGATGTACGGCATTTTCTGCTGCTGGCGCTCGGGCGTGCGTGGCAGATCGAGCCTCGGAAGGCGGGTGAAACCGACGAGCAATGGAACGCCCGCCTGATGAACTCACCGAACGCAGTGGATTCGCGGCAGAAGGTGATCGGGTCGCTGCTCAAGTACGCCGATTCAGCGCAGTTGCAGACGCGAAAGGCGGCCCTCCTGGCGATGATGTATTGGTCGGGTCGGGATGAGGCCAAGCAGCTCGCACCGCGACTGATCGCCGTGCTGAGGGACGCCCAGCAAGACCTCGATGCCCGCATCGCCGCCGCCACTGTGCTGGGCCCGCTGGCCAACGCCGATCCGGCCGCCATCGAGGCACTCCACTGGGCGATGCGCAACGCCGATGAGCGGGGAATCGAGCTGGTTTGGAGTTCGGCATTGTCGCTGTCACAAATGGATCAGCCTGATGTAGCCGACACCATTTTGCAGTTGCTCGACCGAAAATACCTGTCTACTATCAAGTATTACGACCGTGAGTCCGACCCCAAGAACCCCGCAATGCGTTTGCTGAGCGAGCAGGAGCAGCAACGGATTCTGATCAACACGATGATCGGGGCGGCGAACCTCAAATCGTCACCTAAGGTGCAAACCGCGATCGTGAATTTGACGAAAAACGACCCCTCGCCACGGGTGCGAGCTCAAGGGGCGCAGTTGGGATATCTGTCGATCCCCAAACCGTGATGTTTCGGTCCGCATGCGGCTAAGCAAGTGGACGCCCGCTGGCCTCGTGAAGCCGCAAGCGGGTTTTCCCAGCTAATGGTGTTTCTGAGGAAACAAAAACACCAGACCTATTGCTCCAAAGCGGCAATCGTTATAAATTTCACGACATGTTCGACCCGGGTCGATTAAATGGAACGTAAGTCGGCCGTTTGAAAGAGCTTGAATCCTATGGCGGAAACCCACAAGGTCATCACGAAAGTCTGGATTGCGCCCGGCTGTATCGTGTGCGATTCGTGCGAAAACGACTGTCCGGAAGTCTTTGACGTCCAGGAGCAAACCTGCATCATTCGCCCGCCGGCACAGGCGGAGGCGTTTGTGCGGGCGCTGACTCCTTCGATCATCGTCGCGGCCGAGGGCTGCCCAGTCGAGGTCATTAAGTTCGACACCGTCGAAGTGGACGGCCCAGCGCCTTGGGCGAATCAGCCCGTTGCGGGCGCGGCGGCTGCTGGCGCTCCGGTCGGGTCGGTCGCGTCTGCACCGGCGAAATCCGTTGCCCAGCAAGCCCCGGCGGATCCGCGATGGCAGGCGGTGTTGTCCACCACCAAAATCAGCCCGAGCTTGTCGGCCGGGCTGGCGACGACTGTGCGCAAAAGTGCCGAAGTCGTCGCCGGGGAAGAGATCATCAAAGCCGTCTCGCTCCCGAAAGACGCACCGGCGGACATGCGAATCGCGATGCTCGCGGCCGGTGGGGCGTATCAGCCTCAGCAGGCGTTCGGCGAGACTCTGCGGGCCAAGGCGTCCAAAACGCTGAAAACCTCCCGTCGTGACTTCAATTTCGCGCTGATCGCCGCCTGGGGCGCTCTAGCCGCTTGCGGCGCTACCGCGTTGGCGATGTTCCAGGATTTCTTCGGACCAAAGGTGCTGAAGGAACCGAAAAAACTCTGGCGTGTCGGTAAAATCGCCGACTTTGCCGCACCGGTTGATGAATCGTTCAAGCGAACGCCTGCCGGATCGGAAGGGTTCTGGCTGGTTAACCTCCAACCCAACGAAGATCGGCTGGTGGCGCTGAATACGATCTGCACGCACCTGGGTTGCATTCCCGCATGGCTTTCGGGTGATCAGAAATTCAAGTGCCCTTGTCATGGTTCGGGATACTACGTGAATGGTGTGAACTTTGAAGGTCCTACCCCGAGGCCGCTCGAACGTTTCGCGATTTTCAAAGATGCAGATGGCTTCATTAACGTTGACCAGAGCAAGGTGTTCCGCCAGGAACTGGGCCAGTGGAATGAGCCGGAAAGCTTTATCGAATTGAGCTAGGAGATTTCGGGTTTCGGGTTCCAGATTTCGGATTGAAACGACATTCATTCCGCAATCTGCAATCCGAAATCCGCAATAGAAACACGAATGAGTCTATTTGACGCTCCCTTAAACTACGTCCGCAATTCGCAGATCTGGAACTCGATTTTCCGCCACGGCGTGCCGAGAGATCGTCGCACGCGCGTGATGGCGATCATGAGCAACGTGTTTCTGCACCTGCACCCGGTGGCGGTTCGCAAAAGCGGCATCCGCTTGAGTTTCACCTGGTGCATGGGCGGGCTGACGTTCTTCCTGTTCCTGGCTGAAGTGGTCAGCGGCGTGCTGCTGATGTTCTACTACCGCCCGGTGGTGGAATACGCCTATCAGGATATTCAGGACCTGCGGGCCCACGTGACGATGGGCATCCTTCGAGAAATCCACCGTTGGGGCGCCCACGCGATGATCATCGCGATCTGGCTGCACATGATGCGGGTATTCCTCACCGGTTCGTACAAGCCGCCGCGTGAGTTTAACTGGGGCGTGGGCGTCATCCTGCTGGTGCTGACGATGCTGCTGTCGTTCACGGGCTACCTGCTGCCTTGGGATCAGCTGGCGATCTGGGCTATCGCGGTGGGCTCGAACATGGCCAAGGCCACGCCGCTCGTCGGCTCGGGCGGTCCTTTCAGCAATTTCATGGTGTTCCCGGGAATCGACGTGCCGATGATCCATGCCGGATCCGATGCAAGGTTCTTCCTGCTTGCGGGGACGTTTGTGGGTGAAAACGCTCTGCTGCGATTCTATGTGCTGCATTGCGTGTTCATCCCGGTCATCGTCAGCGTGCTGATCGCGGTACACTTCTGGCGCATCCGCAAGGACGGCGGAATCAGCGGGCCGCTGTAGTCGAGCGTCGCAGGGAAGCGTGTTAGTTTGCCGGCTGGATGAATCAGCAGGGCGATTGGACAGAGGAATTCATGATCTCCATTCTCGCATCAGGTTCCGGCGGGGCGTTTGAGCCGTTTAAGCACTTCGTGAATCAACTCACGCAGCCGGGCACTTTTTTGACTCTGACGACGATCGTCTTCATCCTGATGTTCGTCCTTTACAAGTTTTGGACAAAGCCGGTTGTTGCATTGATCTTATTTTTCGGATTCATCGTCTTCTATTTCGGGTCGATGGGTGATCCGAATTACCGCTCGATCGTTACCAAGCCGGATAACGTCCCGATCACCATCATGCTCATCAGCGTGATGCTGTGCATCTGGATCAGCTTCCGTCGGGCGGCGTTGAATGACACCCGCACATCGCAGGGATTGCCCCTGCTGGAAGAGGAAAAAGACGACAAGGTTCTGGTCTGGCCGGATCTGGTGTACACGGAACTGATCTGCCTCGTGCTCGCCACTGCCGGGCTGACGGTGTGGGCGATTATCTCCAAGGCGCCACTAGAACAGCCCGCCAACCCCGGTTACGCCCCGAACCCTGCCAAAGCTCCCTGGTACTTCCTGGGACTGCAGGAAATGCTGGTGTACTTCGACCCGTGGATGGCGGGCGTGGTGTACCCGGGCCTGATCATTGTCGGCCTGTGTGCGATGCCCTTTATCGACACCAACCCCAAGGGGAACGGCTACTACACTGTCAAAGAGCGCCCATTTGCACTGGTAACGTGGCTGTTTGGCTTTCTGATCCTGTGGGTGGTGCTGATCTTCTTCGGCACGTTCCTGCGCGGGCCGAACTGGGAATTTTTTGGTCCCTATGAGTTCTGGGATTCACACAAAGCCAGCGCGCTGAACAACGTCAACCTCAGCGACGCTTTCTGGCTCTATTTCAAAGGTTCGGCGTTGCCCAACGCGGATACGAACCCGTTCCCCATGCTCCCGCACTGGCTGGTGCGTGAATGGGTGGGATTCCTGGTGGTTGCAGGTTACTTGATGGTGTTGCCGGCCGTCCTGCGGGTGACGGTATTTAAAAAGATGTACGAGAACATGGGCAGCATTCGTTACAGCGTGATGATCATGTTGCTGCTGTTCATGGCGCTCATGCCGATCAAGATGGTGCTTCGCTGGCTATTTAATCTGAAGTATTTCATCTATCTGCCGGAGTTCAACTCCAACTTATAACGATAGAGCCATGTATTCCGCGGCAAGGGGCAAGCAGGAACAATTCTGCTTGCCCCTTGTTCGTTGATGGCAACGGCTAGAGCTTGGCGAGTCGGGCGAAGGCATCACCGCGCTCTTCAAAGTTGGTGAATTGGCCGTAGCTGGCCGTTCCTGGGCTGAGCAGGACGACGTCGCCGGGCGACGCGGCTTTCGTTGCCTCCGTCATGGCGACGTCAAGCGTACCGCAATCCAGGACCGTCGCAGACCCGCCGCTGGCCAATCTAGCCAGAGTTGGACCGATCTGGCCGATGCAGAGCAGCGACTTGGCTCGCCCGGCAAGGTGGCGGCACATGGGGGCCATGTCCAACTGCTTATCCGATCCGCCGATGATCTGGATGACCCGTCCGGGCGGGAACGCACCGCAAGCAGCCACTGCCGCCTCGGGGATGGTGGCGATCGAATCGTTGTAGTACCGCACGCCTCCGGCTTCGTGGACGAGCTGCAACCGATGAGGTAGCCCTCCAAAGTCGCGGATGGCAGCTTCGGCAGACTCGCGATCCACTCCCAACGCCGCAGCCGCTAGGAACGCGGATTGGGCGTTAAGCTGGTTGTGCTCGCCGGGAAGCAGCGGTAGGTCGAACTGTTGGCTTGGGTCCAAGCGATACCTTGTCACCTTAGCCTTGGTCGCCGCAGCGAAGTTGTCGGCGATGGATCCTTCGGGAAGAAACGCCAGATCTTCGGGAGCTTGGTTCCGTACAATATTGATCTTCGCGTCGATGTAGGCTTCGTTCGAGCCATGCCATTCGGTATGGTCGATTGAAAGAAACGTTACCAACGCGATATGCGGCGACCAGTGCATCGGCCGCAGGTATTCCAGCATGTAGCTGCTGAGTTCCAGCAGTACGATGTGGTCCGGCTCGATCACCGGCAGGTCCGCCAGCAGCGATTTTCCGATATTCCCGCCGACCCAGGTTTTATGCGTGGTCCCCAGCATCCGGCCGAGTAGGGCGGTGGTGGTGGATTTGCCTTTCGTCCCGGTCACACCCACGATCCGCTTCGCCCGGCAGCGCTCGAGGAATAACCGCATCTCGGTGGTGATCGGCACGCCCGCCGCCCGTGCTGCGGTGAGATACTCGCTCGTCGGTTTTACTGCCGGTGATGTCACCACCCAATCAGCGTCCGAGAAATCGCCGACTCGATGTTCCCCAAGTCGGTACTCAATCGGCAGTCCGGCCAACTGCTCCACCGAGTGGGCCAGCTTTTCAGCCGATTCCAGATCGGTCACCAGGACTTTCGCGCCTTGTTCGACGAGCCATTTTGAAACGGCAATTCCCCCGCCGAAATGCCCTAGTCCGGCGACCGTGACTCGCTTGCCTTTTAGATCATCCATGATCGCTTTTCCTCGCGACGTTATTCTACCGAGGACGGCGGTGCGGTCTATCCATGTTGCAAATGACTTCAAACCGCGACTCGAGCACCATCGCCTTGATATGCCGCCGGCCGCACTGAGGACAGGCGGGCCGCCCGATCGTGCGCGGCCAGCCGCATCTAATGCATTGGTTGTGATTGTGCCGGTGCCGCTGCACGAAAATGCCCACAATGTATTGAGCGACGAATCCCAGTGTGCCGGATAAAACGGCGATGTAGATCGGACCGTCGGTGAACGAAGGTGTCGGGGGCGAGGTCATCCAACACCGCATCGAGCCGGTAACGCGCATCACATGCTGGACCGCTAGAACCGCGACCACGGCGTACAACAGAAGCATAAAGCAAAGGAATGTAACGATGGTCCCCGGGCGGATTCGCATGGCGCGCCTCCGCTCCAACTTTTCGCGTTGTCCAGTGAGTTAAAGAGCGGCCAAATCCTTCTTCATCGCAATCACCGCAGCCTCGACCGACTTTTCCCACGACGGGGCGGCGAACTTGGCGTCCTTGTGGGCGTACAGGATTGACCGGCTGGCTGAAACGATGGCGCCTTGACCGTCCTTGAACGCGGCCCGTGTCATGTCGGCGGTTGCACCTTGCGTGCCGTAGCCGGGCAGGAGGAAGATCGATTGCGGCAATCGCCTGCGGAGGGATTCGATCGTGTGAATTTGCGTTGCGCCGACCACCGCGCCCAGGCTGCTCCAGCCGCTTTCGCCCAGCAACCCGTGTGTGCCGGCGATCGGGGCGAGCTGCTCGGCGATCAGTTCGCTGACGGTTCGGCCGCCCTCGATCTTCACATCCTGCAGGTGGGCCGATCCAGGATTGCTCGTACGGACGAGCACAAACATACCCTTGCCCGTCTGGCGGGCGACGTTCAGGAACGGGTCGAGCGTATCCATGCCCAGATAGGGGTTTACAGTGATCGCATCGGGCGTGGAGCCTTCCAGATCTGCAAACGGGATTGCATCCAGATGGGCGGCGGCGTACGCTTCGCTCGTGGAGCCGATATCGCCTCGTTTTACATCACCGATCACCAGCAAGCCCATTTCCTGGGCTTCGGCGATCAGGCCGTAGTAGGCTTCAATGCCTTCCCACAGGAATTTTTCGAAATACGCACTCTGAAACTTCACGATCGGCGCGTGCGGGGCAACGACCGTCAGTACCTTCATGACGAACTCATGCACGGCATCCAGCGATGAAGTCAGATCGCGCGGATCAGACACTTTGGCGCGGATGACGTCGGGCATCGATTCGAGCATCGGGTCGATCCCGACACAGATCGGCGAGCCTTTGGACTTGATGGCGTGAACGAGACGGTCGGCAAACAGCTCAGACATGAAGGTATCCGATGGGGAATAAAGCACTTAGGGGTGGCGGTGTAAAACCGCCACCCCGCGGGTGCGAACTGATCGTCAAACAACCGATCGATTATCGTTTCCGTCGATCACGACGGGCTTTGCGTTTCTTGCTGCCGATCTTTCGGCGACGGCGAGGCTTGGCCATGCGACTCCTTTCCCTTTGAATCTACCGGAAAGACTACATTGAAGCGATTCAGACGTAAAGGTGTGATTCTGCGCTTCATGCGTCGAATTCCTGCTATCGGCTTTGCGAATGCGAAAGTTGCAGTCCTCGCGAAGCCGCATGCGGTGGAAAAACGTCTTGCGTAAGCTGTTCGCGGTACGAACCTTGCATGCCTACGATTGGGAGCCCCGAACTACAAGGAGGTTGCCTAATGATTCAGCTTGATGCCGGTAATGTGCTTCTTAAGCCCACGCAACGGAAGCAAATCCTATCCTGGCTTCGTCGGTCCCTCCGCCTGGGCGAGCGCCTGGGAAATTTCGTCCTCAAAATCACCTTGCACCGAGTCGGCCATGCCTTTGAGGTAGTGGCGACCGTGCGTGATCGCGCCGGCGACTTCGTTTGCCGCGTAAGGCAGACGCATTGGCGATACGCCATGCGCGAGTTGGTCGGGACATTGGTCTCGCGGCTGCACGATCAGGGGCTACGGCGCGCGATGTAGCTAATCATCCTCCACGATTAACAAGAATCTTCACGAATGGATTCGGATTCGTGTCGATTCGTGTTATTCGTGGACCTATATCTCTTCCGCCTATCTCGGCGGTTCGATGCGGATGGATTCCGTGCTGGGGAATCGTCGCGTTACCACGAGAACCACCGCTTCCTGCGGCTTATCCTTGCGGAATGCTTCGTAGTCGGCCTTAAACTGTGCCAAGTCCGTCACGGGCTTGCCGTTGAGCTGGCTGATGACGTCACCATTCTTCAGCTTACCCGTTTCGGCGGCGCCTGCGGGTTTGACCAACGCGACGACGACGCCCTTGCTGTCGGCGGGCATGTGCTGGCGATAGGTGTCGTTGAAGACCATTTCGCGGGCGACAAAGCCCAAGTCTTCGGCGAAAAATCGCTTGGCCCGGTTGGCCCGCATGGGCATTTCTTCCAGCACGACTTCAACGTCCTTCATCGGCTGGCCCGCAGCGGGAAGGATCGACAGCGTGACTTTGTCGCCGACTTTCATCCGGCGAATCTGTCTCCCGACGATGCCGGGCAACTCCTTGGGTTCGTCCGGCCGTTCCAAGGGCTTGCCGTTAATCTTGACGATGATATTGCCGCGAACCAGACCCGCCTTGGAGGCAGGCGTATCGGACAGCACTTCGCCGATTTCCACGGCCGGCTGGTTCGTCAGCTTGAACGCCTCGGCCACGTCCTTGTCCAAGCCTCGAAGGTTTGGAATCCCCGTCCACGGCAGTTTCTGAGGCTCGCCAGCGACGGGCGGATCACTCAGGCTGGCCAGGAAATCACTGGCGGGGGTGAAAAACTTCGGCGGCTGCGAGATGGACTGCATGTCACGCTCGCCGTCTTCCATGTTCAGGATCAGAGTCGGTCCCTGATTCACAAAACCGATCGCCTTGCCATCAGCGCTAAACACCGGCGATCCCGCAGCGGCTAACCCGCCATCCACCATGATCTGCGGCGATTCGCCTCGGAGATGCGCCGACACGGTTGCCTTCATCAGGTACGACTTGTAAGCAGCCGACTTGGGCAGCAAACCCACCGAGTACACCTGCTCGCCGATTTCAGGCTTGTAGGCTTCGAACTTCAGCGGCTTCCACTTTCGATTGTCCCTTACCTTCACAAATGCGATGTTCGACCGCTCATCGCGACCGACAAAGGTTGCTTCCAACTCTTCCACGTCCTTTTCCTGCGACGGGATGAGGATCTTAAAATCCTTCAATTGCTCATCGGGAAGGCTGACGTTGAACAACGCCAGTGGCGTGATGACCAGCCCGTCGTCGCTGACCACGATCCCCGGGCCGACCAACTCGCGGTTGATCGTTTCGCCTGAAAACTGGAACTGCACACCGACTAATGCCGGGGTGACTTCGTCGTAAAGCTTTTTAGGCGCAACTTCCGCACTGGCAGCCGACGTCATCAGGAGCAGGGCGGCCATGGAAACAACCAAACGCTTCATGGGAACTCCAATCGATTAGCGAGAATTTTGAGTGGCAGGAACCGCAACTGGTTCAGACGCGGGGGAGTTGTAGGTTACCTTCAGCACCGCGCTGCGAAGCCCGCGACCACGGGTGACTGAAAGCAATACCTTGGTTTGACGCTTGGCGATCGATTCCTTGTACATCCGGTCGAAATCCTCCAGCGTTTCCGCCGGCTCGCCGTTGATGCTGGTGATGACATCTCCGGGGTCGAGATCGGCCTTGGCGGCCGCCAGCCCTTGGGTCAGGGTCGTCACGACGACGCCCTTGTCGTCATCCAGTTGCTGCGAGTTGGCGTAGGCGCGGGTGACGTCGCGCAAGCTCATTCCCCAGGTTTTGAATTCGCGTTCTTCGCCGATCGCGCCCTGCAGTTTTTCGGTGGTGGCAGTGAGGGTCAGCGTTTCCTTGCCGCGCTTGATCTCCAGCAATACCGGCTGGCCTATCGGCAGGTCGGCGATGCGCTTCCGGGAGGCGGCGATTTCTTCGGGAAAGCGCACGTTGATCGGCTGGCCGTTGATCGCGAGCAAGATGTCCTGCGTCCGAACGCCGGCTTTCATGGCCGGGGAATTGCGGTCCACGCTGTTGATCAGCACGCCTTTGTTGATGTCGATATCGAAATACGACTCCAGGTCCTGCAGGGGCTTGAGATCCACGCCGATATCAGCCCGGGCGACGTGGCCTTTCTTGTCTGGCGATGCCGATGCCAGGATTTTGGCCACGACTTCCTTGGCGGTGTCGATCGGCACGGCGAAGTTCAGGTTCTGCCCGCCGCCGCGGGTGTTGATCCCGACAACTTTTCCTGTCATATCCACCAGCGGCCCGCCTGAATTACCGGGGTTGATGGGCGTGTCCATCTGAATCCAGTTGGCGAACTCGCCGGTTTCGTATTCGTCTATGCTCATCCGCTCGGGGTAGAACGTACGCTCGTTATTACTGACGACACCCAAAGTCATCGTGCGTGCCAGGCCGAAAGGTGTGCCGATTGCCATCACGTCTTGTCCGGGGATCAACTGCTTGCTGCTGCCCAGGATCGCCGGCTTGAAGGAGATGTTCTTCTTTTTCACAACATCCATATCGAGTTGAATGATCGCCAGATCGGTCCAGTGATCGTCGCCGATCAGTTTGGCGGGCACGCGTTCCTTGTTGAAAAGTGTGACGTTGATCTCCGCCGCCCGCCCGGCCACGTGATAGTTGGTCAGAATGTGCCCCTGTTCATCGATGATCACGCCCGAACCGATACCGCGATTAAACGTGCGCTTGCCGTCGCGGTAAGTCTCGGCCGCCACGTCGATTCGGACGACGGCGGGGAAAAGTTCGCCGGTCACATCGACCACGGCTTGGGGCGTGGCGCTGGGGTAGGGATCGGGCTTGGTGGCGCAGCCCACCAACAATAGTGCGGCTGCGGCGACGATTTGCAATTTGCGATTTGCAATTTGCAATCTAAATGCGGGCAAAAAACGGGTTCTCGATTGCAAATTACAAAATGGAAATCGCAAATGAATTCTCCTGATTGTGGATAACATGCGCGAAGACTGTCGCAGTAGCAACCCGTGGTTGGAATATTCAACGTAAGGCAGTACAGTTCCGCCCCTTCAAGGTACAAGGATAAGGGAAGATTATGGGATTTCCATCCGGCTCTGTGTCATTTCGCAAATTCGCCGTCGTCGGCGACGCCCCGACGGCCGTCGATCAAAACTTGCTCGATAAATTGAGCGAGTTTGCTCTCCGTCCCGGCGAACTAGGCGTACCGGAAGAGGAAGAATACGGCTGGTCGGGCGGGCGGCATGTACTCGATGGGGATTTCTCCTTCGCCAATAACGTCTTTGCCGAGGCGCTGCACTTTGCCATCCGCATCGATACCAACAAAGTGCCGTCGGAATTGAAAAAAGCGTACCAGATGATGGAGGAAGAGGCCGTCGCTTCGACCAACCCGTCGGGATTCATCAGCAAGGGTCAAAAGCGCGACGTGAAGGACACCGTTCGCCGGAAGATGGAAGAGGAGCTGCGCAGCGGCAAGTATCGTCGCAGCAAGCTTTTGTCGATCTTGTGGGATTTGCCTTCGCAGACGGTGTTCTGCAACGCATCGGGAAAATCGTTTGAAAAACTGGCGGAGTTGTTCGAGCGAAGCTTCGGCTGCTCATTGCTGCCGCTGAGCGCGGGATCGACCTCGCTGCGTCAACTGGAGGCGGCCGGCCGTCGTCGCGATTACGAAGACCTCCGGCCGACGCGTTTCGTCAACGGGCCCGAAGGCGAAGGACAACTGCCGGAGTATCCGTGGGTGGCCAAAGGGCCCGAGCCGAAGGATTTCGTCGGCAACGAGCTGCTGCTGTGGCTGTGGCACGAGGCGGACGCAAAAAACGGCGTGATCAAGACCTCGGCCGGCGAGGTGACGGTGATGATCGACAAAACCCTCGATCTCGACTGCGCTTACGGCCAAACCGGTCGCGACGGCCTGAAAGGCGACGGACCGGCCCGCATGCCCGAAGCCCGCGACGGCCTGCGTAGCGGTAAGGTTCCCCGCCGTGCGGGGCTGATCATGGAATCGGCCGGAATGAGCTTTACGCTCAATTTCAACCCCGAAGCGATCTCCATCGGCTCGGCCAAACTTCCCGAGGTGGAAGAAGCCGACAACGATCGTGTTCTGTTCGAAGAACGCATCGCCATGCTCCGCGAACTGAGCAAAGCCATCGACGGCCTGTACGACGCCTTCATCAAAACTCGCACCACCGGCGCGTGGGAAGGGCAGACCAACACCATCCGCAAATGGATCATGACCAGCCAGCGGAAGGCCAGCGAGGCGCTGGTGGCGGTTTAGTCAGTGAATTCATGCGAACGATAGGCCCAGGAGAAATCGAGCCGCAGATCAAAGGCATGGTAATTCAACTGTGGTTCCTTTTTTGATTCGCGGCCATTGAGTTCGTTCTGCTAATCCGGTGTCAGCTGAGGTAGAGTCCCGCTTCAAGCGGGGAACTTCATGATCATCGACTGCCACGTCCATCTCTGTGCTTTCATGCCCGGCCATGGCTGCATGTCGCAGCGGCTGCTGAATTCGCTGCCGTTTCGGTTCATGCGGTGGCGGCTGGGGATAAACGACGTGGTGCCCGATGCATCGACCGAGCAGAAGCTCGTTGCCACGCTCGTCGGGTTGGTCGATCGGTCCGATCTTGACGCCGCTGTGCTGCTGGCGTTCGATGCGGTCCACGACTTCGAAGGCAACTTTGACGCTGCAAACACGCACCTTTATCTCACCAACGATTACGCCATCGAGCTGTGCGCCAAGTACCCCAAGTTGAAGTTTGGAGCCTCGATCCATCCGTACCGCAAGGATGCGGTGGCCGAGCTTGAACGGTGTGTGAAGGCGGGGGCGGTGCTGCTCAAGTGGCTGCCGATCGTGCAGAACTTCAACCCGGCTGACAAGCGCTGCATCCCGTTCTACGAAGCCCTCGCCCATTACAAGCTGCCGCTGCTCAGCCACACCGGCGGCGAGAAATCGCTGCCGAACTTGGACATCACCACCGCCGATCCGATGCTGCTTCGGCCGGCACTCGATCGCGGGGTGAAGGTGATCATGGCGCATTGCGGCACGCGGTCGGCGCCGGGTGAGGTGGATTTCGTCCCCCATTTCGTGCGATTAGCAAAAGAATATG
>JANMES010000154.1:0-45576 GCA_031377185.1 Phycisphaerae bacterium
CCCTTCCGGCAGCTTCAAAGACAACGGCATGACGGCAGCCTTTACCCACGCGAAGATGGTGGGGGCGTACAAGGTCGCCTGTGCTTCGACCGGAAACACATCCGCATCACTGGCGATGTTCGCGTCGCTGGCGGAGATGCAGGGGATCGTCTTCATCGGCTCGGGCAAGATTTCGTTCGGCAAGCTGTCGCAGGCGCTGGATTACGGGGCGCTGACGTTGCAGATCAAAGGGGATTTTGACGATTGCCTCCGCCGCATCCGGCAGATCGCGGTGGACGTGCCCAAGATGGGCATCTACCTGATGAACAGCGTGAACCCCTTCCGCTTGGAAGGGCAGAAGTCGATCATGTTCCGCATCCTCGAAGCGCTGAACTGGGAAAGCCCCGACTGGGTGATCGTGCCCGGCGGGAACATGGGCAACTGCAGCGCGTTCGGCAAGGCGTTCGCGGAGCTGAAAGAGCTCGGCTTGATCAAGAAAATCCCCCGGCTGGCGATCATCAACGCCCATGGCGCTAACACGCTGCACCAACTGGTGAACAACGACAAGCTGACGTGGAACGGCGGCAACGTCGACAAGGAAAAGATCGGCAAGCTGTACGCCGCGATGGATGAAAGCCACTACAAAGCCAATACGGTTGCCAGCGCGATCGAAATCAGCCGACCGGTGAATCTGCCCAAGGCGCTGCGGGCGCTGGACATCATGAACGGCGTGGTTCGCGAGGTGACGGACGAGGAAATCCTCGAACACCGTGCGATGGTCGCGAGATGGGGCTTCGGCTGCGAACCCGCCAGCGCCGCCAGCGTCGCAGGATTGCGGAAGCTGCTGGATGAGCAAGTGATTAGCCCGAGCGACACGGTCGCGTGTATCCTCACCGGCCATGAGCTGAAAGACCCGAACGTCACTGTGAAGTATCACACGGGGCTGGACATGAAGAGCGTGCAGGATCTGGCTCCCAAGTCCGAGCCGCACGGCAAGCTGTCGAACCGGCCGGTACAGGTGGATGACGATCTGGAGTCGATCGTCAAAGCCTTAGGTGGCGATCCGGCGCTGGTGGCGGGCATCGAATTTAAGAAAGTCGGCCCGAATGTGCCGGTAGGGGAATATTGATTGAACCCTCTCCCTGATTACCGGGCGAGGGAGAAAGAATAACTATGATCTCAGTAGCCATCACCGGTGCCGGCGGACGAATGGGAACTCGGCTGGTCGCGCTGGCTAAGCAGTCGGGTGAGTTTCAGTTGGTCGGCGCGATTGAGCGGCCGGAATCCGATCTGCAGGCGCGCGACGCCGGCGAGGTGGCCGGGATCGGTAAGATCGGCGTGCCGATCACGTTCGATCTCAAACCCACGCCGAAAGTGCTGGTCGATTTCACGTCGCCGACGTCGATGCGACATTGGCTTAAGGCGTGTCACGATCGCGGGATTGCGATGGTGGTTGGCACGACCGGGCTTTCGCAGAAAGATCACGACGCGATCGACATCGCCTCGAAGGACATCGCCATCCTGCAGGCACCTAACATGAGTTTGGGCGTCGCGGTGATGTGCAAGGTGGCCGGCGAAGTCGGCAAGATGCTCGGTGATGATTACGACATCGAAATCGTCGAAGGCCATCACCGCTTCAAAAAGGATGCTCCTTCCGGCACGGCCATGGGGATCGCCGAAGCGATCTTGAAGTCAACCGGCAAGACCAAGGATTCCCTTGTCTTCGGCCGGCATGGCGACGACGCGACGCGGGTTCGCGGCACGATCGGGATGCATTCCCTGCGTCTGGGCGACGAAGTCGGCAAGCACACGGTTTACTTCGCCGCCCTTGGCGAGCGTCTGGAACTCGGCCATGTTGCGACCAATCGCGATACGTTCGTCCACGGCGCGCTCAAAGCCGCCAAGTGGCTGGCAGGGCAAAAGCCGGGGAGATATGTCATTGCGGACGTTCTGGGCTTGAAGTAGTGAGGTCGGTTTTCGTTTTTTGATTCTCAAGCTACGTATTATTGGCCTTTGTGATCTGCGATTCAGTCGCCCGATGGTTTTTCCGATGACAGAACAGACCGCCTTCCACTTTCTTGGGAAGGGGCGGGTAAGTTCGGGTCATTTTCCATCGGGAATCGCAGATGCTATTTAATTCTTCCAGCAAGACGGTCGCTACCCTTCCTCCCACGCCCGCTGCAGAGCCGATTTCGGCCATGCCGGAACTCAAACCGACGCCGGGGCCTCCCTCGGAACAATTTGCTCAGGCTAAGGAGATGGACCGTCTCCGCAAAGAAGTCGTCCGACAGATCACCGGGGTGATGCCTACCAGCGCTCAGGAGCCCAACGAGGCTGACCGCCCGCAGATCATTCAACTGGTCAACAAGATCATTGAAGAGATCGCGCCCTCGGTCGATGTGCAGCAGCGGGAAGAATTGTTCCGCAACTGCCTGGCGGAGTTTTTCGGCTTCGGGCCGATCCAGTCGTTTCTGGACGATCCGACCGTCACTGAAGTGATGGTCAATCGCGCTGACCGGATTTACGTGGAGCGCCACGGAAAGCCGCTCCTCACGGCGGTTACATTTGATGACGATGAGCACGTCCGCAAGATTATCGATCGGATAATCCTGCCGCTCGGCCGGCGGTTGGATACCAAGACGCCGCTGGTCGATGCCCGCCTGCCAGACGGCAGCCGCGTGAACGCGACAATCCCGCCTTGCACGATTGACGGCCCGACGATCACGATCCGCAAGTTCGGGAAAAAGGCGATGACTGTCGAAGATCTCATCCGATTCGGCGCGATGACCGCCCCGATCGCGGATTTCTTCAAGGCCTGCGTGCGCGCTCGACTGAACATCATCGTGTCCGGCGGAACCGGGTCAGGCAAAACCACACTCCTAAATGTGCTATCGAGCTTCATCCCCGACGACGAGCGCATCGTCACGATCGAAGACGCTGCGGAATTGAAGCTAGGCCAGGATCACGTCATCCGCATGGAAAGCCGTAAACCTGACCTGGACGGCACCGGCGAAGTGACGATCCGCGAACTGGTCCGTAACTCGCTGCGAATGCGCCCCGAGCGCATTGTCGTTGGCGAATGCCGCGGCGGCGAAACATTGGACATGCTCCAGGCGATGAACACCGGGCACGACGGTTCGCTCACCACGCTGCATGCCAACACGCCGCGCGACGCGATCAGCCGAATCGAGACGATGTCGCTGATGGGCGGGATCGATTTCCCGATCCGCGTGATCCGCGAGCAGGTTGCGTCGGCGGTGCAGTTGATCATCCAGCAAAGCCGCCTGCGCGACGGCAGCCGACGGATCACGCATATTACCGAGATCGTGGGCATGGAAGGCGAAAAGCTGGTTCAGCAGGATCTGTTCCGCTACGAAGATGCCATCGACGCCAACGGCAAATCCTGCGGCACGCTCCGCAGCACCGGCCAGCGCCCGCACTGCACGCCGAAGCTCGAAGCCGCTGGCTTCAAGCTGCCGATGGACCTGTTCATGAACACCGGCGGACCTGGTCGCCGGCTGTAGGTCGTCGATAGATCACGTTTCCAAGTGGGTTGGATTCTCATGCCGCTTGCGGCTTCGCGAGCAGGCAACCGCCGCCATTCGCGAAGCCGCAAGCGGCACTATTTTCCCAAATCAACACGTTTCGGTCGCTTTGTCTCGTTTGACGCTATTGCTTGTCGCCCGTACGATCTCGCGACTGCAATATGTTCGCAATTGTCTCAGACATTCACGGCAACTTAGAGGCGTTCACCACCGTTTTGGCGGAGATTGATCGCCGGGGGATTCAGCACGTTGTTTGCCTCGGCGATATCGTCGGTTACGGGCCTAACCCCATGGAATGCCTGGACTTAGTCGCCACGCGTTGCCGGGCTGCCATCATGGGTAACCACGATTTTGCGGTTCTGTATGAACCGTACAACTTTAACAGCGGCGCGGAATCTGCGTGCTTCTGGACGCGCCAGCAGTTTGAAAACGACCCCGATCTGGCCCGCCGGGCCGCTCGGTGGAAGTTCATCGGGAACTTGCCCGTTCGCGTGAAAACCCCCGAATTCATAGGCGTACACGCCTCCCCGCGTCGGCCGATCAACGAATACATCTTTCCGGACGACATCTACACCAACCCGGGCAAGTTTGTCAGCATTTTTGAACGGTTTGAGCGGCTTTGCTTTGTCGGACATACGCACGTTCCGGGCGTGTTTCTAGAAGGGCCTGATTTTTATAGCCCCGATGAACTGGACTATCGGTTCGAATTAACGGATGAAAAGGCGATCATCAACGTCGGCAGCGTGGGTCAGCCGCGCGATCGCGATCCGCGGAGCAGCTTTGTGGTCGTGACCGATACGGCCATCGAGTTCGTCCGCTTGGCTTACGATGTGGATACCACGGTGAAGAAGGTTGAAAAGATCGATGCCCTCGACGATTTCCTCGGTACCCGGCTGCTCGATGGTCGCTAAAATCGCCGGACTCACCATACCAACTAAGATCGGACGCATAAGAGAATGGATACGAAACGATTGATTACCGGCATGGCGGTGGCGATGTTACTCGTCTTCGCGTGGAGCCGGTTGATTCAATACCTCGCTGTCACCCACCCCGAATGGGGCTGGATCAAAAACGATCAGCCGACCACGCAACAAGTGGTGCCCTCGACAACGCAAAACGTCGAAGCCGGTACGCCCACCACGATTCCCGCAACGGTCGTACAGGCACCGATCGCCACCACGCAAACCGCAATGCCCGGCACGCAGCCGGCGGGGCGGTTCGCGGTTGCGGCCTCTCCCACCACGCAGCCGACGATCATCAACCTCGGGTCTTTCGCTCATTCCGACCCGAAGTCGAAGATGGCGATGGAACTGTCATCCCGTGGTGCGGGCATCAATAGCCTGACGTTGAATGACTACTTTAAGACCGTCGAGAAGCCCGACCTATTCGTATTTCAGGAGCCTTACCGTGGTCGGAATGACGATGAAACTCGTCCGCTGTCCACCCGCTCGATCACGATCGACGGCACGGTGGTTAACATGCTCGACGTTTCCTGGATCCCCGCCGGCAGCACGGCCGACAGCGCTACGTTTGAACTGGTAGTCACCCGCGACGCTTTGCCTGCGGTAAAAATCGAGAAGACCTATACGCTTTCCCCTCGCAGCAGCGATGAAAACACGCCGCAGGGGAGCGAAGTGACGGTCGCGTACAAGCTGACGAACCTCACTGGCGGTCCGATCAACGCCAAACTGGCGTTTAATGGACCGACCGCCCCGCCCCGCGAAATCGACCGCGGCGACGACCGCAACTTTATCGGTGGGTACAACCATCAGGGCTTTGCTGATCTCACGCATTCGACTTTGGCATCGCTGACCAAGGACAATCCCAGCGTCGAATTGGCAAAGGACTCTGAAGGCAAGCCGGTCGTATGGATCGGCATGAGCAGCAACTACTTCAACGCCATCGTCCGCCCGGACCCGCTAGGCGCGATACAGCTTGCCGCCGTGACGGCAATCGGTTTCAACTTCGAAGAACCCTACAATCTGCACGCGCTGCTGAAACTGGAGACCACTGCCTTCACCATCCCGGCCGGAGGAAACGCAACACAGACGAGCCATGTCTTCTTCGGGCCTAAGAAGCGAGAATTGCTCAACAGCGCCTACTATTCGGCCGCTCTACTGCGGTACGAGGAAACGTTGGTCATGTCGGGTGGTCCGTGCGGCTGGATCACGTCAACCAAGATCATCAACGGGCTGTATTTCCTTTTGGCGATCTTCCACACCGTTTTCCGCGATTGGGGCCTTGCGATCATCGGCTTGGTGTTCCTGGTGCGAACCTGCCTGCACCCGATCACCAAGAAGAGCCAGGTGAACATGGCCAAGATGAGCAAAATGTCGCCGGAGATTGAAAGGCTCAAGAAGAAACACGGCGACAACAAGGACGAACTGAACAAGGCGATGATGCAGTTCTACAAGACGCAAGGCGCCACGCCGATCCTGGGCTGCCTGCCGATGTTACTGCAAATGCCGATCTGGATCGCGCTGTACAGTTCGCTGCAGAACACGTTTGAATTGCGTCAATCGCCATTCCTGTGGGGCTTTACGTGGATCAAGGATCTGGCGCATCCGGATCGGCTGTTCTACTTCCCGACCACTCCGCTCAATCTGTACTTCTTCCATGTTGATGCGATCAACGTGCTGCCAGTGCTGCTGGGCGTGGTTTCGTGGATCCAGGCCAAGGTCATGCGTCAGCAGCAGCCGCCGCCGAGCACGCCGGAGCAGGCTCAGCAACAGAAGATGATGCAGTGGATGACGCTGATGCTGCCCGTCATTCTGTACAACGGCCCGGCCGGGTTGAATCTGTATATCATGACCAGCACGACGTTTGGGATCATCGAGAGCAAGATTATCCGCAAGCACATCAAGGAAAAGGAAGACGCGGAAAAAGCCGGTGCGGTCATTGTGGACAACCCGCCGAGTGACGATCCTCCTCCCGCGGGTAAGGTCCGTCGCAAGGATCCCGAGCCAGAAAAGCCGCAAGGCGGTTTGGCCGGCTGGTTGAGCAAGCTTCAGAAGAAGGCTGAGGAGATGCAGAAGGAACAACTGAAGAAGGGGAAGAAGAAATAGGCTTCTGTCGCATGAGCTACCAGCCCATGCTTTGGAACGCATGCTAAGCATGGGCTGGTAGCCCATGCGACAACAGGTTCGATGAATTCGGACGACACCATCGTCGCCATCAGTTCCGCGACCGGTCGCGCGGTGAGGATGATCGTGCGATTGAGCGGACCGGGCGCGCTGACGATCGCCAACCAACTCACGTGCCGGCATGGTCGCTTCAGCGACCATGCGGTGATTGAACGACTCCCACTCCACGTCAACGGTCTGACATTCGACGCGATCATCTACGCATTCATCGCTCCCCGGAGCTATACCGGTCAGCACCTGATCGAACTTCATGTTCCGGGCAATCCGCTGCTGGCTCGGTTGACGCTCAATGCCTGCCAGCAGTTAGGCGCCCGTTTGGCTGAGCCCGGTGAATTTACCGCGCGGGCGTATTTCAACGGTCGCCTTGATCTGACAGAAGCCGAGGGTGTGATGGCGATAATCGCCGCTCACGGCGAGGCCGAGCTATCTGCCGCCAGGCAGCTGATGGCGGGGGAGTTGTCGCGTCGATTGAAACCGGCCATGGAACTTCTGGCAGACACGCTGGCGCTGGTGGAGGTGGGGATCGACTTTGTCGACGAGGACGTTACGTTCCTGTCCGACGAGCAGATCGCCGATCGTTTGAGCCGGATCGATGCAATGCTGGTCGACATTCAGTCCAGCAGTGGCCGGCTGGAGAAACTCGCCCACGAGCCTCGCGTGGTGCTGGTCGGCAAGCCGAACGCGGGGAAGAGTACGCTGCTGAACGCTCTGGTTGGGCACGATCGCGCGGTGGTCTCGCCGATTGCGGGCACGACGCGGGACGCGCTGACCGCCACCGTCTTTCTCCGCCGCGGGGCGATCCAGTTGACCGACGTCGCCGGTCTTGAACCGGGCGGCGGCAGCGAAATCGAACGCCAAATGCAATCGCACGCGGTCGCGGAGATTCAGTCGGCGGATGTGGTGGTTTGGGTGGAGGAGTCGTTGAATCCTTCGGCATGGGCTGGCAGCCCATGCGACGACCGGCCGCCAGACCTGATTGTTCTTTCCAAAGCCGATCTGATGCGCGCAGGAGTGAGAGCGCCGGAGGCGATTCAAGTCTCAGCGGTCACAGGTGAAGGGATGTCGCAGTTGCGCGACGCAATGGACCGATTGGCGTTTGGTTCGCAAATCCCCGGGGCGACGCTCTCCCTCACGTCGCGTCACCTGCTCGCGATCGAATCCACCCGCGCCGCCATCGCCCGCGCCGCCGGCCTGCGGGAACTTGAGACCATCGCCACGGAATTACGGGAAGCCCTCAATTGCCTCGGCCAGATACTCGGCGTCATCGCACCCGATGAACTGCTCGGCCGGGTGTTTTCCGCGTTCTGCATCGGCAAGTGATTCTGTAGCTCCATGACTAATGGAGTTTTAGGGAAACTCTACTTGTATTTCGTCTGCTTGCGGGGCATGATCGGTCGCTCAATCCTTGGGAGGCTTCATGAATTTTCGACGATTCGCCGGTGGCTTGGTTCTGGCTGGGATGGTTCTGTCATATGTCTCGCGTGTCGACGCGCAAACACTGGTCGACCGCGTGCCGGATGACGCGATGATTTACATCGGTTGGCAGGGCACCGACACGCTCGGCCCGGCGTACGAGAAATCCAAGCTCAAGCAGTTCGTCGATCGCTCTGCGATCCCTGAGTTGTTCAATAAGACGATCCCGGAACTAGTCGAGAAAGCAGCCAAGAATGAACCCGGCAAAGCGGAGGATTTCAAGCTCGGCACTGCTTTTTTCAAGCTGATCGCTCGTCATCCGACTGCGTTTTATGTCGGAGGGTTTGAAATCAAAGCCGGTGAGGACGAACCCCAGCCGCATTTTGGTCTGATCTGCCAAGCCGGAGTCGATAAAGACCTGGTTCTGGCGGCGTTCTCAAAGTTTGCGGCCGACAGCAAGGATAGTGACATGCCGCTCAAAGCCGTTTCTGACGGCGAATTCGTGGCTTTGTTCGGCGGGTACGGCAAAGATCAAAACGTCTCCGTGCGGCCGACCAAATCACTCGGTGCGTCGGCAGGGTTCACAGCGGCAAAATCACAACTTGGCAAAAGCCCGGCCGTTGTCGTTTACATCGATGCTGCCAACATCCTGGCGCGTGTCGACGACGCGTTGAAGAAGAATCTAGGCGAGATGGAATTCACCGGCTGGACCCGTGCCAAGGAAGCTGCCGGGATTGCGGGGCTGAAGCGATTCGTCTACTCCGCCGGTTTTGTGGGCGAGGATTGGACATCGCAGTCCTTCATCGACGCTCCCGCGCCGCGGACCGGGCTTCTGAAGCTGCTGGAACCCGCTGCGATCGACCAAGCCTTGATGGCCCGCATGCCGGCCGATGCAACCAGCGCCAGCATCCGACAGTTTGATTTCGCCCAACTGATCGACACCGCTAAAGCCATCACCACTGCCGCCAACCCCGAGGCCGGGCAGAAATTCCAGCAGGCATTAGGGCTTGTCGCGCTTTCACTCGGCCGAAAGCTCGACAGTGAACTGCTGGCTCCGCTTGGGGCGCAATGGGCGATCTACAACGCGCCGGGACTGGGTGACGGGCAGATCACCAGTATGGTCATCGCCAACAAGCTGGACGATCCGCAACTCGCTAAGGCGGCTTGGGGCGATCTGGCGTTTGCGATCAGCAACACCGTGCCAAACCTGGTACGCAGAAATATGAACGTCGTCGTGACGCCCAGCGCGGATGAAAAATCCCTGCCAGGCTCAACGGTATTCACCTGGCAGATCGGCGGGACGCCTTGGGCACCGGGATTCGTTGTCAACAACGGTTTTGTCTATTTAAGCGGCAATCCTCAAACGCTGATCAAAGCCGCCAAAGCACCCGATTCCAAGTTCGAAGCCAATCCCAAGTTTGCCAAGCTCATCCAAGCTCTGGGTGCTCCGAAGTTCAGCGCCGTGAGCTTCGACGATCTGGCAGAGTCGGCCGATAGCAAGTCCGAGGCGATGGATCAATCCTGGGCGATGGTGGTTGCCCAAGCCCAAAACGCAGGCGTGCAACTGCCCGCTAAACTGTTTCCGTCCCTTGAGGAGATCAAGCCACTACTCTCGTCTGCCGGAAGCTTAAGCTGGGCTGATGACAAAGGCTTTTACTCGGTCGAGCGGTCGCCGTTCCCGATGTCGTCGATGGTGTACGGCTACTCCGGGGCCGATCAGATGACGACGGTGGGCGCATCGGCGCTCGGCATTTCCATCCTCCTGCCGTCTTTGAACCGGGCCCGCGAAACCGCCAACCGGGTGAAGGCGGCCTCTAATCTCAAACAGATTGGAATGGGAATGATACTGTATTCCAATGACAACAAAGGAGCCGCTCCGCCCGATCTGGGATCGCTTCTTGCCCAGGGTCTGACGGTGGACGTATTTGTGTCGCCTTCGGGCGGCACGGTTGTGCCTCCCAATATCCGCGACGGAACTCCGCAGCAACAGGCCACTTGGGTGAATGAAAATAGTGATTTTGTATACATAAACCCTGCGGGCAAACTCACGTTGCTCAACTCCGAAACACCGTTGGCCTACGAAAAGTTGGGCCTGCACGGCCGCGACGGGATCAATATTCTCTATGCTGACGGCCATGTGGAGTTTCAAGTGGCGAAAATCGCGGAAGACATCATTAAGCAATCCACCGGTGCCAAACCCGTTGAATATAAACGCCCAGCGAAGTCAGCAAAGTAAATCCAGAGGACAAAAAACGTCATCCTGAGTTACTCCAAAGGATCGGGCCGACCTGGCAAGGAAGCGGGATCTTTCGGAGTACCTCAGGATGACGAGCTTGACGCATCTCATGGAGTGGCTCAAACACCTGCGAGTGTCCCTCGCGATCGAATTCGCCGATCGCCCGATGATCGGCCTGCTGGCGACCGTCTCGCCCGATCACACAGCGGCGGGGCGGTGTGTCGTTCTGCGCGATGTGACCGAGGACGGCCAACTGGTTTTCACCACCGATTCTCGCAGCGAAAAAATGTCGCATCTTTCCACCAATTCGTCGGCCGAGTGCGTGTTCTGGTTACCGACGTTGCGACTGCAGTTTCGCATCGCCGGCAAGGTGTCGATCGATCCAGCGAGAAGAGTGGCGATCTGGGCCAAACTCTCACCCGCCACCCAAGACACCTTCTTCGGCCCGCCGCCAGGAACAAGAAAGGATGAAATCACAGATTTCACAGATGACACTGATCCAGAAACGGCAAAATCCCAATCTGTGCAATCTGCGAAATCTTTGTTGCCTTCCTCTTTTCCCGCCCAGTTTGCTGTCCTGGGGCTCACGCCGGACCGAGTGGAATCGCTCGATCTGACGACCGACCCGCACACGCGCGTTGTTTTCAGCCAAAAATCCGGTTGGCAGCCGGTAGCGATCAATCCCTGACCCGTTGGTTTGCCCCTCATCCCCCGTGCCGCTACGATCGTCGGCCCATGCGATTGCTCATACACGGAAACCTCACGCCCGCAGTCGCCGACGCCCTGCGCCGCCACGGCCATACGCCCGTTCTCCCTGCGGAGATCGAGCTGCCCGCCGATGCCGCGCCGCAACTGGTCGTCGAAACCGCCAAGGCCAGGCAGCTTGACATCATCACCGCCGACCCCGCCATTGCGGGCGCGGTGTTCGATCTCGATCTGTATATGTTCCGCAGCATCGTCTACCTGCAACTGCCAGGCGCCGATGTGGAACAGGACGATGCGATCGACCGGCTGTTCAAACGCTACAGCCGCCTGACGCCCGATCGGCTGTACACGGTGACGGAAACCCGCGTGAAGGTTCGGCAATTGCCGTCGAAGAAATGATCAGAAATAGGTTGCCAGTTGTTAGTTGCCAGTTACCAGTGAAGAACGGGTTTTCTGGACTGGTAACTGGCAACTAACAACTGGCAACTTATTCAGGAGAGAAGAATGTCCCTGCTAGTGACCGGCTCAATCGGAATCGACACCGTAGAAACCCCCTTCGGCAAGCGCGACGACGTGCTCGGCGGGTCGGCGATTTACTTCTCGTACGCCGCCAGCTTCTTTACGCCCGTGCGATTGGTCGGCGTGGTGGGCGAGGATTGCCCGTCGTCGATGCTCAACGTGTTTACCGGTCGCGACGTCGATACGGCCGGGCTTGAAACCCGCAAGGGGAGCAAAACCTTCCGCTGGCATGGCAGTTACGTCAAAGACATGAACGAGGCGCAGACGGTCGAAGTCGATCTCAACGTGCTGGCCGAGCGGGCACCGAAGATTCCCGAAAAATTCCTCGACAGCAAGTACGTCTTCCTCGCCAACACCCATCCGGTGCTGCAGCAGGAGATGGCCGGGAATCTCAAGCACGCCAAGCTGATCGTGGCCGACACGATGAACCTGTGGATCGCGACGGAACGTAAGGAACTAGTCAAACTCCTGGGCAAAATCCACGGCCTGGTGCTGAACGACGGCGAAGCAAGACTGCTGACCGAAAAGAAAAACCTCATCTCCGCCGCTCGTGAAGTGCTGAAGTTCGGCCCGAAGTTCGTCGTGATCAAAAAAGGCGAGCACGGCTCGATGCTGGTGACCGACAAGGAAACCTTCGTCCTCCCCGCCTTCCCGGCTGAGCAAGTGGTCGACCCCACCGGCGCCGGCGACAGCTTCGCCGGCGGCATGATGGGCTACCTCGCTACGCAAGGCGTGATCTCCTCCGCCACCATCAAGCGTGCGCTGGCCTATGGCACTGTGGTCGCCAGCCACACGATCTCCAATTTCTCCCTGGCCGGCATCCAGCAGGCGACGCGGGAGGGGATCGACGACCGGTACCACCTGTTCAAGCAGGCGACGGCGTTTTAGTCCGCTGCCCGCATATTTTTAGTTCCGCAGCGCGAGAACGGTTTGTATAATTTCGAGCATATGACCAAGGTTCAAGCCATCTTCAAGAACGGCGTGTTTCGCCCGACCGAACCCGTTCAGGTCGACGACGGCGCGAGCGTTGAACTTTCCTTTGAGGAATCGACGCATGCCCGTGGGATTCCTGCATTGACGATCCGGCCGACCGATGGCCTTCCCGTCATCATCTCGCCGCCGGGGACTAGACCGATCACCAACGAAGACGTTGCACGCGGTTTGGAAGAAGACTAATGCCAGTCCATTTACTCGATGTGAATGTGCTGGTGGCGCTCGCATGGTCTAACCATGTGCATCACTCGATTGCCCATGCTTGGTTTACCGCTCGTGGCAACGAGCGTTGGGCCACTTGCCCGATCACCGAGGCAGGCTTCGTGCGCGTGTCATCTAATCCAAAAGCCGTCCAATCCGCGTTGACCGTTCGTGATGCGATAGTAGCCCTATCTCAACTGACCGCTCATACGGGCCATGTGTTCTGGCCCGATTCCCTGAGGCTAATTGAATCGTTAGCGAGTATTACTCTCGTCGGCCATCGCCAGATTACCGATGCCTATCTCGCTGGTCTCGCTAAATCTAACGGCGGCAAGCTCGCCACGCTGGACCAGGCAATCAAGACGATTTGCGACGACGTCGAAGTGTTGATTGGATGAATGGCCTTGGATCGTTGATGAATGAAAGCGTCTTGGCAATTGGTACAGTCGTCGCCAGCCACACGATCGCCGATTTCTCGCTGGCCGGCATCCAGCAGGCGACGCGGGAGGGGATCGACGACCGGTACCACCTGTTCAAGCAGGCGACGGCGTTCTAGGCCGTGCACTCATGAGAGGTTTTATGATGCCAAATTTCGATAACCCGCTTATGCACGAGCGATCGTCTCAAATTGGTTTTTTATTCTTTATTCTGACCTGCCTGCTTGCAGTAGTGGCGGTGGCGCAATTACCACCCTCTGCACCGACGACCAAGCCGGATTCCACTGTCCGAAAAGCCGATGCCGACCGCAAGGTTAAAGAACTCTGGGATAGCCTCGCCCAATCGTTGAAGGACGATCCGAAGTTCGATCAGAAGGCGACCCGCGATATCCTAAGGAAACTACCACCCGCGCTCAGCGAAGCCCGGTACGCTGATCCCGACCCCTTGGTTGGAAGAGTACAATACGGCCAGCGCCTGATCGATTTATACAAGCTCATCGGCGTTGATCCACAAATTCCTTTCCCCACGCACAGTGACGCCGATTTCGAAGAGATGGCGAAGATCGCTGCCAGAAGCACCATGAGTAATGGTCAGCAAGTAATGCCCGGAACGCCGCAGTTTGAAGAGATTAAAACCAACTTGCCGGAAATCGTGCCCATGCAGTTGGCAATGAGTCTTAAGATCCTTTCGTTAGATGATCAGGAATTTGCAGCAAGTCAGAAACGGCTGAACGCTTTTCCAGAATTCGCGAAGGAGGACCTATCCACGAGAATGGGATTATTGAATTCGCGATTAAAATTGTGGCGCGAAGGGCGGTTCCCGAAATAACTGCGGCCTCACAAAGCATACGCTTTCTGCGTAATAATCATTCTCTCCATGAGCCGGATGCGAAAGTAGAAATTTTGGAAATTTCCTCTTGCCATATTCGGTATCTGTTCGATATACTCCGTACCATAACAAACCCTGAACAGGGACGGTGAGGTGACTTCCGTCGAGTTCGGGCGTGGCTCGTCCGGGTGTTTGTTCCCGTGGATGGCGAATCACAACCAAGTCACTCATCAGCGGTGGTCGTGAAAGCCGCTCCTAAGGTTCACCTTAGGTGGGACGCGAGGGATCGAAGTTCCCTGTTTCCCGCTCGTGAAACCAACGGAGTCTCACATCCACCGCCCTCTGCCGGCTGACCAAGATACCCGGCAAGAAAGCGAGGCCCATCGTGGCCAAAACCCTCGATCGTTCCGACGCCAAGTCGGACAAGTCTGACAAGAACGGTTCCGCCAACGGCGTGAACATTCCCCGTAAAGTTGAAGCCGTGCCCAAGGCATTCGTGGAAGCCCCACGCGATCCGGCCCGCGATTCGGCGCTGTCTCGCGCCGTACAGCAGATCGAAAAGCAGTTCGGCAAAGGCTCCGTCATGAAGCTCGACGGCGATCGGCCGACGAATATCGACGGCATCCCGACCGGCTCGCTGTCGCTCGATATCGCCCTCGGCGGGGCGGGCATCCCGCGCGGCCGCGTGATCGAAATCTTCGGGCCGGAATCGTCGGGTAAGACGACGCTCACGCTGCACATCATCGCCAACACTCAGCGGGCCGGCGGGACGGCGGCGTTTATCGACGCGGAACACGCGCTCGATCCGTCGTGGGCCAAGCGCCTCGGCGTGAAGCTCGACGAACTGCTCGTCAGCCAGCCGGACACTGGCGAGCAGGCGCTGGAAATCTGCGAACTGCTCGTCCGCAGTAACGCTGTCGACGTCGTCGTCATCGACTCGGTGGCAGCACTCATCCCGCGTGCTGAAATCGAAGGTGAAATGGGCGACAGCCACGTCGGTCTGCAGGCACGCTTGATGAGCCAGGCGCTCCGCAAACTCACCGGCGCCATCGCCAAGAGCAAATGTACGGTGATCTTCATCAACCAGATCCGCGAAAAGATCGGCGTGATGTACGGCAGCCCCGAAACCACCCCCGGCGGGCGCGCACTCAAGTTCTACGCATCCATCCGTATCGACGTGCGTCGTACCGGCAGCATCAAGGAAGGCGAAGTCGCCACCGGCAACCGCACCCGCGCCCGCGTGGTGAAGAACAAGATCGCGCCTCCCTTCCGCGACGCCGAGTTCGACATCATGTTCGATCGCGGCATCAGCTACGAAGGCGACCTGATCGACCTGGCCGTGCTGGCCAACGTCGTGGAGAAATCCGGCGCGTGGTACAACTACAAAACCACGCGACTGGGCCAGGGCCGCGAAAACGCCAAGCAGTTCCTGTTCGAGAACAAGGACCTGGCGACCGAAATCCGCCAAGGCGTGCTGGCCAGCAAGAACATGGTCGACGCGAAGAAAGCCATTGATGCGCCGCTGGCACCGGGAGAGGCGGAGTAAGCGACAGTCGCCCTTTGAACCGGAACCTAACTTAACGGGGTTCCGGGTTCTGGGTTCCGGGTTCCGGGTCAAGGCAGAGATTTCTGTCTTAACCCGGACCCCGGACCCCGGAACCCGGAACCCTTTTCTTTGTATTACGCATCGATCATAATTCCCCGCCCCGTAACTCGAAGGAAACCAAGTGACCTCAGCCGAGATTCGCAAGCAGTACATTGAGTTCTTCGTCCAGAAGCACGGCCACACGTTCGTGCCCAGCAGCCCTGTCGTGCCGCACGATGACCCGACCCTGCTCTTCACCAATGCGGGGATGAACCAGTTCAAGCCGATCTTTTTGGGCCAGGAAAAGCGAGCCTACACCCGGGCCGCCAACACGCAAAAGTGCATCCGCGCCGGCGGCAAGCACAACGATTTGGACGACGTCGGCCGGTCGCGCCGTCACCACACGTTTTTTGAGATGCTGGGCAACTGGTCGTTCGGCGACTACTTCAAGCAGGGCGCTATCGAGATGGTGTGGGAACTGCTCACCAAGGTCTGGAAGCTCGACCCCGAGCGCCTGCACGTCAGTTGCTTTGAAGGCGATGAAAAGAACGGCGTCCCGCGCGATACCGAGGCGGCCAACATCTGGAAAAAGGTAGCCGGCCTGCCCGACGACCACATCCACTACTTCGGTAAAGACAATTTCTGGGAAATGGGCGACACCGGCCCCTGCGGCCCGTGTACCGAAATCTACTACGACCGCACGCCGGATAAGAGTGGCGGCCCGCAGGTGAATGGCGAAGACCCGCGCGTGATGGAGATCTGGAACAACGTCTTCATCCAGTACAACCGCAACGCCGACCGCTCGCTCACCGTCCTGCCCGCGCAGCACGTCGACACCGGCATGGGTTTCGAGCGAATCTGCCAGGTATTGCAGGACAAGGGCAGCAACTACGACATCGACTTGTGGGACCCGTTCTGGGCCAAGCTGAAAGAACTCAGTGGCCACACCTACAGCGGCAAATTCCCCAAAACCAACGCCGCCGACCCGGTGGCTGAGGCGGCCGACGAGGCATTGCGAAAGGATATCGCCTTCCGCGTCATCGCCGATCACGTGCGCTGCCTGACGTTTGCGATCACCGATGGTGCTGCACCGGGCAACGAAGGGCGAAATTACGTCCTCCGCCGCATTCTTCGGCGCGCCGTGCGTTTCGGCCGACAGCAGCTGGGGTTGCGCGATCCGTTCATGCACGAACTTGTGCCCGTGGTGGTTGAGTCGATGGGCGACGCCTTCCCCGAGCTGAAGAAAAACTCCGGCCACGTGGTTGGGCTGATCCGCGACGAGGAAGAAAGCTTTGGCCGAACGATCGATCGTGGGATCGCGCTGTTCGACGAAGCCGTCGACCGCGCCGTCGGCCGGCAGCAGCAGGGCGTTGCTCAGTCGATCCAAATCTCTGGCGAAGACGCCTTCAAGCTGCACGATACCTACGGATTCCCCGTCGACCTCACCCGCATCATGGCTGAGGAACGCGGGTTCACCATCGACATGGCAGAATTCAATCGACTGCTTCAAAAAGCGATTGATATCTCAAAGGGCGGCGACAAGGGCGGTGACACGCTTAGCTCTCTGCCGCCGGATGCACTTGGAAAGCTTGAGGCACAAAAAATCGGGTCGACCGACGATCAGCCGAAATTCAAACGCGAGCCGGCCAGCGCCAAAGTCGTCGCCATCTGGGACGGCAGCAGCTTTACCGATCACATCGCCGCCGATGCCGGTGATTCGTTTGCCGTCATTCTTGACCGTACGCCGTTCTACGCAGAGATGGGCGGCCAAGTCGGCGATGTCGGTTCGATCAAAACCGACCGTGGCGGCCTGTTTGAAGTCGGCGGCACCAAGTCGGCCGGTAAGTACGTGCTGCACCTCGGTCAGCGCAAGCACGGCGATCTGAAAGTCGGCGACACCGTCACCGCCGCCGTCTACGAGCTGCGCGATCGCACTCAACAGAATCACACCACCACGCACCTGGCCAACTGGGCGCTCCGCGAAGTGCTCGGGGATGGCGTCCAGCAGAAGGGCTCTCTGGTCGATCCGGAAAAGCTCCGCTTCGACTTCAGCCACAACAAAGCCTTGGCGGACGACGAAATCGCCAAGGTGGAGCAGTTGGTGAACCGCTCGATCACCGAGCAGTTGCCCGTTTACGCCGAAACGGCTCCGCAGGAGCAGGCGCTCAAGATCAACGGATTGCGGGCCGTGTTCGGCGAGAAGTATCCGCCGATGGTTCGCGTGGTGTCGATCGGCGTTCCGGTGAAGGAACTGCTGGCCGACCCGGGTAACGCCAAGTGGCGGCAGTTCTCGATCGAGTTCTGCGGCGGGACGCACTTGGAGTCGAGCGAACAGGCCGAGACGTTCGTCGTGACGGCCGAGGAATCGGTCAGCAAAGGCATCCGCCGAATCGTCGCTCACACGGGCCCGGCCGCGAAGGAAGTGCTGGCGGCCAACCACGCGGTCGAGAAGCTGATCAGAGCCGCCGCCGGCACGCCGGACGGGGAGCTGCCGATGCTGATCGCAGAGATTCAGAAGTCGCTCTCCGGCTCGCCGGTGGGGCTGCGGATGAAGCGGAAAGCCCAGGGCACGGTCGCTGAACTGCAGGTGCGGTTCAAGGCGTTCGAGAAGTCGAGCAAGCAATCGACCGCTTCGACGGTCAACGTATCTGGCGTCGCCAGCGAACTGCTTAGCAAAGCCGCCGCCATTGGCGGCGGAAAACTCGTCGTCAGCGAAGTCCCCGGCGCGTCAAACGAACAGTTGCTGGGCATCGTCGATTCGATCAAGAAGCAATTCCCGACCTACGCCGTGCTGGTCGGCTCAGCCGAGGGCGGCAAGGTCAACTTCGTCGCCGCCGTGAGCGACGACCTGATCGCCAAGGGCCTCAAGGCCGGCGACTGGGTCCGAGAAGCCGCCAAAGTCACCGGCGGCGGCGGCGGCGGTCGCCCGCAGATGGCGCAGGCGGGGGGCAAGGATCCCGCCAAGCTCAGTGAGGCATTGTCCACCGGCCGGGAGTTTGCCCAGTCGAAAGTTTCCTAATTGTCATGTTCGAAAGCTATGGGAACTTATGGTCTTTCCAAAATGTAACTGCCTGCGACATCAAATCACTTCCACACTCGGGGCAGCGGTCGGCGTTTGCGCGGATATCGTACCCACAGGAAACGCATCTCCCTTGGCGATACAGACTTCGCGAATTCCGCCTTCGGCGAGTCGCCCACCGGGCGAGTAGGGCCAAAAACCCTAAAAAGATCAGTATCCAGAGCATTTCCGAGAGAAAAAACATGGCGGCAATTCGCGTTTCCGGCTCATGGTCAATGCTTGACAATATACCAATTCTTTCCTAACGTACCCCTCCTTTATGCGACGGCGGGTATTGTTCCCGCCGTTGTTTGCTTGATAGGAATCGCTAAGAAGTTGAAGGTGAACCATGCTTCCGGTCCAGAAACACAGCAAGTCGCGTAAGCGCAAGCGTCGATCGCATCTGGCGTTAAAGCCGATTCATTACGTTCGCTGCGCCCAGTGCGGCAACGCCAAGCTTCCGCATTCGGCTTGCGATAACTGCGGTTTTGTCAATCCCAAGCTCGCGCTCCCCACGGAGTCGGCTGAAGCTTAAGCGCCCCAACCGGGCTGCTGGTCTGACTGTTCGCACGATCTTTCGATCGGGGGGCAGTTTACGGAGGATCATCAGTGCGAGCAGCGGTGGACGTGATGGGCGGCGACAAAGCGCCGGCCGCCATTCTTAAAGGATGTTGGGAAGCCGCTCCGCTGCTCGAAGCAGGAGACGTGGTCTTTCTCGTCGGCGACGACAAGACCTGCCGCGACGGGCTGGATTCTTCCGGCCTGAGCGCGGATCAGAAAAAGTTTTATCAAATCGTACCCACCACTGAAGTCGTCGAAATGGACGATTCTCCCGTGGAAGCCATCCGAGGCAAACCCAATAGCAGCATCGCGGTCCAGTGCAAAATGGCCGCCAAGGGCGAAGCCGATGTCGTCATCAGCGCCGGCAACACCGGCGCGTGCGTGGCGGCGGCGCAGCTCCGCATGCGGACGCTCCCCGGCATCAGCCGGCCGGGCATCGCGGTCATGCTGCCGACGTTTTACGGGCCCGTCACCGTGTGTGACGTAGGCGCCAACGTCTCCCCGAAACCGAAACATCTGCACCAGTACGCGATCATGGCCGGCGCTTACGCCAGCGCCGTGGTCGGGATCGAAAACCCGCGCGTCGGGCTGATGAGCATTGGCGAGGAAGACGCCAAGGGCACCACCGTCGTGAAGGAAGCCCGCAAGTTGATGCGCGACGAACCGCTGATCAACTTCGTCGGCAACGTTGAAGGCCGCGACCTCACCAAGGGCGTGGTCGATGTCATCGTCTGCGACGGTTTTGTCGGCAACATCGTGCTGAAGCTGATGGAAGGCGTGTCGGAAGGCATTTTCCAGATGATCGTGCATGAACTCCAGGAAAACGCCCCGCAGGCGATGGAGATGTTCAAGCCGATCATGAAAAAGATCTACCAGAAGCACGACTGGCAGGAGTACGGCGGCGCGCCGCTGCTGGGTGTCGACGGCTACTCGCTGATCTGCCACGGCCGCAGCGACTCGCGGGCGATCAAAAACGCCATCCGCGTCGGCAAACAGATCCACGCGAGCAAGATCAACGAGAAAATCACCGAGAAGATCGAACAGAGCATTAAGGTTGAAGATGAATAAGTTGTTAGTTGCCAGTTGTCAGTTGCCAGCAGAATGCTTCAATGACTAACAACCAGCAACTAAGAACTAGCAACTTATTATGACGAATTGCGGAGCCATCATCACCGGGACCGGCAGCCAACTGCCGGAACGCCGCCTGACCAATGCCGACCTGTCGACGATGGTCGCCACCAATGACGAGTGGATCGTTCAGCGTACCGGCATGAAGGAACGCCGGATCGTGTCGGCCGGCGAAAGCACGGCGACGCTGGCGCTGGCGGCGGGGCAAAAGGCGTTGTCGGCGGCGGGATTGAAGCCCGAGCAGATCGACTTGATCGTCTGCGCCACCATCACGCCGGAAATGGTTACGCCCAGTACCGCCTGTTTTGTCGCGGCGGCGATGGGGTTGTCCGGCACGGCTGCGTTTGACCTGGGGGCTGCGTGCAGCGGGTTTGTCTACGCGATGGACACCGCGGCAGCGTTTATTAAATCCGGGCGGTATCAGAACGTGCTCGTTATCGGCGCGGAAACGCTCAGCCGAATCACCGACTACACCGATCGCGGCACCTGCATCCTGTTCGGCGATGGCGCCGGCGCGGTGGTGATGCAGCGGACTAACGACCCGTCTCGCGGCCTGATCTACAGCAGCCTGCACGCCGACGGCCGCGGGTGGGAACTGCTCTACTGTGCCCCCGGCAGCCGCAACCCGATCACGCCGGAAATGACGGCCAGCCGCACACAATACCTCAAAATGAACGGCCGCGAAGTGTACAAGTTTGCGGTCACGCGGTTCGAGCAGATGATTGAAGACGCGATGCGGAAGACGGAATTGACGGTCGATCAGATCAAGCTCATCGTGCCGCACCAGGTGAACAAGCGGATCATCGACTCGGCGGTGAGCAAGCTAGGTTTCCCGCCGGAGAAAGTGTTCGTCAACATCGAGAAATACGGTAACACGTCGGCCGCCAGTGTGCCGATCGCGCTCGACGAAGCAGTTCGCGGCGGGCATCTGAAGAAAGACGACGTGGCGATTTTCGTCGCCTTCGGGGCAGGGCTCACGTGGGCCAACGCGGTGGTTAAATTCTGATTAAAGAGTCATTTGTCATTGGTCATTGGTCATTGGTAAAGAAAATCCAAGACAATGAACTAATGACCAATGACCAATGACCAATGACTCCTCCAACTTACATTCTCTGTCCCGGCCAAGGGGCGCAAATCGTCGGCATGGGTAAGGATTATTTTGAATCCTTACCCGTGGCGAAAGAAATCTTTGAAACCGCCAATCGCGTGATCGGGTTCGATCTGGCCAAGCTCTGTTTTGAAGGCCCGCAGGATCGGCTCAATCAGACCGACATCAGTCAACCGGCGATTTACACCACCAGCGTCGCGTGCTTCAAGGCCGCCGTCGCGGCGGGGAAGATCAACCCCGGCGAAGTCACTGCGTATGCGGGACTCAGCTTGGGCGAATACACCGCGCTCCACCTGGCGGGTGTGTTCAGCTTCGAGGAAGGTTTGAAGCTGGTCGCCGCCCGCGGGAAATACATGCAGGAAGCGGCCGTCGCAACGCCCAGCAGCATGGTGGCGATCATGGGTGCCGATGAAGCTGCGATCAACAAACTGTGCGATGAAAGCTCCGGCGGCGAAGTGCTGGTTCCCGCCAACTACAACACGCCGGGCCAGATCGTCGTCAGCGGCAGCAAAGGCGCTTGTGAGCGAGTGCAGAAGGCTGCAGAGGCGGCTGGGCTCAAAGCGGTCGCTCTGCAGGTGGCTGGTGCGTTCCACAGCCCGATCATGCAGAGCGGGGCGGACAAGATGAAAGCGGAGCTGCAAAAAGTGCAATTCCAGCCGCCCAAAACGCCGGTGTACAGCAATGTGACGGCCAAGCTGCACGAACCCGCGACGATCAAAGAATTGCTGGTGAAGCAGATCATCGCTCCGGTACGTTGGGAACAGACGATGGTTCCGCTCGCGGCACAAGAGGGCGTGCGGTTTGTTGAATTGGCACCCAATCGTCACTTGGCCGGCATGATGAAGCGCATCAACCGCCGACTGCCGGTGGATAGTCTTGAGAGTGCTGATAAGTTGAAGTAATCATGTAGGGTGGGCACTGCCCACCCCACAAGAAAGAACGAGTCATGACCGAAAAGAGAGTTGCCATCGTCACCGGTGGAAGTCGTGGGATTGGCGCGGCGATTGTGAAGTCGCTCGCGAAGGACGGCCTGCACGTGGTCGCCATCGCCCGGAACATGGACAAGCTGCAGGAAGTCGTCAAAGGCGTTCAAGCCGCCGGCGGGACCGCTGAGGCCGCCACCTGCGACATCGGCGACAGTAAGGCACTGGCCGCGGTGATCGAAGGGATCGGCGAGAAGCACGGTCGGCTGGATGTGCTGGTCAACAATGCGGGCATTACCAAAGACGGTCTGCTGCTTCGCATGGAAGACGAGGATTTTGACTCGGTCATCAACACCAACCTGAAGAGCGCGTTTGTCGCCATCCGCTCGGCCGCCCGGCTAATGATGCGGTCCAAGGCCGGTCGGATCATCAACATCAGCAGCGTCGCCGGCGTGGCGGGGAACCCCGGACAGGCCAATTACTCGGCCAGCAAGGCGGGGCTCATCGGCCTGTCGAAGACGGTTGCCCGGGAATTCGCTGGCAAGGGCATCACCTGCAACGTGATCGCCCCCGGATTTATCACGACCGACATGACCGACGTGCTGAACGACAAGATCAAGGAAGGCGTAAAACAAGTCATCCCGCTCCGCCGATTCGGGGAGCCGAACGAAATCGCCGCGGCGGTGTCGTTCTTCGCCTCAGAAGGGGCGGCGTACGTCACGGGACAGGTTCTTTGCGTCGATGGCGGGATGGTTATGGGATAGGAAATTGTCGAATTCCGATTTCCGATTGCCGATTTAAATGCATTCAGTCGGCAATCGGCAGTGGGCAATCGGCAATTCCGCTGTCCGCGGGGTTTGCAAAAACACCGCATACGTATATAGTTTTGGATTCTTCCGGACTTGTTCCGGGAACCCCACCGGTGGCGTAGCCGGGGGCTAACATCAGTCAGGGTAGGTAAATATTATGGAAGAGATTGAAACAAAGGTCATCGAGATCGTCAGCGAACAGATGGGCGTGGACAAGAGCGAGATTACTCGCGAAACCCACTTCATCAACGATCTGAACGCCGACTCGCTCGACACCGTGGAACTCGTCATGGAATTTGAAGACGAGTTTGAACTGTCCATCCCTGACGAAGAGGCGGAAAAAATCCAAACCGTCGGCCAGGCGATCGACTACATCAAAGAGCATTCGAGCAAGTAAGGAATAAGTTGTTAGTTGCCAGTTGGTGGTTGTTAGTTGGGCATTGCGCCACTAACAACTGACAACTAACAACTAACAACTTGCATTTCGCATGAAACGTCGCGTCGTCATTACTGGCTTGGGTGTAATCACGTCTCTGGGCGAAACCGCGGAGATGTGGGACGGTGTCTGCTCGGGCAAGAGCGGCATCAAGATGGTGACGCGCTTCGATTTCTCCACCTACCCGGTCCGCTTCGGCGGGGAATGCACCGGGTTTGATGTCACCAAGTATGGCGTCGATTTCCGAGAGGCCAAGCGGCTCGACCGCTTCGGCCAATTCGGACTGGCGGCATCGGTGGTGGCGGTAAAGGATGCGGGGCTCGACTTCAAATCCGAAGACCCGTACCGCTGCGGCGTGCTGATTGGCAGCGGCATCGGCGGGATCGAAACCCTCGAAGAGCAGAACAAGATCCTCATCGAGCGCGGCGTGGGACGGGTCAGCCCGTTCACCGTGCCTCGCCTGATGGTCAATGCTGCCAGCGGGAATGTGTCGATCATGTTCGGCATCAAGGGCCCGAACACGGCCGTCGCGACGGCTTGTGCGACGGGCAGCAACGCCATCGGCGATGCCGGGCGATTCATCCAGCACGATATGTGCGACATCATGATCGCCGGCGGGTCCGAGGCGGCACTTTGCGGGCTGGGCATGGCCAGTTTCTGTGCCGCCAGGGCACTTTCGACCCGCAATGACGACCCCACCCACGCCAGCCGGCCGTTCGATAAAGACCGTGACGGCTTTGTCATGGGTGAAGGTGCCGGCATTGTCATCCTCGAAGAACTGGAACACGCCAAGAAGCGCGGCGCTCGTATTTACGCTGAATTGGCCGGCTACGGCATGACCGGCGATGCCCACCACATCACCGCCCCGCTCGAAGACGGCAGCGGCGCAGCGGCGGCGATGCAGTTTGCCTTCAAGGACGCGGGCGTTTCCCCCGAAGTCGTCGACTACATCAACGCCCACGGCACCAGCACTCCGCTGGGCGATATCGGCGAAACCCGGGCGATCAAAGCTGCCCTTGGCGCCCATGCCAAGAAAGTTTCCATCAGCTCCACCAAGAGCCACCTCGGCCATTTGCTGGGCGCCAGTGGCGGCGTGGAAGCGGTGATCTCGGCGCTCGCGGTTCACAACAACATGATCCCGCCGACGATCAATCTTGATAACCCTGATCCCGAGTGCGACCTGGACTACACCCCGCACAAGGCCAAGGACAAGAAAATCACCTACGCCATGAGCAATAGCTTCGGCTTCGGCGGACACAATGCGTCCCTGCTGCTGAAGAAATTCTCGTAGTGCGCGAATTTGCATGCCCTCTCGATGGATATTGCTCACCTCGCTCGCTGCTTTGGCCGCGGGATGGAGCCTTCGCGTCTGGACTATGGCGGATCCGCCGGACACCGGTTTTCCCTGTATATTTGTCGCCGGTATCGGTGGAATCGCCGCTATTACCGTTTTGACTCGCAGGCAACCCAATGCACTCGATTCCAAACGGGGGTTTTCCGTCGTTCGGCCGGATCGCAAACATGCCTCTGATCGCGATATCAGCGAGGGAAATTCCTAATATCTCTTGCCATTGCGTGATTCTGGCCGATAATCCGCATGTCCGACCGTCTCACGCAAAGGATTGCCGTGCCGGTTCTGCATTCTGAACCAACTCGATCGTCTTCGCCCAGCGAGCTTCAACGTATTCTGAAGCTTGAGGTGCCCGTCATCGTTAAATTGGCTGAGCGAAAGCTGCTGCTCTCGGAAGTGATGCGACTGGGCGTCGGGGCGATCATCGAGTTCGTCAAATCCAACGACGAGCCGCTGGAACTGCTGATCAATAACAAGCCCATCGGCGTCGGCGAAGCCGTTAAAGTGGGCGAGAATTTTGGTTTACGGATTACCCAGATCGGCGACATCAAGCAGATCATCCAATCGCTCGGCGGCGAGAATCGATAGCGGCTTGGTGGGATCGGCATTGCACCAACATTTTTATCCTTGCTTCGGCCCGGTCGGTTGGGGGTTATTGATATTCTTGAGCGGCTAATTTCATCGCCATCTCCATCGCTGCGGATCGATCGTTGACGCGCGACTCCAGTTGGGCATCGTACACCGCATCCAGCACGCGTTTGAATATCGGCCCGGGCGATAGCCCGGCGGCGGTGAGGTCGTCGCCGGTGACCAGCGGCGGTGGAGCGCAGTCGAGCGATTCCAAGGGCGCAAGTTGCAATTCGATCCTGGCGGCCCGGCCGTCATCGATCTGATCGGCTTGGATGATCTTCAATAACCTGCGCGTGTCGGTCGACGTGGGTTTGGCCAAAAAACGCATCAGAGATGCCCGCGACAACGTTTCATGCAGAAGCCGAGAGCCGTCGTGCAGGATGGCCGCCAACGCATCGCGTTCTTCGTTACTTAGCTTGAAGAGTTGCCGCAGCTTTTGGCCGGCCGATCGAATCCATGCGACGTCGTTCCTCTCGACATATTGTCGACTTGCCGGAAAGTCGATCAGGCACACCGCCAAGGCCAAAGGAAACGAGATCGGCTGGATCGGATCAGTCCATCGTAGAAGTCCGAGGTCAGACCGTGAGTGCGACACCAACCCGCGAAACAGGTTTGCAACCAGATCACATTGTTGCAGAAGCGACCACGCAAGTACGCGGCTGGGTGGCATGAGAATGCGGCGCAGTTCGTCAGCGATCCGCTCGGGGCTGATGCGGGCGATGCTGGGCGCGTTCCTTCGGATCGCCTCGGCGGTGGCCGGTTCAATTTCAAAACCCAATCGGGCGGCGAACCGAACGGCGCGTAGCATGCGGAGATAATCTTCTTCAAAGCGCTTGGCTGGGTCGCCGATGGCTCGGATGAGCTTAGCCTGCAAATCCGCCTGCCCGCCGACGTAGTCGATGATCTTGTCCGCGACCGGATCGAGAAAAAGTCCGTTGATCGTAAAATCGCGCCGCTGGGCGTCTTCCTCGGCCGTCGTGAAGCGGACGGAATCGGGTCGGCGGCCGTCGGAGTAATTGCCGTCGGTGCGGAAGGTGGCGACTTCGATCATGCTTTTACGCTGGCGGACGAGAATCACGCCGAACGCCGCGCCAATGGCATGGGAGTTGGGGAAGAGCTTTTGCACCACATCCGGCGGGGCGTCGGTGGCGACGTCGAAATCCTTGGCCGGCAGCCCCAGCAGTAAATCACGCACGCAGCCCCCGGCGAAGTACGCAACATGCCCGGCCTCGCGCAATCGCATGAGGACGGCCAGCGCGTCGTCGCGATGGCTGGGGGGCTTGGACGTCGTATCGCTCATTGGCCATAGACGATAACGCCAAAGCCCGTGGATGAGAATGCGACACGGAGGCACAGAGTCACAGAGTTCTCACAGAGGGCTTGGACTTCCTGTTAGGTTCTCTGTGAAATCTCTGTGACTCTGTGCCTCAATGTCGCATGAGTGGTTGCCGCAAACCGTGTCCGAGCGTACCTTGGTTTGATTATGAGTTCCCACGATTGGCCCACATTTCGCCACAAGCTGCACCAGATTCCCGAACTCGGCTACGAAGAATTCAAGACCGCCGCCATGATCCGTGAGAAGCTCGATGCGCTGGGCATTTCCTACACCGCCGGCGTGGCGGATGCGCCAACGGCGACCGTTGCGATGATCGGCGATGCCAGCAAACCGTGTGTTGCACTGCGGGCGGATATCGACGCGCTGCCGATCGTCGAGCAGACGGGTTTACCGTACGCCAGCACGCACGAAGGTCGCATGCACGCCTGCGGTCATGACGGCCATGCCACCACGCTTCTGGCGGCAGCGGAGCGGATCAAGGCGGTCGCGGCGGAGTTGCCGGTTTGCGTCAAACTGCTGTTTCAGCCAGCCGAGGAAGGCGGCGGCGGGGCGGTGCCGATCGTCGATGCCGGTGCACTCGACGGCCGACTCGGTCCGAAGGTGGTGGCGGTGTTCGGGTTGCACGGCTGGCCGGGGTTGAAGGTTGGGACGACCGCCACCAAGGGTGGGGCGCTTCTGGCCGCGTCGGACACATTCGCCGTCACCTTCCGCGGGCGCGGCGTTCATGGGGCGTATCCGCATTTTGGGATCGACCCGATCATCACCGCGTGTGAAGCGGTAGTGAACCTGCAGCAATTCGTCAGCCGCGAGATGGATCCGACCGACTCGGCCGTCATCACGGTCGGCAAGTTCAACGCCGGTACGGCCACCAACGTCATTCCCGACACCGCAACGATCGAAGGCACCGCCCGCACGCTGACAGAGGAATCGCGAGCGAAGATCCAAGCCGCGATCCGCCGGCGCTGCCATGGGATCGCGGCGGCCAATCACTGCACCGCCGACGTGACTTGGACCGATGGCTACCCGCCGACGGTCAACGATCCGGCGATGGCGGATTACGTTGCCAGTGTGGCGCGGAAAGTGCTTGGTGACACGAACTATCTCCCCGTTGGCAAGGCGGGCATGGGCGGGGAAGATTTCGCGTATTACCTCCAGAAAGTACCGGGCTGCTTCTTTCTGCTCGGGCTCCAGCCGATGTCGATGAATGACTATCCGCCGTTGCATAGTGATCATTTTGATTTCACGGATGGGGCGATCGAGTACGGGGCGAAGATGTTCCTGGAGCTGGTTCGAAATTTTAAGCCCGAAGAGAATTGAAGTACGAAGCGACAAAGAGAAGATTCCAACAAAGATTTCATAGATCACAGAGATTGAACTCATCTGCGCAATCAGCGAAATCTTTGTTGTTTCTTCTTCGTCGCTTCGTGGTTAAAAATCTGGAAATCTATTCGACCGGCGTGAGGTTCGCCTGAAAGCTCAACTGCTCCAACTGCACAGCCAAGTCAACGGCGTTGAGCGCGATGTTCGGCGGAACGGTGATGCTGGTGGGGGCGAAGTTCAAAATGCCGCGCACGCCGGCGGCGATCAACTGATCCGCGGCGGCTTGGGCGGCGTCGGCGGGGACGGCGAGGATCGCCAGGCGGATGCTCTGCTTCGAAATCGTATCGCTCAACTCCGCCAGCGATTGAATAACGAACGGGCCGATCTTCTTTCCCACCTTGCCGGGGTCGGCATCAAAGACGGCTGCCAGTCGGAAACCCTTGGCGTCAAAGCCCTTGTAAGCCATCAACGCCCGGCCGAGGTTGCCGGCACCGATCAGTAACACGTTCCAAGTCTTATCAGTGCCCAGGATTTTGCGGACCTGGCCGATCAGATCGTCTACGCGGTAACCGATCCCCGGATGGCCGAACTGGCCGAAATAGGCCAGGTCCTTGCGGACCTGAGCATCGGTCAACCCGAGCGACTCGCCTAATTGCTTGGACGAAATCGTCCGGCGGTCTTTTCGCTTAAAGACCTCCAACTGACGCAGATACAAGCTGAGCCGACGAACGGCGGGGTTGGGGATCAACTCGGGTCGGGTCGGCTCCATCGTGAATGGGATTGTCCCGGGATTGGCGGGAGCGTCAAGGGAGGCGGCACGGTGCTGAGTTCTGAGTGCTGAGTGCTGAAGAAAACCGGCATTTTATGACTCAGCATTCAGCACTGAGCACACAGAACTCTTTGGTTTCCCGGACGTTGCGCACCACAAGATTCCTTGACACCATTTTACGGCTTTGCTACGGTTCGGGTGAGGGTTGATCACGTACAGGCCGGGCAAATTGCCCGGCGGTGTGCGGCAACTGTACCTGCCGATAGAACATCCAAGGTCGTGCCCGGAAGCCGAATGATCGGCGGATTGAACCGGGTCACTGGAGAGCCGCCTGATGAATCGCCGTCTATACCTCTGTATCGCAGCGTTGTGTTTGGGGCTGAGTTCAACATTCGCGTCCACGGCGGCGGGTTCGACGACGAACCCGGCCGAGGTGGCACACATTGCGATTGCCACCAAGCAGAGTTCGGCGGTAACTGCGGAACAGAAGCAGGAAATTGACACCTTCGTTACGGCCCACATGACCATTTTAACCACGGGCACGCCGGCCACACGGTCAGGCGCTAAGGGTGAGCTGCTGAAAGAAGCGCCCGGTACTGCTGGCGGGTATTCGCCGCAATATCTCGATGCTTTTGCAGCATCGGTTGATCAGCAAATTGTCGCGGCGCTGAAAACCAAGCCTTCTCTGGAAGTCCGCCTTAATCTCGCTGTACTGGCTGCGAAGCTGGCTTCCAATACCAGTTCGTTCCAGTTGGTCAACGCAGCACAAGCCCTTTTGCAGGATGACGCCGAGGCCGTAGCACTCTGGGGGATGCGAGCGGCCAAGAATGTCCTGCCGTACGTCATCGCTGTTGCCCCAAACAGTAAGCTGCTTCCGATGATGGTGGACGTGAGCCTGAAGTTCCCCGGTCCGGTCTTGGTCGAAGGCTATCAGGGACTCACGATGGATCAGTTGAATATCGCCATTCCTAAAAATGCAGTTCAGTTTCAAGTTCAGATCAAGGCTGTCGTGCCTCTTGTTCAGACGTTGCTAAGTAAGCGCATCGAGGCTTACGCCGGTTCAGCTCCCAAGGAGCCATCGGCCGAAACGATCGGTACGGGATTCTTGTCCTCGCCGAAGGTGTGGGAGTTCCAGACGGCAGCGCAGAAGAAAGATACGCTGAAAGTGTACCACGATCTGCTTTCAAAAGTCGCATCGGTGTACACTGCGCCGAGTGACGAACTGCTGGGCGTGACCAAGCGTATAGCCCAGGCCTGCAGCGTGACCGCAGGCGACTCCGACGCCGCGGTCAAAGCCGCCTGCGTTAAAGTAGGCCGACTCAACATGAGTGATCCGGCTCCCAAGGTGGTAGCCGACATGGGAGCCTTGATCTCGGCGCTCGAGCCGTTGACCCCCGCGCCAGCGGCTGCGGGTGGAGCGGCGACGCAGCCGTAGTCGGATGCCTCGCCTGCGGGCTATCTGGCGGGTATAAGATAGTTCATGCATTTACGGTCGCTTGCTTGCCGTTTTTTCCTCGGTCTGCTGATCCTGGTTCTGGTATCGCCTGCTTACGCTGCCCGTAAAGCAGGCTTTCGATTCATCAATCGCGGCGAACTCAATACGCTCGATCCCAACCGCATGAGTTGGATGCAGGATATCCGCATCGGCTATGCGCTGTGGGAGGGTCTGTACGCGCTCGATCCGGATTCGCTCGATCCAACCCCCGGAGCGGCAGCGAAAATCGACGTGAGTGACGATAAAACCGTCTACACGTTTCATCTCCGCGAGGGCGGCAAATGGAGCAACGGCGATGCGGTGACCAGCGCTGATTTTGTTTTCGCCTGGCGAAGAATGCTGCAGGAGCCGGGCGATTACACCTATCTTTTCTACTACATCAAAGGCGCACAGAATTATGAAAAAGCCTTCGCCGCTGATCCGGCCAAAGCGGATTTCAAAACCGTCGGTGTCGAAGCGCCCGATCCGTCAACGCTGGTGGTTCGCCTGACGCATCCGGTGACGTTCTTTCCCGACCTATGCGCCTTTCCGCCGTTCTTCCCGCTGAATGAAAAATCCATGGAGCCGTTTAAGCAAGCCGGGCCCAGTGGACGAACTACCTACGGCGGTGAGTTCACCCGTCCGCCGAACCTGGTTACGAATGGGCCGTTCAAACTCGTGAACTGGACACTCAAAGTGGGGCAGCGCCTGGAAGCCAATCCCTTTTACTGGGATGCGAAGAACGTGAAGGTGAAGTCGATTGAGGCGGTCAGCGTCGATGACAATCTACTGGCTTATCAAAAGTACGATCAGAACGAGGTCGACTGGCTGGCCGAGCCGACGGGAGAAATCGCGTCGGAGATGAAAAAGGCCGGGCGGAAGGATATTCACATCTTCCCGTCGTTCGGCACATACTTTTACAGCATCAACTGCCAGGCGAAATTGCCCGGCGGGCGGCTGAACCCGATGGCCGACGTCCGCGTAAGGCAGGCGCTGGCGATGTCGATCGACAAACAGCCGATCGTTGATAACGTCACCCGACTCGGCGAGCCGATCACCAGCCAATACGTTCCGGCCAGCTCATTCCCCACCTACAAAGCACCGGAGGGTTTGCCCAAAGACATCGCCAAAGCCAAGCAACTGCTGGCCGAGGCGGGATATCCCGACGGCAAGGGTTTTCCGAAGCTGACGCTGCTGTTCAACACCGAAGGTGATCATAAGCCGATCGCTGAGTACATCCGCAAGCAGTGGGCCGACAACCTGGGTGTGAATATCGAACTAGAGGGCGTCGAAATCAAGCAATTCAGCCAGCGGCTGCACAACAAGGATTACGACATCGCCCGCGCCAGTTGGTACGGCGATTACAACGATGTCTCCACCTTCACCGACAAGTTCAAATCCGAAAGCCTCAACAACGACGCCGGCTGGGTGAATCCCAAGTACGACGAGTTACTCCGTCAGGCCGATCTGGAAACCGACGTACAGAAGCGGCTGGATATTCTCGCGAAGGCCGAGGGCATGCTGCTGAACGAAGCGCCGCTGATTCCGCTGTACCATTACGTCAACAAATACGCCTTCCGCGACAACGTGAAGGGCATTCCGCTGAACCCGCGGAACATGGTGGTGTTTAAGAAGATTGAAGCCGGGCGATAGTCTTGTTGAAAAGAATGCGACGCAGAGGCTCAGAGACACAGAGTTTTGCACAGAGCAATACAGCATGTTGTCTTCTCTGTGCTTACCTCTGTGTCTCTGAGCCTCTGTGTCGCATGAATGGTTTGTAATGTTTCGTTTCCTCTCGATCCGCATCCTCCAATTCCCACTGATCCTCGCGATCATCTACGTCGTCACCTTCCTGCTGGCGTGGGTGGCGCCGGGGAGCCCGTTTGAGAAGGAGCGGAAGCTTCCGCCGCAGACCAAGGCTTATCTGGAGGAAAAGTTTCACGCGACCAGTGCGTGGGCTTTTTTGACGTATTACCCTGCGAAGATCATCACCACCGGCGATTTCGGGCCGAGTCTGAATTATTCGGAGTTCACGGTCAACGACATCCTGCGGAAATCACTGCCGGTGTCGGTGTCGCTGGGGTTGGTGGCGGTGGCGATCGCGCTGGTCGGCGGGGTGACGCTGGGCACGCTGGCGGCCGTCAAACGCGACGGGCCGCTGGATTGGCTTTCTCTAACCGTTGCGCTGATCGGCGTGAGTGTGCCGAGCTTTGTCGCTGCGTCGATGCTGCTGACGGGCTTTGCCTTCAAGCTTCACTGGTTCCCGCTTGGCGGTTGGCCGGCGGGGGCGGAGTATGTGCTCTCGCCGGCTGATACGGCGGATCGGCAGGCGATTCTCACCACCGCCAAACCTGCCCTGCGAGAAGCCTTGGAACACCCAACCAAATACTTCGATTTTTCCCCCGTCCGCGATCAGTCGGGCAATGTTACCGGGATCGATTTGACCGAGCACGACGGCGTGAACATCACCCAACTGTCGGCCGACACCGGGTTCGATTGGGATCAGCTCTACAGCCACGCCACAACGTATTTCCGACTAAGCGTCAACTATCCGCTCACGATGTGGCGTTACTTCCAGAGCATGTTTCTGCCAGCCATCGCGCTGTCATTGTTGCCGATGGCGTACATTACCCGGCTGACGCGCGTTTCGATGATCGATGTGCTGGCCAGCGATTACGTCCGAACCGCACGGGCCAAAGGCTTGTCGCGGAAGCGTGTGATCGTCAGGCATTGCATCCGCAACGCGATCCTGCCCGTGCTCAGCTATCTCGGCCCGGCGACGGCGGGCACGATGGTGGGGTCGTTTGTCGTTGAAAAGGTCTTCAACATCCCCGGCATGGGTGATTATTTCGTCCGCAGCGTGCTGAACCGCGATCAGACGCTGATCCTGGGAACGGTGATGGTGTATTCGTTTTTCCTGCTATCGTTGAACCTGATGGTGGATGTGATGTACAGCGTGGTGGATCCGCGGATTGAGTTGAAGAGTTGATGAACGCCAAGATGCCAAGATCGCCAAGGTAAGAAAGCGGAGAGAAAAATGCTTTTGGTTCAATTCCGCATCTTGGCGTTTTGCCTTGGCGCTCTTGGCGGCTTGGCGTTCATTTAAATTCCCATGACTGAAATCGCCGTTCATCCCGACAGCATCGCCGCCAAGCCGGATGTGATTGAACATCCGCTGCGGACGGCGTTGCGTCAGCCACGAGTGTTGATTGGCGGCGGGGTCATTGTCCTGATCTTCGGGCTGAGCCTCATCACGCTGCCATGGACGCTGAATAACGGCAGCGGGTTGTATTACGACAACCAGTACTTCGCGACCTCACTGGCAACACCTTCGGCGGATTCGCCGCTGCTTTGGTTCGGCGCCGATCAACTCGGCCGGCCGCTGGTTAGCCGATGCCTGATCGGCGGGTCGATCAGCCTCGCCATCGGTGGGGCGGCGGCGGCGATCTCGATCGTGCTTGGGGTTTCTGTCGGCCTACTGGCGGGGTATCGCGGCGGGTGGATCGATGCGCTGCTCATGCGCTCGGTTGATATCTTCTACGGACTTCCCTACGTGCTGCTGATTATCCTGTTCAAAGTTGCGCTGGAAAAGCCGATCCAGCGGCTGCTGAACGACAACAACATCGCCGCCAACCTGATCGTGCTGTTCCTGGCGATCGGCCTGGTCAGCTGGCTGACGATGGCCCGCGTCGTCCGCGGCCAGGTGCTGTCGCTCCGCAGCCAACCGTTCATCGAGGCCGCCCGGGCGCTGGGCTTGCCCGAACGCCGGATCTTCTTCAAGCACTTGCTACCCAACCTGATCGGCCCGATCACCGTATACGCCACGCTCACAATCCCGCAGGCCATTTTGCAGGAAAGCTTCCTGAGCTTCCTGGGCATCGGCGTCAACGCCCCGATGTCGACCTGGGGCTCGCTGGCTGCGGATGGGCTGTCGCCGGCGCTGAATCCGATCGTCAGCCGATGGTGGCTTTTGCTATTTCCCTGTTTGCTTCTGGCCGTCACGTTGCTCAGCCTGAATTTCCTGGGCGATGGCCTGCGCGACCTATTCGATCCGAAGCGCGATGCGGCTAAGATATGACGCTTAGAGTGCTTATTATTCAGGGGCAAGGGGCAAGCCAAAGGCAATATCTTACTTGCCCCTTGCCGCTCAATACTCGCCCCTGTCTGAAGGACAATTATGGAAAATCGTTTTGGTTTTAAAGACTTCGTCATCATCTCGTTACTCCTCGGGGTCTTGATACTCGTGATCCTGGGGATGATTCAGTTCGATCGGCAATGGATGCAGGTCCAGGCGATTCGCGCCCGACTTGACGATCAGGCGTCGGAATTACGGCAGATTCACGATGCGATCAACAGCGGCGTGGCCGTCCGTGTCGATGGCGCAACAACCCATTCCACGGTGGCTGAGAATCCGAAAGGCGATCCATTTACACGCACCCGCGCCGCCACCACCATGCCCGGCTTTTCCCGAGGCGATTGGGCCATCCAGATGTTCCCCGGCCAGGTCGCCAAACTCACGCCGTTGCTTTCGGGCGATGCCTATGCGTCCAACGTTCAGGACTATGTGATGGAATCGCTGGCCCAGCGCGACCCCGACACGTTCGAGTACACCGGCTTGATCGCCTACGACTGGGCGATTACCGATCGCGCGTCTGAATACGTTGAGTTTGCCAAAAAACTCAAAGCAGTAGGTAAAACTGACGAAGAGATCGCAAAAGACCCGGCCGCGCCTGAAGCGCTTAAGATTCGATTCAAAATGCGAGACGGCGTTCGTTTCAGCGACGGCACGCCGCTGACCGCTGACGATGTCGTGTTCACCTACCAGTTCATCATGAACGAAAAAATCGCAGCACCGCGGCAGCGGGCGTATTACGACCGGATCAAACGTGTCGACAAGATCGGGCCGCTTGAGGTGGAATTCGTCTACACCGAGCCGTACTTTGAGGCCTTTGATCTGGCCGCCACGATGGGGATCATGCCGAAGCATTTTTACGGCAAGTATCAGCCGGAGGACTTCAATCAATCGGTCGGCCTTTTACTTGGTTCGGGTCCGTATCGCATGGAAGACCCGACGACATGGAAGCCAGGCATGCCGATTCAATTGGTGCGCAACGATCGCTACTGGGGCCTGCAGCCGGCGTTTGAACGACGGGTTTGGAAGGAAATGTCCAATGACAAGGCCCGCCTCGCCACCTTCCGCAACGGCGAAGCCGACACCTTCGGTGCTTCTCCCGAGCAGTATCGTGAACTCATCAAAGACCAAGTCCTGATGGCGAAGGTGCAGCGGTTTGAATATCAGGATTTGACTGGCGGATATCGCTATGTGGCGTGGAACGGGAAAAATCCGCTCTTCGTCGACAAGCGCGTCCGACAGGCGCTGACCATGCTGCTCGATCGCAACCGCATGATGGATGAAATCATGCTCGGTTATGCGGTGATGGCGACGGGTCCGTTCAATCCGCAGAGCAAACAGTATAACTCCGATGTGAAGGCGTGGCCGTTCAGTATTGACGAAGCCAAAAAACTGCTGTCTGCTGTAGGATTCACGCTGGGAGGCGACGGCGTATTGCATTCGGCCGACGGTAAGCCGTTTGAATTTCGACTGACTTATCCGGCTGGTGGAAGCAATTACGATCGCATGGCGCTTTTCATGAAGGATGCCTACGCTCGTGCGGGCATTGTACTCAAGCCCGATCCGCTGGAGTGGGGCGCGTTTACCCAGCGGCTGGAAGAGAAGAATTTTGAGGCGATCAGCCTGGGTTGGTCGGCGGGTGTGGAAACCGACATCTACCAGATGTTTCACTCCAGCCAGATGGGTCCCGGTGGTGACGATTTTACGTCGTACAAGAACGATACATTCGACAAGATCGTTGAATCGGCCCGCCGTACGATGGACGAATCCAGGCGCATGGAGCTTTGGAAGCAGGCCCACTTGATCTTGCACGAGGATCAGCCGTACACGTTCCTGTGGTTCGGCAAGAGTTTGCAATTTGTCGATCAAAGGATGAACAATGTGAAGCGAGTAAAGACCGGCCTGAATCCGAGTGTCGAATGGTATGTGCCGGCCGATAAGCAGAAGTGGACGAAGTAATCATGCCGGGACGCAGATGATACATTACATCATACGACGTCTATTGCTGACGATCCCCACGATGATTGGCATTACGGTGCTGGTCTTCCTAGTGATGGCACTGTCGCCGGGCGGGCTGGCGGCGGGGCTTCGCAATGAATCAGGCAACATGCGGCCCGAGGCGCGCAAGAAGATCGAAGACTACTACAAAAAACGCTATGGACTCGATCGCCCGTTGCACGAGCAGTATCTGCGATGGATGAACCAGGTGCTTCCGATCGGTTTTAAGGAACCGGACGCGGGCTTTCCAAAAAACATCAGCTTTGGACTGAAAACGCCTGACCTGGGTGAAAGCCTTCTGCTTAAGCGGCCGGTGATCGATGTGATTGTTGAGGCCCTGCCGGTGACGGTCACACTGAACCTCATCACCGTGCCGATCATTTACGCGGTTTCGATCACCACCGGCATTTATGCTGCAAGGCGGCGAGGGGCGTTGTTTGACAACGCGTGGGGCACCACTTCGCTGGCGCTCTGGTCGATTCCATCGATGTGGGCAGGCGTCATGCTGCTCGGCTTCCTCGCCAGTCGTGAATACGTCCAGTTTTTCCCTCCCGGCGGGCAGCACGACACGCTGGCCATGCAGATGCCATTCCTACCTCGCCTAGCTGAAGACGGATTTCAACGCGGCTGGCTGCTTGATGCGGCGTGGCACCTTGTATTGCCGGTCATTTGTCTCACCTACGCGGGATTTGCGTTCCTATCCAAACTGATGCGGGCGAGCATGCTCGAGAACTTATCGTCAGACTTCGCCCGTACAGCCCGCGCGAAAGGCTTGTCCGAGCACGTCGTCCTCTTCCGCCATGTTCTTTCGAACAGCCTTCTGCCCCTGATCACGATGGCGGCCAACATCATTCCCGGTTTGTTCGGCGGATCTATTATCGTTGAATCGATCTTCGGCCTTAATGGCATGGGTAAATTGATGCTCGCGGCTACCTATTCAAAAGACCGTGAACTCATCATGTCGGAAACACTTGTGGTGGGCATCATTGCGGTGGTGTGCCTGTTGATCGCCGATCTTCTTTACGTCGTGGCTGACCCGCGGGTGTCGTATGAGTGAAATGGCCGTAACACCGATCGAGAAGAGCAGTCCAGAAGCGAGAGACGAGCTTCCTGCTACTTCGCGCCCGTGGCTCGAGCAAATCTGGCTGGACACGATCGGTCGAGCGACGGCAAAACTTGGGCTGGTGTGGATTGCGATTATCACTGCGGTTGCCGTGTTCGCACCGTTTATTGCCAACAGTTTTCCCATCTTAGCCAAGATTGATGGCCGTTGGAGCAGCCCGCTGTTGCACTACATCACGCCTGCGGATGTGACGCTGATCGCTGTATCCGCTATCGCGCTGGCGTTGTGGCCATTCAAGCGGGTGGGATTTCGCGTGAAATGTCTGTCGATCGCTGGATCGGCTGTGATCATTTCGATCGTGACGCTGATCGTGATCCATCCACCCAAGGCGGAGGTGTTCGACCGATACCGCACACTCGCGAAAGAAGGGCGGTTGGAGAAGGCAATCTACGCACCGATTCCCTATTCAGCGAATGATCGATTGCGTGACCAGTTCAAGGTTGATAATCCACATCCTCGCGCTCCATCGCGCGAACACCTGGCCGGTACCAACCCCAACGGTGCGGATGTACTAAGCCATCTGATCCATGCCTGCCGTATTGCGATGGCGGTTGGTTTCATTTCCACGAGCATCTCGATGTTGATCGGCGTGATCATCGGCGGATTGATGGGCTATTACGCAAGCTGGGTTGACCTTTTGGGCATGCGCCTGGTTGAAATCTTCGGCTCCATGCCGACGATGTTTCTTCTTATCATGTTTGTCGCCGCGTTTCCTGATTACCGCAGCATTTATCTGATCATGGCAATCATCGGCGTAGTGAGTTGGACCGGGGATGCTCGCTTTGTTCGCGCCGAGTTTCTCAAACTCCGTCATCAGGATTTCGTGCAGGCCGCCATCGCCAGCGGATTGCCGCTACGATCGGTTCTGTTCCGTCATATCCTGCCCAACGCATTGGCGCCTTTGTTGGTAAGCGCGAGCTTCGGAATCGCTGGCGCAATTCTGCTGGAAAGCACGTTGAGCTTCCTCGGCCTGGGTATTCCACTCGGCGAGGCCAGCTGGGGACAGTTGCTTACCGATGCCGTGGGTTCGGGCGGATCGTTCAAGTGGTGGCTGGCGATTTACCCAGGCTTGGCCATTTTCCTCACCGTGCTGGCGTACAACCTGATCGGCGAAGCGATTCGCGATGCGTTGGATCCCAAACTTCGAAAGCGAGATTGAATTGCCCGACCCGCTGCTGCAAATCGAGAACCTTGATATCGGTTTCGAAACCGCGCGCGGGCTGGTGCGCCCGGTGCGAGAGGTCTCGCTCTCGATCTACCCCGGCCAAACCGTTGCGGTCGTCGGTGAATCCGGCTGCGGGAAGTCGGTGACGGCGATGTCGATCCTTCGGCTTCTGCCTTCGCCGCCTTCAAAGGTACTGGGCGGGTCCATCCGTTTCGCCGGCCAGGATTTGCTTCGCTACACCGAGCGGCAGATGCAGGCGGTGCGTGGGCGCGACATCGCGATGATCTTCCAGGAGCCGATGACCTCGCTCAACCCGGTCTATACCATCGGCGACCAGATCGCCGAGGCGGTTGTGCTGCATCAGAAAGTGGGCTACCGCGAAGCGCTGCAGATCGCCGAGCAATCGCTTCGTGACGTCGGCATCGCCGATCCGCACCGACGACTGCGAGAATACCCGCACGAAATGTCCGGCGGGATGCGGCAGCGGATCATGATCGCGATGGCACTCTCCTGTAAGCCAAAGCTGCTGATCGCCGACGAGCCTACGACGGCGCTCGACGTGACGATCCAGGCGCAGATCCTTGAACTGCTCCGCAAGATCCAGAGGCAAACCGGCATGGCGATCATGCTGATCACCCACGACCTGGGCGTGGTGGCCGAGAATGCCGACGTAGTGGCGGTCATGTATGCTTCGCGAATTGTGGAAACCGCGACAGTGGAAGAACTGTTTGATCATCCGAAACATCCTTACACACAGGGCTTGTTCCGCTCGATTCCCAAGATCGGCGTGACCAGTAAGCGGCTGGAGACGATCCCCGGCACGGTGCCGAATCCGACCCGATTCCCGGTCGGCTGCAAGTTCCACACGCGGTGCGACAAGATGAACGGCGATCCGCTTTGCACCACGGTTGAGCCGCTGTTGCGGGAAGTTTCGCCCGGGCACTGGGCATCGTGTCATCACGTGGAGAAGTTTGCAGATTCGCCGGTCACGCCGCCGCAGTTGGAACACAAACGTGAGACCGACTTGTCGGCAGTCGGTGAGGTGAAGGCATGATCGAACAGCCAGGCAATCCACCGTTTGCTGCCACGAAGGTCGAGGGCGATCAGGCCCTTCTGCGTGTGCGCGATTTGAAGACGCACTTCCCGATTCGGCGAGGCATTTTCTCTAGAACAGTTGGCCACGTGAAGGCGGTCGATGGGGTCAGTTTCGACGTCGCGCCGGGCAAAACGCTCGGGCTGGTCGGCGAATCCGGGTGCGGCAAAACCACCGTCGGGCGAACGATCCTTCGACTGATCCCCGCCACCAGTGGCGAGGTGATCTACCGCGGCCAGGATTTCTTCAAATACCGCGGCGATGAGCTGCGCAAGCTCCGCCGGCACATGCAGATTGTCTTCCAAGACCCGGCCAGCAGCCTGAACCCGCGGATGACGGTCGGCAATATCATCGGCGAGCCGATCGAAGTACACGGCATCGCCCGCGGGAGCGAGAAGCTCGATCGCGTGGCATCGCTTCTGCAACGCGTGGGGCTTGATCCGGCGTACGCGTCGCGCTATCCGCACGAATTTTCCGGCGGGCAGAGGCAACGCATCGGCATCGCCCGGGCGATCTCGCTCAGCCCTGAATTCATCGTCTGCGACGAGCCGGTGAGCGCGCTGGATGTGTCGATCCAATCGCAGATTCTCAATCTGCTCAACGATCTGCAGGACGAACTTGGCATCGCGTTCCTGTTCATCGCACACAACCTCGCGGTGGTGGAGCATTTCAGCGATGAAGTGGCGGTGATGTATCTCGGCAAGATCGTCGAGAAAGCCACCGGCCACGAGCTGTATGCGAACCCGAAGCATCCCTATACCGAATCGCTACTGAGTGCTGTTCCCGAGACCAACCCCCGGCCGACAAAACGGCGGATCGTGCTGAGCGGCGAGGTGCCCTCGCCGGCCAACCCGCCGACGGGGTGCGCATTTCATCCACGGTGCCCGCTGGCCAGGCTCGCGGCGCAGCAGGCGGATGCGAAGGATACGGTTCAGATCACCTCCGGCGGGGAAACCATCCGCGTGTTTCGGAAGTGCGCCGAACAGGCCCCGCCGCTGGAACAGAAGCAGGGCGAGGCAGGTCACGTCGCAGCGTGCTGGGTGACGAAGTAGCTGCAACGTCGCATGGGCTACCAGCCCATGCTCAATCAATTCGTTACGTTGAGTTACTCAATCGGAATATATTTGGCATAGGCTGGTAGCCCATGCGACATGAAGCGTTATTCCAATTCGATGAACTGCACGAGTCGATCGACTAACGCCTCGGCATTGGCGTATTCCTCGCTCAAACTCAGCGGCAAAAACACGCCTTGGTTGTGATCGGACGCGATGATCAGGTGTCGTTCGCCGTTGGTGGCGTAGCCAATATCCTGCGGCTGATGGCCGGTGACGATCAGTTTGGTGCCCACGCTGTCGGCAAACAAATCCACCGTCGCCGGCGACATGTGCCGGCCCCAGATCAGTTGATACACCGGCCCGGTCCGCCGCTTGTAATCGGGCCCGCTGAGCGGCCGGGTGAAGACCGTGTAATCGAATGCGGGCGTTTGGTCATCCGTCGGCAGCGAGTGACAGAAGAACAAGCCGTTGTACGTCCTGATCGCCAGCGGCAGCGAGAGCAGGAACTCGGTGATCGCGACGTTCACCATCGCAGACTGCGCGCCAAAGTCGCGCTTCATGCCCGCGTTGAAGGCTTCGCACACGCTCATGCCCGCCTTCATGATCCCTTCGCCGTGGATCTGCGCCAGATCGTGATTGGCCAGCAGAAAATGCACCTGCCCGGGGAAATCGCACTTCAGCTCAGCAGCGCGGTAGAGAAGTTCCCAACTGCCGTCAGCGCCGTTGGAATCGAAGCGGTCGCCGTGAATCAGTTCATGGAGAATCAGGTGCCGGTTGGGGTTGGCCCCAAGGTCGGCCGCCCGGATCAGGCGGTCGAAGTTCCGGCGATGATCGTGCATATCGCCGGTCATCCAGACTTCGCCCTCCGGCGGAAGCGTGACCAATTGATGCTCGCGCAGCGTGCTGAGCTGGTTTTCCTCGGTGGCGACGCCAAACGCCTCCACCGCTTGTTCTGCAGAAATCGGCATGCCCCATTGGTATGACGGACGGGGCGTTTCGTCAATCGGCAGGCGGAGCAACGCCTCGCATGCAGGGCGCGACTGGCGACGCGCCCTGCATACGAGTCGGACCGTTGGTTAGTAGTGCGCCGGGGGCGACATCAGGAACGGGATGACGTAAATACCCGCCGTCACCCCGATCATCATGAATTCTTTCCACTTCGTGAGTAGGTAGAGCACCATCGCCACAATGGCCAATAGGCCAAAGCCGATTGCAAAGGGCGATACATGGTGCGTGATCCAGTACATCAACTCAGGGATATTCTGCATGGAGGCCTCGTGTCAGGAGCCAACTAAGTTCAAGATCAACTGGCCAAAACTTAGCACCGGATTGGGAGGCGGCTTGATTCGGTCAGGAAAATTACACGATGGTCGAGGCGTTCAGCGCACGTTTATGCAGTTTATTCATCCGGTGCGGCCGGTGCTTGACGCAAGAGTCTCAGAAATCGCCCTGGCGCGCTTGCACGCGGTTTAGAGCAAATCGTATGACGGCTGCCCCTACCGGCGGCAAGGTTTTCCTGTATCATCGTCGCCCCTATGGCATTAGAAGTCGGAATCGTCGGTCTGCCCAACGTCGGGAAAAGCACCCTGTTCAACGCTCTCACCGCGGCGGGGGCGCTGGCGGCCAACTACCCGTTCGCCACGATCGAGCCGAATGTGGGCATCGTTTCGGTCCCCGACGAGCGCCTGGAGGTGATCCACACCTACCAGCCGACGGAGAAAATCATCCCGGCAGCCATCCGGATCGTCGATATCGCCGGCATCGTCCGCGGCGCCAGCACCGGCGAAGGGTTGGGCAACAAGTTCCTCTCGCACATCCGCGAAGTCGACGCGATCCTCCATGTCGTCCGCTGCTTTGAAGGCGGCGAAATCCTGCACGTCGAAGGCAGCGTCGACCCGATCCGCGACATCGACACGATCGATACCGAACTGGCGCTGGCCGACCTGGAAACCGTGTCGTCCTCGCTCGACAAGGCCGAGCGCATGGCCCGCACCGGCGATAAGGAAGCGATCGCCAGGGCCGACCTGCTGAAGAAGGTCAAGCCGCACCTGAACGAAGGCAAACCCGTCCGCTCGCTCGAGCTGAACGCCGACGAGAAAAAAGCGCTCAAAACGCTCGGCCTGATCACCGGCAAAAAAGTCCTTTACGTCGCCAACGTCGACGAGAACGACGCCACCGGCGCCGGCCCGCTGGTGCAGAAAGTCCGCGACCGCGCCAAGGCCGAGGGCGGCGTGGTCGTGCCGGTCTGCGGGAAGCTCGAAGCCGAGCTCTCCGAACTGCCCGAGGCCGACCGCAAGGAAATGCTCGAAAGCATGGGCCTCAAAGAGCCCGCGCTCGCCACTCTTACCCGCGAAGCATACAAGCTGCTCGGCCTGCAGAGCTACTTCACCATGGGCCCGAAGGAAATCCGCGCCTGGACCATCCCCATCGGCGCCACCGGCCCACAGGCAGCAGGCGTGATCCACACCGACTTCGAAAAAGGCTTCATCCGCGCCGACGTGTTCAGCCTCGAAGACCTCAAAGCGAACAAAACCGAAGCCGCCATCCGCGCCGCCGGCAAACTGCGGTCGGAAGGCAAATCGTACATCATGAAAGACGGCGACATCGTGCATTTCCACTTCAACGCGTGATCGCCCATGCCGAATCGCCGAACTTTTTTGCGAGGGGCGGCGTTGTTGACTTTCGGTTTGATAGCCTTGCTTTCCACTTTGATTTGGGTGCGAAGTCTTTTTGTCGTCGATCTGATCCGAATTCGTCATTCCTGGCTTCCACTGGGATCGATCAATGTATGGCTAAATGTCCACCGGTTCGAAGTCGCGTTCGGGGCAAATTTCACAGGCGACTTCGTCCATGATAAAACCCCATCAGATCAAGTGAAGACCACGGCACAGGAAGAAACACGCGGCCTGCTCGGCTTTCGCGTTCCTGTGGCCAATCCGCGTTACTTTTACCGATGGATAACGATTCCGTACTGGGCTGGCGTGCTGTTTCCGGGCGTTTTTTGTTTGATGGCGGTCCGCGCCCAGTGGTGTGACTGCCAGCGGCATCGACGGGGGTTGTGTCAAAAATGCGGCTACGATCTTCGCGCCACGCCTGATCGATGTCCGGAATGCGGGACGGTTCAATCCCATCTGAGCACGATTTCCAGTTCCTGACCCTTTGTTGTTCGCCTATCGTTCGCTGAGCCAAGAAAAAGAAGTGACCGTCGGAATCGGAATTTTTTCGCGTGTCGGCTCGTCCATACGAACACAAGTCACCGCCCGGCCGAGGCTTGGGGGAGAATTATCTCTCGCTAAAAGGTACTCCAAGGTACGCAAAGGTACTCTGAAGTCGTCAACGGTTGCGACTTCCTGCGAGTTTCACTGGATTGCCAAAGAGCGCTGCGTTGGCAGTAAATGACGCTGATCTTCTCATAGACGCTCGGTGCTTCACCTTTGACGCATCAGGCGCGCAGCACGCAGATCGTTTGCCGCGGAAACATGGCGAATTCACGGTCGTCGCGGGAAGATTTTCCCGATTCACTGCTGCGCATCTGGCGAAGTGGCTTGAGAAGCCAGGTCTTCACCGTAGCATGGGCTTCCAGCCCATGTCAGATCAAGCCGGAGCGGAGAAGCGGGGTCCAAAGTTTGGAAAGCCACGCTTCGAGCGTCGGATCTTAATTCGAACTTGCCGATCCACGGTGGTTTTTTCAAACTTTGAATCCCGCCGGTTCGCTCCGCGCACTCTGATACGGGCTGGAAGCCCGTGCTACGGTGAAGACCGGCGATCGCTTGGCACTTAAGACATGTACTGGAATGCCCGCCACAGGGCGTAAGCGATCGCGATCACGATGGCGGCGATGATCAGCCGCTTGGTCCAGCGGACGGCTTCTCTCGGCACGACGTAATTCCGAACCCGTCCGGCAATGTACTGCTGAACCTGCTGCGCATCCGGCGAAAGGTTGTCGTACGCCTTGCGGAATTCGCCCAGCCGTTCCTCGTAGTCGGCCGCGGCGACGGTTTTGAGCATTTCTTCTGCGGCGATCAGGTGATTGGCGGCGGCGGTGGTGGAGCAGTCCATGGCGATGGCGAGTTGGCGGCTGTCGAGCTTCTCGCCGTGCGTCAGGATGAACGCCTCGATCTGCTGCGGGGGCAGTTTTCGCAGCGCCCGCAGGAAGGCGGCGTACGGAAGGTCTTTGCCGTCAGCGTACTGCAGGAGCGGATCAGTGCGGCAAACCACCGGGTGCCGGCGGAGGTTCAGGATCGTGTGGTGCATGAACCATCGCGACGGCGAGGCTTCATCGAACCATTTGGGCGCGGCCGACATCGACAGGCCAACCAACTCCTTGACCAGCAGCATGCCGCGGGCGGTATCGCCACTGACCGCGACCGCGATACGCGCCATCGTCGGGTAGCAGGCGCAGAGGATCGACGTTAACGCCGAGGCATTGCCTTGGCTGGCGGCGTGAACTTGATCGGGGTCGAGTTCGAGTTTCATGGCATTTTGTCGCATGGGCTACCAGCCCATGCCCGATTGCGCACCC
>JANMES010000012.1:0-4027 GCA_031377185.1 Phycisphaerae bacterium
GGCGTGTTTTTGTTGTTGGGCCAGCTTTGTCATAAGTTGCCTGTTTTTAGTTGTCAGTTGCCAGTAACACCAGCTGCCTTACTGCCAACTGACAACTAACAACTGACAACTTATTCTTACGTTTCCGGATACGCCTTGGCCCGCGGGTTATCCGTGCCGCTGACCGGGATGCTGTACGGGCTGTCGTCGGTCGGGGTGGCCGGGGTACTCAGCATCTCGGGCACGGTCGGGCCGGTCTGATGGGCAATCACCTTGCGTCGGGTGATCAGAATCGCGCCCACCATGCCCAGCGTCAGCATCAATCCCGATAACTGCACGTTGATTAGCTGATTCTGGAACATGTACAAGCCCAACTGCTGGGTATTCCCGTCCGACTGCACGAGCGTTTCGGCAACGGCAGGCTTGTTGGGCATCGGGGACAGCTCGGCGGCTTTGTCGAAGATCACGAACAGCAGCACACCCATGAGCGTGAACCCGACTGCAGTGGCGGCCAGCGGTTCGCGGCTGATCGTGTCGTACTCGGCCACCACGTCCGCCGCCCGTGTGCTGGTCGACTGCGCCGCCAGCATGATCACGAAGACGTAGGTCACGAGAATCGCACCGGCGTAAATCAGCACCAGCGCGGCGGCCATGAATTCCGCCCACAGCAGGATAAATAGCCCGGCGGATGCGAAGACCGTCAGAACAAAATAGAGGGCGGCATAAACCGGGCGAGCGTGGGTTACCACGCGGACCGCGCCGAACAACGCGATGGCGGCGAAAACCCAGAAGTAAACGTTCATCCCACCCGCAACCGTGCCGGCAGCGAATTTGATGAGCGTGGCGGCAAAGATCAGCCCGATCGCCGCCACGATCACCCCGCCGATGTTGCGAAGCGATGCTTCACGCTTGCCGGGCAGGAGAAAGACGGTCCCGATCCCGGCTGTCGCGCAAAGCAGCAGAATCAGAACCGGCTGAAGCGCCGCAGTCGTATTGGCGGCCAACGGAAGCGATAAGGCGATTGAAGCCAGCACCATAAGCATTTCACTAAATCGTTATCCGGCCAAGCCTTCGATGCCGAGAAGCCGGGAGCGGTCCGAACGGAAAGTGAAAAGTTTATGGACGGGGGCAGGGTTATGCAAGATCGGTCGTGAAGAAGTTCACGAAGAATGCTGGGGTTCAGGGTTCGGGGTTCGGATTGCTTCGGCGCTATCGTTTATCGAAACAGAATAGCAAGCTAGTGACTCAGATCCTGAGTTCCAGCCCAGACCCTGAACCCTGAACCCCGAACTCCAATTCTTACGCCGCCCGGATCGGTTGATCGCTGAACAGGTCGATCGGGCTGGTAAACTGTGCGAACCCTTCCTGCCAGCCGTTGGCGAAGGATTGGGTGCGGACAATCTGCGCCTCGGCCTCGACGGTTTTTCCACCCGGGCCCGGCAGTTCAACCGTCCCCCGCGCCGTCGGGGCGAGTTCGCCGTGGGCGATGAAACCGATGCCTTCGTGCGTCAGATCGCGGGTGAAGAGCGTGGTTTGCTGCTGGTCGCCTTGGTCGGTCCAACGGATGCGGGCTTGGGCGAGAAAGCGAGTCCGGTCGCCGTCCCTGCGTTCCGAGTCAGGAACGGGTCCGGCGTCGGTCATGGTGGCGATCATCGCGTGCGCACGCCGCTCCATGCGGTCGGGAGCGGGCAACATCGGGGGTATCGGTTCCATAGTGAATCTCCTGTCCCATGGACTTACTATTCAAATCTGGCGGAAACAAATCGAATGGAGTAAGGCATGGATCAGGCTTGGACGTCCGATAATCTGACGGCTGAGGATCGACAACCGTCATCCCTTCGTTAAACTAACACGCTGTTCCGGTAATGAAGGATCAAATCGCCTGCCCTCCGGGCAAAAATGAAGTAAACTCCCAAAGGCGAGTGCGGCCACCAAGGATCGACGCAACGTGATCATTTTTGAACTGATGAAAAGCCGATTCGTGTTCGGGCTGGCGGTGTTCTCGCTGGTCCTGGCAATCGCCGTTGGCGTGATGTGGGGTCGCAGCTACAAATACTACGACGCGGTGTACTATGCCAACCTCGAGCGTACCCACAATCTTTTCACCGTGCCCGGATCAGTGATCCTGAGCACGTGGAACCACCTGCCGGCCAACGATTTTATCATCAGTGGCGATTCGGGCCTGATCGGGCAGACCCAGGTGAAGTTGTACCGCGACGGAAAAGAGATGACGCTGCCCAAGTGGGAATCTCCCCCGGGCATGACTGCCGGTTTTTGGTGGGAGCGGGGCCGGATCGACCTCACCCAGCCGGACGGCACGCTGATGCTGACGCAAACCCACCTGAACGTGGCGTTTCCGTTCTGGCTGCCGGTGCTGTTTTTCCTGCTCGGTCCGCTCGCGTGGGCAGCGAAGCTAATGCAGCGGTACAACCGCGCCAAAAGCGGGCGTTGCATCTTCTGCAATGCGGATATGCCCACGCCAGATCGATGCCCGAAGTGTGAGGCAGAATTCGACCATTGGTTCTTCTAGACGAATTATTTAAGGAGCCTGTCCGGGCACGGAAAGGCAGCATCGATGAACAGGAAATGGGAAAGAACAAAGATTCGGATCGCTACGAGCTTGTCTGCTGCCTCGATCGCGATTTGCGCCATTTCGATCATCCTTTGGCCACTGAGTTACGTCACTTGCGTGCAGTTGTCGATCCGAAACGGTGCTGGAGCGCGGTACGCCTTGCTGACGATTCCAGGCCGCGTCGGGCTTACTGTCATCCGTGGTGAGCCGCCGGCGTTGGTTTCTCTCGATGCCTGCACCAAATCGTTCGGGTCCGACACCAACCCGCTGCCCAATACTCAGGACAAGCTGCGATGGTTCTGGCAATTGCCCTCGGCAAGCAAGCTTGGGTTTGCCACCGACCAGGGAAAAGGCACGGTCTATTTCGGCGAGGTCAACGACTCGTTCAAATGCTCGTATTCAAGCCATTTCATGCCCACCTGGCTCCTGTCGATCATCACATTTATCGGCCCGATCCTGTGGTGGCGAGCCCGGCGAATCAGGCAATACCGGGCAGATCATGACCTTTGCACCTACTGCGGTACCGACATGGCCACCAGCCCTTACCGCTGCCCGAAGTGCGGTAAAGAACGCCCGTGGGATTAGGCTCCCGCGTGCCAGTGAGTTTACGATCACTTCGAGCAATTCTGGCCCAACCAGAGGATCTGCCCTGTGCATCATCGCGACGCGCTGATTAGTGAAGTCATCGTTGTGGTCGACCAGACTCCGGAGAATACCTTCGAAGCCATCATTTCTTCGGTTACCGTGGTCGGGCTGGAAGTCGAGGATTCTGATCCCGATACCGGCTCGATCGGTGGAACCATCGTCTCCCATCGGCTGCCAGAACTCCGCGCCGTGACAGGCGTGAAATACGTACGGATTACCATGGAATACATTGCCGACTACCCCGCCGGTGATCCGCGCGACCTGGACAATGACACGGCGTAATGCTGTTCGCCCCCGCCGCTGCTCAAATTCTTCGTTTTGACACATCCGGCGCGCTCGGCTGTAATCGACAACCCTTTTTCTGTAACTGTTTACCGTCGCATCGGATTTTATCGAGTGTAGGGGGCGCGCTGGGCGGGAGGATTTGGTAAGTTCCGCTCCGGCATGGACGCCCGGGAACTGAAACAATACGAGCGATTCAAGAACGAGGCGCAATTCCTTCGGGGTCATGCCCATCATCTGGAGTTGGAACTTCGCGCCGTTCGGCCACAGCTTGTTCGCGCGAATCAGAAGATCGATCGGCTCGAACAATCCAATGCGGAATACCAAGCCGAGAATCTGGCATTGCGTGGCAAACTCGCGGATCTGACGTTGCAGTTGAAGCAGAAGCCCGTTCCGTCGTTCGTGAAAGCCAATGTCCCCCAGGACAAGCCTGCGAAGAAGCCCGGACGCCCCAGGGGTCATGCCGCGGCGGTGCGTCCGATGCCCGGAAAGATCGACGTGCATCAGACGATTCCCTGTCCGGTGGATGCCCTTGGCAAGCCGTCTTGT
>JANMES010000016.1:0-13433 GCA_031377185.1 Phycisphaerae bacterium
GAACTGGTAAGCGCCCGCCAGAATTTGCTCGGCCTGCTGTCGAAGCGCTTTTGAGATCGGCGCTTGTCTTGCGGGCTTCTGCCCCCGTACACTCTTTTCAGACATCAATGCGGTAGCCATTGGCCACCTCCTTCGAGATCAAGTGCGGAATACCCAACGTCCGTTAATACGTCGGGTACCTTGATACCAGATGTTACATTTTGAAACGTTCCGGTATTCCCTGTACTTGACTAGGGGATTCCCTTATTAGAACAAGTAATGACCTGATAAAGACTTATATTCGATTTCAAACCCCCATCTGATTGGGCGGACTGGACAGTTAAATCGTGCTGTCCGACGTGCAGGTTTTGCACTGGCGTTTTGCACGCCGCTTGCGACTTCGCGAGCGGAGGACGGCTATTTTGCTCGCGAAGCCGCAAGCGGCGGAAGACCTATCCCAAACAGCTCTTTGCACTATCATTTGCACGCCATGAACCCCCTCTGCGTCGGCGGAAGTTTTAATCCGATTCACAACGCACACCTGCGTTGCGCCGTCGCCGCGATGATCGCCAAGGGGTTTGATCGCGTGGTGCTGATCCCGTCCGCGCAGCCGCCTCACAAGCCGGGCGCGACGGACTTGGCCGGTGCTGAAGACCGCCTGGCGATGTGCCGCGCCGCCGTCGCGGGGGATCCGCGGTTTGCCGTAGACGATCTCGAACTCCGCCGATCCGGGCCGAGCTATACGATCGACACCGCGCGCGAGCTCAAGCGTCGCGGCTGGCCGAGCGTGTCGTGGATGATCGGTGCGGACATGCTGCTATATCTCCCCAAGTGGCACCAGGCGGACGCCCTGATCCACGAAGTGAACTTCGTCGTTGTCGCCCGGCCGGGGTGGATGCTCGACTGGTCGCAATTGCCAGAGGCATTTCGATCGCTCCAAGCCAACGTCGTTGAAGCGCCGCTAATGGACGTCAGCGCCACCGAGATCCGCCGGCGCGTGAAAGCCAGTGAATCCATCGCCGACCTGACCCCGCCGGCCGTCGTGCGGTACATTGTGGATCGCGGGTTGTACCGATGAAGCTCACGCACGACTTTCTGATCATTGCCGACTACTGCAATCATGGGCAAGTTGCCCATGCGACAGGAAAACTATGAAACACATTCTTCTCATCCTCCTCTGCATCTCTGCGTTCATCCCCACGGCACGGGGCGCCGACACCGTCATCCCGCTCAAGATCGATGCCGGCGAAATTAAAGACCGCGACACACGCACGTTCGCCGTGCCGGTGACGATCGGCGGGAAGGAATACGACTTTGCCTGGGGCTGCTCCGGCTGGACGATCGTAAGCGAGTCGTTCGCCAGGCAGGCCCGGCTGAAGGTGCAGGCTGATGAGTCGCTGGCCGGCTGGGTCGACGGCGCGGGAAAGCCGCTGTTTACGGGACTGGTTGAGGTGGAAGTGACGTTTGGTGGAAAGAAGTCGCTGATCGTGGTCCGGGTCATCAAAGACGCCTACACCGATCCGAAAACCTCAGGCACGATCGGCTACGAGATCGCCAGTCTGTACCAGTGGGAACTCAACCCCGATGCGGACAAGCCCACGCTCACCCTCCGGCCACTCGGCACAAAGCTGGCGGCCAAGGCGATCGCGATTTTGCCGCTGATCGACGACGGCGAGAGGGTGTGGTTGAACGTGTCGGTTCGGAATGTCGCGTTCGATTTGGTGATCATGCCCCAAGCCAGCGACATCACGGCCGGGCCCGGTGTGCAGCGGAAGTGGGATTTGACGCAAGGAAAGATCGAAGACGTCCCGACGCCCGCCGGGCCGGTGCGGACAATCACGCTCGGGCCGAAAGAGCCGGTGGTGTTCAGCAAGCACGTCGCGGAGACGGGCGTGACGATCGTGCTGATCGGCGATCCCAAGAGCAAAGACGACCTCCCCGCGACCACCAACGGCATCGGCGCCAGCGTGCTGAATCGCTATGTGTACGTGGTGGATTGCAAGACCAAGCAGGTGAGCCTGATGTCGAAGGTGAAGCTTCCCGCGACCCAGCCGGCGAAGTGAGTGGAGCTTGCACCGAAAAGCCGTCATCCCGAGCGTACTCACGAGGGATCTCGGGACTACAAAAACGGTTTGGCCTTCCCAGAACCCTCGCGAGTACGCTCGGGATGACGGGCTTGTCTGTCGGGAGAGCGAAGTTCAAACGTACCGATGCACCTGCCGCATCAGGCTGCCTGAATCGATGTGGCCGGTTTGGATGCGCGGTTTGAGCGACAGCCAGTGATGGCGGAAATGCGAATGGTCGCCGAGCGCAATCGTTGGGATGCCGTACATCTCCTTGATGTGGCGCATCATGACGCGCGACTGGAGATCGGGCAACTCGTTGTCGCAAAGGACAACGTCGAACCTCTCATCGCACCGTAGGTCGATCGCCTCGCCGGCCGAGTTCACCATGCTGATTGAATGCCCATCGGCGTAAAGAGCGGGTTCGATCTCCAATCGCGTTTCCGCGTCCGGCGAAATGACAAGTATCCGGGCCATGACTGTTCCTCCAATGGACTCGGCCCATCTCCGGCCGGTCACGTGTTCTTTAATAAGATGCCGCCCGTGCCAAGGAACGGCATCTTTTGGGAAGAGCGTTTTTCGTTGGCTGAAGTGAACATCACCCACAGCCTACGCTAGATTTGACGTGTGTCAGAATATTGCTTTGCATGCCGCTTGTGGATCGGGGAACGCCTGAGGTCGCAAAAATACAGATGAGGGAAAAGCCCAAAAAAGGCGGATTTGCGAGACGTGTAATGCACGTCATGCAAATCCGCCCGTTAGTAAACGAAGGATTTTTTTACTTCAGTTCCAGCTCCGCACGAACGGTTTGTTCGTCGGCCGGGCTGGTCAGTGTGAAACCCAGTTTTTCAAACACGCGCTGCATGTCGAGATTCTCGCTGAGCATCTCGGCGCTGACCTTGGTGAGTTTCTCTTCTCTGGCGATCTTCAGCAGCGACTTAGCCAGTTCCATGCCCAGGCCGCGGTTTTGCATCGTGTCGCTGATGAGCACGGACAGTTCTGCGTGAGCCTTGTTTGGAATCTTGCTCAGCCGCGCCACGCCGGCGATTTCGCGCTGGTGTGACGTTGGGTCGATGTAGTCCACCACGAGCGCGATCTCTCGGTCGTAGTCGTTGAAGCAGACGCGCGTCAGGCGGTCGTGATCGGTTCGCAGATCCAGCATCAGCGGCGCGAAGTAACGCATCCGCACCGACCGCTCGCTCAGCCGGGAGTGGAAGCGGACCAGCAGTGGTTCGTCTTCCGGGCGGATCGGGCGGATCGACGTCAACGTGCCGTCCTTGGTGGTAAACCCGTGTACGTACTGCACCGGGTACGGGCGGATCGCCAGCTTGGGTAGATCGGCTTCGTTTACGCCCGGCTCGTGCAGCACCACGCGGGCGTCGAGCGCCACGATCCGGTCGGCCGACACCGACAGCGGGTTGATGTCGATCTCCTTGATCCACCGCTGCTCGGCCACCAGTTGGCTAAAGCGAACGAGCGTCTGCTCCAGCAATGCCTGATCGACCGGCTTGCGGCCGCGGACGCCTTTGAGGGCGCCGTAGATCTTCGTCTGTTCCATCATGCGCCTGGCGAGCGTTGCATTGAGCGGCGGGAGGCCGAGGCTGCGATCCTTGAACACTTCCACCAGCTGCCCGCCGGTGCCAAACAGCAGCACCGGGCCGAACTGTGGATCGAGTGACGAGCCGAGGATCAACTCGTACGCGTCGCTGGTGCGGATCATCGGCTGAACCGTCACGCCATCGAATGCGGTCGCACCGACCTTGGCGGTGACCGACTGCTGGATCTCCGCAAACGCCCGCTCGACCGCGGCTGAGTCTGCCAAGTTCAGCTTCACGCCGCCGACGTCGGTCTTGTGGGTAATCGTCAGGCTGTGCAGCTTGAGTACCACGGGGTAGTTGACTTTCGCCGCTGCGCCGACGGCCTCGGCTGAAGTCTTGGCGATGATCGTCTGCACCGTTGGGATGCCGTACGACGTCAGCAACGCCTTGGATTCGAACTCCGTCAGCAGCGTGCGCTTCTCGGCGCGAACGGCGCTGATGAGCGCCTCGGCCGTCTTGCGATCCGGGCCGGTATCGCGGTCGTTCACCGGGAGTGTGGGGGTTTCGTACAAGCCTTTGAGGTTGTACGAGTACCGCCACATATCGGTAAACACGCGGGCGGCGGTGTCCGGGTAGGGGAACGTCGGGATGCCGGCGCGGTTGAGAATGTCTTCGCCGGCCGCCACATCCGGGCCGCCCATCCAACTGGCGAGCACGGGCTTGGGGTACGGCTCGCTGATCTTGGCGTATTTCTGCAGCGCTTCGGCGGTCTTGGTCGGGTCGGTCATGTCCTGCGGGGTGAGGACGACGAGCAGGCCGTCGGTCTGCGGGTCTTTCGCAGCGATTTCGAGTGTTTTAGCGTAGCGTTCGGCGCTGGCGTCGCCGAGCACGTCGATCGGGTTGTTGTGGCTCCATGGTCCGGGGAGGAACGCATTGAGCTGATCGAGCGTGGCGGGGGAGATCGGCGCCAGCTCGCCCTTCCCGCCGATGAGCGCATCGGTTGCCAGCACGCCGGGTCCGCCGGCGTTCGTGACGATCGTCAGCTTCGGCCCGCGCGGGCGCGGCTGCTTGCTGAGAACCTCAGCCATGTAGAACAGGTCGGCGATATTGTTGACCCGCAACACGCCGCAGCGGCGGAAGGCGGCGTCGATCACGTCGTCCCCACCGGTGAGCGAACCGGTGTGCGAGGCAGCGGCCTTGGCGGCTTGCTCGGTCCGACCGGGCTTGATCACGATGATCGGCTTGGTCAGCGCCACCTGCCGCGCTGCCGACAGGAACGATCGGGCGTCGCCGATGCTTTCCATGTAGATCAGGATCGCCTTGGTGTGCGGGTCGTCGCCGAAATAGTCGATCAGGTCGCCCCACGACACGTCGAGCATGCTGCCGGCCGACACGAACGAGCTGAAGCCGACTTGCTCGCGATGGCTCCAGTCGAGAATCGCAGTGAGCAGTGCGCCCGATTGGCTGAGGAACGCAACGTGTCCGGGTTTGGCGATGCCCTTCGCGAACGTCGCGTTCATGCCCGAGACGGCGTTCATCACGCCCAGGCAGTTGGGCCCGATCAGTCGCATGTTGCCGCGGCGCGCCTCGGCCAGCACCTGCGTTTCAAGTGCTGCACCGCTGGGCCCGAGTTCTTTGAAGCCAGCGGAGATCACCACCACGCCGCGTACGCCCGCGTCGGCACACTGCCCGACGATGCCCGGCACGCTGGAAGCGGGAGTGACGATGACGGCCAAGTCCACCTGCTCGGGGATGTCCTTGACCGACGGGTATGCCTTGATGCCCAGCACGTTGGGGCGTTTGGGGTTGACTGGGTAAATCGTCCCGCCGAACGGCGTGGCGAAAAGATTGCGCAGCACGGTTCGCCCGACACTGCCTTCGTTTTCGGTCGCCCCGATCAGCGCGACGGTTTTCGGACGAAAGATGGACGTCAGCGAAGCCTGCTGCGGCCGGCGGGCCGGGTCAGACGGTTTGGCGGTGGGCGAAATTGTCATGGTTGGGGTACTCATTGAATCATCTCCACTTCGAAAACAAAACAACACAGGCCGTCGCGGTGATGGCCGGAAGCTCGGTCACGCCAGTTCCCATGAGGCTCCCGGTTTCTTGCCGGCGTTAAGCCCCAGCAGATCGATCACACGAGCGGCGGTTTCCTCCACCGCCTGGTCGGTCACATCCAGGATCGGCCAGCCTTGCTTCTGAAACAGCGAACGGCTCCAGGCAACTTCCTTGCTGACATTGCCCGGTTCGTCATAACTGGTTTGCGTCATATTCCATGCGTTCTGTCTGCGGGCGCGGATCAGCGCCAGTTGCGTTGGGCTGATCACCAGCCCAACGACTTTGCCCTTCGGCACGGCCAGTAGCGATGCCGGCACATCCACGCCCATCGCCAGGGATACGTTGGCGGTTCGGAAGCCCTGCTGCGCCAGCAAAATGCTGGTCGGCGTCTTGCTTGTCCGCGACACGCCGGCCAGCACGATGTCGGCCTCGGCGAGCGATTCGATCCCCAGCCCGTCGTCGTGGCAGAGGGTGAACTCCATCGCGCCGATGCGCTGGCGATAAGCATCGTCGATCGGGTGCAGCGCGGTCACGCTGGATCCCGGCTGCAAGCCGGTCGACTGGCTCAGGAAGTCCGCCAGCCCGCCGGTCAGATCATATGCAGGCACATCAGCCCGGCGGCAATGCTCGGCGATCATCGCCTTGAGCGACGTGGAAATGATCGCATGGCAGACGATGTTGGGCTTGCCTGAAATATTCGCCAGCGCCGTGGTGAGCCGCTCCTGATCGCGAACAAACGGGATGTAACGCACCTCGACCGAGTTAGGCGGATACTGCGTGAGCAGCGCCATCAACATGTGACGCGGCAGGTTGGCGGTCGAGTCGGACAAAACATGAATGATCGGTCTGGTCTCGACCACATTGGATGGCTTGGTCTTTTTTGCGTCGGCAGACGGGGCGTTGCGGATCGTTTTTTGGGCGGCGGTTCGCTTCATGGGCATTCTCGTGCGCTTCGGTCGTGGCTATTCTCGCTCGCCGCTCCCCACACCACAACGACGAGCCGCCATGCCAGATCGATGCCGATCTTCATCGGCGTCCCTCGATCTTGAAGACTTCTGCGGCGGAAAGCCGGTTTTCCTGCATCGCCTGGCTGAGCCGCATGGATGTGTACTTGGGCGGTATTTTCGGCGACGAGTGGCCGCCGTCGGTCCTCTGGTGCGTCAGCCAGGAAATCCATTCATCAAAACCGTGGCTGGACAACGCCGCGGTCGTAATGATCGATGCCTGCGGGTTGAGCGTGGTGACGTCATTGTGGAATGCCGTCAGATCGAAGGTGACGTACGGCAGCAAGTCAGTCTTGGTCAGTACGATCAGGTCCGCATCGGCCACCAGCCGGGGGTTGGCGGCGGCTTTGTCGTCACCTCCGGCTACGCTGAAAACCGCAACCCGGGCGGACTGTCCGAAATCAAACTCCACCGGTGATTCGACATTGCCGCCGCTCTCGATGAAGAGGATATCGCAGCGATTGAGTTCGAACTCGCCAAGCGACTCATGAACGTGCTCGGCCGTCAGGTTGTCGGTGACGACCGGGACGGATCGCACGCCGAGGCGTTGCAGTCGCTCGGCATCGCGCGGGGAGGCCAGGTTCCCGACGATGGCCCCGATGGTTGCGTTGTGCGCCAACCGCATCGCCGCCTCGATCAGCGAGGTTTTGCCCGTCCCGGCGCTGCCCACCAAGCTGATGGCAGTCGTGCCCGCCAGCGTGAACGCATGACGGTTCACGACCGCCGTCTGTGAGTTGGCCTTGAACTTGGCCGCGAGTTGTTTTTGTCGAATGGTCATGGGCGACTCCTTCGATCGCAACCCCTTGACCGCTACCGGCGGCCGATCAACGGTTCCCGCGGTAGCGCACGTTCATGGGTGATCGCGAGCGATCTTCAGAAATGATCGGTTGTTGTCGCTGGTGCAACAATCGGAACGCGGTTTGATTTTCAAACGCGCTGTATTCCGTAGAGAGGTAAGATTTTCACCTAAAATCGTGCAACAAACCGCCCCGGTTGATGCAGGGGGTTAACCGCAGGCGGACCGAGCCGTTATCGCGCACCCGGGGGGTTCAGTGCTGCGATCAATTCCTCCACCAGCCGCTGATGTTGAGCGGCTTTGAGCGTGGTGGTGATTTTGACCGTGGTTTGATCTTTGCCAATCCAGGTGGCGTACAGGTCGATGGTGTCGCCGGAGGCGGTCATCGCACGGGCGTTTCCGGATAAGGCATCGCCGACGACCGGCCAATCCGTCGGCTCGTTGGCGAAAAACCCACCGCCGGACGTATAGCCGGGCGGCTTCACTCGACGCAATTCCAGTCGCGTGAAGACGGCGGTGGATCGGCGGAGCGTTTCTTTGGGGATCAGAGCGGTGTCCAACGTCGTTACGGTGCGTGTCACGCCGTCCGATCCAACGGACGTCGAGGTCATCGGCCCGAAACAACCGGCCAGACTTGCGAGCGCGAGCAGGGTGATCAGCGTAGAAGTCAGCCGCAATGAGTCTCCTTGATCGGTAACGCAACTATTTTGATCGATACCAATGAGGCAGGCAAGCTTCATATGATTTAGCAGCGGGTCTGTCTGAAATCGTTCCCTGTAGCACGGCCGTCTCGGCCGTGTCCGAGCACCTTGGCATGGGCGGGACGCCCATGCTACGAAGTAGCGATTTCAAACTGACCCGGTGCAGTCGTTGGATTTTTCAGTCAATCAACTCCCCGGAGATGGGAGATGAACAAAATGTTTGAGGTCGCCATTCGTGACCTCTAAAACCCTTCATCCGACTTCTGCATGTATACAAAGAAGCACATCCGCTCCTCCTCGCCGGCCACGCCGCGGAGGGAGAAGAGCTTGAAGAACCACGCCAGGTCGCTCTCGCTCGGTTCGTCCGGCGGCGCGGATTGGGTGCCGACCAAATCGCTGATCGGCACGCCCATCACCGTCTCGCACAAAAACTGGATATTGATCTCGTCGGCTGTCTGCGTGGAGAGGACCGCGAGGTTCAACGCCTTGATCGGTTCGCGCAAATACCGGTCTGCCAGTTGGTCGTCGAGCTTGTCCAGCGCCTCGAGATACTTGGCGACCGATTCGTCCTGCTTCCACTCCAGCGCCTGGCGCTCGTCTTCCTTGAAGCCGGCGATGGCCATGTCGAAGTGGGCCTGAAGTCGCTTGTAAAACTGATCCACCTGCGGCCCGGCCAGCCAGCGGGCGATCATCACTTCGCCGGGGCGTCGGTGGATGTGGTAATCGTTGGTGGAAAGGTTTTTCCCTGCCGGCCAATCGAGCAACGCGGCAGCATCGGGCAGCGATGGTTCGGGAAGGATCGGGCTTTCGGGCGTTTTCGACTTCTCCAGCTTGGCCATTGCCCGCTGCAGATCGCGCATCAGCGATGCATCGAGCCCGGGTTTCAGCCGGGCCTCAAACTTGCGCGCCCCCTCAAACACCGCCGCCAGTTCGGCGATCGTACGGAACTTGTCGGCCTGCTCCTGGGCACGCAGGGCAGGGTCGGCGGCACGTTCGGTGGGACTTTCTTCGGGGTCTTCGTACATGGTTAGCGACGATATACACGGGAACAGCCAATGCCGCAAAACCCGATGAGCAGCGATCCTTCACAGAATTCGATCCGTGGAGCATGAAGCAGATCGGCTTTCCCGTACCACGGGCCTCCGGCCCGTGCCAACGGCGCTCAAATTTTGATGGTCAATGTTCGAGTAATGGTTAACGTACCCCGCACGGGCCGGAGGCCCGTGGTACGGGCGACGTGTCCAACTCGTGCGTGTTGCTTTTGCGTCACCGCAGTGACAACAATCAGGAGTTGGCGAGTGTTGACCATCATGGCCCGTCTCACGGACTCTGTGTCGCATGAAAAAGAAAAAACGCCGCCGCTCGATCGACGAAGGCTCGTACGTCTGCCCCAGCTGCGGCGAGCAGATCGAAATCCCCCTCGACCCGTCCGCCGGCAGCGATCAGAAATACGTCGAAGACTGCCCCGTCTGCTGCAACCCGAACGTGATCCACCTAGAATTCTTCGGCCCCGAAGAACCGCCGCGGGTGTGGGCGGAAGCGGAGTGATGTTGGATCGCGCTGACCATAGTTATTATTTCATCAAGGAAGGGCGCGCCAGGCGATTTCAAATGGTGCAACGGAAGCCGCTGCTAAATTCCGGACGCTCAACGCGGGATTCGGTCCGTTGTAGGTGATGTTCAATTGATTGAGCGGGTAGCCTGAAACGCTAGATATTTCATATGTCCAACAAAGCGTTTCGTTTAGTTTGCCATCGGGCGTGGCGAACGTAGTTGGGCCGTCAAGGATGACTTGCTCACCGATCCACTTCATTTTTCCGGCTTCCTTCCGAAACGCAATGGTTCGCCCCTCGTGTTTTGAGTAGATGTGAAGCATCGCGTCGTACGAAGAGCCATTTGATCGTTCGACCGAGACTTTGGCGGTGGGCGGTAAGGCGGGCAAGCCGAGTATTGCCCGATTGATTGTCAGCAGGTCACTAAATTCGCTCAGTCGCGGATCGGAGAGAGATATATTTGGGTACGATTGCGACTTACCACACCCTATCAGAGTTATGCTCAAGAGCGAGTAAGCGCAGAGCGATAGGATGCACCTAGTGAAACATAAGATTTTTCGAAAGTGACGAATCATCATTGCCTCCCCGCGATCGCATCCCGCGTCACCGTGTCTTGGCTGACCAGATTCTTCGTCGCCCCCACGACCGTCCAGCGATCAAACCCTTCCCGCGGCCACGGCCCCGTCGCGCCGATCAGGCTGACCAGCACACTGAACGCCAGGCCCGTTCCCATGAACGCCCAGGATTGTACGCGGTGGGGTTTGCGGAGCCAGGCGCCGGTCCAGAACATCACCATCGGGCTGAAGACGATGAACCACCGGGCGGCGAACATCGCGTCGCGCCAGTCGGTTTTGTTGGTGGCGAAGGCGATCACGATCGCGATCGCGCCGGCCACGCTGGCGCCGGCTAAAGTCTTGGTGGCGCTCGGCCAGTGGCGGTGCATGATCGTGCCGACGCCGATCACGCCGAGCAGGAGGATCGGGAAGTGGCTGAGCAGGCCGTGCTCGCCGATGAGGGCCATGAGGCAGCGGCCGATGCCTTCGCCGACGCGATGCCAGATGCTCACTGTAAAGGTGTCGGCGTCGTCTTCGATGGTCGCCGGCGGGGGCTTGGGCGGGTCGTAGTTGGCTCGCATCTCCGGGTGATAGCAGAGGGGCAGTAAGTCGCCGGTGACGGGGACGGTGAGGGCGCTGTGCAGCGCCAGCGGTGCGCTCAAGCCGATCACGTACAGCGCCACGCCCGCCACCCGCATGCGGATCGGCCAGCGGAGCGCCAGGATCACTGGCAAAAACAGCGCGAGGAAGATGATCGCGGGGATATCGATCGCGCTGGCCAGCGCGGCGCAGAAGCCGGCGAGGATCAGCCACGGCGACGTGCGAACCGCCGACGGCGAGCGGGTGACGTGGATCAAACACGCTGCGGCGCACAGCACCAGTACGGCGGCCGGGGCGTGGGGGTTGAGCACGGTTGCGTAGCTGATCAGCCCCGTGCCGAACACGCAGATCAGCCCGAGCGCCGTCCGTTTGGGTCGCGAAAGCTCAAACACGCGGGCCATCCGGTAGATCAACCCCGAGCAGGCAGCCACGGGGATCGTCACACCCAGCAGCGTGAGGATGTAGCTGACGGTCGGCCCGTGGTCTGCAAACGTCAGGCCCATCTTCGTCATCACCCAGTACGCGCCGCTCAGCAGGACCGACATGGTGGCCGCCTGGGAAGCGTAATGCTCGTTGCCGACGGAGACGACCATTCTGGGGATCGGGCGGGCATGCGCCTCGTCCAGCGCCAGCGTGCTGCGCTCGACGATCGCCTGCACGGTGGCCAGCCGGGCGGTTTCGTTGTCGGAGACGTCGCGCGGATCCGGATGCCGCAACGGCCGCAGCAGCGGCAGGCAGAAGAGCAGGATCACGATCGGCCCCGCCAGCGCCCAGGGGCGCACGCGCTTACGCAGCATCCAGCGGAAGGTGAGGATGTTGAGGGAGAAAGCCGGCATGGAGAAAATGCAGAAGGATGAATGATGAATGCAGAATGAAATTCATCATTCGGCATTCATCATTCTGCTTTGGCGTTCAATACACTTTCAAAAACTGCACCAAGTTCCCAAGAATCTTGTTCCCGATGCGTTCGTAGCGCGGGTAGTTCTTCGCGGTGTCGGCTTTGATTTTTTCCGCGCCGCCGTCGCCAAGGACTTTCTTGATGTCGGCTTGGCCGTTCTGCACCATCGCGTCGATGCCTTCGGGGGTCAGTTCCAGGTGGTACTGGAAGCCGAACAGGCGGGTCTTGAAGCGGAACGCCTGGTGTCGGCAGGCGCGGGAACTGCTGAGCAGCGCGTTGCCCGTCGGCGGGGGCGGAGCGGGCGGCGGCGGGGCGTTCGCCGGGGCGGGCAGACGCGGCAGATCGAACGTATCGTAATGCCAGTGAAACACATTCAGGTTATCGATCGCGCCGAACACGATCGGCTCGGTCCCGCCGGGGAACGGGAACGTCACCGGGCCCCAGCCGATCTCCGGCAGCGGCTCGATCGGCTCCACCGGCTTGGGCGGCTGCCCCGGACCGGCCGGCGGACCCATCTTCACGTTCGGATACACCTTCGCACCGGCGGCGTGTGCCAGCAGCTGCGCGCCTAAGCAGATGCCCAGCACGGGTTTGTCCTGCTGCACCATCCGCTGAAGCAGCGCGACTTCTTTGGCAAGGAACGGAAACTCCGGCTTGTCGATGTCGGCCACGCCCATCGGCCCGCCCATCACGACCAGGACGCGAACGTCTTCCAGATCGCTCGGCACTTCATCGCCAGCGTAAAGCTTTCGGACTTCGACCGGGATGCCGAAATCGCGAAACACGGGAACAATCCGACCGGGCCCCTCGTGGGGGACATGCTGCAACACAATCGTACGACTCATAGTCCGGCGATCATCCGGGAAATCAGCGCGGACTGTCAAGAATCCGCAGGAAACCGATCGAGCCATCCACGTCCAATAACGATCTGCCGCTTGCGGCTTCGGGAGTGCGGAAGGTCTCCCACTCGCGAAGCCGAAAGCGGCAAAAAGGCTTCCACAAATCGACTTTCTATAAAAAAATAAAAATAGATCATAACCATCTATTAAATATGCATTTGTAGATCAAAAATAAACCTGTACAAATACCTAACAAAACACTACAATACGTCCGTTGTTTGATAGATGATAAACACCGCGATTTTCTTCGGAAGGAGACATCGATGATCAAGCTTCTGGACGGGCAAACGCTCGAGAAGCAGGCGGTTTCAACGCTTCGGCCGCGGTCGGTGGAAATCGCCGGGCAGGGGGATGTGCTGTTGCAGCGGGCGGTACACCTGCAGCGAGAAGATCGGCTGATCGTCGAACTTTCCCTCCGCGGCCAGCTTTCGCAAAGGCGATTGGCGGAACTGGTCGGCAAGCCCCACGGCACGATCGCCCGCCGGCTTAAACGACTCACCACACTGCTCCGCGATCCGTTGATCGTTGGATTGCTTGAAGGCCCCTGTCCGCTGGAACGGGCCGACCGGGAGATCGCGATCGGGTACTTCCTGCACCGTCGTTCTTTACGGGATCTTGCGACGACACATGGGGTTTCCGCGCCTCGGATCAGTCGGACGTTGCACTTCGTTCGCGGATGGTTTCGGGGTGCGACGTTGCGTGCGCTGGCGGAACATCGTCTGCGTCGCGGGGGATGATCGCCTCACCGGTCTGCCCGCTTGAGCGGGTAGCAGTCACTACCCGCTCAAGCGGGC
>JANMES010000024.1:0-98316 GCA_031377185.1 Phycisphaerae bacterium
GTCATGCGCACCGCCGAACAACAGGGCCGAGATGTGCTGGAAACGATCAAGACCCTCCTGCAAGCCGAGTGGGCGGGGAAAGACATCGCCTTGCTCACAGACACGATCTAAAATCCATGACGGGACGGTAAACAGTTACCATCGGGAAAAACGCCTTGGTGGCCAGCAAATAGCTAGCCCGGCGACGGTTCTTGAGTAACTCGCCCCACGCTTCCTCGCACTTGCCACCGGCGTAGACGTTGGCCGAGTCAAAAAAGTTGATACCCACATCAAACGCCTTGTCGAACACGGCCTTGGCCTGCTGCTTTTCGATCGCATTGCCGAATGTGAGCCATCCGCCGAGACCGATCTCCGAGATTTTGATGCCCGCATCGCCGAGTCGCCGGTATTGCATTGGTTCTTCCTTGTAGGGTCCGCCTTGGCGGACCGATCGATCTAGCGGTCCGCCAAGGCGGACCCTACATCATCCCAGTATCCCCAGAATCTTACTCCGCCGGGCTTCGAACGTTGCGTCGTCGATCGCAGGTGTGGCGGAAAACTCGATCGGCTTCTCCAGCGGCACCCAGCTCTTGCAGCCGGCGTAGTCGGGCGTGTTGCGGATCGTCACCGGCAACGCCAGCTTGTACGCCCGCGCCGTCAGTAGGTATAGCGGATTCTTCGGCTTGTAGTTGAACCGCATATCGATCAACGGCGGCGTCCAGATGTGCTCGGCGTCCAGCCGATCCATCTTCTCCCGGGATTGCACCTGCACGATGTCGACGATCTGCCCAGCGTAGGCGATCTGGATCTGCTCCGGCTCAGCCGCGTGCATCACCAGCCCTGCCTGTTCGGCTGGTTTAAGCATGACGAGGTTCTGATGCAGGAACGTCGGATAGAGCAGAAAATCGCGGTGCTCGATCTCAAACCCACCGATCGATTCGCTGATGCCGCCCTTGCGGAGGAGGATCATCTGCCTGCCAGAGCCAAGGCTCCTGCAGACGATGTCCCATTCTTTTAGACCGACTTGGAGTGAGGTAGGGATTCCCATGCGGGAAGTTTACCGCTTCTTCCGCGAAGGCGCAAGCGAACGACCGGGAAAGTCGTCATCCTGAGCGGTACTCCGCGAAGGATCTTGCCTCGATGCGGGACGGAGATCCTTCGTGGAGTACCGCTCAGGATGACAACTTTGATGACTGAAAGGTTTCTACTCTTCGACGTGCAAGTGCCGCCAGACAACGTCCAGCATCTTTTCGATGCCCTGCTTGCTGACACCCGAAATGGCGTGAATCTCTTTGCCGGGGAGTTCAGCCCGTAGCTTATCGATGGCTTCGTCGTCGATCGCCAGATCGAGCTTGTTCGCGGCGATGATCTCGTCCTTCTTCGCCAGCACGTCGCTGAAGGCTTCGAGTTCCTTGCGAATCGTGTGGTAGTTGTCGGCGGGGTTGGAGCCGTCGGACGGGTAGAGATCGAGCAGGTGAACGATGACCTTGGTGCGCTCGATGTGCTTGAGAAACGCGTGGCCGAGGCCGGCGCCGTGCTGGGCACCTTCGATCAAACCCGGGATGTCCGCGATGACCATTCGGCGGTCGCCGACCAAATCCGCGATGCCGAGTTGCGGCTCAAGCGTGGTGAACGGATAGTCCGCCACCTTCGGGCGAGCGTGGCTGACCGTGCGAAGCAGCGTGCTCTTGCCCGCGTTGGGCATGCCGACCAGGCCGACGTCGGCGATCAGCTTGAGTTCGAGCTTCAGGTTGCGAGCGGCCCCTTCGGTGCCCTTTTGAGCATATCGCGGGGCTTGGTTGGTGGCCGACCGGAAGTGCCAGTTGCCCAGCCCGCCTTTGCCGCCTTGAGCGATGACGATGCGTTTTTCGCCCTTGTCCAGGTCAGCGATGAGGTTGTTGTTGTCAGCGTCGAACACCAGCGTACCGACAGGAACTTGGATGATCAGGTCTTCGCCGGACTTTCCGAAGCATTTGGCACCCATGCCGTGCATGCCGCGATCTGCGATCCAGTGGTGCCGGCCGGCAAAATCGAGCAGCGTGTTTTTATTCTCGTCGGCAACAAAGATCACCGACCCGCCATGCCCGCCGTCCCCGCCGTCAGGACCGCCCTTGGGGACGAACTTCTCGCGGCGGAAGGAGACGCACCCGGCCCCGCCGTCGCCGGCTTTGACGTAGATTTTGGCTTCATCGATAAACATAGGGATAAGTGGAAAGCGACGAGCGATGAGCGACGAGTGGATTACTCCTCATCGCTCATCGCTCGTCGCTTTTCACTGGTAACGTAACGCTTAAGCCGTCGCGGCGACGTCTTCAGTGCGGATATGCACCTTGCGGCCTTGGAATTCGACGCGGCCGTCTTTGAGGGCGAACAGGGTGTCGTCCTTGCCGATGCCGACGTTGAAGCCGGGCATGAACTTGGTTCCGCGCTGGCGGATAATGATCGACCCGGCGCCGACGATTTCCCCGCCGTAAGCCTTCACGCCCCGGTACTGCGGATTGCTGTCGCGGCCGTTCTTGGTCGAGCCTTGACCCTTCTTATGTGCCATAAATCACCTTTTCATCAGTAGTTACGTCTCGCCCTCGGCTTGCGAGGGAGGGAGATAGTATGCGATTTGTGCGGGATTTGCAAGGAAATCGGTGAGGGAATTGAACCAACGACCACTAAGCCCTTAAGCCCGAATCATGACCGCTAAACGAGATCCAGCCGGTCCTGCGATTTGTTCGTCAGTTTGGCTTCATCAATCGAGACCGCTGAATAGCCGCACCAACGCTCTATTCTTCACCCCCGACAGTGCGAGATGTCGTTCCTATTTGGGTGCGATTCAATTCATCTTTGGAAAGAATCATGGCACAATCTCATCCATGAACTATGACCTGCAAGACTATCTGTTTGATCTCCAAGGTTTCTGCGTCCTGCGTGATGCAGTCGATTCCGACCACATCGCCGCACTCAACGCCGAGCTCGATAAAGTGCCCGCGGACATGCCGTATCTGTCCTGGCGCGGCAATGTGCAGCGGCTCGACAACAACAAGAATGCGGGCATGGAATTGCAGAACATCGTCGAAGGCGGGGAGCCGTTCGAGCGATTGATCGATCACCCGGCGTGGATCGAACGCGTCGCGCGTTACTGCGGCGAGAGCAACAGCTACGTCGCAGGGTTGTTCATCGACGAATGCTTCGCCAGCGTCCGCAGAACCGGAGGGTTTTTCCCGTTTCACTCCGGCGGATATCAGGGAGCACTGCGCGGCAAATACAGCTACGAGCATGGCGTGTGGCGATGCGGACAGGTGAACATCCTGCTCGCCCTGACTGACATCGGCCCGGGCGACGGCGGCACACTTGTCATCCCCGGCAGCCATAAGGGCAACTTCGTTCACCCGTCGCTGAAGGCAACGTGGGACGAACTGATCGAACGGGGCAGCAACGAATTGGAAGGCGGTATCGTTAAGGAAGTACACCTGCGCAAAGGCGATGCCCTGCTCTTTGTGGACGGCATCTGCCACGGCGCTTCACCGCGTACGAATCCGGGCGAACGTCGAGTCGTCATCTACCGCTACGGCGTAAGCTGGGGCAATACGCGACACGGCTATCGCTACTCGGAAGAATTCCTCAATCGCCTTACGCCGGCGCGTCGCAAGATCATGGAACCCGTGCCGACGCGGAATCATGCGAATCCGGGAGGGCAGGCGAGATAGGATGCGTGGTGCGCTGGCACGGGCATGAGAAGAGAGTCATTTCTCATTGGTCATTTGTCATTGGTGAAAGGCAAAGAACAAATGACCAATGACTAATGACAATCCCTATCTCATTACCCAAACTTCAGCCTTTTCATTCAACACGTCCTGGCCGGGGTAGATGTCGTCGCCGTTGATGAAAAAGTTGAGCTGCAGGGTTTTGCGGAGGATGACCAGGTTCTTGCCGGCTTCTATGAAGTCAGCACCGGTCTTAAGTTCAACAAGGTTGCCATCGACCTTTTTGAACTGTCGCACCTCACCGCTCAGGCCGGTGATGAAGATCGAGAAATGGCCAAGCTCGGGTTCGGGCTCTTCCCAGACGATGACGCTTTCCTTGGCTTCGGCATCGCCGACGCGGAGTTGGCCGGTCACCTTGGTGAAGGGTTCGAGGAACTGGTTCTTTTCCTGGGCTTTGATGGTGTCAAACACCTTGCCGGGGATGGATTTACCGTCGCTCTGGATGACTTTGCCTTCCTCGGTGAGGAATTCAAACGTCGGCAGCCATGCCTGCTCGCGGTCGGTCTTATTGGTGACGGTGTAGGTCATGTACCAATAGGCCTTGGGTAGTTTCTGGCCGGGGATCTCTACGACAATGCGTTTGGGGAGCGCATGCTCGAACTTCAAGCTCCAAACCCCGGAATAGATCGCAGGAATAGGATAAGGCTTGGCGGCCGCCGGGTCGGCTAAGGCGGCGTTCCCAAGCTCAACAGCGACAGGGACGGCGGCAATCAGGGCAACGGCTAGCGATCGTTTCAGTCGGACCATGACTCTAACTCTCCGCGGTAACGCTTCAAAGGGTGCAGTTCTTGCCAAATTATCGGCTTGCCCCTCCGAAAAGCTGCGGTATTCTCTTACTGCGTGCGATCCCTGTCAAATTTGTTCCGGCGAGACGACGGCGACTCCTCGCCGGATGCCCCTATTGTTTGCCGTGCCCCTCACGAAGACGAACGCAATTTGGCCGTCCGGATGATCCTTTCCTCCGACGGACATCGCCCGACCGACGAGCAAGTCGTTGATTTCCTCACTTACGTCGTCGCCAAGGGCATCAGTTTATCGGACATTCGCTTGGCCGAGCAAAATGACCGTGTCCAATGGGCGGTTCTGCCACTGGTCAGCCCCGGGCGGACGATGCTGCTGTTCGGATCGACCGATCGGACCCGCGAGCACGAGCAGCGATGCGCCGGCCGGGCGATTAACGAGGTGTGCGCCGCGTTTGCCCGGCGGGATGTTCAACTGGCGCAAGTGCTGATCGAGCCGGGGAATTATCCCGCCCAACACCTGTTCATGCAGTGCGGTTTTGTCCCCCTTGCAGAATTGCACTACTTACAGACCGACGTGCGAAACAGCATTCCTCCGGTGAAGCTGCCGTTCGGGTTTTCGTGGGAGAATTACTCGAACATCACGCATGCCAAGTTCGCCCGGACGATCCTGCAAAGCTACGAGGGAAGTCTGGACTGCCCCGCGCTGAGCGGCATGCGTCATATCGAGGATGTCATCGCCAGCCACAAGGCCAGCGGAGAATTTGACCCGAATCACTGGTTCCTGCTTTACGAACGGCAAACGCCACTCGCGGTGCTGCTTTTGGCACACTCGCCCCGCACCGACGCAATGGAACTCGTGTACCTGGGCCTGACCCCCGAAGCCCGCGGCCGGGGATTGGGAACCCTGATGCTCCGCAAAGCCCTCCGAACCGCCCTCGAAGCCGACATCGGCCGACTCACTCTCGCCGTCGATGCGGCCAATACGCCGGCACTCAAACTCTACTACCGTCACGGGATGGAAAAGATCGGCGCCAAGCTCGCCATGATCCGCGATCTGCGCCCGATGGCACCCAAGCACACCAAGCCATCGGCGACGAGCCAGAGTGCGACCTAGCGTCGTCTGTACTTCACTGCCGTCGTTCCGTAGAAACCGTCATCCCGAGATACTTCGAGAGATCAGGGTATCCAAACGGTTTTCGTGTTCCCGAGATCCCTCGGAGAACCTCGGAATGATGATCAATGATCGCTTGTAGCACAGGGCCAAATCTCTCAATTTATCCACAAAATCCGACGTTTTCGGACCTTCCAGCCTCGTGCGAGCGGTTATTATCGGGGCGGCTCGACGCTCGAAAAAATTTTTTCGTTGTCCACGGTTTATCCCCATGTCCAGTAATTCCGTGGACGGCATGTTCAGAACAAATTTTTTACCTTTCGGCAGCCTAGGTGTTACAGTCGTTTACGTCGTTGTGTACGGCAAATCCAATAAATATTGCCTTGCCAGTATTGCCACGGGGCATTAGATTCCATCCATCAAGTTCATGGACGAGCAAGACGAGGCTAAGGTGCGGTTAACGACCCACCGCCGACTTTGAGAAGCTGGAGAACACGGCTGGTTGGATCAGGCAAGTGACACCCGCTGTGATGCTTCTCTCACACCGCACGGACGCGAAAATTCAAGGACGAACAATTTAAGGCAGGACGCCGTTTATCCGCCGGGGAAAATGCAGCACCGTTTGGGGCTTGCACGGCTGACACATCGACGCACGTCGACCGTTCAGTTGGGCAAATCGAAGGGTGGCTTGGCGGCAGGGGAAACCGGAGATTGCGATTTCGACGGCGCGCAGGCGGCGTTTATTCCACGCCCTCGCTTGCGCGCCGATTCGAAGGACATCTACGAAGGAGAGCGACGTGAGCCTAGTCGTTACGCAAGATCATCAACTGGCCCGTTTGGCAGACGCCATCGCACAGCGGGTCGGTCCTCAGCGGTTTCATGTCTGGTTCGGCAATTCCACTCGACTCGATTTAAAGCAGGACGGTTTGGAGATTGCCGTCCCCAACGATTTCATCAGCGAATGGATTGGCACGCATTTCACCCGCCCGATCCAGGAAGCCGCCCACGAAGTGCTTGGCGGGCCCCTTTCGGTCCGGTTCTGCGTGATGCCCGAATTGTTCAGCAAGGGCGAGGAAAAGTCCGGCCCGGCCACGACGCTGGGACTGAAGCCCACCAAGCTTCATCCGACCTCGCCGGTGCTGGCCGACGGGCCGGTGACCAAGCGGGTCGCGATTTCGCCACTCACGCCGACATCGACCACTCCTAAAACACCCGCACCGGCCCACACGGGCGATATGTCGTCGCAGTATTCCAGCCGGCCTCGATTGCGCCACGATCTGGAATCGTTCATCGTCGGCCCGAGCAACCAGTTGGCGATGAACACCGCCGCTTACGTCGCGGAGTTCCCCGGCGCTCAGTACAACCCATTATTCATCCACGGCAGTTGCGGCTTGGGCAAAACTCATCTATTGCAAGGCCTGTGTAAGCGGTTCATCGAGCATCACCCCACCAAGCGCTGGATGTATCTGACCGGCGAAGAGTTCACGAACGAATTTTTGACCTCGCTCCGCAGCAACAAGCTGGACCAGTTCCGACGAAAGTTGCGGGATTTGGATCTGCTCGTGATCGATGATGTGCATTTCCTCTCTGGTAAGAAAGCGACGCAGGAAGAATTCCTGCATACGTTCAACGCAATCGAAGCGATGGGCAAGCAGGTGGTGCTGGTCAGCGACGACCATCCGAAAATGATCAGCGAGTTCGGCGAAAGCCTTATCAACCGCTTCGTCAGCGGCATGGTGGTGCGGATCGACCCGCCCAACTACGCCACCCGCTGCGATATCTTGCGGGCCATTGCCCGTCGAAACGGCATGACACTGACGGAAGAAGTGACGGCCTGGATCGCCCGCCGGGTGACGCAGAACGTGCGGGAGTTGGAAGGCGCCATCACGCGGATCCAGGCGCACACCCGCCTCACCGGCCAAGTCGCGGATGTCGCGATGGCGATGGCGGCGCTGGGCGATCTGGATCGCCAGTTGGTTGCTCCGGTTCGGCCTGAAAATATTCTGCAGTCGGTGTGCAATTACTTTGGACTTGAGCACAAGGATCTGATGTCCGGCCGGCGTCAGCGGACGATTTCGCTCGCGAGGTCGGTCGCGATGTACCTCGTTCGCAAGACCGCCAAGCTCAGCTTCCCGGAAATCGGAACGCGCATGGGTAAGCGCAACCACAGCACGGTCATCAGTGCCTGCCGACGCATCGAGCGAGCAGTGGCGAAGAATGAATCACTGGCGTGGACGAGTAGCGTCGGCGACCGCACGGAGGAAGCCAGCGAACTGATTCAACGCCTTGAAGAGCACAGCCGCACGCTGACTTGATCGAAACGCTGAACACTGAACGCAGAACGAATTTCCGCATTTCGTTCAGCGTTCTGCGTTTAGCGTTTAGCGTTCAATTGCTCTATAATCTTCAGCCATGTCGGGTTTTGCGGATACCTATCTCGAGACAATGACCGATTCGGTCAGCAAGGTTTCGCAAAAAAGCCGCAGCAAATCCCGCGCGAAAAAGCTCCTCAAACTGCTGGCCGGCAAGAAGAACATCCTCGTCACAACGCACCAGCACCCTGATCCCGACGCGCTAGCCAGCTCGCTGGCGATGATGGTGCTGCTTTCGCAGAAACTTCCGGATGCAAAAATCTCGATGTCGGTCAAAGGCCCCATCCGCGGCGGGATCAACGAGATGTTCATCCGTCAGAGCAATCTCAAGCTCACGCCTTGGGAGGATGGGACGCTCAATACCTACGATGCGATCGTTCTGCTCGATGCCCAGCCGCTGTTTGCCTATAGCCCACTGCCGACGGACGTGACACCGATCGCGGTGATCGATCATCACCGCAGCAGGGGGCGGCGTCCTCATTGCCCGTTTTGCGATATCCGCGTAGACGTCGGCGCGACGTCGTCGATCGTCTTCAGCTATTTCCTGGAATTGGAAGTGCCGATCGACCGATCGCTGGCGGCGTTACTGCTGTACGCGATCGAATCCGACCTCGCCGGCGCGGCGGGCATGCCCGGCGAACTGGATAACGTCGCACTCTCCAGCTTGATGCTGCTGGCCGACACGCACAAGTTTTATCAGATGCGGTACACCGACCTGCCGCAAAGCTACTACACCGCCTGTTTCGCCGGTCTGGGCAATGCGGTTTACTACGACAGCGCACTCATCTCGCATTTAGGCGAGATCGACTCGATCGAGAAGCCCGCGATCATCGCCGACTTTCTGCTTCGGTTCGATCCGGTCAAATGGGCGCTGGTGACTGCCATCTACGACGGGAAACTGGTGCTGAGTGTCCGTACATCCGACTCGAAACTATCGGCGGCCGACCTGATCCAGCACCTGCTGACGAAAATCGGCGAGGGCGGCGGTCATCGCACCAAGGCTGGCGGCATGATCAAGCTCGAGCCCGGCCAGGACGACTGCGACGACCTCCGCAACCTGCTCAAGAAGCGAATGCTCAAACTCCTGAACCTCACCGGCGTCAAAGGCAAACGCCTGATCCCGCGTAACGATTAATTTCCCGGTTAGCCGCCGCACTTGTGCGGCGGTCCCGCCCCGCGAGCGGGGCGGCTAACCAATCGTCTGCATCGACCTGGAGATATCCTAAACCGAATGCCACAGAGGATTTGCGCCCGATAATCGCCCCGAATGGACTCCCAAGCCCTATACCAACAGTTTTACCGGCATTTCGGTCGAAAATACCCTGAGTAGCTTGCAAGAATTACGGGTCTGGATAAACTAGCCCGTCTTGGCCTGCCAAGAGGCCAGCCGAGTTTGGCACGAGTCGTTCGTCGTCTGACCGGCTTCTGTTTCACAACTTCGCAACTATTTAAGCCCCATGGCGAACCGGCGACTTGGCCGTCTGGTTCTGCACTGGGCTGAATTGGAGATTGACGATTGTGTGATCGGGTCATTGACGATTGAATAAATTTCAATCGTCAATGTATCAGTGACTTAGTCGTCAATGAATAAAATGGCACAGTCTCAAGCAGAACTCGTTAAAGCGCTCGTCGATTCCGGCGTGCATTTCGGTCACCGCTGCTCGCGGTGGAATCCGAAAATGCAGCCGTACATTCACGGCAAGCGAAACATGATCCACATCATGGATGTGAAGGAAACCATCAAAGGCCTCCTTCGCGCCAAGAAACTCGTCCAGCAAGCCGTCAGTCAGGGCAAGGACATTCTCTTTGTCGGCACCAAGCGCCAGGCGCGCTTTGCCGTTGAAGAAGAAGCCAAGCGTTGCGGCATGCACTACGTGAACGAGCGCTGGCTGGGCGGCACGCTCACCAACTTCCGCACCATCCGCGCCCGCCTGCAGCGCCTGGAAGAACTCGAAAAGCTCTGGGCCACCGGCCAGATCGAAACCTATAGCAAGAAGATGAAGTCGACTCTCAACCGTGAGATGACCAAGATCAAGACCAATCTGTCCGGCATCCGCAAGATGGAACGCATGCCCGGCGTGATGTTCATCATCGACACCCGTCGCGAGCATATCGCCGTCAAGGAAGCGAAGAAGCTCGGCGTGCCGACGATCGCACTGATTGACACCGACAGCGACCCGGATTTGATCGACCTGCCGATCCCGGGCAACGACGACGCGATGCGCGCCATCGAGATCATCCTGAAGGAACTGGCCGACAGCGTGATCGAAGGCAAGCAGACGCGGACCGAAGGTCGCGCCCAGAACGACGTGGCTGGCGAACAGCCCAAGCGTCGCAGCACCCGAGTGGCCTTCAAAGCTGAAGACGGCAAGGCCGACGAGGCCCCCGCCGCCACCTCGGAAACCCCGGCCGCCGAAACCAACACCGGCGAACCGGTCGCAGCGGCTCACTAATTCATTCAGTAGTTCTGAGTGCTGAGTTCTGAGTGCTGAGTAAGAGACTGGCTGACGCCGGTTTTTCACTCAGCACTTAGCACTCAGCACTCAGCACTTTTTGACCGACGAAGGAGAAAACAAGACATGGCAACAATTACCGCAAGCATGGTGAACGAACTCCGGGCCAAGACTGGCCTGGCGATGATGGAATGTAAGAAGATGCTCGTCGAATCCGAGGGCGACATCGCCAAGGCCATCGACGCGATCCGCAAAAAAGGCGTCAAGACCAGCATCACCGAGCGCACCGCCGGCGAAGGCCGCGTCGTCGCCAGCAGCACGTCGCACGGCCACGTGGCGGCCGCTGTTGAGATCAACTGCAACACCGACTTCACCGCCAAGAGCGATGGGTTCGGCAAGCTCCTGGAACTGGCACTGCACAAGCTGCTGGCCAACCCCAAGAGCGACATCCGCGAAGACGCCGAAGTGAAGGCTGCCGCCACGGAGCTGGCCCAGCAGACCGGCGAAAACGTGCAGATCGGCAAAGCCCTCGCATTGGAAAACCCTGCCGGCAGCACCGGCGCTTACGTGTACGGAATCACCAACAAGATCGCCGTGCTGATGAGCTTCACCGGCAAGGCCAATGCCGAACTGATCAAGAACCTCGGCGGCCACATCGCCTTCGCCCGTCCGATGGGCCTGAAGCGCGACGAAGTGCCCGCCGACCTGGTCGCCAAGGAGCGAGAAATCGCCATCGAGCAAGCCAAAGCCACCGGCAAGCCGCAGGCGATCGCCGAGAAGATCGCCGAAGGAAAGCTCAACAGCTTCTTCGCCGAACGCGTCCTGCTCGACCAGGAGTTCTTCAACGGCCAGCTCTTCAAAGGCACGATCGCGAACTACGTCAAGCAGCACAATGTGACGCTTGAGAAGTACATTCGGGTTGAAGTCGGGCAGTAGTCGCTCGAAGACATTCGCAATTTAAAAGCGCCTCTGCAGATCGACTCTGCGGAGGCGTTTTTGTTGCGATGAAATTCCGTGATCCTGACACGGCGTCAAAACTGCCGCCAATCGTCATCCTGAGCGCAGCGAAGAACCTGCCGTAAACTCTCGAAGTCTTCCATGAAGAACAGGTCACACCGGAGAGAACGGATAGAGCGGTCATCTTCACCGGGGAGGGAATGACGCAAGTATCTCCGCGAGGTCTTTCGCTTCGCTCAAGATGACATGCTGCGATGGAAGTCGTACGGCGGGCGCATAACGCCCCGATCGGTGATGATCGCCGTCACCAACTCCGCTGGCGTGACATCAAACGCGGGGTTGAACACGCCTACGCCATCCGGCGCGGTTTGTTTGCCGAAACCGTGGGTGATTTCCTCGCCCTTTCGCTTCTCGATGGGGATCAGCGAGCCATTGGCCAGCTTCGGGTCGATGCTGCTCGTCGGGGCGGCGACGTAAAACGGGATGTGGAAGTGCCTGGCCAGAATTGCCACGCCATAAGTGCCGATCTTGTTGGCCACATCGCCGTTGGCGGCAACCCGGTCTGTCCCGACGATGACGGCCGACACCTTTTTCTGGCTCATCACCGTCGCGGCCATGTTGTCGCAGAGGACGGTGACGTCGATCCCCGCCTGCTGCAGTTCGTAGGCAGTGATACGCGATCCTTGCAGCAGCGGCCGGGTTTCGTCGGCGTAGACTTTGAGCTTGATCCCGCGCTCGTGCGCCAGATACATCGGGGCCAGCGCAGTGCCGTACTCCACCGTCGCCAACGCGCCGGCGTTGCAATGGGTGAGCAGGCCGATCGCACCGTCGGCGTCGCGTGGGAGCGCCTCGATCAATTTCAGCCCGTGCTCGCCGATGGCGCGGTTGCAGGCGGCGTCTTCTTCTGCGATCTGGTGGCATTCGGAAAGAATGGCTTGTTTGATCTGGTCCATTGGCGCTGCGTGGGCCGTCTTGCGGATGCGATCCAGCGCCCAAAACAGGTTCACTGCAGTCGGGCGGGATGTGGCCAGGTATTTGCAGACTTCATCAGCGCGCCGCAGCACGTCGCCGGCTTCGTACTGAACGCCAAGATACGCCCCATATGCTGCTGCCGCGCCGATGGCCGGCGCACCGCGCACCACCAGCCGCTTGATCGCATCCCACACCTGCTTCTCATCCGTCAGATCGACATACACAGTCTGCGTCGGCAAGAGCGTTTGATCGAGCAGGCAAAGCGATTTTCCAGTCCAATAGAGCGTGCGAACCATGCAACCCATTGTAACTCCAATGGTCCGGCCAATGCCGGTTACGGCGCAGGGAGAACCGAAGACTCGGACCATTCCGGCATGCTATAAGTGGACATCACTTCACTGCCTAAAAACGCCTGCCATCGGCCGAGCAGGTTGGGATAGCGCTTGAGAAACTGCTGCCACGCCGCGAACGTTGCGCGGTACTGGTAGGTCTTTTCGTCGAAGGTGGCTTCGTTGGCTTTGGCGGTGTCCAGTTGCTTCTGCATCTCAGCGACTTTCGCTTGGAGCTTTTCGTTATCCATCGCCAGCTTGTTGATGCGATCCTGCGCGGCCTGCAGTTGCGCGACGGCTTCATCGTAGTTTTTCTTGAGCTGTTCCGGCTTGATGTCCTCGGCAAGAACCGATTGACCGGCGAGCGCAACAAGCAAGGCAACGAGGCAAACCCAACGCATGGCAAGTCCTTTCGCGAAACCCACTAGAGCGGGCATTTTAAGTCTCTTGCACACAGGCTACAACGAAACCGGTTAGGGAGGCATGAAACATTTATATCGCGAATTATCGGACCTTGGCCGTATAATGAGAGGCTGGCCGATGATAGGACGGCGTTAGGATTGCTCCTATGTCATCGTTTAGCCAACGCACTTGTGCGGCGTTCGGTCCCCGCACAAGTGCGGGGCAAAACATTCGGGGATTTTTCTCCAGTGATCAAGTTTCCATGTACTTGCGGACATGCATTTAACGTCACCGACGACCAGTCGGGCGACGACATCCAATGTCCGGCCTGCGGGCGGCTCAATTCCGTCCCCACGGCAGGCGATATGGCCTTGCTGAATCAGGACGGCACGTACAAGGTGGACGACACGATCGGCCCGAACGTGCCGAATCCGCAACGCGAAGAAGAGCTCAAATACATCTTCCAGAAATCCCGCGTCGATGAGTACGGGCGGGAGATCGACCTCCGCTCGCATGCCACGCCTCTGGATTACCAGAGAGTCGGCGTCGACCCGACCGACATCCTCCCCGAGCGCGACGGCCCGGCCGCCCCAAAGTACGACCCAGAGACTGGCGAACTCGTCCGCCCGATCGAAGTCGAAAAGTTCTCCCCCGTGCGGAACGTCCGTTCCGCCCTGCCGGTAGCGAAAACTCCCCGGAGGCGTCGCGGCGTGGAACGGCTTGAATTCGTTTCCCCCATCGGCGTGTTCGTCAACCTCTTTAAGCCGACAAATCTCATCGTTATGTCATTCATCGTGCTGGCCCACTTCTTATATGGGTTCATTACCACGATTTTTCTGTTTGGCATGATGATCGTATTCATGGGACCGATCATGCTGTTCATCTCCATGATCTCCCATTACGGAAACGTCATCGATGAAACAGGCCCCAGCAGCCAGGATGAACTCCCGCGGCCGCTGCGGAATGTGAGTTGGTATGACGATCTGTGGAATCCGTTCCGCAACATCGTTCTGGCGTGGCTCGTGACCTATGGGCCGACGATGATGGCGTTGATGTCGCCCATGCCGCTCGTTGCTCGACTGGTGACAGCCGCGACACTGGCGATCATCGGCACATTGCTGGCACCGGCGGTCCTGCTGACTGCGACCACCAGCGGCAGCATCGTCAACCTTCGGCCGGACCGTGTGCTCGGTACCGCTAAAACGATTGGCGGTTTATATCCGCTGCTGGTAGTGATGTTCGTAGTCAGCGTGCTGCCGTACCTGCTTGCATTCGCCGGGTTGAATATCGCGATCGTCGATATGTTCCGCTGGCAAAGTTCGCGAATGCCGCTGCCGTTTTTTGCCAAGTGGTACATCTGCCTGCCGATGCTCTTGGGCGGCATCTTCCTCACGCATTGGTTCTGCTGGACGCTGGGGCAAACATACCGCGTTTACCACCGCTTGTTCCCGTGGGCATATCAAGGCCCTTTGCGGCCTGACGAAGGTGAAACACCCCATCGCGGGTTTGCCGTGCTTCCGCCGACAAAAAAGCCTGATCCGACACCGCTGGCGGTGCTGCCGATCGCCGAGAAGCCCGCCCGCGACGAACGATTGGAACTCGTCCGCCAATCTGACGCTGACCGCCGAAAGGCATCGGATGAAATGATCCGGAAACTCCCCGATGCCGGCGATTACTTTACCCCCTAACCTGCTACACGTTCGCCCCGATCGCGCTTAGAATCCCTTCATGCGTATTGCGCTTGCCCAGATCAACCCCACCGTCGGCGACATCCCCGGCAACGTCCGTAAGATCATCGACTACACCGCCCGCGCCAAGGCACTTCGTGCCGAGGTCGTGGTCTTCCCCGAACTGGCCGTCTGCGGATACCCGCCAAAGGATCTGCTGCTCAAGCCCCAATTGATCGACGACAACTTGCGGGCGCTGCAACTGATCGCCAAGCGGAGCGTGGGCATCGACGTGCTGGTGGGCTACGCCGACCGCAACGCCAACCCCGTCGGCCGGCCGCTGCATAACGCGGTGGCGCTGCTGCGCGACGGACTGGTGTTCAGCCGACATTTCAAGACCTTATTGCCTACCTACGACGTCTTCGACGAAAGCCGCTATTTCGAACCCGGCCCGGACGGTCCCGCCGCGAACCTCATCCAAGTCGGCGGGACACTGGTGGGCGTGTCGATCTGTGAAGACTTGTGGAACGATGAACGCCTGATCGATCGCCGGCTGTATCACGAAAACCCGCTGGCCAGCCTCAGTTCGCGCGGCAGCCAGTTGATGATCAACGCCAGTGCGTCGCCGTTCGTGGTGGACAAGCACCAGTTCCGCCTCGAGCTTTTCAGCTCGCAGGTGAAACAGTTCAAGCAGCCGCTGGTGTACGTCAACCAGGTCGGCGGGAACGACGAGCTGGTGTTCGACGGCAACAGCGTCGTCTTCGACGCCGAGGGCAACGTCATCGCGCAGGCTAAGGAGTTTGAGGAAGACCTGCTCGTCGTGAATCTGCCCGCCAAGGTCGACAACCGGATCGAAAAGCATTCCGGCGGAGTCGAGTCGATCTATAAAGCCCTTGTGCTGGGCTTACGAGATTACGTCCGCAAGTGCGGCTTCAAGTCCGTCGTGCTCGGCCTGTCCGGCGGGATCGACAGCGCCCTGACCGCCAAGCTGGCCGTGGATGCGCTGGGCAAGGAAAACGTCGTCGGCGTGGCGATGCCATCCCGCTACAGTTCCGATCACTCCGTCACCGACGCAGAGGCGCTCGCCCGCAATCTTGAGATCCAGTTTCACAACGTGCCCATCAAGCAGATCCACGATGCGGCTGAGTCGACGCTGGCCGGGCTGTTCAAAGGCACCGAGCCGGGACTGGCCGAGGAAAACATGCAGGCCCGCGCCCGCGGCAACGTGCTGATGGCGATCAGCAACAAGTTCAATCACCTGCTGCTGACCACCGGCAACAAAAGCGAGCTGGCCGTCGGCTATTGCACGCTGTACGGCGACATGTGCGGCGGATTGGCCGTCATCAGCGACGTACCGAAAACGACCGTTTACGAAATCTGCGAGTGGATCAACACCAAAGCCGGCCGAGATGTCATCCCGCGGAACACGATCAACAAGGCCCCCAGCGCCGAGCTGCGCCCGAACCAGACCGATCAGGATTCGCTGCCGCCTTATCCTATTCTCGACGCGATTCTGTATCGTTATGTAGAGCTGGAGGAAAGCGCCCCGCAGATCGTGGCCCAGGGGTTTGACGTTGCGACGGTATTGCGGATCATCAAACTGATCGACCGCAGCGAGTACAAACGGCGACAGGCAGCGCCGGGGATCAAGGTCACCAGCCGGGCGTTCGGGTTCGGACGAAGAATGCCGATCGCCCAGAACTACCAGCAGCCGACACCAAAGAAACCCGGCAGCGATGTCGCCATGGAAGAAGGTTCGGAAATCGGCTGGGGATACGAACCTTCAATGGACTAAGAATTCATGCGACACAGAGACACCGAGACACAGAGCGATGCACAGAGAATTTTCTCTGTGTAAAACTCTGTGTCTCTGTGCCTCTGTGTCGCATTATCCTACGATAATGCATATGAGCACACGCATCACCAACAACTCCCAAACCGCATTTAACAAAGCCCGCCTACTCATGCCCGGCGGAGTGAGTTCTCCCGTTCGCGCGTTCAAAGCGGTCGGAGGGAATCCGCTGTTCATTCGCTCCGGCGAAGGGTGCCGAGTAATGGACGTCGATAGCAACGTCTACATCGACTACGTCGCCAGCTACGGCCCGCTGATCGCCGGGCACGCTAACGAGCGGATCATCGCCGCCGTCAGTAAGGCGCTGGGGCGCGGGATGACGTTCGGCGCGCCGACTGAGGCCGAATCGCAACTGGCTCAGATCATCACCAGCGCCCTGCCGGCCTGCGAGATGGTCCGCTTCGTTAACAGCGGCACGGAGGCGGCGATGAGCGCCATCCGACTGGCCCGCGCGGCCACCGGGCGCGATCTAGTGATCAAATGCGTCGGCTGTTACCACGGCCATGCGGACGGGCTGCTCGTCGAAGCCGGCTCGGGCGCCCTCACGCTCGGGCACCCGTCGAGCCCCGGCATCCCCAAGTCAATCGCCGCCAGCACCATTCTCGTCCCCTACAACGATCTGAAAGCGGCAGAGCTGGCGTTTGAGAAGTATAAGAACCAGATCGCCTGCTTCGCCGTCGAGCCGATCGCCGGCAACATGGGCGTCGTCCCGCCGGCCGAGGGGTATCTGCAGGGATTGCGTGAACTGTGCGACGACCACGGCACGATGCTGCTTTTCGACGAAGTGATGACCGGCTTCCGCGTCGCCTGGGGCGGTGCGCAAAACATCTACCACATCCGCCCGGACATCACCTGTCTCGGCAAAGTCATCGGCGGCGGGATGCCGTGCGCTGCGTACGGCGCCAGCCGCAAGTTGATGGAGATGATCAGCCCTGTCGGCAGCGTCTATCAGGCCGGCACGCTCAGCGGCAACCCCGCCGCGATGGCGGCGGGCACGGCGACGCTCGAGATCATGCAGGAGGAAGGCGCCTACGACGTGCTTGAAGATCGCAGCGCCCGCTTGGCGTACGGCATCTCCGTACACGCGGCCGAGCGGAAAATCCCTGTTGCGATCAACCGTGTGGGCAGCATGATCGGCGTCTTTTTCACCCGCGAGGAAGGCCAGAAAGTCACCAACTTCGCCGAGGCGACCGCGTGCGATACCACCCGCTTCGCCAGGTTTTTCAACGCGATGCTGGATAACGGAGTCTACCTCGCGCCTAGTATGTTTGAGGCCTGGTTCGTTGGCCTGGCGCATGACGACGTGGCGATCGACCAGACGCTAGAAGCGGTCGATCAATCGCTGGCGACGCTTGCGGAATGAACTTCGTCATCCTGAGCGCCAGCGAAGGAACTCTGGACACCCTTGGATCGTCTGCCCCCAAAATATGTCTCCCATCCGAAATCATTTCGACTAGGATTCTTCTCACGCGAAATGTGGTTTGAGGGCCTCAAGAGGTCCTTCGCTAGCGCTCAGGATGACGGGTAAAAGAAGTTTTATTTCAGGCTCGATTATGTCCGAAACCCTCGCCGAAAACTCGTTGCAGAGCTTCTTCTCCCGTCACTGGGAGGATCGCCTGAAGTTCATCATCAGCTTGATGCGTGATCTGTCGAAGCAGACCGACCCGCAAACGCTCGTGGCATTGTACGGCGGGCGGATGAAGCAGATCATGAACTACGATCGGTCCGTTTCGCTCAGCCGGCGCGATCTCATCGAGCCGTATGTGCGTATCACCCGAAGCTCCATGTGGACCGACAACAACAATCCCTGGAAGGATAAATCGCGCCTGCCGATCATCCAGGGCGGGATATTGTCGGAACTGATCTACAAGGAAGAGCCAACCATCATCGACGACCTGGCGCTAGATCCCAACGACCCGGGCGCGGGGTATTTTGCGGACATGCGATCGCTCTTTGCCATCCCCCTGTTCGATCAAGGCAAGGCATTGAATATGGTCATTACGACGAGCCGCATCCCGGGTTTCTACTCGCGTGAAGTGGTTCCCGAGTTGGTCTGGCTCAGCAATCTGTTCGGCCGGGTGACGCACAACCTGGTTCTGACGGCTGAGCTTCAGCGTGCATACGACGTGGTCGACCGCGAGCTGAAAACCGTCGCCGACATCCAGCGATCACTTTTGCCCGAAGTGCTGCCCGACATTCCAACAATGAAGTTGGCGGCGCACTACAGCACCTCGCAGCAGGCCGGCGGGGATTACTACGATTTCTTCCCGCTGTCCGACGGCCGCTGGGGGATTTTGATCGCCGACGTTTCCGGCCACGGCACGCCGGCAGCGGTGCTGATGGCGGTGACGCACTCAATCGCCCACAGCTACCCTGGCCATCCCACAAAGCCCGGCGAGATGCTCAACTTCATCAACCGCCATCTGGCCGCGCGATACACCAACGGCAACGGCACGTTCGTGACGGCGTTTTACGGCATGTACGACCCGACCACCCGCGTGATCGAGTACGCCTGCGCCGGCCACGGTCCGCCGAGAGTGAAATCGGGCGTAAATGGCTCGATCCGCAGCCTCGACCAGGCCCGGAATCTGCCTTTGGGCATTGATTCTGACGAAAACTACGAAAACCAGACCGCAACGCTGACCCCCGGTGACGCGCTGATCTTCTACACCGATGGCATCACCGAAACCCGCAACGCCCAAGGCGAACTCTTCGGCGTCGATCGACTGGACGAGGTGCTTCGCAACTGTGCGTGTAACGCGGACGACCTCATCGAGCGAACCCTCGCCGCCGTCAACGAGTTTGGTGGCCATCTCCCCGCCACCGACGATCGAACCTTGCTGACGGCTCGGATTAGCTAGAAAGGTTCGTGTCGTATGCGCTACCAGCCGATGCCCGAAACCCTCGACGGGCCGATGCTATCCTCCGATAACGCCAAGATTTTTGGGCATGGGCTGGTAGCCCATGCGACATAACGCGCAATTATTGCTTTACAATTGCAGAAACGTTCGCTATTTTTATTCAAACATCGACGAGGATCGTCGACCCGCACAGTCACAAAAGCACATGGAGGTGCACATGTCCGCCCGCCGTTTATTCCTTGCTACTACCGTCGCTCTTGGCTCTTTTGCTCTGATCGCACCCGTTTCGTTCGCACAGGACGTGACGGCCCCGGAGGTCGACAATGCAAAATTCAATTTCTCCGGCGTGATCAACTCGCCGTCGGTGAACGTACGATCGGGCCCGGGCGATAACTACTATCCCACCTCCAAGCTCAACAAAGGCACACCGGTTACGGTCGTGGGCATTCGCTTCGACTGGCTCAAAGTGAAGCCGCCGGAAGGATCGTTCAGCTACGTCGCCAAGGCCTACGTGACGCGTTTCGGCGATGGCACGAAGGGCAAGGTCGACAAGCCCGACCTCCGCGTCCGCGCCGGCAGCACCGAGAACCAGATGAAGACCACCGTTCAGACGACGCTCAACGTCGGCGACGAAGTGAGCATCATTGGTGAAGTCGACGAGTACTACAAGATCACCCCGCCGGCCAACGTGTTTCTCTATGTGAACAAGCAGTTTGTGGACGCGGTGAAGACGGTCGAGCCGATTGCTTCGACACCCGCGGTCACGCCGGGCAATGGTGGCACCCCAACGCCTACGGTCGCGGGGGCTGATGTGAAGCCCACCGTTACGCCGGACGCTCCGGTCAAGTCGACCGACAAGCCTGACACGGCGGTTGCCGGAACGCCCGCAACTCAGCCGGCGCAAGTTGCCGAAGCGCCCAGCACCCAGCCGGCTGTTCCGACCGCAGAAGCGACCTTCGATAAGCTTGAAGCCGACTTTGTCGCAATGAGCGCCACCCCGCTCGATCAGCAGCCGCTGCCCGAGACGATCACCAACTATGAAGCGTTGACCAGCAGCACGCTGCCGGAGTCGCTCAAGCGGATCGTTGACATCCGCCTGGCGACCCTCAAAGCCCGCTCGGAAGCCAAGGATCAGTTTGTCGCACTGAAAAAATCTCAAGAAGCCGCTGCCGCTCGTCAGACGGCCCTCAAGGCCGAGCAGCAGGAACTTCAGGACCGCATCGAGAAGAACAAAATTTCGATGTTCACCGCGGTCGGCACACTCCGCACGAGCAGCCTGCAGCAGGGCAACACGGTGTTGTACCGCCTGACCGACCCGGGCACCGGCCGCACGGTGGTGTACATCCGCACGAACGACGCGAAGTACGCAAACATGCTGGGTCAGTTCATCGGCGTACACGGCGAACTGGCGACCGATCAGCAATTGGGCGTGAAAGTGATTGCCCCGACCGATGCGTCGGAAGTCGATCAAGCCAAGGTCAACAACGGCGTGACCGCGCAGGTGATCCCGCCGAGCATGCTCGCCAAGTCCGTCGGATCCACCCAGTAAGCTCTGGGCCTTGCATCTCGATGGAACCCTCCGGGCCGGTCACCTAAGTGACTGGCCCGGAATGTTTTAGGACGTTCTTCATAATGGGATGTACAAAAAAGCCTGCAGCTTTTGCGCCTTTGTGTTCATTTCTGCGCATTATTGTGCCGATAACGGTAATGGTTAACAGATGGAACCGACTGCATGTTACCGATCCCGCCCCTAGCTTCCGCCGCGTTTGCTGCCACTCAGGTGCAGCGGCAGTCTGAAGAAAAAGCGGACCACATCCGCCGGGCCCAATCGCGCAACAAGAACACCGCCGCCACAGGTGACGAATACGTACATACGGTGGAAAGCAGCGAGGAACTCCAGCCGATCCACGACGAGGATCCCAAGCAGCAGCAACAACGTAGGAAGCAGCAGCGGCATGCCAGCCAGACCAAGCCCGAAGACGATCAGCCGCGGTTGGACCTTACCGCGTAACTCTGAATTCTGAAAATGCTTTGGCCGTCCAGATATTCTTTCAGCACTCAGAATTCGGCATTTCTCACTCCCCCCAATAGTGATACATAAAGATTCCCGCCGCGACTGCGACGTTCAGGGAATCCGTACCCAGATGCATGGGCATGGTCACACGTTGGTCGCTCAGTGCGACAACTTCCGCATCAAGCCCCTGAGCTTCGTTGCCGAACATCAACGCCAGTCGCGCGTGCTTGGGTGCCTGCGTCAATGGCAAGGCGGTTGAGTGCAGGACCGTGGCGACGCGTTGCACGCCCCACTGGCGATGGAGTAGTGAAAGATCCCTCACCAAGTCGGCGGATTGGACGATCGGCAGGCGACAAATCGTCCCCATCGAAACCCGCACCGACTGTCGCACGAACGGATCGATCGACCGCGGGCCGACGATCATCGCGTCGGCGCCAAAGCCGGCCGACAGGCGGATCATCGAGCCGAGGTTTTCGGCGCTGATCAGGTCAGGGCAAACAACAAGCCGGATCGCCGCCGCGTCATCGCGTAACACGTCATCGATCGTCAGTGCCGGCTTGCGGACGCCCATCGCCAGAACGCCGGCATGGAAGCGAAATCCGACGACGTCATTGAGCTTGTCCTGAGGCAGCACGAACACATCCACATCCGCCGGCACGATCGGCGCAAGCTCGGCCGTCCGGCGGTCGGCCATCAGCACCGAAGCGACTCGGAAATCGCTTTCGAGCAGCCGCCTAAGCAGATGCTCCCCTTCGGCCACGAATAACCCGTGCCGCGCAGCCAGCGTACGGTCTTTCAACTCGCGGTAAGGTGCCAAGCGAGGATCGTCGAGCGATGTCAGAGGCTGGATCGGCATTCGATTTTGCCCGCTATGCGTGGTTCGGCTGAATGAGGTCGATGGGCGGTTTGTCCTCGCGATCGCCGACGATGGCAAACATCTGGTTGTACGACAGGAACGGGTCTCGGAATTTTTTGCACCACGCATGCACCCGGTCCGTCAACTGCATGGCCAAAGGCATGTGTTCGGTAGAATTGATCAGGTTATTTAGTTGCAGCGGGTCAGCTTCGCGATCGTAAAAGATATTGTAGCTGGGCGTGTATTTTCGACCCAAATCCGAGCCCAGCACATTCTGCAGGTCGGCCGTCCGCTGGACTTGTTCGATTGCAAAGGTGTACCGGTGGGTGATGATTCCCCGCCAGGAGGGCTTGAAACTGAAGATCGGAATCTCCTCCACTGCCTCGTCGTCTTCGTCCACGATCGCCTGAGATAACGCTCTCCCCTGCCACGATTTCGGGATCGGGCGCCCCATCAACCCCATCAAGGTCGGGGCCATGTCAAGCATGCCGATCAAAAGGCTGCTCACACGGCCCACAGGAATCACGCCGGGCATTCGCATGAGGAGCGGAATCCGCGTCGAAACGTCTTCGGGGTTTCCCTTGTGGCACTGGGCGGCGTGGGCGCCGAAAGTTTCGCCGTGATCGGAGGTGAAAACCACCAGCGTATTGTCATCGAACCCCTTTTGCTTGAGCTTTTCCAGAAGTCGACCGAAGTGGTGATCGACCTCGCTGCACATCGCGTAATAGCCGAGCGTCATTCGCCGGTTTATCGGCGTGTTGGGCAGATGGTCTCGTGGAGTGATGCCGTCCTCATCGTAAAGCGATTTGAACTCCTCGGGCGCATCGAAGCCCTTGTAGCCTTTGTGATCTCCTCCGCCGTGATTGTGAGGCGGATGCCACGATACAAATAGACAGAACGGCAGTTCACTGGTGCATTCGTCGAGAAACTGCAAGGCCTGTTCGGTTTGCCCTTTGGCTTCCCATTGCTTGAAGAAGACCTTGTTCCCGTTCTCGGTCCAGTAGTAACTGTGATCGGGGTGGTAGTTGACGTGGCAGTTATTAGTAAGGAAACGGTCGTCAAACCCGTGGCGATCCGGCCCGGCCGGGATCGGACGATTACGCTCGCCGCCGTACAAATGCCATTTGCCGACATAACCCATCCGGTATCCGGCGTCGCGCAACACGTGACCGATTCCCGGACCTATCTCATGCTCGTGGAGTAATCGCCGATCGTTCTCGAAGCAGTTGTTGTACAACGGATGCCTTCCCGTGATGAGCATCGACCGGCAAGGCGTGCAAATCGGGCAGTTTGCTACCGCGTGGGTGAATCGCACGCCCTGGGCAGCGAACGCGTCGATGTTCGGCGTCTTCACTTGCGGGTTGCCCGCGCAGCCTAACATGTCAAAGGATTGCTGGTCGGAAAAGACAAACAACAGGTTAGGGCGTTGTGTGCTCATAGCTTACTAGACTACGCCATCGAACCAACATCTCAAGGTTCGGATCGCATGCTGCTACCAGCAATCCAGCCTCACGGCAGCAGCGTGAATTTCCCGTGCGCTTCGTCAGCCATCACAGCTTCATGAGCGGCGGCGGCTTGGGGAAGTCTCATCTCCCAGCCGATCATCGGCACGAGCGTGCGATTGGCCAACCCTACGACCAGGGCAACATGGACCGCGCTGTAGTAGGCGTCGTTGACGTTGAACAGCGTCATCCCTCGGATATCAGAGTCACGCGACGTCGTTTCGCGCGGATTGACCTCGATCGCCCCGCGGCTGACGTTCACCACCACCTGCCCGTCGCCGGCCGTTGGGTCGGGCACTTCTACCCGTTTGAGTTCGCCGGGATCGCCGAACTCACTGACTTGAATGGACTTCACTACTGCCTCCTGAGCTGATGAAGCACTCCAGCCAATAAAAAAAGCCTGCAAAAAGCAGGCCTTTGGATAATCAAGTGTCAGACACGCAACCGAGCTATCGCTTCCAGTCATTTCCGCGATTTCTAGCGTCGATCGAGGCCGCGATGAGATTGTTAGCCATCTTCATCGTCACAAACATGCTAGGTGCCAAATCTCTTAGCACTGCGGGCTTACCATCCAAGGTGATGACCGTGTCGTTATCGACATACGCCATCGTTCGTAAATTCTGATTATTTGAGTCTGTGAAGTTCACGTTGATGCGATTCTTATCAATCTTCGCAATCGTCCCTTCATAGGTTGTGGACTGCTTCTTTCCCTTGGCAAAGGCGATCGGGCTCAACAACAAAAGCACCAAGGCGACGGTGACATAATGTTTCATAGGGAATTTCTCCAGGCGCAGATTCTAACTGACTCCGTTCAATAATGCGAGAAATTCTTGCATTACTCCTTCAATTTGTCGGAAATCATGGCATCCATGTCGCAAAAAATGTTAGCCATATGTTAATAGTATCGCAATCCGCGTCCGATGAACGCAAATGGCTAGCTCCAATGTCCCTACCGGCCTGCCAATTTTCCACCGGTAGTACTTCGTGATGGGCAATTTCGGCGGTACAACTGTACTCAATACGGACGGTTAACAGCGTGATGAATCAAAACTCCCGATCGATCCTGCGATGGGTTTGTAACCGACACAATAGCAGTGCGCTACTTGTAGCGTTCCTCGTCGGAAATTGGTTGAGTTCGAAGTGCGTTTTTGCAGAAGAACTTACCCTTCGCATTCCAAAAGATGCTCAGACCCTCAGCGCGCACGCCGATAATTTAGCGATGAAGCTGAAAGTAACGGGCTCGATCCAAGGCGATACAATCCGCTTCGCCAAGCTTCTTCCCAATACGCCATACGATCTGACGATTACGCTAAAAGATGGAACGACGCTGCAAGGCGTCAATCTCGGCTGGCTGAACGAGGAACCGGTCAATCCGAACGTTCAGCCGATGACCGACGAGGATCGCACTGAGATTTATGGGCTGGTGAAACCCGACAAGGACTTTTTCAACAAGATCGAAATCCTGCAACTATCCGGCGACCACAACCGCGCGACGGCGTTGGTGAGAATGATCCGCGATCGGGCGTTCCACAGCGACAAAGGCGGGGAAGTCATCAGCCGGTTTGAGATTTGGTACTTCCGCTTCGAGTACGGCGGATGGGAGAAGGTGCAGCAAGGACAGAAAATCCTCCGCCGAGATCGGTTTAAGTCGCAGGAGGAGTACGAAAAGACCATCGGCGTGATCAAATGGGTGCCGGAACTGGGCGGGATCAAGCTGGAAAAGGGAAAGAACCGAGAGATTACGCTGGCTGCTTTACCGGGTGATAAGCCGCCGGCTTCGTCCAATCCGACACCATCATCGAATTCGCCGGAGCGATAGTGGGCGATAAGTGAGTGGGGATCGGCGCCTTGCGATAGAGATCGATCACTTTGATCAAATCGTTCGGTTCGCGCGACAACTGCGTTTCAACGACTCGGACCCGGGAAGCCATCTTGGACACCAGCTTGCCTCCCCGCCGCCCGGGAGGAAGATCGACCGTCGGCCAGGCCCGCCGTAAGACGTTCATCGCTCCTGCCCAGCCGACTTGCTTGACCCGCACCTGCTCGCGCCGGCCGGGACCGCAGACCAGGATCAAATCGCAGTACGCATGATGAGCCAGCGATCGAGGATGCGCGGCGTGCAAATCGATCCAGCGATCTTGCGTCGCCGGTGTTCTCTCGCCGATTCGTGTATTGGGCGCGATCGGAGCGGCTTTCTCCAAAATATGCCCCGGCAGATGGAGCATCGCGATTTTTCCCTGTTCTTCTTCGCGTAATCCGGTCCAGCGCTGGCCGACGATGTTGAATCCCTCGTGGAGCAGAGTATGGAGTTCCAGTTCCAGCGACAGTTCGCTCATCAGCAGCACGCCAAACCCGTCTCGAACGACCGAAACCGCAGGAATGAGGTTGAGTTCCCGCTGCGCGACCAGTTGCGCCAACGGCCAGATCATGGCGGCATCGATGAGTCGCACCAGATCGCCCCGCAACGCCTCGGGCGTCAACCAACAATGCCACCGCCGGCGAACCAAGTCGACCATCGTCAGGCCGATTGAGTCTTCAAGGCGGTAGTAGCGATCGGCGTCGCGATACAGTTCAAACGGCAGATTAGGCAGCGGCACGGGACGGGCTTTGATCGAAAGGTGCTTGAGGACATCTTCCAGGTCGTAAGGCTCGATCACGCCTCGCAACGGCTTAAAGCCTTCCGGAAAATCCGCCTCGCGAAAGGGGTTGAGCAGGTGATCGATCGCAGGAACCAGTTCCTCACACGCGCAGGCGATCTCCACGGCCGATCCGTGGAACGCCAGCTTGCGCTGGGACCAGTTATAAAAATCAAACACGTCCATGGTGTCGGCCGTCATTGACAGCCGATTTCTCTATCGGACGCATCTTGCCTAGATCTCCAGATGTAATTACGTACGTCCGATAAGGAGGAGGCAAATGCTGAATGCTGAATGCTGAATGCTGAAACAATACAAAGACTGGAGACCACTTAATAGCACGATCTTCCGGACGCGGAAATGAAACAAAGATTACGCAGATAACACAGATTCTGGATTCGCTGCATGAAATCTGTGAAATCTTTGTTCCTCTTCTGGACGACCAAGCTGCTTCAACCGGTTGCTTAGAGGGCTCAATGCTTGGTGCTTTTCTTCTTTCAGCATTCAGAATTCAGCATTCAGAATTCTCTCACCCCTTATCCAGATCGCCCTGCGAGATGAGCGTGAACCCCTTGCGGATGAGCAGTTGAGCCGCCAGCGTTGGATCGTCGGTGTACAACGCCATCGCTGGCCCGCGTGGGCGGGTAAGCAGCGGGTAGGCGTAGTGAATGTTGATCTCAGCGGCCAGGAGTGCGGAACAGACCGTTACCAGTGGCTGGGTGGCGTTCTCGGGCAATTCCACCGCGAGCAGTTCTGACTCGCTAAAGCCAAACCCAGCGGTTCGCAGCAACTCTCGTCCGAAATCGGGGTGGGCACAGATCAAGCGAACCAATGCAGCGTCACCGGACTCTTCAATGGAGATCGCGACGATTTTCCCCACCCCCTGCTCGAACGATCGCAACAGCATCTGCAGGCGCCCGACCTTGCTCTCGAGGAAGATGGTGAACTGGCGAACGCGGGTGAGTTCAAACCCCGCTCCGTGGGCGGTATGAGGAGGCAGAAGGTCTTCCATACATCGGATAGCTTAACGGAAAAGTGATTTCAGTCCCAAAAAAATCGAAAAAGAAAGGCCCGCCCCATCGCCGGGCGGGCCCTTTCTTATTCGAGTCACACCACATCACTGACATTAGTCGGTGATGGTGATGCACAGAACCGAGTCCGTCGAGGTGACCGGATCGTTGCCAGTGGCGCTCGGCGAACCAGCCGAAGACAGACCATTGGTGGTATTGGTCGCAGCACCACGGGTGTAGATGCAGTCATTGTTCGCACCGCAGAGCGAGGTCTGCTGGAATTCAGCATGCCCGTCGGCGTAGAGAACGTTCTGACCGTCCTGATCGTGGTTCTTGCTGTTGCCCGTGATCACGGTCGAGCGGGTCACGCCCGTCGTGATGTTCGTCCAGGTAACGCCCGACGGAGCAATGTCAGCAGCCGTGGCGAAATCTGACGAGAAGGCGGTGATGAACGTCTTGTAACCGTTCGCGATCGCCGTGTTCGTCGGATAGACGTTCACGAAGCTGTAGCTCAGGTTCTTGTTGACCTGGGCGCTCGTGCCGTCACCCGTGAAGTTGGAACGGCTGGTGGCCGGCAGGTTGGCCATCAAGTCGGCTTCAGCGGTGCCGCTCGGGCAGATGAACACCGACGGGGTGAGATCCACTTGGCGGATCATGAGGAACATGGCCGCCGGGATGTTGTAAGCCGGAACGGTCGAGGCGGTAACAAACGGATCCACGGTCCCTTGGCCGGTGGTGGCAAAGCTGACGGTGACCGCGCCGGTGGTGGCCGGAGCGTAGGTTCGCGGGAACAGACCCTTATTCTCGTTGGAATAAAGGAGCAGGCCGCTGCCGATCTGCTTGAGATTGGCGGCGCACTTCACGCGGTTGGCCGTTTCACGGGCACGGTTCAACGACGGAAGCAGGATTGAGATCAGCAGGGCGATGATGCCGATCACGACGAGCAGTTCGACGAGCGTAAAGCCCGTCTTCTTCGATGCACGCTTCATAATGAAGCTCCTTTCAAACTGCCTCTGCGTTTTGCCTCTTCGATTGCCGATTCGACTGTTACGGAGATAAATGATACCGGTTTGAACCCAGCCATTTCCGGGCCTAAGCCCAAAAAGGACTAAATCCGTCGAACCAACCGCCTAAAAGCACGCCACAGAGGCGACTTTAGAACCCATCAGCGAACGCCGCTGTTGGGATTATTCTTATGTCATTGGGTGAACTAAAACTTCTAAACTCCGCCAATGCGTCGATAGGAGATAAGTGACGCACCAGACTTCTGCCTTGCGCAGGTTTATGTGTGCTATCGTTGTCACATGACGCCAATTAGTCAAGCTATTTTTGCGCCCGCGACAGATTTTCCTGTTTTTCTTTTCAACAAGACTAAATTCCAGTTGTAGACGCCCCAAATCAAGGCCCGGCTGCAAAACATCCATCGCAAAGAAATCCGCGTTTCGGTGTCATTGGAAGCTGCTTAAAAGCCTGACGAAGACAGAATTTTGCCCCGATGGTGGCTATTCAGGTTCGGAAACAGCTTCTAGAACCATCTGACATGACCTCGATCTTTCCCAGCTTAACAAGTCGCCAAGAACTCCGATCAGTTGCTAGGCGCGTCCGGTGGTCCCTTGGACACGATCCCGGCTTTTTGCTTGCTGCGAAGTTTGTCCACCACGATCTTGGGCAGGATTGTGGATAACTTGTTCACTTCTCCGCCCAGCGCCACCACTTGCCGAATCAGGCTGCTGCTGGTCAGGGCGTATTCGTCCCCGGTCATGATGAAGACCGTTTCCACGCTCCCGACCGCGCGGTTGGCCATCGCGAGTTGGAATTCGTATCTCAGGTCCGATGCATCGCGAATGCCCCGCAGCATCACGGTGGCTTTCATCGATCGAACGAAATCGACCGTCAATCCCGTGTATTTTTCCACCCGCGTGTGAGGCATGTCCTTACACAAGTGCCGGATCATCTCCAGCCGTTCTTCGATCGAGAACAACTCTTTCTTTTCCGGATTGATCCCGACCGCGACGATCAGTTCGTCGAACAACACCGTCCCACGACGAATCACGTCGAGATGGCCATTGGTGATCGGATCAAACTGCCCGGGGAACACGGCTATGCGTTTGGTCATTTGCTAGATTGTGGTTTGTGGATTGTGGATTGTCGAGCGGTTTGGGCATCGACAATCCACATTCTACCCTCCACAATCGCCCGATATATGCTGCAACGGGTACAAGTCAGCTCAATCGTCTACTACGCATCGCCTCTTTTCGTACGGCTGGGCGTATCCCATGCGTTTTCGACCCGACTGGGCGGGATCAGCCCTCGGCCGTTCGATAGCATGAATCTGGGTAATCCTAGCGGCTGTGCAGAGCAGGATGACGAACCGCGGATCCAAGAAAACTACCGTCTTTTGCAAAACGCGGCTGGCATGGGTGATCGGGAACGGTTCTGGGCCCATCAGGTCCACGGCCCGGACGTCATTGTCGCCACCGGCGATGCCCGGCCGGGCCAGAAGGCGGACGCGCTGGTCACCCGTGAGCCGCACCGCGTTCTGGCGATCCGGGTGGCCGACTGCGTGCCGATCCTGCTCGCCGACACCGACGGCCGAACCGTCGCCGCCGTTCACGCGGGATGGCGTGGCGTGATCGCGAGGGCTGTCCCCAATGCGATCCAGGCGATGAAAGCCCCGCCGGGGCGATTGGTCGCCGCCATCGGGCCGTGCATCGGGTTCGATGCGTTTGAAGTCGGCCCGGAGGTACTGGACGAGTTCGAAACCACCTTTCCCGCCGCCCCGCCGATCGCGCGGTATCCCGACGGATCGGGCAAAGGTACAGTCGATCTGCGCAGCGCCGTCCACCAACAGTTGCTGGCTGCCGGGTTGGCTGACGAGAACATCGATACGACCGACCGTTGCACCTACCGCGACGCCGACGAGTTTTTCTCCCACCGCCGGGAAAACGGCATCACCGGGCGGATGGCAGCGCTGATCGCAACTCGCGTGTAAACTAATCCCGCCCATGCCCACGACGCCCGCCACGCAACAGTCCGCCCGGCCGATCATCCTGCTGATCGCCGCGGCGCTGCTGTGCATGGGCCGGCTCATCGCCTGTGACTTCACCAACTGGGACGACGACAGCACCGTTCACCACAACTCGCGGATGAACCCGCCGACGCTGCAGTCCGTGCAATACTACTGGCAGCACTCGGCGGGCAGTTTGTACATCCCGGTGACTTACACCGTGTGGAGCGGGCTTGCGATGATCGCCAGGCTCAACACTCCCGACGCGACAGGCAACTGGCTGAACCCGAACGTCTTTCACGCCGCGAACGTGCTGGTGCATGTCGGCTGCGTGCTGCTGGTTTTTTCGATTCTTCAAACGCTCACGCGTCATCGCGCCGCAGCGGTCATCGGTGCGCTGCTGTTCGCGGTCCATCCCATTCAGGTGGAATCCGTCGGCTGGGTGAGCGGCATGAAAGATGTGTTGTGGGGATTGCTATCGTTGTCGGCGGTCGACTTGTATTTACAAGCCACCCCTGACAACACGGAATCGCGACGTCGCTATTCGCTGCCGCTCTATCTCGCGGCCACCGCGTGCTTTGCGTTGGCGATGCTGGCCAAGCCTGCCGCGATGGTCACGCCGGGCCTCGTGCTGGTGATCGAGGTCCTGCTGCGGAAACAATCATGGCGATCGATCGCAATGCGCCTGCTACCGTGGATCGTGCTGACCGTGCCGGTGATGATCATCACGCGCCTCGTGCAGCCCGGTGCCGCCAATGACGGCGGCCCGCTATGGGCCAGGCCGATGATCGTGCTTGATTCGCTCTACTTCTACGCCACCAAACTCATCTGGCCGGCGACGCTGACGCCCGACTACGGCCGAACACCTGCCGTCGTCATTGCCAGCGGACAAGTGTGGTGGACGTGGATCGCGCCGACGATCATCGGGGTATTTGCGATCACCCAACTCCGCCGCCGGCCGTGGATCGCCGCGGGATTGTTGCTGTTCATCGTCGGAATGGCGCCGATGCTCGGGTGGATCCCGTTCTCGTTCCAGTTCTTCTCCACGACAGCCGATCACTACGCATATGTCTCGATGCTGGGTGTTTCGCTGATCGTCGCCTACGCACTGCGTTCGGTGGAACAGCGGCGGATGACGTGGATCATTGCCGGCATGATTCTGGCTGCACTTTGCCTTCGTTCGATCGCACAAACCGGCATCTGGGCGGACAATCGCACGTTGCTGGACCACATGATGGCAGCCAATCCCAACAGCTACCCCGCCGCCAACCTGCTGGGCGACGCGGAACTGGCCGCCGGTCGTCGCGAATCGGCCGAGGCGCTGTATCGCAAATCGATCGCGCTTCAACCAGGCTACCCGCTGCCGCACAATCGCCTGGCCGACCTGCTGGTCAAGTCCGGCCGGTCGGACGAAGCAATCGAGCACATCCGCATTTACGTCAACGCCGCAGCCAATGCCTCACCGGGAATCAAGCGGCTGCTCGACGATCCTGATGCGGCATTGGGGATTTACCACCTCGATCGCTCCAACCGCCCCGCCGCCGCCAAAGCCTTCCGCGCCGCAAGCACCCGGCTGCCGGACGATCCGTCGTTGAAATCGCTATTGAAACAGAGTGAGGAGAAATGATTGCTCCCTCGCCCGGTACTCCGGGAGAGGGAGCCACTCACATCAGCTTCAGCGCCTCCGCCCGCGACTTGGCGATCGTGAACAATCGCTCCAGCGAGCTGGCGCGAAAGATGTCGTGCAGGGTTCGGCTGAGCGAGCAGATCACCAGCTTCCCTTTGCCGGATTTCACATGCTGACGCACGTTCACCATCAAACCAAGGACAGCCGACCCGACGTATTCGGTCTTGGACAAATCCAGCACCCATTTCTCAGCTGTTCGACCGTCGAAAAGGTGAAGCATGGTTTCGTTCAGCTTGTCGAACTCCACGGAGTCCAGCTCATCGGGCAGCAATAGCTCGATAACGTTGATGGTATTGACTTGAATGACTTGGAAGTATTTCGCAGGCATATTTTCTGTCAGTTCTTAAACGATGGTGATTGATGAGTGGTGATTGACGCAGATCAGGTCAATCACCACTCATCAATCACCGATAGTCTACCTCAAGTTCAAAGTCTCCGCTTCATAAGCCAGTCCGAGCGGCGAGATCTCGACTGCTTTGCGGTCGCCTTGCTTCAGCACCGTGCCCGCTCGCCAAGCCGTGTAACCGGCGGACTGGGCAATCTGTACGCACTGGTCGGCCTGCTCGGGCGCGACATACGCCGCGAAACCGACACCCATGTTGAACGTGCCATACATTTCCTTTTGCGACACTTCGCCCGCCCGCTGGATGAATTTGAAGACCGGCAGCGGTTCGCGAACGGAATCGATGCGGTAAACAAAGTTGTCTGAGAGCCGCATCAGCTTCCGCCAGCCATGGCCGGTGACGTGGGCGAGGTATCGCGGCTGGAGTTTCGCCTGCTGCAGCGCCGCGACAAATTTGACGTAGATCGCTGATGCATCGAGCAGCGCTTCTCCATACGTCCGGCCGTCGTCGATTTTCGTGAGATAGCCCTGAGGCAGACGATCCGCCAGCGCCCTGCAAAGGGTCAGCCCGTTGGTCTGCACGCCAGTGCTGGCGAGGAAGACGATCGCGTCGCCGTCGCGGACGTCGCCGGCGATTCGGCTGGACTTGGGCGTCACCCGCCCAACCGCCGAGCCGGCCAGCACAATGGCGTCCGGATTGACAATGCCCTTCAGCGCCGGCGTTTCCCCGCCGCCCCACACCGCGCCGGATTCGCGGCAGGCGTGGGCGAATCCATCGGCCAGGTCCTTCGCCCGCTGGGCATTTTTGAACCAGTCCGAGTTCCCGACGGCCGCGTGCATCGCAATGCTCCACGGCAGAGCCCCGCAGGTGATCAGGTCGTTCACCATCGTGGCGACGGTATCGACGCCGATCGCGTGGTAGAACGACTTACCTGTCAGTGACAGCATGGCGTCAGCGACCAAGTTTTTGGTGCCCAGACCTTCTTCGACGTGGGCGAGATAGCCGTGCTCGGTCTCCAGCAGATACGCGGAGTCCCCGCGCACGTCGGCCGGCTCTTTCAACCCGTGAGCCGCGAGCGCGCCGGTGGTCGTCTTGGCCGCCTGCTGACAGGCGCGCTTGAACGCGTCGAGATGATCGTAGTTAACCCCCGCGGATTCGTAGCTCAGTCCGGCCATCGCAGAGTTGTAGATGAGTCGCTTGATGCGGTCAAATGCGCTCTTGTACCACGGGCCTCCGGCCCGTGCCCCGAACCGAGATCCTTCAAACTGCGAGGTGTTTGAAATCTAAAAGTTTCAGGCACGGGCCGGAGGCCCGTGGTACGGGTGAGTCATCCGCGGGCTTTAATAAGGCGATTTAGATACTCCACCCCCATCTTAACCGCCTTGGGCGGGTCTTCGAGCCCTTCAAACTCCATCGCCAAATAGCCGCGATAACCGGCCCTTTTCAGCAGCCCAATCTGTTTTGGAATATCAATCACGCCATGCCCGACGATCGCGCCGCGGAGCGCGATCGGCGTTGGTGTGGCAAACCAGCCCGGCAACGGCAGCGTTTTCTTCGGGCGGACGTGAAAATCCTTCGCGTGGACCATCTGGGCATACCCCGCCAACCGACGGACGGCCGATACCGGGTTTTCGTTCACGCAGAGGAAGTTGCCCATGTCCATCGTCAGGCCGAAATTCGGGTGGTTAACCCGATCGATCAGTGTTTTCACCCGCTTGGAGTTCTGCATGAAAAAGCCGTGGTTTTCGACCGACGTTTTGACGCGCAGCGTCTTGGCGTAATCAGCTACTTCGCGGATCGCGGGCACGACGATCTCCATCGCCCCGGCGAACGTTTTGGGCGTTCGCACACCTTTGCTCCAATCGCCGAACCCTCGCGTGACGTCGTGCCGCATGCTGCGTGTTCCTAGCGCCGCCGCCACGTCCACCTCTCGCTTAAGGGATTCAACCGCTTTTGCCAGTTCTTCAGGCGGACGAAGCAATTCAGCTCCGACGTTGTAACCGGCAACGGCGACCTTTTTCCGCTCGGCGTAACGCCTTAGCGCCGCCGCCCGGCGGAGCGGATTGGGCGCGCCGTCCAACCCGGCAAATTCAACGGCCGGCACGCCGAGGTCGGCGATCATGTCGATCGTGTCTTCCAGCGTCGCGCCCGTCTCTCGTCGCCAGCGCGACAGGCTGTAGGTGCTGATGCAGAGTTTCATGCGAGGTAAAGATATCAAAGCGACACGGATCAGCCAGCGTCGTCAGTCCAGCCCGTGATGAATCGACTTTGCCGGCAGGCCCGTCGATGACGCGGGATCGATCAAGCGCAGACTGGCACTTTTCATTTGCGTTTGCTCTTGCAGCATCCAGCCGAACGAGCAACGCAATTTGATCATTCCGTCGTCCCGCAAATAACAGTGAATGTCGGTTGTGTCCTGCCCGATCTGCATCGGGATGACGAAATGAGTCAGATCCTGCGTGTCGAACGTGGGAGCGTAGATGACGTGCGGCGCGTAATCGGGGGTGGAACGATCGCCCGTGGGAAGCACTACCCATTGCCCGTCGGTGACGGGGTTGTGCGGCGGGGAAGGATCTCTGACCCAAAAAAAAATAATCGTGCTGGTGTAAGAAGGATTGCTCTGAACATTCGCGTAAATAAGCCGCGGTGTTCCGTTTGGCTGGCGACGTTCGTGGACCAGAATCGACGGCTCACCTATCCGCAAAGCGGTGCCCGCGAACGGATACGCGCGCGGCCGCATAGAGGCCAGCCACCGGTCGGCAGCGATGTACTGTTCCAAGACCGGCGGGCAAATCTGCACGGCGTAGGTCAAGCGGGGATCCCGCACCCGATAAGGCATGCCCGTCAATCGCGTTCTCGCGTCTGGCCGATCGTCGAATACGATCGTTCCTGGGGCAAAACTGTGGTTCAGACATTGGTTCAACAGGCTCTGTTGCAGCTGTTCGGCTTTTCGAATCTGCCACGATCGCCACACCAGCGTGCCGATTTGGTAGGTACCGTAGATCACGGCCAGCACACCCAATACCAGCAGCATGCGCAACAAGATCCGCCTGAGTCGAGCTTTGTCGCCGGCTTCGTAATTCAATTGGGGAGCCGTCGACATGGTGTCAAAAGTATAGAGCGTGGATGGGAGTGGAACAAAGAAAAAATGCCGGAATGCATACATCCTCGCCGCTGACACGTTAATCCAGAAACGAGTATCATTCGCCGTGCATGACCAAACTCGCTTTCTCAACCAATGCATTCAAGAAAAACACGCTCAACGAAGCCGTCGACGCCATCGCAGGGATCGGCTACGCAGGCGTGGAGCTGATGGCGGATCTGCACCACGCCTACCCGCCGGTGATGAACGCGGCGGCGAGGCGCGATCTCGTTAAGCGCATCGCCGATCTCGAAATGAAGCCGAGCAATCTCAACGCATTCACGCTTTTCGCCTGCGGCGATACATATCACCCGACTTGGATCGAGGAAGACGGCCTGGCGCGCCAGCGGCGGATCGATCACACGATCGCGTGCATCGACCTGGCGGCCGAGGTAGGTATTCAAACCATCAGCCTGCAGCCCGGCGGGCCGCTGATCGGGACGGATCTGACACGCGATGAAGCCGGCAAGCGCTACGCCGACGGTTTGGCGAAAGTCGCCCCTGCGGCCAAGGCTCGCGGAATCATTCTGGGCATTGAGCCCGAGCCGGGACTGTTCATTGAGACGGCCGGGGAATATCTGGACTTCAAAACCCGCTATTTTCCCACCGACGACACGATCAAAATGAACTGCGACATAGGCCATCTCTACTGCGTCGGCGATGACCCCACGCAAGTAATCCGAACCATGGCCAACCAGATCGCTCATGTACATTTGGAAGACATCGGTGCCAACCGCGTCCACCAGCACCTCGCGCCGGGCAAAGGCGTCATCGATTTCCGCTCGATCTTTTCAGCCCTGTACGACATCGGCTATACTGGCTGGACTACGGTGGAGTTGTATCCATACGAGACGACGGCCGCCGGTGTGGCGAAGCTGGCGTATGAATATTTGACACGGATAAGCCCGAATGACGAAACCCGAAATCCGGTTGAATGACGAACAAGTCGTTCGCCGTCTTTCGTCATTCGGATTTCGTCATTCGTCATTCTTTCGGATTTCGGATTTCGGATTTAACCCATGGATTATTTCAATTATAAGAACGGCGAACTGTACTGCGAAGGCGTCCCCGCTGCTGAGTTGGCGGCCAAGTGCGGCACGCCGCTGTATGTTTACTCCAAAGCCACGCTGCTCCACCACTACCGCCAGGTGGCCGATGCGTTCGCACCCCTCAAGCCGACAATCTGCTACTCGATCAAGAGCAACGGCAACCTGAGCCTGTGCAAAACCCTCGCGGCTGAAGGGTGCGGATTCGACGTCACCAGCGGCGGCGAGTTGTTCCGCGCCCTGCAGGCCGGCGGCGACCCGAAGAAGATTATCTACGCGGGCGTGGGCAAGACTGACGACGAAATCGCCGAGGCAATCCGTGTGGGCATTGCGGCGTTCAATATCGAATCCGAAGCCGAGATCGAAAACATCGACCGCATCGCCGGGCAACTAGGCAAAACCGCCATCGGCGCGGTGCGCGTGAATCCCGACGTCGATCCCGGCGCCAAGACTCACGCCAAAACCACCACCGGCAAAAAGGAAAGCAAATTCGGCGTTGATATCGAGCGAGCCGAGCGCGTGTTCGAGACGTACCGCAATCTCAAGAACCTTCGCATCGGCGGGATTCACATCCACATCGGTTCGCCGATCTACGACGTTCAGCCGTATGTGGACGCGGTGACGAAGGTGACCGCGCTGATCGACCGCCTGACCGCCCGCGGCCACAAGATCGAATGGCTCGACATGGGCGGCGGATTCGCCGTCAATTACAAGAACCCCGATCAAGCGCTGCCCGTCACCGAGCACGCCAAGGCGCTCATCCCGCTGCTGAAGGATAAGCCCTACCGCATCGCGCTGGAGCCGGGGCGGTACATCGTCGGCAATGCGGGCATCCTGCTGACTAAGGTGCTGTATCGAAAGACCGGCGGGGAGAAGAAGTTCGTCATCGTCGATGCGGCCATGAACGACCTGATCCGACCGACGCTGTACGAAAGCTTCCACTACGTCTGGCCGACCAAGCCGAGCGCGGGGAATGTCATCTCCAAACGCGAAGAGACGTTTACGCCGGTGAATGGTGAGGTGGTGGACGTGGTCGGGCCGATCTGCGAAAGCGGCGACTACCTTGCAAAGGATCGGCCGCTGCCGGTGACACAGCGTGGCGATCTGCTGGCGGTCTTCACCGCCGGTGCGTACGGGTTCGCGATGAGCAGCAACTACAACAACCGCCCACGAGCCGCCGAGGTTATGGTCGACGGCGACAACTATAAGGTCATCCGCCGGCGCGAGACACTGGAAGATTTAGTCGCCGCCGAACGCGTATAAGTCGTTCTATCTGAGCAACTTAAACCAACCCCTTGCCGGGCCGCGATTCATCGTCGGCCCGGTCTTTTCTCATGCTCATCAGGGATTGTCCGGTTCTTAGCACATTCCATTGAACCTCACGGGTTCACCGACGTAAAATTGACGTGGCCGCTGGCGATCGCGGCTTCGTTGAAAAGAGGTGAGGAATGGCGTCCCACTTTTTCTCCTGGCGGAAACACGATGTGCATTATGAGCGTCGTGGAATGGGTGATCCGCTCCTGCTAGTTCACAATCTGTATCCCGGCGCAAGTCACGAAGAATTCGAGCATAACATCGCTGAACTGTCTCGCAGCTACACCGTGTATGCGATCGACCTGCTCGGGTTCGGACAGTCGGATGCGCCGTGGATCAAATACACCACCGGCCAATACGTCACGCTGCTGCGGGATTTCATCGAGAAAGAAATCGGCCGAAAAGCCCACGTGATGGCCGCGGGTATGACCTGCGCCTATGTGTGCGAAGTCGCCGTATGGCGGCCGGACCTGGTGGGGAACATCGTGTTCGTCTGCCCACGCAGTGAGCCGATCGGGCTGGAGACGCCACGCTTGATCGCCCCGCTGCAACGGTTTGTCATGTCCACGCCGTTCGGCGGCGGCTTGTACGAGACGATTTCATGCGAGTACGAACTGCAAGTGTTTCTGCGATCGTGCTTTTTCAATCCCCGCCTCATCACCAAGGACAAGATCGCCCGCCTGCACGACTACGCCACCCGCCACGGCAGCACGCACGCATACGCGAGCCTGATGACGGGATTTCTAGACAGCAACATCTTCAAAACCCTGCCGCACGTTTTATCGCCGATCTGCCTGATCTGGGGCCAGCAAGCCCGGCCGATACCGGTCGAGCACAGCGTGCGCCTGACGTCGATCGCCCGACGTTGCCAACTGCAAGTGATCGACCACGCGGGCACGTGGGTTCACGATGAGCAGTCGGCAAAGGTAAACCGCATCGTCGATGAGTTCCTGTCGGCCGCTACGCCGGTGGTGGTGGGCGTGGGATAGCCGTAGTGCCCACAAATCTCATCTAAATCGTTAGAACGGGATCGACTGATCCATCCAGTCATCCGCCTTCAGCACCTGCTTGCGGTTGAACCGCGCGATGCGCTCGGCCCGTGCTTGGGCGAGTTTAATGAGGCGGTTGGCACCGATTTTACGCCAGAATTTGCGCAGTTGGTTGGCGTGGCGGATGAACAGATCATCTTCGGCGCTGACGAAGAGCTGAGCGCAACCAGGATCACCCTGGCGGGCGGCGCGGCCGAACAACTGGCGGTCGACCCGGAAACTGCCGTGCGGCTCGGCGCTGATCACGTGCAGCCCGCCCATCTCGGCGACGCCTCGCGAGAGTTTGATGTCGGTCCCGCGGCCGGCCATGTTGGTGGCGACGGTGATTTTCCCCGGCTTGCCCGCCTCGGCGACGATGGCGGCTTCCTGCTCGTTCTGCGCCGCGTTCAGCACGCGATGCACCCGCCCCACCGCCGCCAGCCGCTTGCTCACCTCGTCGCTGGCCAGCACGCTTCTCGTGCCGACGAGCACGGGGATCTCGCGATCGTTCAGCTCCAGCACGCGGGTGACGACGGCGTCGTACTTCTCGGCCATCGTGTCGAACATCTCCGTCGGCAGCTGCTGGCGGATGCACGGCTTGTTGGTCGGAATGCGGATCACCGGCCGCTGGTAGATCTGCCACAGCTCCCCGCCGGCTTCCCACGCCGTGCCGGTCATCCCGCCCATCTGCGGGTACTGGCGGAAGAATCGCTGGAAGCTGAGACGCGCGAGGTTTTCCTTATCAGCAGTGACGGTGACGCCTTCCTTCACCTCGATCGCCTGGTGCAACCCGTGCCGCCACGACCGGTCCGCCATCACGCGGCCGGTGAATTCGTCGATAATCTGCACCTTGCCGTCGGGCGTCACCAAATACTGCTCATCGCGGATAAAGCAGTACCGGCCGACCAGTGCCTGCGTGACCATTTCCTCGCGACGGCGTTCGCCTTTCCAAAAGCCGCTGTCGCCGGACAACGGTTGCAGAGCTTCTTTTCCGCGCTCGGTGAGATCGACGCTGCGGACGGTGCGGTCGATCGTGAAATCCTTGCCCACTTCCAGCGCCTGCGCCAGCGCGTCGGCCTGGCGATAGATTTCGCTGTTGGGCTCTTCCTGCGGGCTGTTGCTGATGATCAGCGGAGTGACGGCTTCGTCGATAAGCAAGCTGTCGGCTTCATCGACGATGACACGGAACAAGCCCGGCACTTGCAGTTGCCCGCCGAGGCCGCCGCGCATCATCATGCCGATCGACGTTTGAGTTGCGTTGCGGAGCGTACCGAGGGCGATCTGGTCGCGCAGGAAGTCGGCGACCAGTTCCTTGCTTGTGCAATAGACGACGTTGCGACGGTAATGCTCGTGACGTTCGCTCGGGTGGCTTTCGTGCGTGACGAACCCGACGGAGACGCCGAGCATGTCGTAAACCGGCTTCATCTCCTCGGCGTCGCGGGCGACGAGGTAGTCGTTGACGGTGATCACGTGAACCGGCTTGCCCATCCAACCCCACAGGCTGGCCGCCAGCGAAGCGGTGAGGGTTTTGCCTTCGCCGGTCGCCATCTCGGCGATCGCGCCGCGGGTCATCGCCAGCGCCCCCATGATCTGCACCAGAAACGGGCGTAAACCTTTCCCGCGAAAGACGCCTTCACGGATGATCGCCATCGCACGTTCGAGCTTGTCGCCGTTCAGCCGATTCAGCCGGGCCAAGTCCCGACACTCCGCCACCGCTTCAGCGAACGCAGCTGTGCTCAGGGCGTGAATCTTCGGCTCCAGAGCCTCAACGCGTTCCGCCTGCTGCTTGATCGCCCTTAGAACCGGCCGGCGGTTTTTTACGTAGCCGACGATACCGTTGACGAATGCATCAAGCCCCTTGAGGTCCGGCGCTTTCACGCGCCGGGCGTCGAAGATGGGGAACAGTTCTTGGCTGGAGAAATTACTCATTGAACAAGTTGCTGGTTGCTAGTTACTAGTCACTCGTTGCTAGTTGCGGGGCTTTCACTAGCAACTAACAACTAACCACTAGCAACTTATTTCCTACCATTGGCTTTCCGCGCTCTTGGTTTGAATCAGTTGCCAGAAGCGGATCGACCATTGGGCGATCAGCGGATACTTCTCTTTCAGTTGGAATCGGACCGTCGCCCGTTGGCCGGGAAGATAATGGGCGTCGGGGTTGGCAAGCGTCACGCGAACCTCAAACTGCGGGACCGCGGCTCTGGTGCCTTTGGGGTCTTTCGGATCAATGGCGATATCACCGCCCGCCCCGGTACCGACAGCGGCGCTGACCAGTTCCGGCTGGGCGGCGTCGAGCATCGTAAAGTCGGTTGCATGGAGGGTTTCATCGACGTTACTGGCCAGGCGAACTTGGCAGCTTGCGACATCCTCTCTCTTCACCAGTCGCACCTTGTCCCGCTGCTCAACGACCGCACGCACTTCGATCTCGTGGAGCGAAAGCATCATCCCCACCGGCTGCGCGAGGCCGATGTATTTGCCGTCCATGGCGTTCATCGCGGGGTTGACGAACACGCCATCAAACGGCGCTTTGATCGTCAGCTCGTCGCGGCGCCGTTTGAGGTCTTCCAGTTGCGAGAGGTAGTTATCGAGCTTCTCCTGCTCGATCAGACGTTTGGTTGGGTCTTCGGTCATCGCCTGCATGACGGCGATGGTCTGACCCTTTACGTCCGATTCTGCCTGGTTGATCTGCTTTTCAAGCGTCTCGCTGCTCAAAATGACGATCGGGGCGCCTTGGTGCAGCCATTCCCCATCCTTAACCAACACGCGCGAAACGAAACCGCCTTCGCCGGCGCGGATGGTTTCATGGCGGGCATCCACCACGCCCGGGGCGTAGACGTTGTAGGGGAAGCGAATCAGACCAATCAATAGCACCAGAGACCCAGCGACGATCGAGCAGAACGCGATCGCCCGGCCGCGTTTGCGGTGCAGTTCGGGCTCGATCGTGAGGTACTTGAACACCTTCACCACCGGCACGACGACAAACGTAATGACCATGCCGATTGCCATGAACAGGCCGATCACCGGTAGCTGAAATGCAACCATTAGCATGATCGCAACGCTCACAAACACGCGGTAGATCGATGAGGCGATTGCATAGCCCAGCAGCCAAATCCGCTGGCCGACCGGCGGCAGCGGCTGCTGCATCTTCACGCGGAAGATGTGCCGCTTGATCAGTCCCAGGGCGTACTCGGTGCTCTTCTGCCGGAGATTGGGGATCTCCAGGAAGTCGGACATGATGTAATAGCCGTCGTACCGCAGCAGCGGGTTGGCGTTGAAGATCAACGTCGTGACCGATGCGATCAGCATCGCGTTGTACGACAGTTGATGGATGATCGAATCGGTACTGCTGAACCGCCACACGAACGCGCATAACGCCGCAAAGAACAGCTCCACGATCATGCCCGCTGCCCCGACGAACACGCGCTGCCACTTGTTGGAAAACGCCCACGCGGTCGATGCATCGACGTAAGGTGTGGGGACGAGGATCAGCAGCATGATGCCCAGTTCGTGACATTCCCCGCCAAACCGCCGGCAGGCGAAGGCGTGGCCGAGTTCGTGGATCAGTTTCACGAACACGAACACCATGTACATGTACAGCACATTGATGGTGTTGTGGTACAGATCGACGGACTTGGCTGCATCGACTTTGAGCTGCGCCCACTCGGGGGTGATCGTCGCGACCGCGATAGCAATCACCACCAGCCAGACCAATGCGCCGACTTTGCTGAACATTTTCTCAACGATCGGCATCCAGCGAGTGAGGAACCTGTCCGGATCCCAGATCGGAATGCGCGGAAACAGCACGTTCATCAGCCGGCGTTGAAGCTTCTTCTTCTGTTGCTGCTTATGACGACGCAGTAGCACCGTTGCATCGGGGGTGACGTCGGCATCGACGAGATTGGCGGCGTACAGGTGCGAAAGAATCTGGATGACTTCCGGCTGGGTCGGCGCATCGTCGGCCAGTTGCCCGCCGCACAGTTCCCATGCTTCTTCCACGGTGCGAGAGCCGTCTAGCAGCCCGACAAAGCGGTACGCCGCATCAGAAAGGCGGTGAAACTGATTGCCGGCTGGGTCACGAACGACATACCATCGCTCCCCGCGATAATGCTGCCGCGAAATCTGCGCACTGGCACGCAGCTTGACGCGCAAATCCGCGACACGGTACCAGGATTCGGAAAATGTGGGACGAATGGCAAGCATTTCGTGAGTAACGAGTGCTGAGTGCCGAGTGCCGAGTAAATTCTTCCTTACTCAGCACTCAGCACTCAGTCCTCAGCATTTTCCCTAGAGCCAGAGTTTCATCCGCACAAAGTCCGCGAGTTTGTGCGTGTAGATGTAGAGGACGGATCGCGGTTCAACATCAAGGCGGGCTTCGCCGTTCATGCCGGGCTTCCAGGCGGCGTCGGGGTCTTCAAGCTTGGCGTAGACTTTGAAGACGTTGGCTCCGTTTTCCTGAACCGCCATCGGAACCACGCGATCCACCGTCACCTTGCGCCGGTCACGCGGATCGCCGGTCGTGGCGATGTAGCCGACCTGCGCCGTCCCGTCGGGCTTGGGCTGGAACACGTTGTTGATGTCAGACTCGGCCACCTTGATCTCGGCGTGCAGATCGCCCTCGCGGGCCATTTCCAACAGCGGATCGCCTTGCTTGAAGGTGGAGTTGAGCTTGTCTTCGATATCGCCCTTCAGGATTTGACCATCAAACGGTGCGTTGATTTTCGCTTCTTCGATCTGCTTGGTGAACAGTTCCACGTCCTGCATGGCCCGCTCGTATCGATAGCGGGCGACTTCGGCTTCGCCGTACTTGCCTTGGGCGCGGAGGGCGTCGGACTCCTTGCGAGCCCCGAACGCGGTGGCCTGGGCTTCGGTCTTGCGGTTGATCAGATTAAACGTGCGGACCTCAATCAGCAGATCACCCTTTTTCACCTTTTGTCCAGGCTTAACGTAGATCTTGGATATCTGTTCTTCAAAAGGCATGGAGATGGTGCGCGGCTCGATCGGAACGAACGTAAACGGAGCCGACACGCGGTACATCGGGCGGTACAGGCAGACGATCAGCACCGCGATCATTACTAGAATAAACACCAGCTTGCCCAGCATGTGTTTGGGCCCGATGACCAGTTTGGCGGTCTCGCGGGCGCTGATGCCTGCTTTGGTAATCAGCCAGCGGTCGTTGACGTAGCGGTCGTACAATTGCGTCGCCAGTAAATCCACCGCGACGGCCAACCCCTGCGCCATTTGCGCGGTGATTTTAGTTCCGGGCAGGAATTCCAGCGTCACTACGCCGATGATTTCCTCTCGACGGCGCAATGGCAACGACAGCACCGCGTTGCCGCCCTGGCTGCGGGAGAGCGTCTGCGCGTTGCGGCTGACGTTCTGCGTCCCGCCTCCCTCAGGCGAGAACTGTACCAGTTGTTCCTGATCGAGACATTCTTCCATCGCGCCTTCGATCTGCACAACCAATTCCTGCTTGCGATCGAATTCTTCAGTATGCGATAGTGCCTGCACCTTGATCTGCTGAGACTTCACCCACCCGAGCGACACTCGGCTGGCGCTGGTTCGCGACGCAAGCTCATTGCACAGGTTCAAACAAGCCTGCTGGAATCCCTCGCTATTGGCCACCGCGCTTGCTAGTTGCAGCACGTTTTGATGGCTTTGGGCGATCACACGCGACTGATCACTGTTGCGGCGGAGCGTATACAGATCGAAGTAGCCGGCCACCAACTGCATCTGCATCAGACGCTGCTTGGCGCGGTCCATGTTCATGCACCGCGTGATGACGGCCGTCACCGCGACGACCGTGCCGTCCTGACGCAACGGCGTCACCAGGCAAAATTGCGGTTCGTTGCCTTCGCCGGGGTTGCCCAGCTCGATCAAGCCTTCCTTGTTCTGGACGATGCAAGGACGGACGAGGTCCTGGAAAGCCTCCAACGCGGCAGCGCGAACTTCGGCGTTAGCGTTATCCGGACGGATGTGGGCGATATTGCGTAGTGTCTGCGATTCACCGGCATTCTCGATTAAAAACGCAGCCGCCTCGGTGGCGACAACGGTGATCGCCTGCGTGGTGAGCAGGTCGTGAATGAATGCCGGGAGCGAAGAGGTGGCGTCGAGCAATCGCTGGACAATCTGCGACCGCGCCGGCACGCCGGACTGGGTTGTGCCTTGCGATTCCGATCCCTGCGACGAGTTTTCGACGATGCTGCCTGCCACTCAATACTCCTGCGTTTGCTTTGCCGGTCAATCACGATTCTAGGCTAATCCCTCTAGAATCGGCCCTTAAAAGTCGGCCTGATGATTTTTTTATCGAGCAGCGGACTGGGGCTGCCCGGGAAGACGAACCGAAACGCTCATCCCGGCGGGAAGGTTGTTTTTATTGGCCATTTCCGCCCGGATCAGCCGGCTGGAACTGGCGGCGTCGGCGTTGGGGTTGAGAAACTTGATTTTGGCCGTGTGGATTTCGGTTTCATTTTCAAACTTGACTTCCACCATATCCCCGATTTTCAGCTTATTCACCAGTTGCGTGGGCAACGAGGCTTCGACGTCGAGCTTGGAATTGTCGGTCACGATCAACGCCGGCTTACTCGGATCCCACACTTCGCCCGGGTCGGCATCAATCTTTTCCACGATACCGTTGATCTGGCTCACCAATACCATGCGGTCGATTCTCTGTTGTTGCACACTGGCTTCGGCCTTTTTCTGTTCGACCTGCTCTTTCGACAGCGCCACGCTCCACTCCCCGATGTTGACGGCCAGCAGGGCTTCTTCCACTTCCGAATCGTTCATCCCACCGTTGGCTTGAATCTGCTTTTTGCGTTCCAGTTCGTGACGCTTCTGAGCCAGATCCGCCTCGGCGGCTTTGATTTTCACAACGCTGTTGGCTTCGACCAGGAGCGATTCCAATTGTTTTCGTTCCACACTGTCATCGAGTTTGATCAAAGGCTGGCCGACCTTCACGGTGTCGCCGGGCTTCACAAGCACCTCTTTGACCAATCCTTGCGACGCAAACGCCAGTTCCGCCCGCTGGTTGGGCTTGGTCACCCCATTGGGAATGAACAAATCGCCGGCGATCGCCATGGTCGACATCGACAGTACTACAACGGTATGAAACAAGATTCGGGCGTATTTCATGCAACCTCTTCCGACAACGAAACTTATCACCGGCCCCCATGGCTGGCCTTTAACGGCGAGCCGGTACTCGCCCTCCGGGTTATCGTTATAAACCGCTGACCGTGTAGGTCAAGGCAAATCGGCTTTCCGCCAACAACCTTTTTCGTCCGGCAAGAAGCGATCGCAACAAGCCCTGCAGGCGAGAGTTCGCGACATCCGTTGGTTATCAGACGACAAACTTGATACTTCCGTCCACGCCAGTGCTGAGTGAAGCGGCACCTCGGATACCCGGCGAAATCCGGAGCAGCACTTGGCTCTGCTTCTGCGGGCCGCAGCGTCGGCAGAGGTTTTGAAAAGGCTTCCTGGCGACTTGGAAACCTTTCACTACTTTCACCGTTTACTAGACTGTAGTTGGTCTGAACTGAACGATCCCGAGGTTTTTCTGGCTTCAAGCCTAAAGGAGTGGCGAATGCGATACGCGATGGGAAGTCTGATCCTGGCGGTGGCCCTGTCGATTTGGTGCCCGACGCTTTTGGCCGCAGGCGAACCCTCGTTCAAGGAGGGTTCGCCGGCAACACTTTCGGGCAAACTCCAAGGTGGCATCATGGCCATCGGCGGGGAGACGACCGGCTGGCAAGTGGTGCAGGGTGAGGGTGAAAAAGCCACCTCCACGGAAGTGGACATGTCGGCGATCGAAAAGCCTGAAGCGTTTGACGGCGTTAAGGTCACGGTGACGGGCAAAATGCACCTCGTCAAATATGTCGAACGAGGCGATGTCTGGATTTTGAAGGCTGAGAGCGTGAAAAAGGATTGACGGGCCCGGCGAATGAATCGACAGCCGCGCGGGTACCACGCCGTCGCTGACGAATTAGTCAACGAGAACTCGCTTAAAGCCGAATTCCTCAAGTGGAGCAAGCAACGTCACGATTTCGCGCAAGCACTCAGCGAAGAAATGGTGACGGTTGGCGTGGAACCCAAGTGGTCCATGGTGATAGCCGGCACCATGCATCGCGGGTGGATGACCGTTCGCCAAGCTGTTGCCAGCAACAAGACCCAGTCCATCCTCGACGAGTGCATCCGCGGAGAAGCAGCAGGACTCAAGGCCTACCACGAGGCGAAACTATTTCCGCTTCTGGGGTCGATGAATGCGGTGATTCAAGCACAAGGAAAGGAAATGCAACGCGCGCTCGATCATCTCAACTCGTTGATCGATCCCCCCGCCGCACAGTAAACGATCGGGGCTACATTATTCACTAACAATCGATTGCTCGGCCGGGTGCATGACGCAAACTGGCCGGGCATTCGATGAGTTTACGCTGGAGTATCAAATCATGCTTTACACAATTGCTGTCGTCCTGCTGATTTTGTGGGTACTAGGAATGGTTTCCTCTGTTACGATCAACGGTTTCATTCATATCCTGCTTGTGATCGCAGTTGTCGTATTTCTGCTCCGCATCATTAAGGGCCGAAGGCCGCTCTGACCGCGACAGCGAGGTGTCACCACTTACGCCGATCCCTCTGATTCCTGCGATGGCGACAGGCTGATGACCACAGACTTGCTGGCCGGCTGGTTACTGCCTTCGGCGGTTTGCTGCAGAGGTATGAGTGGATTGGACTCAGGATAATACGTCGCGGCGCAGCCGGGCGGGATCTCGTACGGAACGACCATGAACCGCCTGGCCTGACGCTGCTCGTTGTTGAAGTGGCTGGTCAAATCGACCCACTGGCCGGCGGTGAATCCGAGTCGCGCCACGTCCGCCGGGTTCATAAAAATGACCCGCCTCCCGCCGAAGATGCCGCGGTAGCGGTCATCGTCGCCATAGATGGTGGTGTTGAACTGGTCGTGGCTGCGGATGCTCATCATGAGCAGTTGGCCAGGCTGTAGGTCGTGTTTGGGGATCGGGTGGACAAAAAAGTTCGCCCGGCCGGTGGCGGTGATAAACGTCCGTTCATCGCGAGGCGGATTAGGCAGATAAAACCCGCCGGACTCGCGCACTCGACGGTTGTAGTCGTTAAACCCGGGCACGACGTGTTCGATATGGTCACGGATGCGGTCGTAATTCTCGCATAGTCCGAGCCAGTTTACTTTCGTACGACCTTTCAGCGTCGCGTCGGCCAGGTGACAGACGATGGCCGTCTCGCTCATCAGATGTTCACTCGCCGGTGAGAGCACACCGCGGCTTTCCTGCACGACGCCCATCGAATTTTCGCAGCTGACGAACTGTTCGCCGCTTGCCTGAACATCCTTTTCCGTACGCCCGAGGCAAGGCAGGATCAACGCCTGCTCGCCGGTGATGAGATGGTTGCGGTTGAGTTTCGTGCTGATCTGCACCGACAGCCTCAGCTTTCGAAACGCGTCGGCGGTGTACTCAGTGTCAGGGCCGGCGCTCAAGAAGTTTCCACCCAGGCCGACGAAGACTTTGACCTTGCCCTCATGCATGGCCTGAAAACCGCGTACGGTGTCGTAACCATGCATTGGCGGCGGTGAGAAGTTGAACTCCTTTCCCAGGGCGCTCATAAACTTCTCGCCCATCTTCTCCCAGATGCCCACGGTGCGATCGCCCTGTACATTGCTATGCCCGCGAACCGGGCAAACCCCCGCGCCGGGTTTGCCGATCTGGCCGCGCAACAGATTGAAGTTGGTGATCATCTGCACGTTGGCAACACCGTTCTGGTGTTGGGTGATGCCCATCGCCCAGCAGGTGATCATCCGCTCGCTCCTGGCGGCGATGGCGGCGGCTTCGCAGATCAGGTCGCGCGATACGCCTGAGCCATCGACGATCTGCTCCCAACTCGTCGCATCGAGATCCGCTATAAACGCCTCGTACCCGTGGGTGTATTGCGCGATGAACGCATGATCGAACACTTTCCCGCCGGTCTCGCGGTCCAGTTCCAGCATCCGCTTCATCATGCCCTTGAGCACGGCAACATCGCCGTTAATACGAACGGGCAGAAACACGCTCGCGATTGGCGTACCGCCGCCGAGCATGTCAGAGAGCCGCTGCGGATGCTTGAAGCGGATCATCCCCGTTTCCGGAAGCGGATTGATACTGATGACCTTGCAGCCGTTCTTCACCGCGTCTTCCAGCGCGGTCAGCATCCGCGGATGATTCGTTCCCGGATTCTGCCCAATGATGAAAACACTGTCGGCCAGTTGGAAATCGCTGAGCTTGACCGTGCCTTTGCCAATCCCGATCGACTGGTTCAGCCCCAGGCCACTTGATTCGTGACACATGTTCGAGCAATCGGGCAGGTTGTTCGTACCGAACTGCCGGACGAACAGTTGATAGCAAAACGCCGCCTCGTTGCTCGCCCGCCCGGAGGTGTAGAACATCGCCTCGTCCGGGCTGGCGAGCGAATTCAGTTCTGCTGCGATCATCTCAAACGCCGCCGGCCAGCTGATTTCCTCGTAATGCTGACTGCCCCGCCGCAGCACCAGCGGGTGCGTGAGCCGGCCTTGATCACCGAGCCATCGCTCGGTCTGCCTGGCTAATTCAGCGATCGAATGCTTTGCGAAAAACTCCGGGCCGATCTTTTTGCTGGTCGCTTCCCAGGCGATGGCCTTGGCGCCATTCTCACAAAAGGCGGCCATTTCGCGATGTCCATCCGGATCAGGCCAGGCACAACTCGGACAATCAAAACCGCCCTTTTGATTGACGATGAGCAGGCTTCGCGTCGTCCGGATCGGCGATTCCTTCGCTGCGAAACGCATGGTCTGGAAGATCGCCTTAAATCCGCTGGCGGTTGTGTCGCGATCTCCGACGATAGGATCTTCGTCGCCCATCGGGTAACTCGCGTCGGCCGGGCGCTTCGAATCGTCCGGGCTCGGCGGGTTATTTTGTTGCTGGTCAGACATATATGCTCCTCAGCCTTTAACCAGTGCCGAGTGGAATTGGATGCGATGGGAATGTGCGTAGATGTTCATCCGCCGCTCGCGTAAAAAGCCGATCAACGTCTGCCCATTTTCGCGGGCAAATTCAACCGCCAAACTGGACGGTGCAGACACCGCCGCCACAATCGACACGCGGGAGGCAAGCGCCTTCTGCAGGATTTCGAACGACGCCCGCCCGCTGACCAGCAGAATGTGTCGATCGAGCGGGAATAATCCGTTCAGCAACGCATAGCCGACGACCTTATCCACCGCATTATGCCTGCCGACGTCCTCACGAAGCACCACCAACCTGCCGCCCGCGTCGAACAACGCCGCCGCGTGCAGCCCGCCGCTACGATCGAAGGCGGCTTGGGCGCTGCGCATCGTCGCGGGAAGCGTGCTGATGATCTCCAGGTCGATCGCCAGATCCGACTCCACCCTCGGAAACTGGCTGCGGACGGAGTCGATGGTCGCCTTGCCGCAAATCCCGCAACTGGATGACGCAAACACATGCCGCGACAGCCGGGCCATATCCAGCACCACGTCGGGCGCCAGGGTTACATTCAGCACGTTGCCGTCTTCGTTTTGATCGCAAGGCTCGATCCGGAGCAGGTCGGTCGGGGTGGAAACGATCGCCTCGCTGAGCAAGAAGCCGGCCGCCAGCTCGCGATCGTGCCCCGGCGTACGCATAGTGACGCTGATCGCCCGTCCGCGGACGCGGATTTCCAGCGGTTCCTCGCGGGCCAGCTCGTCAGCACACTCGCGGACCGTCTCGCCTTCAACGCGGAGAACATGGTCAAAAGCAATGGTTTCCATCGCCGGATCATACCATCATACGGCGTCCCCGGAGCATTCGCGCGTTACGCCTTAACAGACATCACAATCAATTTTATTTGACTCTATTCATTCGAGCGTTACGTTGTCATCTGCGGATGTTTTCATTTCTTTAACCAGACGTTAGCGGAGGACCGGATCATGGCGGAAAATCGTGGCGTTGCTTACATCAAACCAGGCGTTGTCGAAGTTCAATCCATCCCGTTTCCCAAGCTGATCGACCCCACCAACAAGAAAAAAGCCGACCACGGCGTGATCCTGAAGATCATCAGCACCAATATTTGCGGTTCCGACCAGCACATGGTCCGCGGCCGAACCACCGCACCGGCGGGATTGGTGCTCGGCCATGAAATCACCGGCGAAGTCATCGAAACCGGACGCGACGTGCTGTTCGTGAAAAAGGGCGACATCGTCTCCGTGCCCTTCAACATTGCCTGTGGACGCTGCCGCAACTGTAATGAAGGTCGCACGGGCATCTGCCTGAACGTGAACCCCGCCCGCCCGGGCGCGGCGTACGGATATGTCGATATGGGCGGCTGGGTCGGCGGGCAGGCAGAATACGTGATGGTCCCTTACGCCGACTTCAACCTGCTGAAGTTCCCCGATCGCGATCAGGCGATGGCGAAGATCAAGGATCTGACCTTGCTTAGCGACATCTTCCCCACCGGCTACCACGGCGCAGTGTCGGCAGGCGTTGGGCCGGGCATGATCGCGTACGTGGCCGGGGCTGGTCCGGTCGGGCTGGCGTGTGCGGCGTCCTGCCATCTGCTGGGAGCGGCCGTCGTCATCGTGGGTGATCTGAACAAGGACCGCCTCAAGCAAGCCAGGAGCTTCGGCTGCGAAACCGTTGACCTGACCAAAGACGCCACGCTCGCCCAGCAAATCGAGCAGATCATCGGCATCCCGGAAGTCGATTGCTCGATCGACTGCGTCGGCTTTGAAGCCCACGGCACGGGCAAGACCGCGAACGTAGAGCGCCCCGCCACCGTGCTGAACCAGATCATGGAAGTCACCCGCGCGGGCGGATCGCTGGGCATCCCAGGCCTGTACGTCACCGGCGATCCCGGCGCTGTCGACGAAAACGCCAAGATCGGCATGCTCGGCATCCGCATCGGATTGGGCTGGGCCAAGAGCCACTGCTTCCACACCGGCCAATGCCCGGTGAAGAAGTACAACCGCCAGCTGATGCAGTGCATCCTGCACGACAAGATCAAAATCGCCAAAGCGGTGAACGTGAAGACGATCACCTTGGACGAATCGCCCAAGGGTTACAAGGATTTCGACAAGGGCGCGGCGACGAAGTTCGTCATCGACCCGCACGGCATGGTGGCGTAAACCGCGGACGGCCGCTGTGGCTCACGCTCGAACAAGCGGCGCTGCCGGTGCGACGTCATTCTGAGCGAAGCGAAGAACCTACGGTGACCCCTTAAAACGGTTGCTGTGAGAACAGCCAATCAGCGCTAGTCATTTTCGCTGTCGGCATTTTCTAAAACGGAACCCGCCAAGGGTGTCGGCGAGGTCCTTCGCTGCGCTCAGGATGACGGGTGTAATCGAGCCTGTGCTTTTTTCTTCTTCAGCTACCAACCGAGATATTCGTGCCCGCCGGCTCGCCTTGCGCGATGACGTTGCCGCGGGAGATGACATACCGCGCGATCGACCGCCGGCGGATGGCGTCGAAGCGGTTGGTCGCATCCAGCACCACCAGGTTCGCCGTATTGCCGACCGCCACGTCGTAGTCCTTCAGTGACATCGTGCGAGCGCCGTTCCATGTGACCATGTTGTAGCAGGCGCTGATTTCTTCCTTGCCCATCATCTGGCAGCAATGCACCGCCATGTGGGCCGCGTCCAGCATGCTGCCGGTGCCTAGTGCGTACCAAGGGTCCATGATGCAGTCGTACCCGAGGCTGACGTTGAGCCCGTTCTGCCACAGTTCTTTCACGCGCGTGAGCCCGCGGCGCTTGGGGTAGGTATCGCCGCGACCCTGCAGGACGATGTTGATCAACGGGTTGGCGACGAAGTTGATCTGAGACCGCTTGAGGAACCCCATCAGCTTGTTGGCGTAACCGTTGTCATAACTACCGAACGCGGTGGTATGCGACGCGGTGACGTCAGCGCCGTTACCCTGGCGGATCGCGCAGGCGGCCATCACTTCCAGGAAGCGGCTTTGCGGATCGTCGATTTCGTCGCAATGCACGTCGATCAGGCGTTTGTACTTTTTTGCGAGCCGGAAGATTTCATGGATGCTGGCCACGCCGTCCTCGCGAGTCAGCTCGTAATGCGGGATCCCGCCGACGGCATCGACGCCCATTTTGAGCGATTGCTCCATCCGCTTGAGTTGTGACTTGCTGCCGTACAACCCGTCCTGCGGAAACGCGACGATCTGCACGTTCATCCACGGCTTGACGATGTCGCGCACCTTCAGCAGTGCCTTCAGTGCGACGAGTTTTTCTTCCGACACATCGGCGTGCGTGCGCACATGCAAAATGCCATGGCTGGCCTGCAACTTGAGGGTCTCGATCGCCCGCTCGACGACCGAATCGATCGTCAGGCCGGCCTTGATCTTGCGCCAGTTCTCGATCCCCTCAAACAGGGTGCCGCTTTGATTGGCGCATTGGCCGGCGTCGATGAGGGCGCTGTCCAGATGGACATGAGACTCGACAAATGGCGGTGAGACGAGCAGTCCGTCGATATCGATCTCTCGGGCACCCTTTCCAGCAATGCGATCGTCAATTGCAACGATCTTACCCTTGGAAATGCCGATGTCTTTCCGCGGCGGCTCGTGAGCAGCGGTATTTTCGTTGAGTAGAAGCCCGCCCCGGAGGATCAAGTCGAAAAGTGGTTTAGCCATCACGCGCGAGTATACGAGGGGGCGACCCAATGGCGAACTCCATTTTCAGGGGTTGGGACAAATCCCTATGACGCGTTGGCCATCGGCAGCGGCGGAGAGGCCAGTTCGATGCGATTTCGCCCGCCCCGCTTGGCCCGGCCCAAGGCGCCTTCGGCGTTGTCAAGCGTTTGATCGACATGCGATGTTGCGGCCGCAATGCCAAAGCTGGCAGTAAGGTTCAGCCGTTCGCCTCGAACTTCGACGCGCGCCGACAAGAGCGCCTTCCGCATCCGCTCGGCAACGATCGCGGCACGCTCAGTGGGGATGTTGGGCATGATAACTGCAAACGCCCCCCCGACCTGCCGGCAGATGATGTCTTCCAGCCGAACGCAAGAGAATAGACTCTCACCGGTGCGACAGATGACGTCATCTCCGGCGGAATGGCCGAAGCGGTCGTTGATCGACCGGAGTCCGTCGATGTCCGCCAACACGCAGCTAATCGGCGCGTGCGTACGCTGACTGAGCGAGATCTCGCTGGCCAGCCGTTGACCGAAATACGCGCGGTTCCACAACCCGGTCAGGCCATCCACTTGCGCCTTTTTGGACAGCAGATCGAGCAGATGGGCGGTTCGAAGAGTCGAGCGAACGCGTGCCAGCAGGTCGGCCGGGTCGATCGGCTTGGTCAGGAAGTCGGCCGCGCCAAAATTCAAGGCTTTAATCTTCAGTTCCGCCGCCATCGTGCCGGCCATCAGCACGAGGGGGATGTGCATGGTCGCATCACGGCGTTTCAACTCAGCGCAGACGGCGAAGCCGTCGAGATTAGGCATATCCGCGTCGCACAACACCATCTCAGGCTGTGCTTCGGTCGCCAGCTCGATGCCCTGCGCGCCATCAGTGGATTCAAGAAAATCAATCGGCTCATCGGCCAGCCGCGCGCGGATGAACGCGGCGATCAATGGCGAGTCGTCGATGATGAGAACTTTGTGGCGCATACGTCCAACCTTGTTATCGGTCACAAGGTTGGGCGACATAAGACGCATTCGCTCCTCTCCCGGTACGCCGGGAGAGGAATTAGGTCACGTGAACATGCGCAGTTGATTGCGTTCGAAGTTGAACTTGCTGGTCACCTGATCAATGGGCACCTTGTACTCCCCGCTCCAACAGGCGGTGCAGTAGTGTTCTTTGTCCAGCTTCTCACACGCCAGCATGCCTTCGAGCGACAGGTACGCGAGGCTGTCCACCTCGAGGAATTCGCGGATCTGCTCGACCGTGCGGTTGTGCGCGATCAGCTCCTCGCTGGTGGGGAAATCGATGCCGTAGAAACATGGATTGCGGATCGGCGGGCAGGAGACGCGGAGATGGATCTCCTTTGCGCCGGCTCGGCGGATGGCGCGCATCTTCGATCGCGTCGTCGTGCCGCGTACGACCGAGTCTTCGACGATCACGATCCGGCGGTCACGCACCACATCGGGGATGATGTTGAGCTTCATCGCGACAGCCTTATCCCGCGCCGCCTGCCCAGGCAGGATGAACGTCCGGCCGACGAAGCGGTTGGGGACGATGCCTTCCTCGAACGGGATCTGGGATTCCTTGGCGAACCCGAGCGCGGCCGATCGACCGGAGTCGGGCATCGGCATAACGAAATCCGCTTCGATCGGCGATTCCTTCGCGAGCTGCCTGCCCATCTTTTCGCGGACGATGTGCACGTTCTGACCGAAGATATTGCTGGCCGGGTTGCTGAAATAAACGTGCTCAAACACGCAATGCGCCCGCTGGGCGGCCGGCTCGGCAAAACGGCGGCTGGAGAGCCCGTTGTTGTCGATGCGGACGATCTCGCCGGGCTCGACTTCGCGGATGTACTGGGCGTCGATCGCGTCGAACGCGCACGTCTCGCTCGCAAAGCAGTAATGCCCATCGTGAGTACGACCAATCACCAGCGGACGAATGCCCCACGGATCGCGGCAGGCTTCAATGCGATCAACAAACAAAAACAGCAGGCTGAATGCCCCTTGTAGATGCTGCAACACATGCGACAGCGGGTCGGCCTTCTCCACGTGGCTGGGCTTGGCCAGCAGGTGGACGATCATTTCCGTGTCGGTCGTGCTCTGGAAGATGTGCCCGTGGGCTTCGTATTCCGATCGGAGCAGGCTGGCGTTGACGAGGTTGCCGTTATGAGCGATCGCGACGGGCCCAAGAGAGTATTCACGCAGCAACGGCTGGGCGTTGCACAGTTTGCTCGATCCGGTGGTGCTGTACCGCACATGCCCGATCGCGGCATGGCCGGCGAGTTCTTCCTTCAGCATCCGCGGGTTAAACACCTGCGACACGAGACCCATGCCGGTATGCCCGTTCAGGTCAACGCCGGTGGTCGTAGCAATACCAGCCGACTCCTGGCCGCGGTGCTGTTGCGCAAAGATGCCCTGATAACAGATCTCGGCGGCCTGCTTCGACCCCCAAATGCCGAACACGCCGCACTTTTCTTTTTTCTCGTATTCTTCGTGGGATTCAACAACCGGCAGAGAAACGTTCATAGCACCTCGTTAGGCAAAGGTGAACAATAGTGAACCGATCGACTAGGGTCAAACCCTGAGCACAGCACTCCGCAAATCCAACCCCCCGATTCTTTGACCCAACTCAATGCCCAACAACCCCTTGCATTCGTAACCTCGCGGGTTGACCATGACACATTGACGATGCGTGCACCCAAGAAAAACGGTCGCGAGAAGGATCTGACAGGTCGTTACCTGTCCGGCAACCTCGATGCCGACGAAATGCGCTCCGGCGAGCGGTTCGGCGGGAAATCCAAGCATTACCAGCAGAACAAAACCATCCGCACCGCCGAACTCCGCGCCGCCGAGCCGCAACAGATCGCGGATATCGAAGCCCTGCCGATGGGCGAGGTGGTGCAGGTCTTCTCGCTCTTCAGCGAAGTGCAGCACGAGGGGAAGAAATACCTCTGCGTCGTCCGCAAAACGATGGCCAAGCTGCGCGATACGCAACTGGTCGTCGGCGATCGCGTGAAATTCACCTCGATCGAGCAGACCGAAGGAAAAGACACGCACAACGAGGGCATCATCGAGCAGATCGAGCCGCGCAACACCGTGCTCACGCGGGCCGACAGCTTTAAGGCGATCGTGCAGCATCCGATCGTCGCCAACGCCAAACAGATGCTGATCGTCGCGTCGCTGGCGCTGCCGACGGTGAAATGGGGCTTGATCGACCGAATGATCGTCGCCGCCGAGGCCGGCGGGTTGTCGCCGATCGTCTGTCTGAACAAGGCCGACTTAAAAACCGAGTACGCCGACGAATACACCTTCGCGCTGGAGGCGCTGGCGCACTATCGCTCGATCGGCGTGGCGTCGCTGGAGACCAGCGTCACCGGCAACTTCGGGCTCGAGGCACTCAGCGACATCCTCCGCAACAACGTCACCGTCCTGGCCGGCCATAGCGGCGTGGGCAAGAGCAGCCTGATCCGCGCGATCGAACCGAGCCTCGACCTCCGCGTCGCCCCCGTGAGCGGCTTCAACCAAAAAGGCCGCCACACCACGACCAGTGCCCGCCGTTATTTGCTGACCGGCGGCGGCACGGTCATCGACACGCCGGGCGTCAAACTGTTCGGCCTGTGGAAGCTGACCAAGCGATCCCTCCCCGACTACTTCCCCGACATCAAAGCCGGCACAGCGCCGGAGTGGCGGGTGGAAAGCTATCAGCGGATTATGGAATCGCTGCCGGAGTCGGAGTATGAAAGTTGATTTGAACGAATTCCATGCGACACAGAGGCACAAAGTCACAGAGAAATACACAGAGAGAAAACTGAATTAAGAATTCTTCTCTGTGCCTTGCTCTTGTGACTTTGTGCCTCTTTGTCGCATTCAACCCCTAAAGCACATGAAAAAGATCATCCTCATCGGCGATTCCATCCGCATGGGTTACGAACCCACCGTCCGCCAAGAACTGGAAGGCATCGCCGACGTGTGGGCACCTGAGGTGAACGGCCAGCACAGCGTAAACCTGCTGCTGCAATTCAACGAATGGGTGGCCAAGAGGGAACCCGACATCCTGCACATCAACGCGGGATTGTGGGACTTGCGCAACGTGATGCGCGGTGCTGCGGGAAATGTCGTGCCGGTCGAAGCGTATCGCCAAAACGTAGCCCGGCTATTGGATCTGGCGAAGCAGCATGTGAAATCAAAAATCATCTGGGCCACCAGTACGCCGGTCAATATCGCGCATAATCTCGCTAACCACGCCGCCACCGGCCATCCCGGGCGGTCCGAGGGCGATGTCGAACGCTACAACGCTGCCGCGACCGCAGTTTGCCGCGAAGCGGGGATTGAGATCAACGACCTGTACGATTTCGTCCAAACCCACGACCCCAATGCCATTCGCCTGCCCGACGGAGTGCATTACACGCTCGAAGGATACGCGTTGTTAGGTCGTCATGTGGCCGATTTGATCCGAAAACATCTCTGATTGCCCCGCCGACCGATAAACCGTACAATTCCCGGCTCGAATCCCTGATATTCGATGAAGTTCCAGATCCGAACCGGAGAATAGCCTGTGGCCAAGTCTGAGCCGATTGAAGTAGAAGCGACCGTCACCCTGGCGTTGCCCAACGCGATGTTCAAGCTCAAGCTGGACAACAGCGAGCGCGAGATTCTCGGCATCGTCAGCGGGAAGATGCGCAAGCACTTCATCCGCATCCTCCCCGGCGACCGCGTCCGCGTCGAGCTTTCCCCTTATGATCTGACCAAGGGCCGGATCGTCTTCCGGCAGAAGTAACCGAAAGACCTAACCGCCAAGAAGCCAAGAACGCCAAGGTTCAGGAGAGGTCAACTCTTTTCAATCTTGGCGATTTAACTTGGCGACCTCGGCGCTTTGGCGTTCAGTTCCTTATGCGTTCTGCGAGTAGAACGCTTTCACAGCTTTGGTTCGCAGCAGCACCAGGATGGTGATCGGCAGCGCGCAGCTGATAATCAGCGTACCGGCTGCGGTGGTCGTTCCGATCGAGAGCCAGTTAGGCGGCATGCCGGTCGCTGCGGATCCGCCTTGGGCTGAAACAGCCTGACCAAACTCCGACCAGCTCCACCACCCACCGGCCGCTAGCGCGAGTGCTACCACGATTTTGGTACAGGCGTAGATCCGCAGCAGCAGAGGCGCATAGAACGAATTCCGCAACGTGACGATCCCCACCACCAGCAGATAAACCGCCAGGCATAGGCTCAGTACGCACCCTGCCAACGTCAATCGCAGCGGCCACTTTGCCATCTTCGGGAAGGGATTGCCGTTGATCGAGCCTTGTACCGTGGAAACCGAACCGGTCGAACTGATCGTCAGATCGGTCGTCGGAAACGAAATATCGACGTCTCCGACTGTGCCATTCTGTGCGACCAGACCGCTCGGAATGACGGCGGTGATCTGCCCGAACAACGCCGGCATATCCGCAGGTGAACCGATGTACTTGCCAGAATTGGTCACCAGCTCATTCCGCAGCGCCGTTACCTGGGCCGGGTTGAGCGGCGAACTGCCGGCCATTTCCTGCACGCGGTCGATGACCATTTGCACTTCACCTGAGCTGAGCTTTGACAGATTGATCGGAGTAACCATCGTACGGAGCGTGCTCCGCCGGATCGGCTTGAGGCTGGAGAATTTCGCGGGAGTGAACGTCGCATCGGTATCGGTGACGCTGATTTTGCCCGCAGGCAGATCAAACCAAACGCCCGATCCGTCTTCAACCATCGTACCGGCTTCGCCGATCAGGGAATTGTTGAGGTAATCCATCGCCGGATCGCCGGAGGTGCTGGTCGTAATTGCCGGCGCGATGATCGTCCCCACGTCAGACAGTAAAAACCCCAGTTGCGACTGCTGATAGGGCGTCATCGCCTGCTTGGCGTGAAAGGCACGAACGATGATCTGCCTGTCATCGACGTAAAACCCCTTGGGGCCTGCAAAATCGCCCGTGACCGTCGGCAGGTTGCCCAGCATGGTCGAGGCCGTCACAAACATCAGTGCCATCATCGAGCCGATGAACCCGGCGACGATCCCGCCCGTGCCAAACACAATCGCGAGGGTTCCCATGACCGATATCGCCGCCGGCCTGGCTGGCGAGGTTGACGGCTCGGTATACGACAACACCTGCATCGGTGGCGGAATCGGCGGCGGGAATGGGGGTTGCGACATGGCGACACATTATGCCATTTGGTCCCCTCGCCCGGTACTCCGGGAGAGGGTTAGGGTGAGGGTTCTGCTTCGATAGCAGATAACTGCAGAAATAACAAATACTCCACGAACGGGGATATCCCATTCGTGGAGTTTCTCTTAATTCGTGGACCTTTCCGCGAACGAAGCAGAACCCTCACCCCCGCCCTCTCCCGCGGGTACGCGGGCGAGGGAGGCGATTTCTGACTTACCCTACGTTCAACCCTTCCAGTGATTTCTCAAATTCTGCCTGCTTCTGCTGTTGCTGCTTTTGCAGGTCGCCGATCTCGCTTTGCAGGGTTTCGATCTCGGTTTCCTGCTTATCCAGCTTCGCCTGCAACTTGCGGCGGGAATCGCTTTGAGGATCGAAAATCTTAATGTTCTCTCGAATCCGCTGCTGCTCGCCCGGATATCGGCCGAGCTTGGCGTTGCGGTCGGCGATCTGATGGTTGATCGCTTCCATCGCCTGCTTCTTGGCGATCACATCGACCAGCGCTTCCCGCACTTTCGGGTCGATCTCGCCACGCTGGGAGTAAATCAACAGCTCGTCCAAACCGCAGTTCAGGATCGCCAATTGCTGATCCGTGACGTATTCCTGCCTCACCACCAGCTTGCTGGCCTTGCCAGAGGCGACTTTGCCTTTGAAGCGATAAAGGGCGTCGGTGGTTTCGATCGGCTTGTTATCACCTTCGATGAGTTTCCACCCACCCAGTCGCGGGTGCTCGATGACCAGAGTTTTCTCGTTGTCGCTCTTGTTGTCGGCCAGATAGGTTTGCTCGTCGATGCTCTTGTTGGTGAGAACTAGCACGCCCTTGACGATCTTGCCGGCCAGCAGCGAGGCGTTTTGCTTGTGCTGCGAAGCATCGACAGTCATCTGCAGATCGATCCCGTAGCTCAGCAGCCGTTCCTGGCTCGGCGGGACGTTATCGATGCGGGCATCGCCGGCGTAACTGTTGGCGTCGAGCACGGTGATCGGGCCTTGCAGCAGGTGGTTCTTGGTCGTGTTCTTGAGCCGGGCGCCGTTGAGCGGGTTCTTGGCCAGTACGCTTTGGTTGTAGATCGAGAGTTTTTCGACTTCGATGTCGTCGGTGATGATCGGGATCATCGCGCTCTTCTGGCGCGGCAACGACACGTTGCCCACGGTGTACTGGAACAGCTCGCCCATCTTGCTGGCCGAGGCGATGGATTGGACGCTGGCGGTGGCGTCCATCGGCTCTTGAGGGGGCGCGGCCGCGTCGAGCATCGCCTCGGCCGCTGCGTTCTCAGCGCCGGCACCTACGCGGCCAGCACGAGGCTTTTCACCCTTCCCCTTACGCATCGGTGCCATCGCCGCCGGGGCGGGCATCGCGCCTCCGAAATTCGCGGCTTTCTCCTCATCCGCCTTGTCCACGCCGCCTTCATACGTCTGAGGCTTGAGGCTGGCAAACAGCTCCGGCTTCACCACCGGGCGGGGGATGTACAGCGGCTGATACAAATCCTGCACGAAGCTGATCGGCCGGCCGCTCACCAGCGAAAGCTGCACGTTGGTCCAGTCGTTGTCGGTCTGGTTTTCGACGATCGCCCAGCCTTGCAGCTTGGGCTTTTCGCCAAGGATCAGCCGGTAGCTGGTTTTCCAGATCGGCGTTTCGACGACATATCCCAGCCGCACGCGGCGTTCGCCTTGGCCGGTGAAGTTAATCGTGACGGGCTTCTTGTCCTGATCGCGCGCCTGCGACAGTGCCGCCAGCGCTCGGTCGAGCTCGTCCTGCAACTTCTTGTCTTCCAACGTAATACTGGTGAGCTTATTGAGGTTGATCTGACGAATCGTCCCCTTTCCAAGCAGGTTGACGACCCATTCGTGGATCGGCTCAGCATCTTTCCCACCTGGCACCTGCCGAGACTCGGCCCCGAGGACGACTCCTTCGAGATTCCCCTCCGCGCCAACGATCGACACCTTCGCCCCGCGTAACTGGTTCAACAGCTCCGCCAGCGGCGGATTGGCAGAAATATCGACTTGGAAGCTGGAAAGCGTCTTCGAAATCGGATCTTGCGACGGGTACTGAATGGTGTTGACGTGTCCGCCGTCCAAATCCTGAAGAATCAGGGACTTGAGGATGTCGTTGATCTGGTTGGTCTTGAAGCGAAGCTCGGTCGAGCCGTCCCCCTTGATGCTGCCGAAGTGCTCGAAATAACCAACCCCCGACGAAAAGAGCACGACCGCTTTCACCGGCACGTCCGCCTGCTGGGCAGCGGCGGGTTGCGTCACGGGGGCCGCTTCCTGCGCGAAAGAAACCACCGGCAGCGATACACCTGCTACCGCCATCGACAAAGCTGCCGCTGTGAACCATTTTTTAGTCATTTGTTGTTCCTTTAATTTCCGCCTGATGGATCTGACTGGCATAAGGATACCGTCCACGCGCTCGCCAGGCGACTATTCTTTACTGAGACGACCGAAAGCCGAAAAGGTTTCCGGGCTAATCTCGCCGGATCACGGTCTCTGGCCCCCTCTCCCGGCGTACCGGGAGAGGGAAACGCCCGCCCACTCGTGAGGGTGCTGGCCAGCGGGTACAATCGCGGGTATGTCCACTCGCCTCATCGAACTGATCGAGAACCTCCCCCAGAGCAAGATCGTCCTGGTCGGGGATTTCATGCTCGACCGCTACATTTTCGGCCGAACCGAACGGATCAGCCCGGAAGCGCCAGTCCCCGTCATCCACTTCCATCACGACGAATACCGACTCGGCGGTGCGGGGTTTGTGCTGGCGGATCTGGCGGCGCTGGGGGCGAAGGTCACCGCGATCGGTGTGATCGGGAAGGACGAGTCGGCCGTTGAGTTGCGGAAGCACATCGCCGGGTGCGGCGCGTCGGCGGATGGGTTGATCGAGCTGGCGGATCGGCCGACGGTGACGAAAGTACGGCTGCTCGGCTCGTCGCAGGACCGCACGCCTCAGCAGATGATCCGGCTGGACATCGAGCAGAACGGCCCGATCTCCCCCGCCGCTGCCGAACAGGTGATCGCCCGCGCCGCCAAGGCGATGGAAGGCGCTCAACTGCTCTGCCTTGAGGACTACAACAAAGGCGTGCTCACGCCCGACGTCTGCGCGAAGCTGATCCACCTGGCCCGCGCCCGGCACATTCCGGTGATTATCGACCCGGCCAACCTCGCCGACTACGGCAAGTACCGTGGCGCTACCGCCCTCAAGCTCAACCGCCCCGAGGCCGAACGGGCGACGGGCATGAGCGTCCGCGATCCGGCAAGCTATGCAGCTGCGGCGGAAAAACTGCTCGGGCAGTGCGATCTGGACGCGGTCATCATTACGCTCAACGAACTCGGTTCGTACCTCGCCACCCGCGAAGGCTAGCGACGCCTGCTCGCCAGTCGCCCGCGACAGGTGGCCGACGCCACCGGTGCCGGCGACCAGGTGCTGGCCGCGATCTGCGTCTCACGACTGGCCGGTGCCACCTGGGCCGAGGCGGTCGCCATCGCCAACGTCGCCGGCGGGCTTGAAGTCGAAAAACTCGGCTGCGTGCCGATCACCCCCGCCGAAATCATCCAGGAATTGCTCTCAGAAGTGCATGAACATCTCGGAAAAGAACGGGCACTCAACCTGCTCTTGCCCGAACTAGCCCGCCACCGGGCGGCCGGGAAGAAAATCGTCTTCACCAACGGCTGCTTCGACATCATGACGCTCGGCCATGTGAAATACTTCAAATTCGCCCGCGAGCAAGGCGACCTGCTGGTGGTCGGCGTGAACACCGACGCCAGCATCCGACGGCTCAAAGGAGAAAAACGCCCGATTGTCACCGAGGAAGACCGCATCGGCGTGCTCGAAGGACTGGAAAGCATCGACTACCTCGTGCGGTTCGACGACGACACGCCGATCGAACTGATCAAGGCGATCGAACCCGACGTGCTGGTGAAAGGGGCCGACTACAAGAAAGAACAAGTCGTCGGCTGGGACATCGTCGAAGCCCGCGGTGGGTGCGTGGCGCTGGCGCCGCTCATCGATGGTCGAAGCACATCGATGATCATCAAACGAATTTTGGAAGCGTATTCGTGATCGAAACTCAGAAGAAAATCGTGTCGACATAACTCAATCTAAAGGCCGGAGTGTCTGAGGCACCATCATCGTCATTACTCCCTTTAGCATGCGATCATTGCGGGTACGACCTGCGTGCACAGTCGCCGGAAGGTCGGTGCCCCGAATGCGGGATGGCCGTCGAAGAATCCCGGCGATTGCTGTCCTTGCCGCGCCGTCCGGCGTGGCGCGACAGTGATCCGCGATGGCGACGGCGTATCCTGACCGGAGTGTGGGTGCTCGTACTCATACCCGTGGTGACTCTGCTTCGTTATTATCAGTGGTTTGAGCAGATTCCTGTACCCACTTTTATCAAAGCCCAAGGCAGGATGTCGCTCGAAGATACCTGCTTTCCCTGGTTGTTTTCCTATTTTGCATTTTGTATCGGCGTCGTACTCCTGTTTTCAAGGAAACGAGGTCGAAGAGAGACCCGGCTTGACTGGACGCGTCGATGGGGGGTGATACTGAGCTACACCGTGCTGGTATTGGGCATCCCGGAATTTGCGCTCGTCTCTGCGTTGGTCGCAATCGGGATTGGTGCATTGTGCCTATCCATGCCACTGCATTTGCAGCCGGCAGCAACAGGACTTTTTGTGAACTTAGGTGCCTGGTATATTTGGTATGGCCCATATCCCGGCGACTATGCCGGTCCTATGCTAGCAGTTTGTTCATCGATCGTCATTCTGTTGGGATGCGTACCACTTTACAATGCATTGCGGAGCAGCGGGCCAAGAGCAGCGGCACTGGGCGTGCTCGCGCCACTAGCTATTGCTGCAGGGATTCAAATTTCTCTTGGGTGCGAACGAATGCTATTTCCCAAGGTTCCGGCGTGGGGTCTTTTTTTCATTAATACTGATGTGATTTATCGCTACCTCTTCTACTTCGATCCCGGCATTTTAGTTTTAAGTCTAGGCTATTTTGGACGATCACCCCACCGCACCGAGATTGTTGGCGAAGTCATTAAATGGTTGGATATTTTCGCAATCGCCGTATGGCTCAGCGTGGCACAATTCATGTCACGTTGGAGTCGCGAGCCGGCTCGATGACGGCAGGAGTCAAAAGGGGAACGCGATTCTTTTATCGTGAATTACCGCCGTCGACAAACAAAACCGCCCCGCGAGACATTCTCGCGGGGCGGTTGGCTTATGGCCTTCGGGGGTCAGGCGATGATTACTTGTTCATCGACGGGCCGACCGAGGTGGTGTCCTTGTTCAGGTTCCGGGCCGGAGCAGCCTTGCGGCTCACCGGAGCCGGGGTGGAGCTGACCGCTCCGCCGCGGACGGTGGTCGGGAGGATCAGGACTTCAACGCGGCGGTTCTGAGCCTTGCCGCCTTCGCTGGAGTTGGCCGCGATCGGGTGCTGATCGGCGTAGCCGACCATGCCCAGGCGCTGGGCGCTCACGCCGTTGTGCATCAGGTCTGAACCGACCGAGATGGCGCGGTGGCTGCTGAGGTACCAGTTATCCTTGTGGCCCTTGGCGATGGTGGCCGGGTTGGCGACCGGAGCGTTGTCGGTGTGACCGGCAACGAGCAGTTCGTAGTTCACAGCGGCTGGCGAGTTCAGGATGCTCGCAAAGCGGGTGATGACTTCCTTGGCCTTGGGCTTGAGGGTCGCATCGCCGGTGTCGAATGTCAGATCGCTGCGGAACTTCACGATGCCGCGGGCGGCGTCGAATTCCACCAGATCAGGGTTGGCGCTGGCGAAGGCTTGCAGTTCGTTGGTCAGAGCAACCGGCAACACCGTGCCGACCGAACCCATGTTCTTGATCGCATCGGCGTACTTGCGGTTGGCTTCATCCAACTGCTGTTGAAGATTGATCAACTGCTGCGAGTAGTTGCTGGCCAAGCCGTCCTTGCCGGCCTGGGCGTCCATCAGAGCCTGCAGTTGACGCTTGTAGGCTTCGGCTTCAGCCAATGCGGTGCTCGCATCGGTCTGGGCCTTCGCCAGCTGTTCGGCCTGGCGATCACGGTCAAGCTTCAGTGCGTTGTACTTTTCCTGGGTGACGCAACCGGTCAGCGAAAGACCGATGGCAGCAATGCCAAGATAACGAGTAACATTCCGGGTGACGTTGGACATGAGCAAGCCTCCATGCTTGATAAAGGTTCGCCGGATTCCACCGGCGATCTGCCGCGGCAAAGCAGCAGTAATGTGCGGTTATTGATACAGGTCAGGGAATCGCTTCCCCGAGTATTCAGAATATCTTGCCGCACGGCGATATAATTGCAAGAGCAAAGACGCAAAAATTGCCGGATATTTTTGTCAGGGTGGAAAATCCGGGAGGGGGCAAAACGGTTCGGGCTGAAAGGTGAGCGAATTGGTTCATTGACGATCGGGTCATTGACGATTGAAAACGGCATCTTCCAATCGTCAATGACCCGATCGTCAATGAATCAACCTCCAGTCAAAGTACTTGAACCACGCAAATAACCAAAAGGAAAGGGGCAAGTGAAATGTATTTCACTTGCCCCTTGCCCCTCAATACTTGTCACTTGTTTATCGTTTCATCGCCTTGCCCAGCAGCATTCCGCCGCCGAAGAAGACAAGGGCGACCGCCACGCCGATTCCGAAGAGGGCCCAGACGGTGTATTCCTTCATTTTCACGGCGATGTCGGACGAAGCGCCCACCACGCCGGAGGCCAGAACCAGCAAGGCAATCAGGAGCACGACAAATGCGCCCAGCGCCATGCCACCCATTGCAGGGGCCATGTCATCCTCGGCTTCGACGTAGATCGGCGCGGCACCGCGGCTGACGCCGCCGCGCGGGGCGTCGAGGTCGGCAAAGCTGGAAGTACCGGACATCGTATCCGTCCCGCCACGCTTGGAGCCGGGGGTGATTTCATCGAGCAGTGCAGCGCCCAGGCTGGTGTCGTCGGATTCGCGGGTGAGATCGAGCAGGCCCGATCCCGAGCCGACGCCTTCCAGGTTGATTTGATCGCGGCCGATCGCGGGGGCGATGTTGGTTTGGGCCATCGGATCGTGATGCTCGGCTTCTTCGCCGAGGACGTTCACGCCCAGCCGGCTGCCGGTCATCGAGCCGGAAAGCCCCGAGCCCATCATGCCCGCCCCGCCGCTGGGACGCCCCGGCGACGGCACGCCGCCCATCGAGCCTGACAAGCCCAGATCGGCAGCCAGCGCAGTGTCGTCTTTGAGGCTCATTCCCGCGCCAGAGCTTTGCCCGGAGTCTTCAGACAGGCTGATGCCCGCGCCCGTGCCCATTCCGCTGCCGATACCCGAACCAATGCCGCTGCCAATCCCGGTCCCGATCCCGCTTCCCACGCCCGAACCAAGGCCTGAGCCGATGCCCGAGCCGATGCCCGACCCAATCCCACCGGTGTCGGCCAATCCGATCGGAGCGCCGGTGTCGGACACGCCCAGATCCATGCTGCCCATGTCATTCTTGAGCGCATCAACCTGATCTGCCTTAAACATCAGGCGCGGCCCATCGCGGAACTCGCGTAGGCGTCCTTCACGCGAAAACTGCTTGATCTCCTCCTCGGTCTTCCCGAGGGCGGTCTTGGTCTCTTCAAGCGTGTAGAACATCTTGGCCATCATGGTGCGTCTCCTTGAAGACAATGCGGAGTAATGCGTGCTGAGTGCTAAGAACCAACTCAGCACTCAGAACTCAGCACTTACTTATCGGCCCCCGGTGTTGAGTTCGTTGAACCCAAACCACGGGCGGGCTGTTGTTCTCGTTCCAGTAGTTCCTTCACCTCAGCCGGGGTGGGGGAACCGGTGTTGAAATTCTGCAATCGGCGGTCGTGTCGGTACGACCGGGCCGCCTTGAGGCTGAGCTGATGCTCGCCGGGGGCGTATTGGTAGACCATCAGGGTCTGCGCGTCGATGTCCAGCATGTACACGCCAAACACATTCGGTGCGATCTGCCCGGGCATCAGATACACCCCACCGCCGCCACCGATCTGGCCCTGGTCGGCCATCGCCGGGGCGGTCAACACGGGGCCCGAAGAGCCGCGAGCCAGCAAAGCCACCAGAATACAGGCCAAAAGCCCGCCATTCAGGTACAAAGCGATCACAATCGAACGATTTCGGCGGGGACGTTTCATGTCTTTATTCGCCCGCCATGGATCGATCCAATACGGGCGAACCCCGATTATACGCCCAGCCGCTGGGCCTGCAAACAAAACCCGCTTTATCAACGCGGAAACCGCTTATCGGGCCCGGCGGTGATTCATCGTCAGTCGAACGAATATCCGGCAAAGAGGATTTCTGTTGGCTGATCGTGGTCATAAATCAGGAAATAGATCGCTTCGCCGCGTTCGATTCGGTATTTCCGGAGGAAGGGAAGGTCTTTGATCGCTTCGTCGCGGGATGGGAAAGGTGTGCCAAATAGTCGATTTAGCTCGTCCACTGGCAATGGGAAAGCAACCCCGTAGCCCAGCTGCTCGCCGACACGGGAGATGTCGAGTATCGATCGGGTACCCTCTTCTTTTGCACGCTGCAATGCGTGATCAATGCTCTTATGCTTACACCCCGGAGCGGGAGATTTGGGCGTGATCGGGAAACGAATATCGCTCATGACCGGATTGTATCGCCCGGCAAGAAACTCGCGTTCACGTAGTAGATCCAGCGCTCGCTGCGGATCGCCACCGTACGGCACGATGTACCAATAAGGACGGGCGCCCATCGACTCATCCTTTCCAATCAAACATACCGCTAATTTTTGCTCGGCTCGCCCATCCCGGGCTGACCCTTTCAGGCCGCTGCGTGTTCGGCGATTTCGCCCTGGCTGCCGACCTGGTCGAACTTCACCGCCACTCGCTTGCTGACACCCTGTTCCTGCATGGTTACACCGTACAGGATGTCGGCTATCTGCATCGTGCGCTTGTGGTGGGTGATGATGATGAAATGGCTGGTCGACAGGAACTCCTGCACGATCAGACCGAAACGCTGGTTGTTGGCTTCGTCCAGCGGGGCGTCCACTTCGTCGAGGATGCAGAACGGGCTGGGCTTGCTCTTGAAGATGCTCATCAGCAGCGCGATGCAGGTCATCGCCTTTTCGCCGCCGGAGAGCTGGCTGATGCTGACCGGCTGCTTGCCCGGCGGGCGGGCAATGATTTCGATGCCCGCATCGAGCGGGTCGATCTTGCGCATTTCGAGCGGGAGCGGCTGGCCGTTCTCGTCGAGCTTGGGCTTGGTTTCCATCAGCTCGGTTTCGAGGAACAGGTCGGCCTTGCCGCCGCCGAAAAGCTTGCGGAACATGCCCTGAAAGTTGTCGCGGACGGCGTTGAAGGTTTGCTCAAACCGGACGCTGGATTCTTTGTTGATCGTGTCGATCAGCTCTTCCAACTGCAGCTTGCTGGACGACAGATCCGCCAACTGTGTGCTGAGGAACGTGCTGCGTTCTTCGAGCGCCGACTGCTCGCCGATCGATTCGAGGTTGACGTTGCCCAGCCGCTGGATCTTCTCGCGAAGTTCCTTGATCTCGGCGGCGACGGCGTCCCAGTCCATGTCGGCCGGTTCGTAGCCTTCGGCGTATTTGGCGGGAATGTCAAGCTGCAGTTCGTCACGGGTGCGGGTGACGAGATTTTCAACGCGCACGTTGAGTTCGCTGAGCTTCATCTGCGCCTGGTGCAGTTCGGATTCGATCTCGCCGTGTGTACCGCGAAGCTGGTCGACCTTGCGGGTGAGCGACGAGACCGATTCTTGTGCGGTTTTGACTTCGCCCGTGAGCCTTTCGAGCGTGGCGGTCGACTCGTGACAGGCGGCTTCGAGAGCGGCTTCGGCGTGTTGGGCGTCGGCCAGTTCGTTTTCGACATGCCCGCGACGACCCGCGATAGAGGCGGAGGATTTTTCGATCCGCTCGGCCTGCAGGACGAGCTCGGCCTTGGCGGCGGTCTGCCGCTGGACGGCCTGCTGGCTGGCGAGTTGCTTTTCCTGGATCTGACCGAGCAGCACGCGCTCGGCCGTCAGTTGCTCGCCGATCTGCTTGAGTTCTTCCGCCAGCGACGTCTGCCGGGAGGCGGATTCCTCCACCAGCGTCTGCCGGCGGGTTTGGTCGGTCTCGAACGCTTGCCGCTGCTCGGTGAGCTTGGTTTCCTCGGCCGTCAGTTTGCCTGCTTGATCGAGGAACATCTGCAACTCGCGATCGAGCACCGGCTGCTCGCGTCGGAGTTGGCTTTGCTTGTCGCCGTTCTGGCTGATCTGGCTGGTGTACTCCACCTTGACGGTGTTGGCCTGGTAGACCGCGTTCCGCAGCGAGTTGGTTTCCTCTTCCAGCTGACGGGCTTGGGTGTTGCCCTCGGCGATCTGCTGCGAGAGCGTCGCGATACGGGCGTCGACTTCAGCAATCTGCTGGGCGATGGCTTCGAGTTCTGATCGGCGAGAAAGGAGCCCCATCGCCGCCGTCAGCGGGCCGGCGCGGAGCGTGCCGCCCTCTTCGATGACTTCACCGGCGTGGGTGACGTAACGGAACCCGGCCGGGCCGAAATGGTGCAACGCCATCGCGTCGGATAAAGATTCAACAATCACCGTTTTGCCGAGCAGAAGCTTGGCGACGGGGGCATCATCTTGCTCATAGCGAACCAGATCGAGCGCTAAGCGGATGCCAATGCTGTGCTGGTTCCAGTCGTAAACGTCACCTGTACCACGGGCCTCCGGCCCGTGCTGGGTGCGTTCGGACAACGGTGAGTTTTCGACTCCAGACGCCGCAGGCACGGGCCGGAGGCCCGTGGTACGGGTAAGCAACTCGTCGGCTCTCAAGACGTTCACTCGGCCTTCAAGGTTTTCAAACGCCTCGCGGGCGGCCATCAATGCCGGCGTGTCCGTCGAGATCAACCACTGATCGCGGCCGTCCAGAGCGGCTTCGATCACATGGGCGTGCTCAACATCCACCCGCAACACATCCGCCACGAGGCCCTTGATGAACGGGAAGCTGGCTTCCTTCTGGCGAAGAACCGATTTCACGCCTTCGCTGACACCTTCGCGCTTGGCTTCCAGGTCGCTCAGCAGCTTTTGACGCGAGAGCAGGCCGCTGCGGTGTTCGCGGGCGGCGCCCATTTGTTCGGTGACTTGCGCGATCTGCTTGCCGAGGGCGGCCGCTTCGGCCTTCTTGGCTTCAAACTTGCCCTGCTGATCGGCGATGTGCGCCACGGCCGCTTCGAGCTTCAGTTGCAGTTCACCTCGGGCGGCTTCGAGAGTCTCGATCTCGCCCATCACGATGCGCCGTCGCTCGGCCAGACGCGATTGCTGGGCGGTGATGTTCTTTCTCTCGATCTCGATCGCGCCCAGCCGGCTGTTGGTGCTGGCGAGCTTGCGCATCAGGTCAAGGATCGCAGCCTTGTTTTGCTCGATCTGCTGGTTGAGCTGGTTCAGCGTCAACTGCCCGTCGCGGAATTCCTGCTGCCGGTCATCGATGTGCTTGGAGTGCGACGCGAGGTCGGCCGTCAGTGTGGCGAGGGTTTCAGTTTCGGCCGTCAAAGACGCCGTCACGTCGGCCAGCTTTTGTTCGATCTCGGCCCGGTCTTTTTCAAACGTCGCGAGCTGCTCGGCGATCTGTTCGAGCTGGTGCCTGGCGTAGCTCTGCCGTTGCTGAGCGGACTGCATCTGCGCCTTGGCCTGCACGAGTTCGTACTCGACCTGCTGGCGGCGCTGGCTGAGGGCGTCGAAGTTTTCACGCTGGATCGCCAGTTCATTCTGGCTCTTGGCCAGATCACCCGCGACGTCGTCGAGGCGGAACTGGGCATCTTCACGCTGCTTGTCGAGAACGGTCACCTGCTGAATGAGTGTGTGATACTCCTGCAGCGAGTACGTCAGCCGCAGCCCCGACAGCCGATCGTTATATTCCTGGTAATTGCGAGCTTTACCTGCCTGGATCTTCACGCTGCGGAGCTGCTTCTCGACTTCGGCGACGATGTCGTTCACGCGGAGCAGGTTCTGGTCGACCTTTTCCAATTTCCGCTGGGATTCTTTCTTACGCTGTTTGAACTTGCTGATGCCGGCCGCTTCTTCAAAGATCAGGCGGCGCTCTTCGGGGTTGGCCTCTAGCAGCGCGGCAACACGGCCCTGCTCGATGACGCTGTAGGCATCGACGCCCACGCCGGTATCGAGGAAAAGTTCTCGAATGTCTTTCAGACGCGACGTGGCGTTGTTGATCTGGTATTCGCTCGTCCCGTCGCGGTACAGTCGCCGGCCGACGGAGACTTCGTCGACGTCGAGGTTCAACACGCGGGTATCGTCGGCGCGCTTGGGGTTGTCGAACACCAGCGTCACTTCCGCCATCCCGGCCGGCTTGCGGTTGCCGCTGCCGTTGAAGATGACGTCCATCATGGCTTCGCCGCGGAGCGACTTGGCTGACTGCTCGCCGAGCACCCACTTGAAACCGTCAACAACGTTGGATTTACCGCAACCGTTCGGCCCGACAATGCCGGTGATCGGCGCATCAAAGGCGAATTCGGTACGGTCGGCGAAGGATTTGAACCCGTGAAGGATAAGCTTTTTCAGACGCATGATGTGGCGGTCCTCCATGACCGGAAAACACTAAAGTGAAAAGCGGAAAGCGATGAGCCATGCGTGGCGATGCATTACTCATCGCTCGTCGCTCGTCGCTTTTCACTTCCCTGATCAATTCGACGAACTCGTCGCTCCGGACGGTTCGACTTGGGGCCTTCCTGGCCCGGGAACCGGCGGAGCGGATCGGATCTCGTCGGGAATCTGCTGCAACTGCTGCAGCATGAACGTCGCGTTCACTTGCTTCCCGTCGTAGTTCGCGACCAGCTTCCGTGAGTCGGCCAATGACTGCAGCATAGCAACAACATCGCCGTATCCAAAGTCCAAGTTTACATTTTCTGGCGGACCCTCACCGCCCAGGCGGGCGATGATCTCCGCCAGATCGGGACGGGAAAGCACAGTCACGGGATTGGGGAACTCCTCGCCGCGGTAGAAAATCGTGACGATACCGTTGTCCTTTTCCTGCGAGGTCATCATCAGCCGATTGTCCATCGCCGAAAACAGCACCGGTAGTGTGAGCTGCGCCTTGGCACCCATGACCGCGATCCGCGGCTGACCGGATCGGCTGGCGTAGATCATCGGCGGGCCGCTGCTGGGGACCAGGTCGAGCACGAACTTCTCGTTTCCCTTGGCTACAACGCGGGTATAGATGGCCGAATCGTTCTTCTTCGACAATACACGATACGCCTCCAGTCGCACGAGAGCCTCGGACGAGTTGAGCAGCCCGCGGAGCTTCAGGCTCGTCTCGGGCGCGGTGGGTAATGCGCCCAGCACACGCACCGCATTGACCTGGAACGGGTGACGCGCGGTTTCCGCGATTCTCAGCAACACGTCCTGGGCCGACCGATCCCCCGCAAACGCGGCAGCGCGGGCGGCGGCGTATGAGACGTCTCCTCGCGGGTCGTTCATCAACGGCGCGATGTACGGTATAACGTCTTTCCCAAGCCCTTCCCAAGCATACGAAATATCCATCAGCGGCGCACCGGGCTTGAGCGCCTCTTCTACCAGCATCTTCGCCTGCCGCGCGGGATTGACGCTCAGGTACAGATATTTGATTACGCCGGCAAAATGCTCCCAGTCGCCGTTGAAACGTTCCGGAACATACACTTCGATCAGCCCTTCATCCTTGGCGACGGCCGTCAGCTTTAACGCGCTGGTCGCGGGGAACGCCAGGTTGATCCTTCCCTGAATCTGACGAGACAATGAAAGTTGAGGCGTGCGGATCTGCAAGACCAACGGGCGGTCCTGCGTGATGTATCCGCCGTCAAGAATCAGCCCTTCGCGGAGCACGACCCGCTGACCGGGCGTGCCTTTGTCGACATTCATCGACAGCGCAGGATTGACGAATACCTGCCCCTGCGCCTTGGCCATGATGTTGATGGCCGCTCCCGGTGCACGAGGATCGCCACCTCGGGGAGCCAAGTCGGTCTGGTACAGCGAACCCCTCGCCAAACTGACAATGGTGCTGCCCGGCAAGGCGGCCAATTCGACATCGCAGGATTGCCCCGCCCGCGCGCCCGGCGGGATCAGCGCCTGCACCAGCACGATCGAGTTGCGTACATCGTCCAGCATCGCCCGCGGCGAGAGTTTTTCCCACCCGGGCTTGTTCGGACTTCCCACGCCCCGCTTGATCATCTCGTTGATCATGTAATCGCGAACCTTCGTCGGGTATTGGTTCGCGCCGGGCGTGATCTTGCTGTTGGGCAGCGGATCGCAGTTCACGACCAGCCCGTAGCCGGCCACGCGGTACGGCTCGGCGTTGCGGAGTTCGGTATATTGGTAGATGGTTCCCTGCAGGAAATCTGGTACCTTGCGGGCACCCAACTCGGGATAAATGGTCCGAGCGGCCGGGCGGGGTTTGTCGTCGCCGCCACACGAGACGCAAGCAAGCCCGATCGCGAAGGTAGTCGCGATCATCGCGAAGCGTCGCAAACTCGCTTGGATTAGCCGGTGATTCATCGGTGTTGCCTCTGTGTGTTATCGGACTTTTTCCATCGCTTGCGTGAGTTCGGGGGGATCCAGACAAAAAGACCGATTTAACGCCAAGAAGCCAAGGACGCCAAGTTCAAACGCCGAGTATGAAAAAGCCTATTCTTCCTATTCTTATCAACTTGGCGGTCTTGGGTTCTTGACGCTCATTTGCTTCTTTTCAGACGCTCTTAAGACTCCCCGGGCATTTTATCGTTGGCCGGCGCGGGGGCTGCAACTTTCGCTTTGGTGCGCGACTTGGGCGCCCCATTGGCCGCCGGCGGTTCGGCGGCGGATTCGTCGATGAACAGCTTTCCCTGTCCCGGATCGTCATCAAACCGGCGGGCATCGATCACGGTTCGGGCCTCTTCCAGCAGTTCTTCGAGTGTTTTGAACCGCTTGTGAACGCTGGCAAACCTCACATACGCCACCTGATCCAGCCGGCGGAGTTTATCGATGACGATTTCCCCGACGGCAGCGCTGGGGACTTCGCGGTCGAAGCGGGCGAAGATGGTTTCTTCGGTTTCGTCCGCGATACGGTTGAGTTCGCTATCCGCCACCGGCCGCTTGAAGCACGCCCGCTCGAGCCCCGCCAGAATCTTGCTCCGATCCCACGGCACCCGCCGGCCGTCCTTCTTGATGACGGTGATCCGGACGTTTTCTTCTACCCGTTCGTATGTGGTAAACCGCTTCCCACAACTAAGGCACTCCCGCCGCCGACGGATCGACTTGTCGCCATCGCAGGCGCGCGAGTCGATCACTTTCAGCTTTTCCTTGTCAGCCTTGCAGAACGGACATTGCATGTAACTAAAAAATACACGTTACCGGACCTAAACGCAAAAATACCCTGTGTCCTCGGTCTTTTGAGGTGCGTTAGACAATAGGGAAATGCGGGATTTCTGAGAGTTTTTGCAATCGGTTCAAATACCCCCTTCAAGACTAACCATTTACGCAGCCAGCCCCCAATCCTTATTCAATTCACTGATCTCATTCTGCAGCCTGGATTGTTCGCTCGGGTTCCTCGTCTCGACAGAGCCACTCGACCCCTGTAGTCTCCCCCGAATGGTGGAGAAGTCGTTCCTTGTTCAAAGATTCGCCAAGCTTAAGCTCGGGCAGGTCCACGTGATCGGCTACAGCGTGGCCGGCGAGGAAACAGTCACGCAGATCCCGGAGCTGAACGTCTGCTTCGACATCGGCCGGGCTCCTTATTTCACGCTCACAAGCGACTTCGTCTGCATCAGCCACGGCCATATGGATCACCTGGCCGGGCTGCCTTACTACCTGTCGCAGCGGTACTTCCAAGGCATGAAGCCGGGCACGATCGTCCTCCCGCGTGAGCTGGAACGGCCGGTCGACGCGATGCTCAAGTGCTGGCGGGAGGTCGAGCGCCAGGGTACGCCCTACCAGTTGATCCCGATCAGCGCCGGGCAGATGTGGGAGCCCCGCCGCGATTTCGGCATCCGGGCGTTCGCCACCCATCACGGCGGGGTCAGCCTCGGCTACTCGCTGGTCAGCATCCGCGAAAAGCTCAAGCCCGAACTGATCGGCAAGCCCGGCCCGGAGTTGGCGCAGATGAAAAAGGACGGCATTGAAATCCAATACCGCGTCGAAGTCCCGCTCGTCGCCTGCCTGGGCGACACCACCGCCGGCGAGGTCTTCGATCACCCCGACGTGCAGACCGCCGAGGTGCTGATCACCGAATGCACCTTCTTCGAACCCATCCACAAAGCCAACGCCAAGGCCGGCCGGCACTTGCATGTCGATCACTTCGTCGAACTTTTCCCCAAGCTGAAAAACCCCTACATCGTCCTGACCCACGTCAGCCGCCGAACGGGCATCCGCAAAGCCCGTTCGATCCTTCGCAAACGCCTGGGTGAAGAAGCGATGTCTCGCATCTTTTTCCTGATGGACTTCGAACAATCCAAAGACGCCGGCGATATGGAAGACACGGTTCCGCAGGCGCCGGAAGGCGTGGAGAAGTAGACTGGCTATTGCTACTTTAGTTGGCGGGCCAATTCGAAACCCAAATCCGAACCGCCATCACCAGCGGCATTTTACCCGCGCAAGACCGTATTTGCCCCAACGGGGCAGCCGCCTGTAGCCACGGGTGAAAACTAGCCCGCTGCAGGCGGTCGGGCGCAACCCGCGGAACGAAATCCCGATCGCACTACTACCCCGGAGGGGCAGAGGAATTCACCGGGTAAGCGACGACCCTCACCCCTGCTCGCGTCCCGTCCCCTTCGCTTGATTCTGCGATGCCGGCGTTTGGATCACCGGGGCAACGTTGACTGGCGAGCCTTCCTTGGCTTGCTTCATTTTTGCGTTGAGTTGCAGTTTCAGTTGCTTGAGGTCGTCGCGGGTCGTGCCGACTTTCTCGAGGCGTTCGCAGGCGCGTGTCCAGTGGGTCAGGGCGTCGTCTTTGCGGTTGGCTCGGTACAGCGCGTCGCCCAAGTGATCGAGGACGACCGGATCGGGGCGGCTGCCCTCGGCGGCGCGGAGGAGGTAAGTTACGGCTTCGGCGAACTGGCCGCGCTTGTAGAGGACCCAGCCGAGGCTGTCGAGGTACGCTGAGTTGTCCGGCTCGGCAGCGACAGCGTTGCGGACCAAAGCCTCGGCTTTGTCGAGGTTTTTTCCGGCATCGACCCAGTTGTAGCCCAGATCGTTGCTCGCACCGGGGTGTTTTGGATCAACCGACAGCGCTGCGTTGAGCGTGTCCTCGGCCGACTGCTTCTGGTCCAGACGCTGGTACAAGCCCGACACGAAATACAGACCATCCGCATCGTTAGCGAAGGTGATCCGGGCGGCATCGACGAGCCTCGCAGCGTCGTTCACACGATGGGCGGCCAACTGCACGTTCACCAAGCTGTCGAGCAGATCACGATTCTCCGGCTGCTTGGCGAAGATGGCGCTCAGCTTCACCGCCAGCACATCAAGCCGGCCCTGCTGGGCGTAGAGCGATTGCAAACTGCCCAGCACTTCAGGGTCATCGCTGTGCTCCACCATCAACAGGTTAAACACGTTCTCGGCGGCGTCGGGGTTGCGGGTTTCGATCAGGAACCTTGCCTGAAACAGGCGAGCTGTAACACTCGACGGATCGCTCGTCAGCCAGGTTTCGATCGTCTTGGCAGTCTGGTTGTCCTTGCCGCGGCTGGAGTAGAAGCCGATCAACTGCAAATACGCCGGCTCGAAGTCGGGCCACTGGTTGATGATCTCCAACAGCAATTTTTCGACTTTGTCGTCCTGATTCTGGCGTAGCAAGGCGTCAACCAAGGCATCCTGCAGATTCGGTGAGTGAGCACCCAGTTCAATGGCCCGGCGGAACGCCTGCTCGGCCTGAGCGTCATTCTTCTGCGACAACAGCGCGATTCCGTTCAGCTCGGCCGACAGCGCGGGGACGGCGGCGGCGCGGTCGAGGACCGATTTGATCGCAGGCTGATCGTCGTCAGCCAATGCCGCCATCAGCGCCATGCGATACGCCGGAACGAACGGCGGCTGAGCATCGATCGACTGCTGCAGCGCCGACTTGGCCAGCGTGTCTCGGCCGAGCACTTCGGACATCGCTGCGATCCAGAACTGCTTGGCCCCTTGCTGGGAAGCAGGTACCTGCAGCGCCTGCAGATCGGAAAGGCGCACTCGCTGTCGCGAGGTATACCGCATCTGACGTGTCCAAAGCGAAGCGAATCGCGACACCAAATCCGGGCGCTGATGAGAGGCTTCGATCAGCAGTAAAACTGATTTTTGCCACGCCCGTTCCACCTCGTACAACCGCTGGAGTTTGGCGACCATATCGACCGGGAACTTGCTCGCCCGGGTGGTTTGCAGAAGTAGATCGCGGGCCTCGGTCGCCCGGCCCATCTGCTGCAGCGCTCCGGTGAGCGCAAACAGCACCGACCGATTCGTCGGTTGCTCGGCGAGCATCTTGCGAAGGATATCGACCGCGCCTGCTTCGTTGCCGCCGGCTCGGTAGGCGTCGCGCAGCAGGATGATTGCATCCAACCGGGCATTAAACTGCCGCACCAACGCTGCGGCACGATCCCTGGCCTGCGGCTGGCGCAGCGCGATCATCATCCGAACGATCCGCTCCTGCAATTCGTAGTTGTCGCCATTCCGCTCGGCGGCGGCCTTGTAGTTGTCCAGGGCGGATGCGTACTGGCCGTTCTTTTCCTGCAGGCCGGCGATTTCGAGGTAGATCGAATCGGGACGGGAGATCAGGTAATTCAGCTCGGGGTTGCCCCGCATATTCGGACCCGGGCTTCGCGTGTGATCGAGCAGGTTTTGGTAACGATCGATGGCGGCGAGATCAAAGCCCGATCGCTGAAATGCTGATGCGAGGAAGAAATCCGTGAGTGCGGCCTGGTCGTCACCTTTGCCGTAGTCGGTGGTGAGCATCGCCCGGCGGAGCGCGGTCATCGCCTTGGGCAGATCATTCTTGGCCAGATACTGCCGGCCGAGCAGCAACTGCACGTCCAGATCGTCGGGCTGAAGCTCAACCGCCTTCTCCAGCGCGGCGATCGACGCATCGCTGAACTGCTGCGACCCGAGATACGCCCGCCCGAGCGATTGACGTAGTTCCGGACTGGTCGGATCGACGGCGATGGCTTTTTCCAGATTGTTGATAGCAGTAAACCGGCGATTCTGCAGGTATTCATCGCGTGCCCGGGCGTACAGTTCGATCGCCTCCAGCGACGGCTTCTCGGTCGGCTGGGTGGCGGGCTTGGGTAGCGTGATCGCCGGCTGAATGTCCGACAGAGGTAGATTGGCTTTGGGGTCGGTCGGTTTGGTAGCGACGGCCGGCAGAGGGGAGACGGCTTTCTGCGTGACGGCGGGTCGGGCGGCACACCCGGCAAGAACCGCAGCGGACAGTAGGATCGGCAGGCGTCGCTTGAGCATGACAGCACCCAGTCTTCGCCAGGCATGCGGTGGGACAGACATTCTTGTCTGTCACGGGCGGACGTACACGTCCGTCCGTACCCATGCGGCGAGGCAACATTGTACGAGCCGAGGTGTACCTCGTCTCGTGACAGACAGGAATGTCTGTCCTACCCAACCCATTTACGCAATCACCTTGTTCAGCGGATACGTGATGATGCCCGTCGCGCCAGCGCGCTTCAGCCGGGGGATCAGCTCGCGTTCCTGCTTCTCCTCAAGGATGACCTCGACGGCCACCCAATCCCCATCGGACAAACGCGAAATTGTCGGTGATTTTTCCGCCGGCAGGAAACTCACCACGTCGGCCAGCTTGGATTCGGGCACGTTCATCTTCAGGCCGATCTTCGCCCGGGCGTCGATCGCGCCCTTGAGGAGCATGGCCATGTTTTCCATCTTCTCGCGCTTCCAAGGCACGGCCCAGGCGGCCTTGCTGCAGATGAACCGCGTGGTGCTGCGCAGCAGCGTGTCGACGATCCGCAAATTGTTGGCCCGTAGAGACGAGCCGGTTTCCGTGCAATCCACGATGCCGTCTAGCAAACGGGCTTTGATTTCGGTCGTTCCCCACGAGAACTCGACCGATACCTTCACGCCTTTGTTCTTGAAGTATTGGCGGGTGACGTTCACCAGTTCGGTGGCGACGATCTTGCCTTCCAAATCCGCGACCGTGCGAATTTCGCTTTCTTCCGGAACGGCCAGCACCCAGCGGATCGGATTGGAACTGGCTCGCGAGTATTCCAGTTCGCAGATTTCGACAATGTCGGCCTCGTTGCCGTTTTCCACGACCCAGTCGTGCCCGGTCAGCCCGCAGTCGATGATCCCATCCACCACGTAGCGGCTGATCTCCTGAGCCCGAAAAAGCACGGCCGACAGTTTGTCGTCGTCCACCTTCGGAAACACACTGCGGCTATCAATAGACACCTTGTAACCCGCGCGGCCGAACAGATCGACCGTGGCGTTTTGCAGCGACCCGCTAGGCAAACCGAGGCGGAGCGTGGAATCGGGGAGTTTGTCGGTCATGGTTGATAGGTTGCCAGTTGCTTGTTGCTAGTTGTTAGTAAGAATCTCACTAGCATCTAGCAACTAACAACTGGCAACTTCCTCTCACTTTTTCTTCTTATTGTTCCGCAGAGCGTAATAGAACTCGTAGCACTCATCAGCCTTTAGATGATGCTCGACGAATTTCTGCGCGTCCTGCAGGGTTGTGCCTTCTTCGATGATTTCCGCGTCCACCAGGAACGCGAGAATCTCGTTGTCGATCGGGAACGCATGCCCTTCAAAACTGAAGAGCATCACATACGCATCGACGAACGGGTGCAGGTCGGGCAGTTCGCGAAGGAACTGGCGGGCATCGCGCTTGCTGACTTCCTTCAGACGCTCCAGGTTCAGCGTATGTTCACGCTCAAAGATGTTGTTCAGCGCCAGCGTGATCATAGCCACGCGCTTCTCGATGGCCGGGTAGCGCTGGCCGAGCAAGGCCTGCACTTCCAGGTCGGTGGCGACGCGGAGTTCATTGAGGTCGACGAATTCGCGCTGGATGGCTTTCATGGCATCTTCAGCGCGGCTGTCGGAAACGTCATAGCTCATCACGCCGCGGACCAATGCCTCGACTGCGGGCACCAGAGTGATCGGCGGGGCTTTGTGCTCCTTGACCAGTTTCTTAAAGAGCGATTTAAGAGTATCAGCGTGTTTAGTGGCGTTCTTCATTCTTGCGTTTTCGTTGATTCTTCCTTGGAGGCGTCAATTGTAGCGTCGGTCGTCGCGTCAGCGTTCTCAGGATGCGGCTGGGCATGCCGCGCGGCGTCTTCCTGGCGGACTTTGTCCAGCAGGTTCAATACGTTCAGTTCCTTCTTCAGCTGTTCATCGATATGAAACTTGATGAACGGTGCCACGCGGAGCGTCAGCGCCTTGGTCAACCGGGTCCGCATCATCCCGGCCGAGTGTTTCAGGGCGTTTAGCGCGGCGGTTTGCGCTCCGGGCGTGCCCATGATCGTGATGTAAACATCGGCGATCGACAGGTCCGGCGACACTTCCACCCGCGTAATGCTGGGGAAGCCGGTGATGCGCGGATCGTCCAAGTCGTGCAGGATGATCAGCGCCAGCTCCCGCTGGATCGTGCTGCCGAGCATTTCGGTTCGTCGAGACACTATTACATAATTCTGAATTCTGAATGCTGAATGCTGAAAGAAGATCTTTCAGCATTCAGCATTCAGAATTCAGAATTCCTTCACATGAAGTCCATCTGATAATCAATCAGACTCAAATTTCCCGTCATTCGTACCAAATCAACCAGCTTGCTCAAACCGCCTTCGACATACGGCTTATCATTTGCCACCATGGCAATGCCGATCACGGATCGGCGGTGTTCGTCCAGAGCGCCCACTTCGGCGATGGACACATTGTGCCCGTGACGGATCTTGTCTTTCAGGCTCAGCACCACCCGGCGCTTGTCCTTGAGGGACATGGCGTCGGGGATGCTGATTTCCAGCTGCAGGATTCCAACAACCATAGAAAAGTCAGAATGATGAATACAGAATGATGAATGAATTTAATTCTGCATCATGCATTCTGCATTCATCATTCTGCATTACAAAGTCCGCTGGAACGTCTCCTTCACATACGCCTCAAGCCGGTCGCCCTGCTTGATGTCGTCGTAGCCGGCCAGTTTGATGCCGCATTCCAGGCCGCTCTTTACTTCCTTGACGTCGTCTTTCACGCGCTTGAGCGTTTCGATCGACAGGTCTTCGGTGATGATCTTGCCGTCGCGGATCAGGCGGATCTTGCTGCCTCGCTGAATGTGCCCGTCGGTGACGATGCAGCCGGCGATCGAGCCGACCTTGCTGAACTTGTACACCTGGCGGATTTCTGCATGGCCGTGCAGTTTTTCGCGTTCTTCCGGCGTGAGCATGCCGCTCAAGGCCTTCTTCAGATCGTCGAAGATCTCGTAAATCACGCGGTACGTCTTGACGTCGATGTGATTCTGCTCGGCCAGCGCCCGGGCGGCGTCTTCGGGCACGACATGGAATCCGATGATGGCGATCCGGTTGTCGGTCGCCTTCATCTTGGTGGCCATGGCGAGAGTTACGTCGCTTTCGCTGACTGCACCCACACCGCTGTGGATGACACGGACTTTGACTTCCGTCGTGTTCTGCCCGCCGACGGTGGCGACGAGCGTTTCAAGCGAGCCTTGGGTATCAGCCTTGATGATGAGGTTGATCGTCTGCACGTCGGCCGCCTGCATGGTCGCCAGGAGGTTTTCGTTGGTGACGCGATTCTGGCCGACCAGTTGCATTTGGCGGGCGCGGACGGCGCGGTCTTCGGCGACTTCGCGGGCACGATCGGCATCGTCGACGACGAAGAACTTCTCGCCCGCGCCCGGCAAATCAGCCAGTCCGCTGACGATCACCGGCATGGCCGGGCCGGCTTCGGTAATCGCCCGGCCCATGTCATCCCGCAGGCTGCGGACTCGGCCGTAGCTCGGGCCTGACAGAATCACATCGCCCACCCGCAGCGTGCCGTTTTGCACGAGTACGGTGGCGATCGAACCGAGACCTTCGTCCACGCGGCTTTCGATCACCGTGCCGCGAGCGGCGGCGGTTGGATCGGCCTTGAGGTCGAGCAGTTGGCTCTGGTAATCCAGAATTTCGATTAGTTCTTTAATGCCCTGCCCGGTGGTGGCGCTGGTGCGGATGACTTCGGTATCGCCGCCCCACTCGGTGGCGTTCAGGCCGTTGGCGGCCAGTTCGCCGAGCACTTTTTGGTCGTTGGCGTCGGGGCGGTCGATCTTGTTCATCGCCACTACGATCGGCACACCGGCGGCCTTGGCGTGGTTGATCGACTCAACCGTCTGCGGCTGAACGCCTTCGGCAGCACTGACCACCAGGACGACGACGTCGGTCATGTTGGCGCCGCGGGCACGCATGGCGGTAAACGCCTGGTGGCCGGGCGTGTCGATGAACGTGACGCGCTTCTTCTGCTTGTCGGAGCCCTCCACTTCAACCATCCACGCGGCCGTATGCTGCGTGATGCCACCCGCCTCGCCGGCGGCGACGTTGGCGTTGCGGATCTTGTCGAGCAGGCTGGTCTTGCCGTGGTCGACATGGCCCAGAATGGTCACTACCGGCGCACGCGGTTTGAGGTTGGCCGGATCGGACACGCGGGATTCGATTTCCTTCAGGAACTGTTCTTCCAACGTGGTCTGCTTGGCGATCTTCAGCTCAATGCCATACTCCAGCGCGATCATTCCCGCCGTATCGACGTCCAATCCCTGATTGACGTTGGCGAACACGCCCTGGCTCATCAGCTTCTTGAGAATATCGTTGGTCTTGATACCCAGCGCCGCAGCGAGGGTTTTGACAGTGATCGGTTCCTCGATCTGCACCGGCTCGCCGCGCTCGATGGTGCTGCGGGCCTGCTGGTGCGTGCCGCGCTCGCTGGATTTCTTCAGATGGCTGTCGAACGACGCACGGCTGGCCGACGCGGCGTTCAGACGGTCGCGGCGCTCGATCAGGTCGGCTTCGGTGTATTCCTTGAGCTTCTCCATCGCCTCGCCACGACGGCCGTCCGGTCCACGACGGCGGGCGGACAGCGTGCGATTGCCGGCCTTGGCGGCGGCTTTCTTCTTCTCTCCATCGTCCTCTTCATCGATGACCTTCACGCCGCGGCCGGTCGTCGGGCGCGCCTGCGTGAACGCCGGTTCATCGCTTTGCTGCCCCGGGCCACCCGGGCGCATTCGCGAGCGAAGCGGCGCAACGATGTCCGGCTTCTCCACGCGAACCACCTTCGGGCCCTGCATGGTCGGCTTGGCAAGCGTCGTCAACTGGGGAGCGACGACCACAGGCTTGCGTTCCGGCGGCGGCTGGGCGACCTGCCCGCGATTGGCGAGCGTAATTGTCGGCCGGGCGGCGTGCGGCGGATGCGCCGGGCCGTGACCGGCATGTCCCGTACCGGGCACCGTGTGAGCAGCCGGGATTGAAGGAGCTTTGGGCGCAACAGGCTTGGGCACCGCCGGCGCGGCAGTGGCGGCGATCGACGGAGCGGCTGGAGCTTCCGGCGGAGCTTCCGCAATCGGCATGGGTGCGGGCGCGGTTTCAGCCGGCGCAGGCACCTCAACCACCGGTGCGGGCGTTTCGACAACCTCGGGCGAATTGGTTTCTGTGGTATCGCTTTGCGAGTCAGCCACGGGCGCGGACTCGTCGCCCTTCTTCTTCGCTCGGCTGCGCGAAGGCTTGGGCTTGGCGGGTGCTTCCCCGGGGGCGACTTCCGTGGCCACGCTGCCGCCTGCGATCTTTTGGATCTCGCCGGCAATCACCCATTCGCGCACGGTCTCGGCCTGCCCGAGGGTGATCGTGCTCATGTGGTTCGGAGCCCAGTCCAGCCCTTCGCTGCGAAGCTTGGCAAGGATGTCCTTGCTTTCCACTTCCAGCTCCTGAGCCAGGGCGTTTACCCGAATGCCAGCCTTCTTCGTCGTCTTAGCCAAAATCATCTCCAGTTGTTAGTTGCTAGTTGCTAGTTGCCAGTCGTTGGTGAAAAGCGGTTCTCACTAACAACTAGCAACTAACAACCAGCAACTTCTTCATCACGCTTTCGGCGGAACCTCGCGGCCTTCGGCCAATGCGGCGGTTTCGTCGTTTTCGTCGGTCAATTCGGTCGTGCCGGTCTTGGCCCGCACGCCGCTGATCGCAAGCTCCTCGGGCGACAGTTCGTCGCGGTTGGCGCTGGTCAGATCGTGTGTCGTGGTTTCCGGCGAGCCGCCTTCGCTGCTCTCGAATGCGCCGGGCATCTTCGCCTCGCCCGATTCGGCCGCGGAGGACTTGGTCAGGCCCAGGAACGCGTCGAGTTCGGCTTTCTTCTCCGCGGCCTTGATGGCGGCATCGGCGGCTTTGGCTTTGGCGTCGGCGTTCTTCTTGGCTTCGATCTCGACCGCCACCACCTTCGCCTGTTCGGCGCACTTGGTCACCGCCAGCTCGGCCGTTGCTTCGTCCAGTCCCAGTGTTTCCATCAGCGGCTCTTTGCCGACTTCTTCGATGTCGCGCACGTCAATCAGGCCCAGCGCGATCACCTTGTCGACCATTTCCTGCGTGATGCCGGGGATGCTCTTGAGTGTGATGTCCAGCCGCTCCACACCGGCCCGGAATTCCGGCGGCGTGAGGATATCGACGTCCCAGCCCGTCAACCGGGCCGCCAGTCGCACGTTCTGGCCACGCTTGCCGATCGCCAGCGACAGTTGATCGTCGTTAACGACCACCGTTGCTCGGCCGAGTTCGAAGCACAGCGCCACTTCCACAACCTCGGCCGGCTTGAGCGAGTTGCCGATCAGGATCTGGCTCGACTCGTTCCAGCGGACGATGTCGATCTTCTCTCCGCCCAGCTCGTCGACGATGTTCTTGATTCGCGACCCGCGTACGCCGACACAGGCACCCACGGCATCGACCTTGGTGTCGATCGACGTGACGGCGATCTTCGTGCGGTGTCCCGGCTCGCGGGCCAGCGCCTTGATCTCGATCGTCCGCTCGCCGACTTCGGGCACTTCCCGCTCAAACAGCTTGCGGATCAGTTCCGGATGACTGCGGCTGAGGATGATCTTGATGCTGCTGGGCGTGTCGCGCACTTCCAGGATCAGCGCCTGAATGCGCTCGCCCGGATCGTGCGATTCACCCGGAATTTGCTCGGATCGCGGCATGATGCCTTCCACTCGGCCGAGCGAAACGATCATCGTGCTGCCTTCAAACCGCGCAATCGTGCCGGTCACAATCGTGCCGACACGATCTTTATACTCTTCGTAAATGCTGCCGCGTTCGTCCTGGCGGATCAATTGGATCATCACCTGCTTCACGGTCTGCGCGCCGATGCGGCCGACGACGGTCAGCGGCACTTCCACGCCCTGTCGCTGCGCCTTGATCACGCCAGTGCCCCGGTCGAGTTGAACGGTGAACTCGCTCGTATCTTCGGTATTGAACTGCTTGCGCAGACCGGAAGCGATGGCCTGTTCGATGTCGGTATAGATCTGCTCGCGCTCGATGTTCTTGTCTCGAGCGATGCCATCGACGATACGGATAAGTTCTGCGTTCATGTTGTGTTTCCTCTATTTAGTTTTTAACTCAAAGGGTGACCGTGGAATGTAGATTGTGTATTGTTGAAGATGTTTGAATTTCCCATCAATTTCTACAATCCACGTTCAACAATCCACCATCACTCCACAAAAAACAAATCGGGCCGCCCATTGGGCAGCCCAGTTCTTCGATCGAACTTGAAAAGACACACACGCCTATCCAGAAACCTCCTGGATATGCGTGGCGCTAAGCGCCCGGTCGAAGATGGGCCCATGCTTATGCATTCGCATGGGTCGATGCTTTCGAGAGGCTTAAGTTCATCCCGGTCGCTCCGGGTTCGAAAAAGTGGACCTTGGCTGCGTCGACGTACACCGTCGCCGCGCCCATTTCCAGGCCGCTGGTGGCTTCCACTCGACCGACCACGTGGTCGTTGAGTTTCGTGCTCATGTAAACGTCCATGTCGTTTCCTAGTGGTTCGACCACATTGAGCGTCACACGCATTTCCTGTCCGCCCGCAGTGGGTTGAAGGTGGAAATGCTCCGGCCTGATCCCGAGCACCACATGACCGCCAACCTTACCGGCCAGCGCATCTCGCAAATGATCAGGGATAACAAGGGTAAACCCATTACCCGGCAAGGTCAACTCGCCGACCATGACGACAGGCTCATCTGAATCGGCCTTGCCCTTGATGGCGGCCTCGGCTTTGGCGTCGGCACCCCGGGTGTTGGTCAGCTTCCCTTCCTCAAAAATCATCCGCCCATCGACCAGCTTGATGGCTCCGTCAAAGAAATTCATGGGCGGCATACCGATAAAACCGGCTACAAAGCGGTTTGTGGGACGTTGGTACGTCCGCAGCGGGGTATCCGACTGCTGGATGATGCCATCCTTCATGATGACGATGCGATCCCCGAGCGTCATCGCCTCTTCCTGGTCGTGGGTGACGTAAATGGTAGTGGTCTTCAGCCGCTGATGAAGCCGCTTGAGTTCGGCCCGGGTGGTGACGCGGAGTTTAGCATCGAGATTGGAGAGCGGCTCATCGAACAAAAACGCCGCCGGCTCACGGACGATCGCGCGACCAACCGCGACGCGCTGGCGCTGCCCGCCGGACAGGGCCTTGGGCTTGCGTTCAAGCAGGTGAGTGATTTCGAGAATCTTGGCCGCTTCCTGCACGCGCTGGTCGATCTGCGCCTTGGGCATGCCCCGCAGCTTCAGCCCGAACGCCATGTTCTTGTACACCGTCATATGCGGGTAGAGGGCGTAGTTCTGAAACACCATCGCAATGTCGCGATCTTTTGGAGGCACGTCGTTCACGACGCGATTGCCGATGGAAATCGTCCCGCCGGTGATTTCTTCCAACCCGGCGACCATCCGCAGCGTTGTGGACTTGCCACAGCCGGAAGGCCCGACCAGCACAATGAACTCGCGATCCTTGATCTCCAGATCGATTCCTTTGACGGCTTGGAAACCACCGGGATATGTCTTTTCTACTTTGTTGAGAAGGACTTGTGCCATGGTAATGAGTATAGCGGTAGGACTCACCATTCAGCAACGTGTTAGCATGTGGGTAAAGCCTGAATGATGAAACCCGAAATCCGAGTGAATGACGAAAGACGAATAAACCGCGATTTTTTCGTCATTCGGGCTTCGTCATTCGGGTTTGGCAGATTGAATCGCCCGCTCCGCCGCCACCATCACCCGATCCCGTGCGGTTTGTAGCGTCCCCTCCAGCTTGCACCCCGCCGCCCGGGCGTGACCGCCGCCTCCAAATTGCTGGGCGAAATGGGCAACGTCGATCTGCCCCTTGCTGCGTAAACTCACGCGGATCGGCCCGCCCTCGGGGGGTTCGGTCAGCACGATCGACATCTGCACGGTTTTGATCTGCAGCGGCTGATTGATCACCGCTTCGGTGTCGGGCACGCCGGCGCGGGTGTCGGCGAAATCCTTTTTGTGGATAGTCATCACTGCCAGCTTCCCGCCTGCCAGTAATTCCAGCGATTGCATCGCCCGGGTTTGCAATGCGATGCGCTCCGGCCGTTCGTTCTGGTAGATCAGTTGGTAGATTCGATCGGTGTCCACGCCCACTTCGATCAGCTTTGCCACGCGTCGCAGTGTGTTGGGCGTCGTGTTGGAAAACTGCAGCCAGCCGGTGTCGGAGACGATCGCCAGAAACAGCGACTTGGCCATCGCCGCGTCGATCGGCACGCCGAGCAGTTCGATCAGTTCCTCCACCATTTCACCCGCAGCCGCCGCCTTGGTGTTGACCCACTTGTGGTCGGCCCAGTCTTCCTGTGTCAGGTGGTGATCGACAACCAGCTTCTGCCCTTTGAACGCCAGCACTCGATCCTTGAGCCCCGGCAACTGCGACCAAGTGCCGGTATCAACGGAGCAAAATGTGTCATAAAAATCGAGCGAGAAGTCAGCCGAGAACCCTTTTTCAACATCGAAATAATCAACGCCGACATCGGTAAACGCAAACGCATACTTCGTCGGCAGATGCGACAACAGCAGCACCTTGGTCGCGATTCCCTTGGCCCGCAGCGCAAGCCATAATGCGGCTGTGGAACCCAGCGCATCGCCATCGGGGCGGACATGGGTGGTGATCAAGACGTTTTTGGCCTTGGCCAGATGATCGACGACGGGCTGGGCTGCGTTTGACATGGGGGCGATCTTAACGTCAACAAGGAAACGGTTCACGCAAGTGTAAGTCGCGCCAGGGGAAGGCAGCGATCCCGCATTGCAAGTTCTCGCACGATTGCAATGTCTTTTTGAAGTTGCTGCTTCAGCAGATCGAGCGTCGGGAACTTTCGCTGATCTCTGATCCAGTCGATCACCTGCAGGTCGATCGTTCGGTCATACAAATCGCCATCAAAGCCGATCAAATGCGCCTCCACCTGAGGTGGATGATCCCCGAACGTGGGCATCGTGCCGATGCTCAAGGCAGCCGGGTAGGTAACGCCATTGACCGTGCATCGGGCCGCGTATACACCCTCGGCGGGGATCAGTTGTTCGGTCACCAGAAGGTTAGCCGTCGGCACGCCGATGGTTCGGCCGCGCTCGAAACCTTTAACCACCGGGCCTCGGAGCGTATACGGGCGGGCCAGGCAGATGGCGGCGTCGCGTGCTCGGCCGTGGGAGAGGAGCCATCGGATCAGCGAACTACTCACCGCGGCAACCTGCATATCCAGCAACGGTGCATCAACCCCTTCGATCTCGTGCAAGGCGATCGGACTGGACTTGCACCACTCGCGCAGGCGATCGATCGTCCCGGCGCGATCTCGGCCGAACGTGAAGGTGGCACCTTCGATCAACACCGCAGGCTTGGTCTGATCGCGCAACACCGCCCAAAACTGCTCGGCCGTTACATTCAACACATCGGACGTGGGGGGAAGCTCAACCAGATAGTCGATTCCGGCATCGGCGAGTAATTCCCGCTTCATCGCCAGTGTCGCCAATCGCGGCGGGGCAAGCTCAGGTCGCAAAACCGTCAGCGGATGCGGCTCAAACGTCACCACCGCGATCCCCTGCGCTCCAGCGGCTTTCAGCTCGCGGGCCCGCTCGAATATCCGGCGGTGGCCAAGGTGCATGCCATCGAAATTGCCCACCGACACCACCAGCCCGGGCGGGAGCATTGCCAAACCCTGGATTCCCTGACGCAACTGCATGGATTGAGCGTAACGGAAAACAAGAGCAAGGCAACCAATGACAAGCCCGGGTCATCCGGCAAGGTCCTGCCGCTGAAAATCGCCGTTCACGTATCGCTCGGCCAGCAGCACGTAGTGCTTGGCCAGTCGTCGCATGTAAAGCAGATCCGCCTCCCGCACCGGCCGAACGACTTTGCCGGGCACGCCCATGACGACCGAACCGTCAGGCACCACCATCCCCGGCGACACCACCGCACCGGCAGCGATCAGGCATTCCTTGCCGATATCCGACCGCCCGAGCAGCGTCGCCCCCATGCCGATCAGCGACCCCGCTCCGACGCGCACGCCATGCACGATCGCCCCGTGGCCGATGACGACGTCGTCTTCAATCACGTTGGCCTCTCCGGTATCGCAGTGGATGCAGGCGCCGTCCTGCACATTCACTCGCCGGCCGATCGTGATCGGCGCGACATCGCCGCGGACGACGGCGTTGAACCAGAAACTTGTTTCCGCACCGATGGTGATCTCGCCGGTCAGCGTAGCGTTGTGGGCGACGAAATATCCGCCGGGGGTTTTGGTGAAGAGCGGCATGGCGATTCACTCCTTTGACTTGAACTGCCCCGCCAGCTCCACCAGCACGTTGGCGACGATAATCAATCCCGCCCCGGCCATCGCGAAGGTCGTCAGCGTCCTCCCGGCTTCGGCGTAATCGTACACGGCGGCGAAGATCGGTTCGAGCAAATAGAGCAACGACGCCCGCGTGGCGGTGATTTTCGGCTGGTAAAACGTGAGAATGCCGAACGACGCGACCGTTGGCAATACAATCAGCAACAGCAAGCGCGGCCAGGCGGCGTGCGCGAGCGGGATCGACCAATCCATCGCCCCGCCGCGGTGAAGGATAAACGGCAGCACCGCGAAGGCGGACAAGCCCGTCACCAGGACCGAAACGCCGGTAATGCGGAACGGGTTATCCCTTGGGACGATGGCGTTCACACCGATCAGGTAGAATGAAAACGCCAGCGAGCAACCCAGCCCCAGCAGTTCGCCCAGGCCGAATCCGGCGGGCGATGCTCCGGTCAGCATCCAGATGCCGATCGTGGCCAGCACCACGCTGACCCAAATTCCCCAGGGCGGCAATCGCAACGTCCAGACGGCGACGATAATCGGCACGAATAGCACCGTAAGCGCGGTCAAAAAAGCACTGACGGCCGGCGCGGTGAGATTCAGGCCCAGCATCTGCAGGAACATCCCAATCGCCTGCAGCACCCCGAGAAACGCCCCGCCGGCGAGGCTCTTGAACGTCCAGCCGCGGCGGGATTGCGGAAAGATCGCAAACCACACCATCGCCGCCAGCGTGAAGCGAAATGCCAGCACGTAGATCGGCCCGGCGGCGGAGCTGGCGGGCAAACCCAGGCGGGCATTCGCAAAATCGCCCAGGTACTTCGCCCAGGTGAAGCTGCATCCCCAGAAGACCGTTGCAAGGATCAGATAGCCCGTGGCGACGCGCTGCGTGCGAGGGGATGCGGTATTTGTCACGCCAATAGGTGTAGAGATTAATCAAGCCGTCGGCAAGTCGTGGCGTCCCAGGGGCTACCAGCCCATGCCAAAACAACGTTTTGATTTCATCGAATGCGATCGCCCCAACAACGCATTTGGGCATGGGCTGGTAGCCCATGCAACATCATCTCGGATCGACGGACACTAATTCACCGAAGGCGTCGCGGGCAGTTCCGATACCGGGCCTTTCAGGTACTTCTCCACCAGCAGTTCCACGGAGGTTTTCGCGATCTTCGCGGCATCGTTTCGGCTTTGAGTTTGGCGGAGGATGAATGCCCCTTCGGCAATCATCATGTACTGATCCGCAAACGCCTCAGCCGACTCGGCGCTGGCGCCGGCGTCTAACGAAAGTTTGCGGATTTGGTTGCGATTTTTCGAAATGAACGACGCCGCCGCCTGATGCACCGGATCGTGCGGATTGGGAAACTCCGCCGCCGCGTTCATGAACATGCAGCCGCGGAACTCGGGGTCGTTGAACCAGAGATCCATCACGTCGAACTTTGCGAGCAACTGGCCGACCGGATCGTCGCCGGCGATCTTGCGGATTGCGCGATCCCATCCCTGTGACTCCCACTCGTCGCGCCGCTGGACGGCGGCGACCATCAAGTCGTCCTTGCTCTCGAAGTGCTTGTAAAATGTCGTCTTGGTCACGCCGGCCTTGGCGATGACCTGATCGACGCCCACCGCGCCAAACCCCTGCCGATAAAAAAGCTCCACCGCCGCCGCCACCAGTCGCTCGCGGCCGGTTTTGGGCTCGTCGGGTAGTCCGAGGATTTCAAACAACGATTTGGACTGCGCTTGCTGCATAAAAGTCTCTTTCATCGTACGCGGTTGACTCGTAGTACTCCCCGGAGTGGACTCGGAGTCCACTGTGCCCGCGCCGCCACTTCGTTAGATTCGCTCCGGCGGATACGGATCGGGCGTGGCGTCACGCCGGCCGAGCCGCTTGAGTCTTCGATCAAGGAGTAAGTCATGTACGACATGAAGAACCTAACCAAGTTTTCAAAACTGGGCGATCTGGCCCCGGAAACCTTCCGCACGTTCGTCGCCTTCGACGCCGCCGCGATTGAGAACGGCCAGATCCCGCGGAAGTACAAGGAGCTGATCGCGATCGCCGTCGCTTTAACGACGCAGTGCCCGTACTGCCTCGAACTCCACGTCGGCCGAGCCCGTGAAGCGGGGGCGACCGACACGGATCTGGCCGAAACCACGCTGATTGTCGCCGCCCTCCGGGCAGGCGCTGCGATGACACACGGCACGCATTTGTTCAAGTAGCCATCCAGCAAAGCCATGCGAGCGGGACGATAGATTATATCCTCCCGCTCGCAGCTTTCTGTACTTAAAATTGCTGACGCGGTCCAGAGAAATGAGAGTAGTTTTCCATGCTCTTAATCCCCGGCGGGACCGCCCACGGAACCAGGCCCGACTCGCTGAGCATTTCGCTCGACGTAGCACACTTGGCCAGAACCGCCTCGATATCCGGGATTGCCCGCAGTTTGTCGCCTTCGGACTTGGTGATCACCTGAACATACTTCGGGGCGATCGGATGAACCCTGGCGGCTTCTGAGGCACCATTGACCACTTTCAGATGCGCTCTGGCCATCTCCAGCGAGACGACCAGATCATCCCCCACACCACGCACCCAGCGGGCCAGCTTGTGAATCATCTGCCCGCGATTATCGCCTTTGAGTGAAAAAGTCTTATGCGCGCTATTGGATTCAAACGTTGCCTGATCGGTAGCAGTGTACCGCATCCTCCCGCGGACACCTTCGACGTCGATTCGTGGAGGCATGGAGAGCTGGCAGGCGTGGGTGAGCAGAATCAGCAACGGGATCTGCCCTTCCACCATCACGCGGAGCGAGCAGGTGTCGTAAGTCTCGATCGGGTTCACGCGATAAAGCTCAGCCGACACCGAGATCGGCTCGGCCATGCTGCGTTCAGTCGCCCCCAGGAAGAACAACGCCAGGTTGATGTAATGCGCCAGCGCATTGGAAGCCGGGCTGTCCATCACCCACGCGCCGTTGCGTTTGATTTTCCCCGCCCAGGTGCTTCGGCCGTAGTATTTGTCGCCACGACTCCAGCAGGCGTGGAGCGTGACGTGCTTGATCTTCCCGATCGTGCCCGCCAGCAGTTGCTTCTTCACCGCCAGGTTCACGTCGTCGTAAATATCCTGGAATGCGATCGCGACTTTCGCGTTGTACTTGTCACGCGAGGCGATCATCCCCTCCAAATCATCCAGCGATCCGGCGGCAGGCTTTTCACAGATCACCGCCTTGCCGGCGGCGGCTACTTTCTCGGTGAACGGGCGGTGAAGGTCGATCGGGATCGGCAGCCAGACCGCTTCCACCGGCTCGGCCAGCATCTGATCCAGATCGGCAAACACTTTCACGCCCGCAGCGCGAAGCTTGGCAGCGCGATCGGCGTGGGTTTTGAGATCGGGTTCGCAAACTGCGGCGAACTTGATCGGCGGGCTTTTTTCGCCCGCGACTCGCGCAAAATGTTCGCACATCGCCCCTGCGTAGCCGCCCAATCCGACCGACGCTAAACGCACGGGTTCCCAGGACGACATGTCGCCACTCTCCTATTCCATCGGTGCGATACAGAGGATACGGTATGATCGCTTCCGATGCACATCCCCACACACATCCTTTCCGGCTGGTGCATCGGCAACTGCTTCCCACTGAACAAACAGCAACGGCTGTTCTGCATGATCGCGGCGGCGATTCCCGACGTCGATGGGATCGGGTTTGTTTTTGGTGAAGATTGGTACTGGAAATTCCATCACATCCTCGGCCACAACGTGTTCTTTGGCCTGCTGACGGCTGGCGCGCTGGCGGCGATCGGGGGACGGAAGCGGTTGACGTTTCCTGTCTATCTGGCACTATTCCACCTCCATCTGGTAATGGACTATTTTGGCTCGGGGCCGGGATGGAAAATCCACTATTTCTGGCCGGTCTCGCAAGTGGGATATAAGACCGACTGGGTATGGAACCTGACCAGTTGGCAAAACATGTCGGCAGCGGTGGTATTGCTGGCGTGGACGGCGGTCATCGTTTACCTTCTTCGCCGAACACCCTTGGAGCTGATTTCGCCACGTCTGGATCGCGTCGGGGTAGATGCGATCGCAAGGCGCAGGCAACCGACATCAGTCGAACCAACGCATGGGGATTCTGTATGAGCGATTCACAATGGCATTACACGGCGGGTGGAAAGCAATCCTCCGCCCCGGTTTCGTTCGCCACTCTTCGTCAATTGGCTGCCGGCGGTAAGCTCCGACCGACCGACCAGGTCTGGACGGACGGCATGGCGCAATGGGCGGCGGCCTCCACGATCGAAGGCCTCTTCGCCGCCGCGCCGAAACAGAAGATCTGGCATTACACGACGGGCGGAAAGCCGGGACCCGCACCGGTTCCCTTCGCAACCCTGAAACAGATGGCGGCCGGCGGGCAACTGCAACCGGCAGACATGGTTTGGACCGACGGCATGGCGCAGTGGGCGGCAGCGTCCACCATCGAAGGCCTCTTCGCCGCCGCGCCCAAGTCGGCGAGTTGGCATTACACGACCAACGGCCAACCAGGCCCAGCGCCGGTTCCCTTCGCAGCCCTGCAACAAATGGCCGCCAGCGGGCAACTACAGCCGGGAGACATGGTCTGGTCCGACGGCATGCCGAACTGGGCCGCCGCCTCCACCGTGCAAGGCCTCTTCGCCGCCTCGGCGCAACCGGCGTATATGCAGCCGTTCCCAGGCGGCGTGATTGGGTATCAGAGCGCTCCGATTGGTGTGCAACAGTACGCCGGCTTCGGCGCCCGCTTTGCCGCTGCGTTCCTCGATGGGTTGATTGTCGCGGGAATCAATTTTGGGGTTGGCTTCGCCATTGGCTTTGGCTACGTGGTGGTTTCAGGCAACCGCGATACAGGGGCAGCCCAAGTGGTCGCCACGTTGATCGGATACGTCCTGGCGTGGCTATATGAAGCCATTCAGGAATCCAGCGCCGCTCAGGCGACCATCGGCAAGCGAGCCTTGGGAATCGTGGTGACCGACATGTCCGGTCAACGCATTTCCTTCGGCCGGGCCACGGGACGGCACTTTGGGAAATATATCTCCGCGATCATTCTCTTGATCGGCTACATCATGGCCGCCTTCACCGAGAAGAAGCAGGCGCTGCACGACATCATGGCGGGTACGCTGGTGGTTAAGAAATAGAGCTTTGGTCGGCTGTCCTCAGCCGCCGGGGGCTTGTGATGATCGCGGCGGCTGGGGACAGCCGCCCTCCATGAAGCCGGGCTTACCCGCCCTATCGCACCAGCGAAATCCCGAAGCGAAACGTCGTATCGCTCTCATTGTACCGCAGCAGGCTTTCACCATAGCCGGAGTAGATTTGCGCATGGGCGTAGATGTCGAAGGCGTTGAAAAGCAGCTTTCGGATCGGGTACGACATGTCCAGCTGCACACTTCCCTTATCCCATGAATCACCGACGCGGCCGATGAGCGCCAACTGCAGTCCGTCGGCCCGGCCGGTGACGAAATGCAAGTCAAAGTAGCCGCGGTATTTGGTGTAGTCAGGATTATCCGCCATGCTGCTGATGTAGATGTACGCCTTGGGGGCGAAGGTAAAGAACAGCGCGTCCTTATCGCCGAGCGTGAATACCGGGCGAAAGTAGATGCTGTTGACCGTGCGCGAATCATCCCCGCTCTTGCCGTTGGATTCGTGCTGCGCGCCGACCTGAAAGTCGAACCGGGCCGAGTCCTCAAAATTCGGGATACGAATGTCATTGGTGGCCCAGAAAACCTCCGGACGATACGTATTATCAAAGAACGGCGCGCTGTCGGCGGTGATGTCCCAGAAAGACGTCTGCGTGTACCCCAGATAGAATCCATTCACCCACGGATGTTCGGCCGCAATGTCGCTGCGGTCGTTGAAGAGCTGGTACTTGAACGAGATCTGGAATTTAGCGCTGGGCGTTTCGTCCCCGATCAGGAAGTACATCCGCTCGTGCGGGCTGAGCTTGTTTTTGACGAACTCGACGACGCCCGACTCGCTCGTCGTCGGCGGGCGCTTGGCGGGCGGGGTGAGCGACAGCGGCTCGGGCGCGACGACGGTGGTCGACGGAGTGGATATTGCGGTCGTGGGCGTCTTGGGAAGGATCCGCAGCACTGCACTGCCTTCAATCGGCGACCGCAGACGCAGCACGCGTTCGCCCACGCCGGATGGAGCGATCATGTCATACGCCACCACCGCGAACCCGCCGACCGGCACGACTTTGGGCGCCTCGCCGACGCGTTTAAGCTCGACCGACGCCCTATCGCCTGCTTCACCCAGATCGCCGGAAATAGTCTCCGGCGCAACCAGCGTCATCGTTTTTTCCTGCGCGTTAATCGCCAGCAACTCAATGCGAGCGGTGTCACCTTCCTTCACCCCATCCGCCGGCGGGCGGACAATCCACTTGATTTCCTGCTTGGGCTCGGGCTTGCGCTCCGGCTTCGCCTCTTGAGCAAACGCCATGTCAGCCAATGCGAAAACGACGTACATCATCAATCCGAATTTGTGCATGAGGTGAATTATACGGCCGAGTCTGCGATCACTTTTCACTCGCTGCATCGGCCGGCACGCATCCGGCTCAAAAACCCCGATTGCCGCCTGAAATCAAGGTCCCCGTCGGGCCATCCCTGATGGCGCCCTCGGGGCGGACGGCCTTGTGGCATTGCCGAAATCGATCGAATTAATGAGATGAGACCGCTAGAACTGCACCTTGGGCACTTCTCTCTGAACCACGTCCTGCAATTCAAAAAACGCCTGTGGCGTGAACCCGAACGGCCCGGCGATGAGGTTGGTTGGGAAACTCAACTGAGCCGCGTTGTACGACGCCACCAGCCCATTGTATTGGCTGCGCTGCTGGCTGATCTGGTTCTCGGAGTTGGATAGCTCGCCCTGCAGTTGCAGGAAGTTGGTGTTGGCCTTCAGATCAGGATACGACTCGGCCAGCGCGAACATCTGCCGCATCGCGCCGGTCAACTGCGTCTCAGCGGCCGAAAGCTGAGCCGGATTCCCCGCAGCCGAGACGGCTTGATTTCGCGCCGCGATCACCGCCGCAAGCGTGCCCTGTTCGTGCTTGGCGTAGCCTTTGACGGTTTCGACCAGATTGGGGATCAAATCGTACCGGCGTTTGAGCGAGACATCGATCTGCGCCCACGCCGCCCGCACTTGTTCGCGCAACGAGACCAGACGGTTGTACGACAGGACCGCAAAGGCCAACAACACGATGACGATACCGGGGATGATCCAGATCATGGAACGTATTGTAATTCAATTCGACCACAGATGAACACAGATCAACACAGATAGAAAAATTGCCCGAGGCAATAATCCTGCCATTCCTCCCCCTTATCTGTGTTTATCTGTGTTCATCTGTGGTCGATTGCTTCGTCGTCGGCTGATCCGAGAAGATCAGGTAAGGCGAAAGCTGGCTGATCGTCGATTGGCCTATCCCGCGAATGAGAAGCAGGTCGGCGGGCTTCTCGAAAGCCTTCTTGCCGGGGTGCGTGGCAAGGTAGCGTTCGCGGAATTTGACGATGTCCTGTGCTTTTTTATCGCCGATGAGAGGGAGCGCCGACAGCGTGGCGGCGTCGGCGGTGTTGGGGTCGATCCGGTCGGCTAGCTCATCTTCGCGCAGCGGGTGAAGCGGTTGCGGATCGGATACGAACGCGCGGTTCCACGCATATCGACCGAGCGAGATCGACACGACTGCCACGCACAGCAGCACGACAGCAACACGCT
>JANMES010000057.1:0-128685 GCA_031377185.1 Phycisphaerae bacterium
GAATCGGCGCGGAACGCATCAAACGGCGTAAAGGCGGCAGAAAAAACCCTTCTTAAAGTCGTCAACCGCCGCATGGAAGTCGAAGAAATGGTTTTTTGAATAGCGGTGATCGGTAAGAGGGTTAATCGGAAGACTCAAATAACAAACAGGGGACAATTATTCAGGGGTAAGGGGCAAGTGAATGAGGCATGTCCGTTGCCCCTGAATACTTGCACCTTCCGCCTTTTTGCCACTGGACACCGCGTAAAACTCTTTTGTTTGACACGACTTAGCCGACATACATAGACTTGGCATGTAGGACATTTCATCTTCGGCCGGCATCTTCAGCTGTGAGGCGAATATGGACAACTCTCAGAAACCCTCTGACTCCGGATCTGTCTCGATCGTCTATTCTTTGGCATTGCTGATCTCGGTCGGGCTATTTGTGGCCGGGCTGGTGGCGATGTCGCGGACACACAGCTACGCCCTGCTGGCTGCCGGCGGGGTGGCGGTGGTGGCGGTACTGGTGACTTGGCCGATCGCAAGCCTGATCGCCAATGACCGCGCTTCCTCCCGGCTCCGCGCCCACGAAGCTCTTAAGCCGCTCGTGGATCGCATGGAGCAGGTGTCGGTCATGCTTAACCTCATCAGCGAGCAGCAGTTGCTGAGCGACCGCGCCAAGTCCGTCGCATTCCGTGAAAAAGACCGCGACGCCCTCCGCCGGGCCATTCAGGAAGAAATCGCCAGCGGCGAGTTCGAGGCAGCGTTTGCCCTGGCAGACGACATCGAACGGGCATTCGGCTACAAGGCCGAGGCGGATGTGCTCCGAAAAGAAATCACCGAGCGGCGGGATCAGACCTTCCAGAAGCAGTTCACCGAAACCGCCGCCACGATCGAAAACTTCGTCCGCGCCGAGCAATGGCCGGCCGCCATTATGGAAGTTGAAAACCTCCAAAAACGGGTGCCCAACAACCCCCGCGTGAACGGCCTGCTCATCGAGATCGAGCAACGAAAGCAGCAACACAAGAAATCGCTCATCGACAGTTGGAACGACGCCGTCGCCCGCCACGACGTGGACGGCAGCATCGCCATTCTGAAAAAGCTCGACAACTACCTCACCCCGCAAGAGGCAGAGCAACTGCAGGAAAGCGTTCGCGGCGTGTTCAAGGAAAAGATCAATCAGCTCCGCACCCAGTTCTCGCTTGCCGTCCAGGACCACCACTGGGGCGAAGCCATCAAGATCGGCGAACAAATCATGCGCGACTTCCCGAACAGCAAGATCGCCGAGGAAGTCCGCAGCTCAATGGACGGCCTGCGCAAGCGGGCGGCCGAGCCTGCGGTCGCGTGATGCCAATTCCTTGTTAACCGCGAAGACACGAATACGCGAAGAAGAAATGGTGAATTTTTTCTTCTTCGCGTCTTCGTGTCTTCGCGGTTAATCCTGTCTTTATCCATTGTCAGATGATTCCAATGAATCGCGTCCTCATCATCGGTGGCGGTCCGGCGGGGAGCCTTGCAGCGATCCTACTCGCTCGCCATCGCGTCCGCGTCACGCTGATCGAACAATCCCGTTTCCCCCGCGACAAAGTCTGCGGCGAATGCCTCAGCGCGACGGGCATCGACGTCTTAACGCGACACGGCCTCATCTGCGGTTTGCGGCTACGCGGAGCGATCGACCTGACCCGATCGCTCTTCCACGCCAGTACCGGCGAATCATGCGAAATCGCCCTGCCTCGCCCAATGCTGGGGATTTCCCGCAGCGTGCTCGATGCGTTCCTGCTCGACGAAGCCCGCGACGCGGGGGCACACGTGGTTCAGCCGGCCCGGTGCGAATCGCTCCAATCCACCGACTCGGGCGTGACAGCGGTCGTCCGATCGCTCGCTGATCAATCGCTGCAGACAATCAATGCTGATGTCGCGTTGGTCGCCGACGGCAAAGGCAAACTGCTGCCCGACGCCCCGCCGCCGACGCGGGATTTCGGCATCAAGGCGCATTTCACCGGCATCGACGCCCCGCCGAACGCGATCGAACTGTTCGGCGTGGTCGGCCACTACGGAGGGCTGTCGGCGGTCGAGGGAGGACGATGGAACAGCTCGTTTTCCGTCCCCGCCGACCGGCTGAAACGCGCCGGCGGAGACTTGGATCGCCTGTTCGCGGACATCGTCGCGGAAAACCCCGCCCTCGCCCGGCGATTCGCCCGAGCTACGCGTTGCGGCGACTGGCACACCTCCCCGCTGCCGCGTTTTGCCGTGACAAGACATTGGCCGCCCCACATCATCCCCATCGGCAACGCCGCCGCCGCCATCGAACCGATCGGCGGGGAAGGCATGGGCCTGGCGATGCGCAGCGCGGAGCTGGCCGTCGAATGGATGCTCAACAGTGGAGCATTTGCTCACGAATTAGTGTCCAAGTACGAAGACCTCTGGCGCTCCCGCCGGCTGGCGTGTCGGGTGATAGCAAACCTGATGTCCTCGCAAACGTGGTCCGGCCGACTGGTGACTTTGGCGGCGTCGGAAGATCCGATCACCCGACTGGCGATGGACTGGATGGGGAAAGTCGCTCCTCCTTAGGATAAAACGCAGATGCTCTGTCAATAACCTCGCCCGTACCACGGGCCTCCGGCCCGTGCCAATTGTTCTAGATATTTGGAAAATCGCAGTTTCTGAAATCTAACCGCCGCATGCACGGTCCGGAGGACCGTGATACAGGTAGCCCATCACTTTTTCGTCAATCGTCCGAGTGCCGCCTGGAATTCCTGTTGCGTCAGGATGCCCTGATCGCGAAGCGACACCAGTTTCTCCATCTCTTTGCTTTGCATCGGAACAACTACGGGCGCCTTCAAAGCCCCCGGTTTTGCCGGGGGAACCGGCGAGGGTTTGTTCACCACCATCACCGGTTCAACCGGTGGTTTGGGTTCCCGAATCTTAGGCGCTTTTGCAGCAGCGATCAGTTTTGCCTTCGCCTCTTCGGGCTTGGGCGTTTCAATCCCCCGCTGCTCGCGATCATGAGCCCCACGCATCAGATTTTTCAACACCATCAACAGCGTCTCAGGCTCCAAAAACGTCGGCGGCATGCGCAGGTACACCGTCTTGTTGTCGATCACCCGCAGTGTGCCCGGCGCGCCGACCAGCGCCTGCTGCGCCCGGCCGGCGTCGTGGACGGTCAGCACCACGTCGGGGTCTTTCTTGATCACGCTTTCGATCCCATACATCTGCGATAACAGCCGGACTTCGGTCATCGCCAGTAGCAGAATCACCTGCCGCGGCGGCTCGCCGAAGGCGTCCTTCATGTCGCTCTCGAGCCCGGCCAGCATCTCCATGCTGGCGCAACGCGTCAGCCGGCGGTACATCTCCATCCGCTGGCGGTCGGCGGCGATGTAGGTCTTGGGAATGAACGCGCTCAAGCCGATATCAACGTGCGCTTCAGGCCGGGCGGCTTTTGGTTCGTTCTTGAGCTGCCGTGTCGCTTCTTCCAAAAGCTGGCAATACATCTCATAGCCGACCGTCGAGATATGCCCGCTCTGCTCCGGCCCCAGGATGTTGCCAGCCCCACGGATTTCAAGATCCCGCATCGCGATCTTGAACCCCGCTCCCAGGTGCGAGTATTCCTCGATCGCCTTCAGCCGCTTGCTCGCCACCGGCGTGATCGGTCGATCGGCGGGCAGCAGCAGGTAGCAGTACGCTCGGTTTTTCGATCGTCCGACACGCCCGCGCAGCTGGTGCAGTTCACTCAATCCGAACCGGTCGGCGGCGTTGATGATCATCGTGTTGGCGTTGGGGATATCGAGCCCCGATTCGATGATCGTCGTACACACCAGGATATCCGCCTCGTGGCGAATGAACTTCACCATTGCCTCTTCCATCTCCCCGTCGGCCATTTGGCCGTGGCCGATGATGATGCGGGCGTCGGGCACCAGTTTCTGAATGTCGTCGGCCGTCTCGATGATGTTGTGGACGCGATTGTGGACGAAGTAGACCTGCCCCTCGCGCTGCAGTTCTCGCAGGATCGCGAGCTTGACGCGTTCACGATCGAACGCCATCACCTCGGTGACGATCGACCGCCGGTCCTGCGGCGCGGTGGTGAGCGATGAAATGTCGCGCAGCCCCAGCATCGACATGTGCAGCGTTCGCGGGATCGGCGTGGCCGACATCGTCAGCACGTCGACGGTCTTCCGCATCTGCTTGAGCCGCTCCTTGTGCGTCACGCCGAATCGCTGCTCCTCGTCGATCACGACCAGGCCCAGGTCTTTGAACTTCACATCCTTACTAATCAGCCGATGCGTGCCAATGAGGATGTCGATCTCGCCGGCGGCGAGTTTTTGGACCGTCTCTTTCTGCTGCCTGGCGGATTTGTAGCGAGAAATGGAATCGACCACGAACGGGTAGCTGCGCATGCGTTCGGAAAATGATCGGTAGTGCTGCTCGGCTAGCACGGTCGTCGGTACGAGTACAGCCACCTGCTTGCCGTACTCGCACGCCTTGAACGCCGCCCGCATGGCGAGTTCCGTCTTGCCGTAACCCACGTCGCCGCACAGCAGGCGGTCCATCGGCCGAGGCCGCTGCATGTCCTGCTTGATCTCTTCCGCCCCCGTCACCTGATCTTCAGTCGGCTCGTACGGAAACTCTTCCTCAAACTCCCGCTGCCATTCCGTATCGGGCGGGAACGGCGTGCCGAGCTCCGCGGCGCGGGCGGCCTGTACCTCGATCAGTTCCGAGGCCATATCCATCACCGCCTCGGCCACCTTCGCTTTCTGCTTCTCCCACGCCCCGCTGCCCAATCGCGACAGTTGTGGATGCCCCGTGAACCCGCCGATGTACTTCTGGATCAGATTGATCCGGCTGGCCGGCACGTGCAGAGTTGCGTTCTCGGCGAAACGCAGGGTGAGGTATTCCTCGTTGTGCCCGTCCTTGGCGATTGTCTGCATCCCTGTGAACTTGGCGATGCCGTGGGCGACGTGAACGACGTAGTCGCCGACTTTGAGATCGAGGAAGCTGTCGACGGCGCGCGTCGCGATCTGTTTACCGACGCGACGGCGCTGCTCGTAGCGGTGGAAGAGTTCGTGGTGTCCGAGCATTGCGAGCGGTTTTACGCCCACGGCTGAGCCGTGGGCTTTTTCGGATTCGTCAAAGACGAATCCGCGATGCAAATACCCCATCGGCGTGTCGATCTTCTTCGACAGCCCTTCGTGCGACTGCTCCAGCAGCTCAACGAACCGCTTGTGCTCTCCTTCGTTCTCGCAGAACACCGCGACATCATGCGTCTGCGAGAGCTCCGCCAATTCCGCGATCGCCTTCTTCGGCTCGGTCTCAAACTTCTGTAGCGACTGCACCGGCAGCTTCACGCGCGGCACTTCGCGGCCGCTGACGAAGCTAGGCATGCTGGTCGTGCCCTGATCGAACTGGCTCATCTCCAACCGGGCGAACGGCTCGGCCAGTTTCAGGATGGCCGACAGCGGATAGACGCCCTTCACCTCCGGCAGGCGATCGAGATAGCTCTTGGCCTGCTCGGCGATTTCCAGCGGCGCCCACAGGACGACGATCGTGTCCTTCGGCAGGTACTTGAAGAGCGAGACGGCCTCGCTGGTGTCCGGCATCGCCCCTTTCAGGTCGATCAGCTGAACGCTCTCCAGCTTCCCCTGTGAGCCGAGCGAATCCACCGCGAATCGGCGGACGCTTTCCACCTCGTCGTCAAAAAAGTCGATACGCACCGGCAGGCCGACCGTGCTGGTGTCGCTGCCGCCCTGATCTTCACCGACGTTGTCGTAGGTGCCCGGGAGATAGACGTCGATAATCCCGCCGCGGACGGCGAAATCGCCGGGCACTTCCACCTGCTCCAGGCGGTTGTAGCCGTGGTCGCTCAGCCAGACGATCAGCTTCTCGGGCTCCAGCTTCAGTCCGGGTTTGATCGTCCGCATCAACTGCCCGAACTGGCTCGCACTGGGAACCGCCTGCATGAGCGCCTGCACTGGCGTCACCAGCAGCCCGGGCGAAAAATCCTCCGCCGCGAAGCGGGAGATCATCCGCAGGCGGTTGCTCACCTGCTCCTCGCTCATGCGCCCGAGCGACCCCGCCAGTTCGACGGCCGGCAGAATATTCGGGCGGACACGGAGGAACAGCTCGATGTCGTCGGCGATGTCGTCAGCTTCATCCAGATGGCCGCAGATCAGCAGGATCGGACGCCTAAGTTCCTTTCGGATCGCCGCGACCGCCGCTGCCACGCTCGATCCCCACAAACCGGAAGCCGTCGCGACGCCGGTTTCACCCAGCGTACGCGCAAGCTCCACCAGCGGCCGCGCAGCGACGAGCCGCCCGATCGACTCGGGAAGGGTCTGTGATTTCGCCATCGAGCGAATAGTAGCGTGATAAGGTCGAAGGTTCTAGCGGCACCGAAAAAGCATCGTTTGGTCGCTGCGTCGATTAGCAAGCATTGTCGAAGATGTGATTGAAACGCCCGCCCGTACCACGGGCCTCCGGCCCGTGCTGGTGGCGCGAGGACTTCTGAAACACGAGATTCTTGCAAATCCTACGTCGCTCGCACGGGCCGGAGGCCCGTGGTACGAGCAGGCTTTCGGTTGAAAAAACGACCTGTGTTTTTCCTTGTTTCGTCGGGTATTTTCTGATATTTCACTCTGAATCGCGAGTGGATGTCTCGCTCACCCGTCTCACGTGCAAGGATGCCGATCATGAAACAAAGCCGCCTTTCCCGCCTGCCACAGTTGGTCCGCTCGATTTTTCTCCCGCGAAAATCCGCTGCCGTACCTGCTGGCTTGGAGCCGGTAAATCGGATCGCGTCGATCGAATCGTCGACCGGCGGTCCGGTGGACCTCGTGCTCGATCAAGCCGTCGATTTGACGAGCCAGACTGCTCGCCTGCGATCGCCGGATGCGGAAATCGCCCGCGATGCCGCCATCGAGCTCGGCCGGATCGGTGATCGTGCCGACCTTCAGCCGCTGCTGGATGTGCTGGTGAACGCGGAAGGATTCTTCCACCCGCTGGTCCGCGCCGCCGCCGCCCGCAGCCTGGGGCAGATCAAGGATTGCCGCGCCACAGACGCTCTGATCACCGCGACCGCCGACCCGATCGCCGAAGTCAGCGAGGAAGCCACCATCGCGCTCGGCCTGATCGGCGAATTGCACTCGATCGACCCGCTGATGGCGATCGTCGTCAACAAGAACGGCTACTTCCTCCACCCCGTCCGCCGGGCGGCCATTACGTCGCTCGGGCAGTTCCGGGATGCTCGGGTGGCGTCGCTGATTTTGTCGGTGTCGATGAACGAGTCCGAAGACCCCGCCGTCCGCCAAGCGGCCAGAGAGATCGATGCACGCGGATAAACTCCGCGATCGCCAGTTAGCATTGATCCGCCGTCTCAAGTAGCGGTATTCCTCGCGATGCCACGGCCAACGTCCCGCCGATTCGATTGACGGAACGGCCCTTTCCCCTATCATCTGCGCCTCATTCTTACAGAGGAATCGCTATGGCATCGGCAATCAAAGGTAACGCGGTCGTCGGTCAGTCCGGCGGGCCGACTTCGGTCATCAATCAGTCGCTCGTGGGCGTGATCGAGGAAGTCAAAAAGCACGGCCACATCGGCAAACTGCTGGGTGCGCGTCATGGCGTTCGCGGGATCGTGGCGAACGACTACATCGACCTCAAAAGCGTCCCGACCGACCTTGTCGAACGCATCGCGATGACCCCCAGCAGCGCCCTGGGCAGCACGCGCGACAAGCCCGATGCCGAGTACTGCAAGAAGATCATGCTGAACTTCAAGCAGAACAACGTGCGTTACTTCTTCTACATCGGCGGTAACGACAGCGCCGACGCCGCCCGCATCGTGCAGGAATTGGCCGCTGCCGACGGGCACGAGCTGCACGTGTTCCATATCCCCAAGACGATCGACAACGACCTGCGCGTGCACGACCACACGCCAGGCTTCGGAAGCGCGGCCAAGTTCGTGGCCAGCGCGATCATGGGCGACAACTACGACAACGCGAGCCTGCCGGGCATCAAGGTCGACATCATCATGGGCCGACATGCGGGCTTCCTCACCGCCGCCAGCGTGCTGGCCCGCAAGTATCCGACCGACGGCCCGCACTTGATCTACGTGCCGGAGGCCCCTCTAAGCGAAGAGAAGTTTTTGGCCGACGTCGACCGCGTCTACAGCAAGCAAGGCCGCTGCCTCATCGCGATGAGCGAAGGGGTCGGCACGCCCGACGGCAAAACCTGGGCGGAAAAGATGAGCGAGAACATCGAGAAAGACAGCCATGGCAACATCCAGCTGTCGGGAACCGGCGCACTCGGCGATTTCTTCGCCGGCCTGGTGACCAAGAAGCTGAACAACCCCGGCGGCAAGAAGCTCCGCGTGCGGGCCGACACCTTCGGCTACCTGCAGCGGTCGTTCGCCGGTTACGTCAGTGAAGTTGACGCCAAGGAAGGCCGCGAAGTCGGCCGGCAGGCGGTGCGGTACAGCGCCGATCCGAAGCACATGGAACTTAGCGTTGTGATGAAGCGCGTGAGCAACAGCCCGTACAAGATCGAGTTGGAACACACGAGCATCAAGAACGTCGCCAAAGACACCAAGCACCTGTCGGCAGAGTACATCAAGAACGGCAACGACATCACGCAGGCGTTCATCGACTACGCCAAGCCGCTCGTCGGCGACCTGCCGGTGGTGGATTCGTTTTTGGAAATGCGGAAGTAGTCTTTTGCCACAGATGGGGCACGGATGAACACAGATAACATGCATGATTCAACGCATTGATCTGTGCTTATCTGTGGCAACTTTTTCTGCCGTGGTGGATAGGCATTCAAATTGCCTTACCATCGATGATCGACAAGCCGGCTGATGTGCCGATCATAGATCGCCCGGACCGCCTTTATCTGCGCATCGGTTAGCGCCGGTAGATCCGCGGCGGCGGCGTTGCTTTCGGCTTGTTCTGGGGATTTAGCGCCGGGGATGGCGCACGTTACTGCATCGAACATCGTGATCCATCGCAGCGCGAACTGGGCCATCGGCACGCCCGGCGGGAGGATCGCGCGGAGTTCTTCGACTGCCGCGAATGCTGACGGTAGTTGACCACCCAGCCCGCTGAAGGTTTCGCCGGCGTCGAAGGCGGCGCCGAGGCGGTTGAAGTCGCGGTGGTCATCCTTGGCGAAGGCGGTGTCGGGCTTGAGCTTGCCGGTCAATAGCCCGCTGGCCAGCGGCACGCGGGCGAGGATGCCGATGTTCCGCTTCTTCGCCTGCTCGAAAAACAGTTCCGCGGGGCGCTGGCGGAAGCAGTTGAAGATGATTTGCACGGTCGTGACGTTGTCGTACTCAATGGCCTTGAGGGCGTCTTCGACCTTTTCCACACTCACGCCCCAATGACGCACCTTGCCGGATTGCGTGATGACCGAGAGATCGCCGAACAGCTCCGGCCGATAGAAGCATTCGCGAGGCGGACAATGCAGTTGCACCAGATCGAGACAGTCCGTCGCCAGATTCTTCAGACTGCGGTCGACAAACGCTTCGAGGTTCTTGCGGTTGTATCCGTCGGCCACGTGCGGATTGAGACGCCGCCCGGCCTTGGTGGCGACTTTGAATTGTCCGGGCCGTTCCTTGGTCAGCTTGGCGATGAGCCGTTCGGATCGGCCGTCGCCGTACACGTCGGCGGTGTCGATGAAATTCACGCCCAGGTCAATCGACCGGCGGAGCGCGTTCATCGACTGCTCGTCATCCACCGCGCCCCACGATCCACCGATCGCCCAAGCGCCGAAGGAGATGGTCGATACTTTGTAGCCCGTTTTGCCTAGTGTTCGGTATTGCATGGTTGTACTTCGGAATGAGCAAATGGAGTTCAACTTTTTGACTGCAGCTGATTTATGTCGACTACATCACCCATTCAGCGACCCCTTGGTGCTAGGCACCATGTCCTTCGCGCGCGGATCGATGCTCACCGCCTGCCGGAGGGCCTTCGCAGTCGCTTTGAAGATCGCCTCGGCGATGTGGTGATTGTTTGTGCCGTAAGGCACCGAGATGTGCAGGTTCATCTTCGCATTCGTCGCGACAGACTTGAAAAACTCTTCCACCAGTTCCACCGGAAACTCCCCGATGCTCGGCCCCTTGAACTGCACGTTAAACACAAACGCCGGCCGGCCGGAGAGGTCGATCGCGACTTGTGCGAGACTCTCGTCCATCGGCACGATCGCCCAGCCGTAGCGGTAGATGCCCTTCTTGTCGCCGAGCGCCTTCTCCAGCGCCTGCCCGAGCACGATGCCGACGTCTTCCACGGTGTGGTGTGCGTCAATGTGCAGGTCACCCTTGGCGGCGATGCTTAGGTCGATCAGGCCGTGACGACCAAGGAGGTCGAGCATGTGATCGAAGAACCCCACGCCGGTCTTGGCGGATACAGTGCCGGTGCCGTCGAGGTCGAGGGAGAGGGAGATGTCGGTTTCTTTGGTTTTGCGGGTGATGGATGAAGTGCGTGACAAGTTAGTTCTCCTGAAATCCGAATGACGAAACCCGAAATCCGAAAGAATGACGAATGACGAAATCCGAATACCGAAGTTCGGCGACGAATTCCACTTCGTCATTCATCATTCGGGTTTTCCTCACGCCGCTTTTTCGCTGCTCGCCAGCGCTTTGATCCCGCCGAGCAGAGCGTTGTTTTCCTGGCTCGTGCCGACGGTGATGCGCAGTTTGTCGTTCAGGCCCGGCTTATCGAAGAATCGGACCAAGATGCCCTGCTGCTTGAGTCCAAGATACGCCGCTTTCGCGCCGCCGCCGGGCACGGTGGCGAAAACGAAGTTTGCCTGGCTGGGGATGACCGTCCAGCCGATGGCGTTGAGTTCGTCCGTCAGGCGTTGTCGTTCATCCTTGACGTGTTGCCACGAGCGGAGCGCGTATTCCTGATCCTCGATCGCGGCCGTCGCGGCCACCACGCTGATCGCGTCGCAGTTGTAGCTGTCCTTGACCTTCATCATCTGCTCGATGACGGCCGGCTGACCGATCGCGTAGCCGAAACGCAGGCCCGCCAGCGAATACGCCTTGCTTAGCGTGCGGCTGATCACGACGTTGGCGTGGTCTTTCACCAGCGAGACGCAGTTGGTCTCGGCAAAGTCGGCGTAGGCTTCGTCCACCAACACCAGGCCGTGGAATTTCCTGGCCAGTTTGGCCACTTCCTCGGGCGGAACCAGCGTGCCTGTGGGCGCGTTAGGGTTGGCCAGATAAATCGCCGCCGCCTTGGTGTCGGCCAGTGCTTCGATCGGGAGCGACCAATCCTTTTCCCACGCGACCGTTTCAACCTTCGCGTCTTCCAGTTTGGCCAGTATCGGGTAGAGCGAGTACGTCGGCTCGGGGTACGCCAGTGTATGGCCCGGCCCGACGAATGTTCGCGTGGCAATCGTCAGAATGTCATCGCTGCCATTGCCGGCGATGAAGTGATCGATGCTCAACCCCCAAAGCTTGGCGACGGCGGTGCGAAACGCATCGGCCGTCGGATTCGGGTAGCGGCGCAGCGCCTCGGACTCGATCTCCCGAATCGCCTGCATCACCTTGGGGCTGGGCGGGAACGGATTCTCGTTCGTGTTGAGCTTGACCACGCGATCGCCCACGCCGGGCTGCTCGCCGGGCGTGTAGCCATCCATGTGGCGCACGGTCTGTCGGACGAATTGGGGAGCCATGGGAATAGTATAAAGGAAGAATGCAGAATGATGAATGCAGAATGAACTGCAATTCTTCATTCTGCATTCATCATTCATCCTTCTGCATTATTCTGATCGCCACACTCGCCGCATGCGCATCCAGGTGCTCAGCGTCGGCCATCGAGACGATCGCTGCTGCGTCGGCTAGCAGGCCTTCGGGTTCGTAGTGGACGACGCTCGATCGCTTCAAGAACTCGTACACGCTGATGCCGCTGCTGAACCGCGCGGTGGTGTTGGTCGGCAGGCAGTGGCTCGGGCCGGCCACGTAATCGCCCGCGGCCACCGGTGAGTACGGGCCGACGAACACGGCACCGGCGTGCGTGAGCTTTCGCAGTACGGCCGCGTTATCGCGGGTTTGCAGGTTCACGTGCTCGGCGGCGAAGCGGTTGGCGAGCGCGATCAGATCGTCCATCCGATCGCTCACGATGATCGCACTGTCGCGAACGAGGGCTTTCACGATCGCTTCGGCACGGTCACGCTGCTTGAGCTGCGATTCAATCGACCGTACTACCTCTGTCGCGACGGTGGCGGAGGCCGTAAGGAGAAAGCAACTGCCCGGATCGTGCTCGGCCTGGGCGATCAGGTCGGCGGCGACGAAATCAGCCCGGGCCGAGTCGTCAGCCAGTACAAGGATCTCCGACGGCCCGAGGTAACCGTCGATACCGACGCATCCCGCGAGGGCGCGTTTGGCGAGCTGTACGTAGGTATTGCCGGGCCCGACGATCTTGTCGACGGCGGGGATGGTTTTCGTCCCGAACGCCATGGCCGCGATCGCCGCCGCCCCGCCGGCCCGGAAGACGTCGGTCAATTTCAGTTCCCAGCAGGCAGCCAGCACCAGATCGCTGCGACCGTACTTGCTGGGTGGCGTTACGACGGCAATCCGCTTCACGCCCGCCACCTGCGCAGGGACGGCCAGCATGATCAGGCTCGACGGGTAGCTCGCCTTCCCGCCGGGAAAGTACAGGCCCGCGCTATCGAGCGGCGTAAACCGCAGGCCAAGCTGCACGCCGGGGCGGTTGAGCGTCGCGGCGTCTTTGGGCATCACGTGCGACTGATACTCGCGCACCTGGGCGATCGAACGCCGGATGGCCGCCAGCTGATCGGCCGGCGTGCGGGCGTGGGCGGCTTTCATCTCGTCGGGCGAGACGCGAATCTGCTCGGCGGTGAAGTTTGGATCGTCGAACTTTTTGGCGCTATCGACAATGGCCGCATCACCCCGCTCGGCCACGTCGCCGAGGATTGCCTGCACGGCGGCGACCTGCTTCGCAAGCTCGCCGCGAGACAGCGCGATGTCGGCGGGGTTGAGTTTGAGCTTGGTCAGCAGCGACTCAATGCGAGCCCGATCCGCTTCAACGGACAATCTAAGTGTTGGAATCATAATTTTGATTAACTAGAGACGCAGTGGCGCAGAGAAGAAAATCAGATTCTATTTGCCTTCTCTGCGCCTCTGCGTCTCTGCGTTCATTCCTCTTTCTTTTCCTCTGGCGGTTTCATCATGCCCTGTTCGATCATCTTTTGTCGCAGCTTCGCCAGTTTGTCCGGATCGACGGCCGGCTTCGCTCGTGGTTTTTGCGTCGGGATCACTGGCATGCCCAAAAACTCTTTCGGTGTGCCGGGCGGCGGGCCGCCTTCGGGGAAAACCGTCACCGGCCGGGGCACGACGGCCTTCGGCGGTTCCGGCTCGGCCGGCGGCGCGATCGGCGGACCAGCCAAGCCGCCCTTGGGCAATCCGCCGAATCCTTTCACCGGCTCATGTCTCGGAACGGGCACCGGGCGTCCGGCGATGACCTTTGATTCGTACTTCCACACCATGAACGGGAACACCATCAGGATCGTCAGCTTGTTCCAATCCCGAGTGTCGACCGCGTCGGTCGTTTGCTCGAACCAGCGCAGCAGCGACGCAATCGCAAACACAAATGCTCCGCCGAGGATGAGCCAACTGAAACAACCTTGCATGACGAACGGTCCTCATCACTACCCGCTGAAGCGGGCAGGCCGGCGATCTTCCCGTCAGTGAGATCCGGGCTTGATCGAATACAGCACCGCCGCAATCGCCAGACTCACCACGCTGCACGCGATCCCAATCCACGCCAGCTTCTTACCTTCAACGCGCGGCGCGACGGGGTTCCTAAGCTGGCGAAGCGCGATGACGCCCGTCACCACGCCCGCGATACCGAACACCAGTAGCACGCCGAACTCGATCAGGCTGATCGCTCCGAGCACGACCGACGCCATCGCGTAGACGTTCTGTCGCTGGGCCCAGTCGCGCATGCGTTCGGCCCGTTGCTGGTCCTTCTCATTCTCTCGGCCGAATAACGCCATGCCCAGTATCCTACGCAATTTTCATCTATTTCGACCACAGATGAACACAGTTAAGAATTAAATGCTGTTCAGGTCCATGTATTCTCTGTGTTCATCTGTGATCGATTTCTTTTCAAAAAAGAAAGGCGGCCCGAATCATCGGGCCGCCTCTGGATTATAAATTCATTCCAGCGATTAGACGTTGATCCCGGTGACCTTCACTCGAAGGTAGTTCTGGCGATGCCCGGTCTTCTTATGGAAGCCCTTGCGGCGGCGGTACTTGACGGCCTCAGTCTTGATGCCCTTTTCAGCACCCATCACGTCGGCGGTCACAGTCGCACCCTTGACCAGCGGAGCGCCGATCTTGGCGCTGCCCTCGCCTCCGACCATGAGAACCTGATCGAAGGTGATGGACTTTTCAGCATAGTCGGCCCGATCGATGAGGATCGTATCGCCGCTGGTGACTTTGAACTGCTTACCGCTGTCTGCAATGATCGCGTACATTTATAGCTCCGAATAAGTCGAGCCGGGCATTGTGTCGATGGGCGAGGAAATGTCAAGGTGCTGAGTTTTGCTGCAGATGAAAACAGATAAACACAGATTCAAGCTGGAAGCAGAAGTTGCTGGCGAAAACCTTGCTGAATCGAATAGATTTCGCTGGCCGAGAATCGCAACTTTTGTCCTTATCTGTGTCATCTTGTGTTCATCTGTGGCAAAAATCTGCTTGCAGCCGCGGAGGACCGTCGATATACTTTACAAAATAGAGTTAAGGGAGACTCAACCATGGACCTGCAAGACGCCCTCTCGCAAATCTCGGACATTCGGCATCACGTACACCGCAGCGGCGTGTTCCGCGGGTATCGCGCGATGGCAACTGCGTTCTCCGGGTGCGTCGCGATCGGGGCGGCGATGTTTCAGGCGATGTGGCTTCCTAAGCCGGCGGAGTATGTCGATTTTTATCTGTTTATCTGGATGTCAGCCGGGCTGATCTGCATCGGAGCGGCGGCGCTGGTGATTTACGATCGCTGCCGGCAATCGGGGTCGGCCGTTCAGCGGGAGCTGGCGTATCACGCGGTCGAACAACTCATGCCTTCTCTGGTCGCAGGTGCTTTGCTGACCATCGTGATTACAGAATTCAATCTGCAGGCCACGGTGCTGCTGCCAGGACTTTGGGCGATCCTGCTCGGGCTGGGCGTGTTCGCGTCGCGCCGGCTGCTGCCGCGGGCAACGGCGCTGGTCGGCGGGTATTACCTGATGGCCGGTCTGATCATTCTTTGCGAGTTCCGCGGCGTCGCGGCGTTCAACCCGTGGGTCATGGGCGTCACCTTCAGCGTTGGGCAATTTCTGGCAGCAGGCGTGCTGTGGTGGACGCTCGAGCGATCGGAATCGGAGGCTGACCATGGGACAGCCTAGAAAACCCTCCGGCAATCCGCCCGGCCAATACGCTTACGAAGGCCTCGACCGCCTGCTGCACGAACGCTCGCGGCTAAGCATTCTTTCATCGCTGATGGGACATCCACAGGGGTTGCTATTCAACGATCTGAAAGATCTCTGCTCGCTGACGGATGGCAACCTTTCGCGGCAGATTCAGATCCTGCAGGAAGCCAATCTGCTGGAAGTATGGAAGAGCATGAACAAGGGCCGTCCGCAAACCCTTTGCCGGCTGACGGATACGGGTCGCGAGCGGTTCACGCAGTACTTGCATCAACTGGAAGAAGTCATCGCCAACGCCAGCAAGGCGCGCCCCGCCGGGTCGAGCGTCGGCGGGTCGTTTAAGCCATCGCTCGGGTAGTTATTATTTTGTATTCAAACCCTATATTTTAAAGCATTGGAGACATTTATGCTCAACTGGCTCAATCATCTTGACCGAATTCTCCGCGGCGAGGCCACCAAGCCCGATCAACTGGTCGGCGGGACGCTAAAAGTGCCGGTTTTCGGCTTAGCCGTGGTGATCGACGCGCTCGGGCTGATTTACGGCGCGTGCATGGGCCTGTTTTCGGTCATGGGGAAGGATACCTCCCGCTGGATGCAGATCCCGGCCTCCATGGTAAAAGTACCCGCGTTGTTCCTGCTTACCCTGGTGATCACCGTACCATCACTTTACACGTTCAACGCGCTGGTAGGTTCGCGCCTGAAAATGCTACCGGTCATTCGACTTCTTACCGCTTCCGTCGCGGTGATGCTGGCGGTGCTGGCGTCGCTGGGGACGATCGTGGCGTTTTTCTCAGTCAGCACGACCAGCTACTCGTTCATGGTATTGCTGAACGTGGCGGTTTTTGCGATTTCCGGTGTACTTGGCTTGCGTTTTCTATTGCAGACTCTGCACCGGATGTCGCTTGCAGCCAACAGCGAGCAAACCGATTGGCCAGAAGAACCCAGCGCGTCTGCCGTTCTTCCACCGCCGATTCCGGTTGCGCCGGTCGGCCGTAGCGTGAAAGTGGTTTTTCGCATCTGGCTGATTGTCTTTGGACTGGTCGGAGCACAAATGGGGTGGGTGCTCCGGCCGTTCATCGGCAATCCGAACCAGCCGTTCACCTGGCTGAGGCCTCGTCAGTCGAACTTCTTCGAAGCCGTCGGCGCGCACGCCGCCTCACTCATGGGGTGGAACAAGCCTTGGGATCAACGCGGCGATCGGTGATTTTGCTCTCTGAAGTGCCCATGTAACCGCACCATCATCCCGAAGTACTTCGAGGGATGCCGGTTGCTGGCTCGTACGACTCGCACTGTAAAGACCCACATGTTCTGCCTAACCGACATCGATCGCATCCTCCGCGGGCAGCTCACCTCTACGCGCCGGATGATCGTCGTGATTGCAGTCTTTTCAATCGCATATGGCTTGGTGATGGGTTCCTTCAGCGTTGACGGGCATATGCGAGTGAAACAGATGGTTTTTTCCGGCACCAAAATGCCTCTGCTGCTGTTGGTCACGTTCGCCATCAGCCTTCCGAGTTTTTTTGTGCTGAACACTCTGATGGGCGTGCGGGACGACTTCCCCGCCGCGCTGCGGGCTTTGGCGGCCACTCAGGCGTGCCTGGCGATTGTCCTGACCAGCCTCGCCCCGCTGACGGCGCTTTGGTACGCATCGTCGGCCGCCTACGAGCGTGCGGTAATGTTTAACGCGTTGATGTTCACCATCGCGTCGCTGGCCGCCCAGTGGATGCTCCGAAGGCTTTACAAGCCGCTGATCGAGCGAGATACACGTCATAGGCTGCTGCTTCGCGGCTGGCTGGTGATTTATGCATTTGTGGGAATCCAGATGGGCTGGGTGCTTCGCCCGTTTATCGGCAACCCGGGCGTGCCGACGCAGTTCTTCCGGGCCGAGTCATGGGGCAACGCTTATGTCGTCGTTTGGGATCTGATCGCCAAAAGCCTTCACTGAACGTTCGCTTCCGCTTGCAATCCCCCACAAGTACCGATAAAACCGCCACCTAGGATAAGCCTCATGGATGAGGCTACGGCAAGCGCGTGAAATTTAATCTCATTGATCAAATCGAGCAGTTGTCGGATGAACGCATCGTCGCGGTGAAAACCGTGTCGCTGGCCGAGGAATATCTGGCCGACCATTTCCCCACGTTTCCGGTGTTGCCGGGCGTGATGATGCTCGAAGCGATCACCCAGGCGGCCGGTTGGCTGCTCCACCATCGCACGCAGTTCGGGCGGTCGATGGCGGTGCTGAAAGAAGCGAAAAACGTCAAGTACGGGCATTTTGTCGCACCGGGGAACAAGCTGCGGGTGGAAGTCGATTATCTTAAACCAACCGACGCCGGCGCTTCGTTCAAAGCCGTCGGTTATGTCGGCGATCAAACCGCATTACAGGCCCGCGTTGAACTGGCGTACTTCAACCTAGGCGACAAGCAGCCGGCGCTGGCGCATCTGGATGCGAAGCTGGCCGAGCATACGAAACACCGCTGGACCGTTCTCCAACAGGGACGGGTGGAAATGTAGGGTGGGCGCTGCCCACCACGCCAGCAGAGGTGGGCATAGCCCACCCTCTGATAAGGAAAGGACACTCTCATGGCCATGACTCGTGACGAAGTTTACAAGAAGGTGCAAGGCGTTCTGGTGGACGCATTGGGCGTTGACGAAGAAGAAGTCACCCCCACCGCCACGTTGCGCGAAGACCTCGGGGCCGAGAGCATCGACTTTCTCGACATCGTCTTCCGTCTGGAAAAGGCGTTCGGCATCAAGATCCCCCGCGGCGAAATGTTCCCCGAGGACCTGTTCACCAACGCCGAATACGTCCAGAACGGCCGGATCACCCCCGCCGGCATGGTCGAGATGAAAAAGCGCATGCCACACGTCGACTTCACCGAACTGGAGAAAGACCCGGACATCAACAAGATGCAGTTCACCGTCGACACGGTGGTGAATTACGTGGAGTCGAAGGTAAACGGATAGGACAGTGAAAAGCGGCGAGCGATGTGCAATGAGTTGAATTCAGCTCATCACTCATCGCTCGTCGCTCATCCCTTTTTTCACATGCGCTGGATCTGGATCGACAAGTTCACCGAGTTCACCTCTCGCACCTCCGCGACGGCGATGAAGAACGTCTCGCTGGCGGAGGAGCATCTGCACGACCTGTTTCCGGCATTTCCGATCGTGCCGCACAGCCTGATCGTGGAAGGCATGGCGCAGACGGCGGGAATCCTCGTCGGTGAGGCGCGGAACTTTGCGGAGAAAGTGATTCTGGCCAAGATCGGCAAGGCCACCTTCCATCGCCTGGTCCGGCCGGGGGATACGATCCAGTATGCCGCCAAGATCGATCAGCTATCAGAACAGGGCGCCAGCATCTCCGGCACGGTGACCGTCGCTGGCGCCTCCGGGCCGCAACTGGTGGCGGAGATCGAGCTCATGTTCAGCCACATTGACCAGAACATGGCCGGCCTGCGGTTTCCGGCCCACAATTTCGTCTTTACCGAGCAGTTTACCGATCTGCTGAAGACCTACCGTTTGAGTTCCGCCGTTAACCTGTAGAATAAAGCCCCTATGGCCCGACGAGTCGTCATCACTGGCATTGGCGTGACCAGCCCTATCGGCATTGGAAGCAAGGCGTTCTGGGAAAACTTGATGGCCGGGCAGGTCGGCGTACGGCGGATCTCGCAGTTCGATCCGAGTGGTTTCCCCTCGCAGATCGCCGGCGAAGTACCCGCATACAAAATCTCCGAGCATGTGCCCAAGAGTTACCGCAAAGGCACAAAGGTGATGGCCCGCGATATCGAGTTGGCCGTCATCGCAGCGGAAGACGCGTTTATCGACGCGGGCATTCAATCCAAAGCCCACAGCGATTCGCCGAGCGTCGACCTGGCCCGGTTCGGCTGCAACATCGGCGCGGGGCTGATCAGCGTCGATCTGAACGAGCTGACCGCCGCGTTATCCACCGCCGCCGGGCCGGACGGGCAGAAGCTCGATCTGAAGAAATGGGGCAAGGAAGGGATGCAACAGCTGACGCCGTTATGGCTGCTGAAGTACCTGCCGAACATGCTCAGTTGCCATGTGACGATCGTGCACGGCCTGCGCGGGCCGAGTAACACGATCACGTGCGCAGACGCCAGCAGCCACCTCGCGATCGGCGAAGCCTTCCGCACGATCCAACGCGGCGCTGCCGACCTCGCGATCTGCGGCGGCGCGGAAACCAAAGTCCAGCCGATGGGCCTGATGCGGCAGTGCCTGCTCAAGCGCGTCAGCACCGCTCATAATGATGATCCTGAAAATGCCGTCCGTCCCTTCGACACCGAAGCCACCGGCGCATGTGTCGGCGAAGGCGGCGGGTTGTTCATCCTCGAATCGCTCGAACACGCCGAAAAACGCGGCGCGAAAATCTACGCCGAACTCGTCGGCTTCGGCGCCAGCCAGGACAGCTACAAAATCACCGCCCCCGATCCCGCCGGCCACAGCTACGGCAAGGCGATCCTCAAAGCCTTGGCCGAGGCGAACCTCCCGCCAACCGCGGTGAACCTCGTTGTGCCCACAGGCTTAGGCATCCCCACGCACGATCGCGCGGAGTTAGCCGGCCTCCACAGCGTCTTCGGCGGCGGACTCGATCGCGTGCCATTGGCGCCCATTAAAGGCCAAACCGGCAGCCTGGCAGCCGGTTCCGGTGTCGACGCGGCGGCGGCGGTGCTGTCGCTGCATCACGGGACGATCCCCGCAGCGATTAATACGAAGAACGTGATTGACGGCAAGACGCTCAACGTCGCGGCGACCCCACGAGAGGCGAAGATCGATGTCGCAGTTAGCACGGTCTACTCCCTCGGTGGCCAGAATGCGGCACTTGTCTTTAGACGGATCTGACAATGCAAAATGTGGTATGGTCTCGAGTTTTTATTGCAATCGCCATTGCGGCTGTATTTACCGCTGGGAGTCACTTTTTTATCCGCCGTTTTTGGTTGGCGATTCTATTCAACGTCATCGTACTTACGGGTGCAGTTGTTCTCCTACGAAATGCCAATGCTCCTTGGACTTTTCGAGATATCAAAACGCTGAGCGTCGTAGCGAGCATTGCGTTGATTGTTTCAAGTTTGACTGGGATTCCGTGGGTGATTGCCCGTAGGCGGCAGTCAAAGCAAGTTCGCGGATTCGACGTCGTCTAGTCAAGTGGAGCGTTGCATGAACCGAGTCGTCATCACTGGAATCGGATGGGTCACGCCGATGGGTCACACCATCGAGAGCGTCTGGAAACGCCTGCTCAACGGCGAGTCGGGCATCGCGCGCACTACGCTGTTCGATGCGTCCACCTTTCCCACCACGATCTCGGCCGAGGTGAAGGATTTTAAGCTCGGCGATCACATCGCCGACGTCACCGACCACATCGACGGCGGACGCAACACCCAGTTCGCGCTCGCAGCGTGCGCGCAGGCTTGGAAGTCTGCCGGCCTCGACAAGGCTAAGCTCGATCTCGACCGTGTCGGCATCTACCTCGGCAGCGGCGAAGGCTCGCTGGATTTTGACGCGTTTACCACCGCAGCCATCGCCTCTTGGCAGAACGACAAGCAGTCCATTGACGCGGTGAAGTGGCAGGAACTGGCCAGCCAGATGATGGACGTCACCCGCGAGCTGGAGCAGGAGCCGAACATGCCCCTCTCCCACTTGGCGCTGCTCACCGGCGCGCGGGGGCCGGCAATGAATTGCCTCACCGCCTGCGCCGCTAGCACGCAAGCCCTCGGCGAGGCGGCTGACATCCTCCGCCGCGGCGATGCGGATGTCATGATCGGCGGAGGCGCTCACTCGATGATCCACCCGTTCGGCGTTACCGGCTTTAACCGCCTGACCGCGCTGGCTGAGAACCAGAAACTGATCGACTCGATCGGTACCGACGAGCCGCGCAAAGCCAGTCGGCCGTTCGACGGCAAGCGCGGCGGGTTCGTACTCGGCGAAGGCGCGGGCATGCTCATCCTCGAAACCCTCGACCATGCCAAGGCCCGCGGCGCGACCATCCTGGCGGAGATCGCCGGCTACGGCAGCACCGCCGACGCGTACCGCATCACCGATCAGGACCCGGAAGGCCTCGGCGCCATCAACGCGATGAAAGAAGCGCTGGCCGACGCCAAGCTGTCGCCGACGGATGTCGACTACATCAACGCACACGGCACGGGCACCAGCGAGAACGACGGCAATGAAACCAGTGCGATCAAGAAAGTCTTCGGCGACCACGCCCGCAAAGTGCCCGTCAGCAGCATCAAGAGCATGATGGGCCACTTAATTGCTGCGGCCGGCGCGGTGGAGACGATCTGCTGCGTGCTGGCGATCCGCGACCAGATGCTCCCGCCGACGATGAACCTGGATTTTGCCGATCCCGAGTGCGATCTGGACTACGTGCCGAACAAGGCCCGTCCCGGCAAGATCGATGTGGTGATGAGCAACAAATACGGGTTCGGCGGGCAGAACGATACAATCATCGTGAAACGGTTCGCCAAATGAGGGGATAGAATCATTGGCGATCGGGCCATTGACGATTGAGGGACAAAATCTTCAATCGTCAATGGCCCGATCGTCAATGAACAAATTTCCATCCAAATACATCCTTGATCCCCTGCTAACACAACCCTTGCGCAACGTTTGTATTCTCATTAGCGATCTTAACCTCAAGGAGAAACGAATGAAGCGAGTGTTTATCGGATTGATCGGCCTGTCAGCATTCATCGGCTGCGCTGCCAAGCCCGCCACCCCCGCCGGTCCGGCAAAGGCGGATTACTTTGAAGTCAATAAGAACGGCCAAGTGTACGTCTTCAGCGACGTGAAAACGATGCAGTCGTTCATCAAAACCGGCGAATCCGGGCCAACCGTCTCTGATTACTTCGGCTCCAAGATCGTCAGCTTTCAAGCCACCGGCGACCAAAGCCGCCTGATGAAGGAATACGAAAAGCAGCACAAGTAGGAGTCGAACCTCGAAGAAGCGAAGATGCGAAGCGGCACTCGATCCAGTTGAGTGCCGCTTTTTATTGTTCCACTTTTGACTTCATCAACTCTTTCGGGATGCCGAGCGCCCACAATGTTTCGGGCGATGATATGCGGTACTGCATGAACTCGGCGTGACCGTCGCCGAACAATACGGTCATCCCGTCCTGATCGTGGTTTTTCAGAAACTCAATAACCACCGCCAGATCAGCCATACCGGCGTTTTGTTTGATGTAGATGTACGAACTGTGTTTGGGATCGAGCAAGTCTGCCGCCAACTGCGCCTGCGAGGTGGCAGTTGACGCCTCGGCCGTTCCTGAGGGACAGATAAAGACGCTAGGCGTGAGATCTTCTGTCGCGATTAACTCCGAGAGCTGATCGGGATAACGGCCCTGATGTTCATCGGCGAACATTTTTAACGCGATCCCGATCTGCTTCATGTTGGAAGCGCATTTCACGCGATTGGCCGTCTCGGACGACTTGCACAAGTTCGGAAGCAACATCGAGCCGAGCAAAAATACGCCACCGATGACCACCACCCCCGGCACGATCCAACGGGGCAATCGCATACCGGATTTTTGCGGGGCGTTATCCAGTGAAGTGGGAGAGGCGGTCGAGGAACTCGTCGGGGCCGATAGTTTGGTCATCGAAACCTCCGGTTGTGGAATCTAGGGTGCGAAAAATTATACCTTCCGTACTACCGAGATTGCCACAGAATTATCTTGGCACCAGCCGAAGCCCCTCGCCCTTCCAGAGGTCGGCCAGTCCCTGCACCATCCACTGCTCTCGTCCGACTTTGGGGTCGGCCATGTCGACTTTGTTATCGCTCGCAGTGCCCAAAAAGACGACAGAATGCAGCGTGCCCGGTGCCCAGCCCCAGTCGCGGCTGTAACGCGGATCTGCCACTTGCCATCGGCCCAAGCCTACGGAGAGCAATGTGGGTGCATTTGCAGCGGCGAGTTGTTCGACTCGGCCCGTCACGGGCTCCACTCGCCACGGCGTACCGAACGATTTAATCACCAAACCGCGGTAGATACCCTGCATCGATGTGCCTTGATCCGTGGTGAAGCAAAGTTCAGCCATCTCCTGCTCGGTGGCCGGTATCCCGTGTATTGTCAGGAACGTGGCGGCTGCGGCGGCGCTGCAGGAGGCCTCGGAACTTTGCATGCACACGCCGTTTTTCCATCGGGGATTCAGATGAGGCTTAGCACGGAACAACCCGCCGTACGCCTGATACAGGCACGCCAAGACGAGGATCGCCGCAAAGGCCGACCGTACCACCCAAGGCCCCTTCGATAGCCGCAGCATTACCGCCGCCAAGGTCGCGGCGGCAAATGGCGTGAAGTTCGCGAGAACGATGAAGTCGCGCCAGCGGAACCATCGTAAGAGCGCAACCGATCCGCTCAGCCAGAACGCATCGATCACAAGCCAGAGAAGGGATAATCCCGCAAGAAGTGTCGCCGCCCACGTCCGCCGCACCCAGCGAAACGTCCCCACACCCACCGCAGCGGCCGCGACGATCACCAGCATGCATTCGATGACTACGGAAGTCGGCATAGCTACGAACATTGTAGCGTCGTCACTTGATATCCACTTCATCGTTCAAAATCCGTGTGCCCACCAATTCTTTCACGCCGGATCGAACTTTAGCCCCCGAGAGGATTTTCACATTGGTGAATCGGTACACCTTGATCGTCGTTCTGCCGGCACCGAGGTTGGTGACCAGCCGTTCCTGCCTGGCCGTGCCGGGGTAGATCGCAAAGGCGGTGTAGTCGATGGGCTTATCGCCGTAATTGCTGATCATCTGCTGGACGATGATGTCGTTACCATCGCGGATCGCCAGGCTTTGCACACCGACGTCGCTCAGGCCGAGGTTCAGCATCACGGGAACGGTGAACGTGTTTTCGGTCTCGCCCTGCATGGTGAACTGGGCGTTGATCGTCTTGTGCCCGGCGAAGCTGTTGTAGGGAAATTCGATGGTCACTTCTCGGTCGAACGTCTCGCCGGGGTTGAGCGTGAAGGTAAGGATTTGCGGATCGATTCGCCACCCTTCCGGCGGGCGAAGTTTCAACGTGCCACCGATCGACAGGCGGTACGGGTTGTTAAATCGAATGTGCCGCGTATGCGGCTTGAAGCTGCTTTCCAGCAGCGGCCGATCGAATGATACGCTGGATCGCAATTGAGCTTGCGGGCCGTCGATGTCGACGAGGATGGTCGGCATGGGGCCGATGTCGAGCTGGACCGTGCCAGATTTTTTATCGCGGGCCATCAGCAGCGGCGATACATTGCCCCACAGATCGATGCTGGCCGGGTGTTCGCCGAGGTTGATCGCCAGTTGTTTCACACCATTGGTCGTGCCGCGATCCCACAGCACCAAAATGCCCTGTCCGTTGCGGTCGAACAAAAACGCCTCAACGCCTTCTGCGATGGGCACTTTGCCCTTAAACACACTGCCGCTGAGCGTGGTGATCAAAGTGCGCATGATCAGCAGCAATTCCTGCGGTTGTTTGATTACCGCATCGCCCTCGCGCTTGACCGTAAACGGCAGCGGCAGGTCGATGCGCTGAGCACCGGCCGCCAATGCGTAGACGACACGCTGAGCCAGATCGCGAATCTGTACGTCGCGACCATACTGTTCGCGTTGCAGTAGTTCCAGGCTGATCGAGAGATTCTGCCCTTCCCGCTTATGCATGTCGCCGATGTAAAGCGGCAACTGGCTGGGTAGCACACTCGGTGGAACCGACAGCGCCACCGTCGCGGGCAGTTTGCCTTCCATCTGGTACCAAGCCGGCCAGGGCATCGCCAGATCGGGCTTTTCGACGAGGTTGGCGAATTCCTGATAGATCGTCTGATACGCTTCGCGCATGCGCGGGTTGGTCACAAACACATCGCTGCCATCCGCACCGAGTTGCCAGCGGTCGAGGTGATTGGCATGACGGGCGATGAGGAACGCCAGTTGCGGCTGCCACACATCTTTCGGTGCCGCCAGCATCTGCGGCCAGCCGGTGACGTTCAATTTTTTCGCCAGATCTGGCGGGAGATCCACCAAACACGCGGTCGGCGTGATTCCGAGAACGGCCAACCGCTCGAGCAGCTTATCGAACGAGGCCGAATCCTGTTGTTGGATGTCGCCGGCGCTGGACCAAACGGCCAGCTTCACTCGCCCGGTGCCTAGGAACGGAAGAATGTCGGGAAGCTCGCCCCAGCCTTCAAACGGCAACGGCAATGCGTTAATGCCGAATCGCGGATCGGGCAGAACCGGCGGCGCGTCGTCGGCCAGGCGGATCAGGTCCAGCGTCTGTTCGCCGACGTATTTGCCCTGGCTGTTCATCACCAGCGCCGCCTCGTACCAGCCCGGCTGAAGTTCGGGCAGCGTAAGCGACATTTTCTTCTGCCCAGGCCCCAGCGTTTGGGCGGCGGACATGTCCAAGGCACCAGATCGCTGATAGACAGTTTTCCCCTCGGCGTTACGGATCACCAACTGGGCGGCCAGGTCATCGGTAAATCGATCGTTGACGAACACCGTCAAACGCAGCGCATCGCTCCGGCGGAACATATTCCCCGGGCGGTCGGTCGTCATGGTGACTTTGGGCACTTGCGAGACACTGATGTCATCCCACCAGCATGAACCGTAGATGTCCTGCGGATACAGCGTGCGATCGCCTAGCGTTTTTTGTTGGAACTGCACCGGCTGAAGCAGCCCTAGCTCAATGACCAGAAACGCGGCCTTTTCGTACTCGGCCGACAATTCAATGCCCAGCCGCTTCCACGGCGGCTCGCCGCCGGTGTAGGCGTACAGTTCGGAGTGCCGTGTGCTATTGGGGATGACATGCCCATCGATGTCGGTGAAGTAGGCCGACATGCGAGCCTTGGCGTTTTTCAGAAGGGTGGTTTGGACGAAACTTTCGACCCGATAGTGAGCGCCAGGCTGTACCTTGATCTGGCCGGTATCGTAGCGGTAGAGGCAAGAACCGCCGTTCAGATCATAACGAAAGCTGAATCGCCCGGATCGGGCTTTGTCGGTGGCCAGTTTGCCGTTAACGTAGTTGGGAAGGTTGTCGCCTTCGACCTTGGTCCAGTGCATGGGCAGGTCTTCGGCGTTGCCCTTGGCACGTTCCTCGAAATCGAACGACCGCAATACGCGTGAAACCTCCGCCGGCTGGGCAACGGCATGGCAGGCCAGCAGTAGTACGAGGAGGATGGACAGGGTGTGGCGTAATGTCACTACGGTTGATTATCGGACGTTTGGACGCAAAAGAATGAGTTTTTAAGGCCGTGGTGATTAGTGATTGGTCCGTGAGCCGAATCACAGACCAATCACCAATCACCAGCACTATGAGCAACTGGTCATTCGACATTCTCCGCCAGGGCACGTGGGACTGGTGGATGTGGATTTGCATCGCCGCCGCTTGCGGTTTAGCGAGCTATGGCGTCGTCGGCAAGCCTTGGCGCGATGCCCGCAGGCGGTTGACGCTTCCCCTGATCGTCATTGGCGTTCTGGGAACACTGTTGGTCGTCTTGATCCCGCTGCTTCACTCCCCCGTCGTTGGGCTGGTTTGGACCTTCGTCATGCTGGCCGTGCTGTCGGCCACGTTCTACCTCAACCTTTCCAGCCAACTCGGGCTGCGGCGGATGGGGATTTTGCTTGGCATCCGGCTGATCGCCCTCCTTTTTCTCGTGCCGATGCTGTTTGAGCCGGTCATCCGCTACATCGCCCGGCTGAAACCCGAAAAGCCGCTGGTGATTCTCGTCGATGCTTCAGGCTCGATGAGCGTGCCCGACGTACAGAACGGCCCGACGCGGTTCGCATCGGTGGTCGCCGCGCTCGGGCCGCAACTGCCTAGGATCAACCAACACTTCGTGCCGCACTTTTTCACCTTCGGAACCGGTGCCACCGAGCTGAAATCCGCCGCCGACCTGAAGACCGCCAAGCCCGACGGGCAGGCCACGGACATCCTCGCTGGTGTTAGCAAGGTGTTGCAAAAGGTTGATCGTACAGACACGCAGATCGTGCTGATTTCAGACGGGATCGATAACACGTCGCCGGATGTGCTGGCAAAAGTCCGTGAATCGCAGCGGCCGATCCACACCGTCCGCGTCGGATCGGACCAGGCGGAGCCCGCCACGCTGGCGAACATCGCAGTGGAAGACATCGTTACCCCGGACGATTTCGTCGTCGGCAGCGAGACGAAGATTAAAGCCGTGATCAAATCATCCGCCCTGCCGAACCGATTGGTCGAAGTGAAAATGACCCAACTCGACGCCGTCAGCGGCAAGCCGATCGGCAGCCCGGTGACGCAGTCGCTGGTGCTTCAGCCGACTGTCGACGGTCAGACAGTGGAACTGCCGTTCAAGCCCACAGCGATCGGCGTGCAACGGTTGGCGGTGTGGGTAGACCCGGTCGTCGGCGAGCGATCGACCGTCGACAACCGGCAGGAGCTTCAAGGGCTGGCGCTTGATCCCCGAATCAAGGTTCTTTACGTCGAAGGCCGCGCCCGCCCGGAATACAAGCCACTGAAGTACGCCCTCGATCGCGACTCGAACATGGAGCTTGCGACGCTCCTTCGCACAACCAAAAGCGAGTTCGACGCCGCCGGCACTGTGGCCGGTGAGGCTGTCAAGAAAATGCCCGTCACCACCGACGAATGGAAGAAGTTCGACGTCATCATCCTCGGCGATCTCGATGCCAGTTTCCTCTCCAAGCCGCAGCAGGCCGCCATCGAACAGGCGGTCAATACCGGCAAGGGGCTGCTGATGATCGGCGGGCAGGACAATTTTGGGAACGGCGGCTACAAAGACACCGCCATCGAGCGAGCCTTGCCCGTATTCGTCGGCGATGCGTCCAGCCTTCAGGAAAAATCCCAGTTCGTCCCGCGACTGACGGCCGAGGGTTCAACCCATCCGGCCATGGAAGGCTTGAGCGAATGGTTCGGCGTCGAAGAAAAGCCGGGCACTAAAACGCTCCCACCGTTGCGCGGGAATGTGGTGGTTCCCAAGACCAAGAGCGGTGCATCGATTCTATTGACCCACCAAGACCGTCCCGGGCCCGACGGCAAACCGCAAATCGTGCTGGCGGTCCAGCGGTATGGCGATGGGCGATCCGGCGCTTTTACCGTCGATACGACGTACCTGTGGTACCTCCCGCTGCGCGGCATGGGGCAGGACAGCCCATACAACCGTCTGTGGGGCCAGCTCATCCGCTGGCTGGCGGGCGTGGACGTGCGGAACCGCTCGCGCGGTGCGGGTGTGGAGGCGCTGATTTCCAAGAGCGTCTACCAGCTCGGACAGACGGTTTCCATCCGAGCGATGGTGCGAGACGACAAGGGCGACGCCACCCGGTTTGCGCAGGTCAGCCTGGTGCTTGGAAAGCCCGGCGAGAAGAACACGCAGCAATTCAACTTTGCGCCGGTCGATTCGCACACGGGCATGTACCAGGCCAGCATGCCCTCCCTTCCCAAGGGCGAGTACGCCGCCACGATCAACGCCACCAAGGACGGCAAGCCTCTCGGTTCACAGTCGGTCACATTCAGCGTGATAGCACCGGCCGACGAAATGCTGAAGGTGGCGGCGAATCCCGCCCTGCTCCGCTCGATCGCAACCACCACCAATGGGTTCGCCTTCGATCTCAATCAACTGCCGCAGTTGATCGACCAACTGATCCGCTCCGACCCGGACAGCGGATCGGCCAAGCAGCAAACCGTCCCACTGGCCAGCTTCATCCGCAGCGGGCTTGCGGTGATCGGGCAGTCGCCGCAGTGGGATACAAAGTACGACCTGCCCATGCAGGCGGCGCTGGCGTTCAGCCTGCTGCTGGCCGAATGGATTACCCGCCGTCGCTGGCAGTTGATGTGATCTGACTCCCTCTCCCGGAGTACCGGGCGAGGGTTGAATACAGTAAATTATTGCATCATGGCCCGCATCCGCGATCTCATTACCGTGACCCGCCACGTTGGACCGATCAATTTTGCAAAAAAGATCTGGTTTGAAGTTGGCGATGACAATCTTTTCATGCAAGCCTCAGCCCTGGCGTATGCGTGGCTTTTTGCGATCTTCCCGTTTGTGATTTTCGTCCTTACGCTGCTGCCCTATCTGCCGGAAAACGTCAAAGACAAGGCTGAAACGCAGTTAAAGCAGATGTTGTCGGAGAACCTGCCGAAGAAGGCGGACATCGTACTGGATAACGTGAAGTCGTTGATGAGCCAGCCCAAGGGAAGCCTGCTGAGCATGGGCCTGCTGATTACCATCTGGGCAGCCAGCGGCGGGATGGCGATGACAATGACCGCGCTCGACGGAGCTTTCGATGCCGAAAAACGCCGCCCGTTCTACCAGCAACGATCGCTCGCTGTTTTGCTCACGATCGTCGTCGCGACGCTGATCCTGCTGGTGATGGCCCTTTTGCCGATGGGGACGGTCGCCGCCAACCTTGCGCAGAAGCACGGAAGCGACTGGCTGGCAAAGCTCGGTTGGAACCAGAGTCTGCTCGCTCCGATCCTGATCGCCTGGCACGTCATTCGATTCTCGCTGTCATTCGTGCTGCTGTTTTCGATTCTGGCGATCCTCTACCACTGGGGTACGGCCGCCAAAACCCGCCTGCGGTTCTTTTCGCCGGGGGCTGTATTCTGCGTTCTGGTGTGGCTGCTATTGGGGTCGCTGTTCCGCTTTTATGTCGACAAGTTCGGCAAATATGAAAAAACCTATGGCACCGTGGGGGGCGTGGCGATTCTGCTGCTGTTCTTTTACATAGACGCACTGGTGCTGCTGACGGGCGCGGAGATCAATTCCGAAGTCGAAACGAAAATGACCGAACTGAATAAAGGCAAAAACGCCCAGCCGTCATCGGGCGGGGTTTAGTTCGTCACAAGACGCCTACAAAAGAACGCCATCCTGAGGTACTCCAAAGGATGCAGCCGGTCCGCGATGTGGGCTTGATCCTTCGGAGTACCTCAGGATGACGTTGCTTTTTATGACAAATCCAAATCGATCCCAGCCTACTTCGCCGGCGCTTTCCACACGTTCCAATCGCCGCCGCGGTTTGAGCGGAAGTAGATGTTATCGCCGCTGCTGTCCCAGGCGGGGCTGTCGTCCCAACTGCCATTGCTGGTGATTTGGACGGGGGCTTCGGCTTTGGAGACATCCAGCACCCATATATCGTAATTATGGCGTTTTTCGTCGTCCGTCCCGCGATCGGAGACGTACGCCAGCCGGCTGCCGTCTTTGTTCCATGCGGGGTCGAACTCATCGACATCGGGCGTGTTGGTGAGGTTCTGGGGCGTTCCTCCCTTGTCGCTCATCACGAACAGGTCGCGCTTGCCGGTGCGTTCGTTCACGCCAGTGAAGACCACGCTGTCCGCCTTCGGGCTGACGCGCGGTTGACGGCCGCCTTGCTGGGTCAGGTCGGTGCGGATTGTCGTACCCAGTTGCGTCATGAACAGACGTGGATCAGACCGCGTATCCACCAGCGACTGGTAATACATGCGCGGGCGGGGATCAGAGTCGATCGACGGCCAAAGGTCATTGGTATCGCCGTTGGTCAACTGCGTGATGCCCGGCGCGCCAACGGCCGACATCTGCCAGATACTCAGCCGCGTACCGGCGCGGTTGCTGCTGAATACGATCTGATTCCCGTCGGGCGTGAAACCGGGCGTCAGGTCGAGGCTCTTACCGTCCGAAAAATACGTCGGTCCACTCGTCCCGTCGGTCTTCACCAGCATCAGTTGCGAACGGAAGTCATTTTTCTCCGGCCCGACGATCAGGACATTGAACAGCACCGATGAACCGTCCGGCGAAACGGCGATCGTGTCGATGACCGTGCCCTTGGGCAGGCGAGTCAACTGCGACGGTGGCTGCTTGCGGCCGCCTTCGGTCACGTCCTTATACGCCAGCGTGCTGACCGACTTGGGCGAAAACTGCCAGCCGTTATCCGTCCGTTGCGGATCGGGGGCGATCAGCTGCACCGGCTTGGTGAGGATTTCTTTCAGCGTAACGCTGTAATCAGACTTACCGTTCTCCCAGGCGATCGCGAGCTTGACCGGCGTCCATTCCGAATCGGCCGTCTTCTTGCTGACGGTGGCGGTGAAGGTTTTAAGATCGCCGGCATCGTTGACGGGCGGGAAATCCAGCTTTGCCGTTGCGACGCCATTGGCGTCGGCCTGAACCTTCGTACCGTCGATCTCGACCACCGCGTTGGCCGGATCGGTCACGATGCGGACCGTCTTGGTCTTGGCGAGCATGTCGATGCTGTACTCGGTTTTACCGTCGTCCCAGCCGATGCTTTTCTCGACCGGATCGTAGCCGGGCTTGACCAGACGAACGCTGTGCGGCGCGAACTCGCCGGTCACGACATCGAACGGATACGGGCGGCTCTTGTCGGTCACCGGGGCTTTGCCGAGCGGATCGCCATCGATGAATACTTCCGCGCCGGGCGGGTTGGAGGTAATCGTCACGGTCTTGCGCAACGGCTCGAGGTTCAGCACATAAACGGAGGTCGCATCGTCAAACTTCACCTTCATCTCCACCGGAGCGAAGTTCGGCCGTTCGGCTTTGACGGTATGCGTGATCCACTGATCCTTGGCATCGACCCCGAACTCCATCTCCGCAGAGATTTGCCGGGTCATGTCCTTGGACAAGGGTTGACCGTCCACCGTAATCATCGCCGGCACGGGCTGCACGCTGAAGGTCAGCTTCTTGCTCTGTTTGCGCAGCACGATGTTGTACGAGGTTCGATCGTCATCCCGACGCAGATCGATCCGCTGATCCTTAAACCCCTTGCGTGACGCGGCGAAGGTATGAATGTCGTCGGAACCCGTGAATTTGATCTTGTCCGTGATCGGCCCCGGCCCGCGCGTCACGCCGTCGATGGACAGCGTGGCGTCGGACGGCATGGCGGTAAACGTGATCTCACGGGTGGTCGAGCAACCCACCACCAAACCCAGCAAAAGCAAAAGCGACCAACGCATAGGCGTATCTCCACCGGAAGAATTCATTTGAGTACCCCAAAACCCCGTTGAAGTAAATGAAGTGCTACCCCGATGACAGTCCCGGTTTCAAGGCGTGCCATCCTGAGAGTTTTTTCCAATGCGATGGTCACTGGACGACGCAATGTTCACTCGGCCCCGATTTGCACCGGAATGGTGGTCTCGGCCACTCGGTTGGATTGCTGGTCGGTCACGGCGATCTTCAGCACATATCGCCCCATTTGCAGGGTGGCCGGGAACTTGACCATCTTCACGATGAAGAAATCATGTCTGCGATTTCGCGAGAGATCGACGATCGATTTGCTTTTGTCCGACATCGCCACCATGCCGGTTTCAGTATAAAGCGTGACTTCGTTCGACAACTTGGTTTCCCACTGCTTCTTATCGTTCATATGGGACGCAAAATTCTGAACCTCGCAATAAATGATCGCGCGGTGTTCCTTGCCAGCACCGAATCGGTTCGCCATAGGCTCATACACGCCAAACCCATCCACCTTGGTGCAAAGCACGGCATTGGGCAGCGCCAAATCAGCCTGAGCCCGCAATCGGTCCGCCATCTCCACCAACGGGCGAATTTTCTGGCTGAGCATCTGGTTCCCATCGTTGCGGACGTTGCTGCGGAAATTGCTCAGACCGTCGATCAATGCGGTGACGACTTCGCGATCCTCCGCCGGCAGACCGGCCAGATTCTTCATCTGCGGCACCTGCTCGCCGCGAATCAACTGGGCGACCTGATAATCCAACTGAGCCGACAGGTCGCGCGGGTTGTCCTTGATCTTGCCTGCCAGTTGCTGCAGCAGTTGATCGCTGTCGACCAGCGCCTGCCTGGGGCCGGTCGCGGTGGTAAAGTCCTCTCCTTCGGGAACAATCTGCGGAACATCATTGCGCTTCACCGGCGTACTGAACGAGACAACCGGCGTTGGCGGCACGGCCACATCCGCCACCGGCGGTTTCGCCAGCGGTGGCGCAACATCGGACGCGCCCGCATTATTCTGCGGCGGATCTTTCACGGCCGTCGCAGGCCCGTCTTTCCACTTGACATCGGATGGAGTCGCCGAAACCAGGCTCGCCTGCTGAGTGCCCTTCCGATCGGCACGATCTTTCAAGTGCGGCTCGAGTTCCTTGGAATACGCCTGCAACTTCTGCGCAAGCAACGCCACCGATGCCGGAGCATCGTCATTAGCTGTATCCGCCGCGCGCGGCACATCGGGCTGTGCAGGCGAGGGAGATTCAGTTCGATTGGAGAATTCAATGCGTGGCTTGGTCTGCGTGGCAGAGCTGCAGCCGATGAGGCTCGCCCCGATAAGCACGCCCAGAACCCGGCGGGCAGGTGGTCGCATGGCATCCGTCCTTGGATTGCGAAGGCTGATCATCCTGATCGGCCTGTAAACTTGCTCTCATGATACTGCAGCGCGCGCGCGGTTCAAGTCTAATTGCGACAATAGTTACCCAGCGCCGCCGTGACATATGCGTATTCTGGAGGGCGGGCGTCCTCACCCGCCCTCCAGCAACCCTGCGGATCATGCTCAACGGAAATCGCCCAACCCCGCTTCGCTTGGCGATCAAGAAAAGTATCCCGACAAGAAACTCACGGCGACAATCGCTCGATCGCCCATTCACCCATGCGATCGCGCCGGTAACGTAGCCGATCATGCAACCGCGACGGCCTTCCCTGCCAGAACTCGATCGCCGTCGGTACGACGCGATACCCGCCCCACGTTTCCGGCAGCGGCACTTCCTCGTCGTACAGGCCGTCGAGCCTCGCGAACTCCTTCTCCAGCACCTCGCGCGAGGCGATCACCGAACTCTGCTTTGACGCATTCGCCCCGATGCGCGATTCCCGCGGCCGCGAGTCGAAGTACTCGCTCGACGTCTGACGATCCACCCGCTCCACCGTCCCGTCGATCCGCACCTGCCTCGCCAGCGGCTGCCACCAGAACAGCAAACACGCCCGAGCATTCGCAGCCAATTCCTGTCCCTTCTGGCTGGCGTAGTTGGTGTAGAAGGTGAACCCGCGATCATCCAGCGCCTTCAGCAGCACGATCCGCGCCGCCGGCGCTCCGTCTGCCGACGCCGTCGCCAGCGTCATGATGTTAGGCTCGAGCAACTTCGCCGCCTCGGCCTCGGTGAACCATCGCTCGAACTGCTCGAACGGGTCTTTGGCAACATTGGACTCGATGAGTTCTCCCTGAACGTAATCCGTCCGCATGGCGTGCAGGCGATCAATGGGGCTTTCAGACATGGTGATCCAACCTCCGGTCACTGCGAATCAATTGCAGCGACGTCAAAAAAAGAAAGGCCGGCTATCGAAATAGCCGGCCCTTTGCATTCAGCGTGAAGAAGTTCGATTACTTCTTGCCGGCGTAGTATTTCGGCATCGGCTTGCCGAGTTTTTCCCACTGCTTGATTACTGCTTCGCTCTTGCCCGCGCTGTTCAGCACGTGGAGCTTGCGCTGCACCATCTTGGTGATCGCCTCGCGGGCCGGCCCGAGGTAGTTGCGCGGATCGAACTCGGCCGGCTTGGTCACGAACACTTCGCGAATCTTCGCCGTCATCGCCAGTCGCAGGTCGGTGTCAATGTTGACCTTGCACACGCCGTACTTCTGAACGGCCATGGCGATCTGATCTTCCGGCACGCCCTTGGCGTTGGGCATGCTGCCGCCGTATTTGTTCACCAGATCGATGAACTCCTGCGGTACGCTCGACGAGCCGTGCATCACCAGCGGCAGACCGGGACAGGTCTTCATGATCTGCTCGATGCGGTTGAACGCGAGCTTGGCTTCGTGCTTAAACTTGAACGCCCCGTGGCTGGTGCCGATGGCGACGGCCAGCGAGTCGCACTTGGTCTGATCCCAGAATTTCCTGGCGTCTTTCGGATCGGTCAGGAACTTTTCGACGTTCTTTTCATACTCATGAGCGTCCATGCCGACGACGTCCTCTTCAATGCCGCCCAGCATGCCCAGCTCGGCTTCAACCACAACGCCTTCCGCATGCGCGTGCTTGACCGCCTCGGCCGTGAGCTTCACGTTCTCGTCAAAGCCGTGATGGCTGCCGTCGATCATGACCGACGTGTAGCCGTCTTTAATACAGGTATCGATCAGCTCAACCGTGTCACCGTGATCGCAGTGAACAGCGATCGGCACGCCGGGGTTCTCGGCCACGCCGGCGTCGATAATCGCCTTGAGGTAGCGGATGTTGGCGTACTTGCGGGCGCCTTTGCTGATCTGCAGGATGCAGGGGCTGCTTTCCTTCACACACGCGTCGATGATCGACTGCGCCAGTTCCATGTTGTTGACGTTAAACGCACCGATCGCGAACCCGCCGTCGTAGGCGAGATCGAACATCGGCTTGGTGGTCATCAGCGGCATAGGGCCGTCCTTTCGAGAGAAATAGGTCCTTCAATGGGATCGGAAATGATACCGCAACGCCTGGGAAAATTCACGAGGGAGAACCGCAGAATCCGGCGAATGAAGAGCAAACGATTGTTAATCCGCCCGATGGACTTGGTTCAGATTGTCATATCAGCGATTGACTCGGTCGAAACCTCGCCTCGTACCACGGGCCTCCGGCCCGTGCGGGTGATGGTCGGATTGAAGAAACCGCGACATTGGACATTCGAGCGCACAAGGCACGGGCCGGAGGCCCGTGGTACAGTCACGTTGCGAAGTCTGAACCAAATCCTGTAGATTGGGCGCTGCCCACCCTCTCATAGCCGATGTGTATCGATGGTGGGCAACGCTCACCCTACAGGGGCCACTGCCCGTTCCCTCTCACGCCGCCGGTCGTTGTTCGCGTTGCGGCAATCTGCCTATCTGCCGACGTTCCCCACCCTTCCCGCAAGCGGCCCGAAAGAGGACACCCAGCCTATTCCCACCGGCGGTTTGCTTGGAATAGAACAACCTATTCAGGATTGCTGAATCCAATATTGAGGGTTAATCTGTCGGACTGGCGTCCGACAGATTAAACGCCCCGTGCGACGGCACGTTATTTTGCGCGTAACGCAGTATAATAGTTAGGTTATGTCGCCCGAAGCCACTGAACTTCTGATCGTGGACGATACGCTCCGGTACGTGCTGTATGGCGTATCCGTCGTCCTTGGCGTCGATATGCGGACCAGTGAAATCGAACGGCTCTTCGCAGCCAGCGCGTCGGGCGACAGTTCCGCTCAATCATACGAGTTCCATCGTTCGCCCCGCGTGCTCGTCACCGGTCGAGTGGACGAGCACGAGCCTGAATCGGTGTGGCTCTCGGTTGCTGCTCGAAAGTTCGATCAGTCCGAGCTTAAGCGGCTTGTGGAAGCGGCACGTCATGCGTCCTTCGGCCTCGCGGCGGTGCGGCGGGCGACATAACCCGGCAATGCAACGGACCGGGCCGGCGGTATAGTTTCTGGTGGTCGAGAGCCGCGCGTGTGCCGGCCCGGCCGTTGATCGCCATTACGTTATCCTGCTCCTTGAATTAACCTTTCACCCGCTTCATCAGCCGCTTCCGTGTCGCCGGATCGCATCGCTCGATCGCATAGCGCAGCGTCGTGCGCGGGAGCGCGTGCTGGTGCTTCTCTAAGAACGCGACGGCCGCCGATGGGTTTCGCTTGTAGACCTCGCGGAGCATCCAGCCGACGGCTTTGTGGATCAGGTCGTGTTCATCGGGCATCAGCAGCTCGGCCAGTTCGAACGTGGTGGCGAAGTGGCGGTGGCGGATCAGGTGTTGGGTGGCGATGATGGCGATTCGCCGCTCCCAGAGCGAGGGGGATTTGGCGAGCTTCTTCAGCGGGGCGTGGCTTTTGTTCTCCAGCCAGGCGCCGACGATGTACGGGGCGGAGGAATCGACCAAATCCCAGTTGTTTACCCATGCGGTATTGGCGAGATACGTCTGGTAGATCGACCGGCGGGCGGTTTTATCACCCTTCTGGAAATGGCGGACGAGAATCAACAGCGCGGTCAGCCGATGCTCGTGGATCGGGGAGTGCAGCAGCGTGACCGCCTGCCCTAGCGGCAGATCGCGGAACGCGACGGCGGTTTTGCGGATTTGGGGGACGGTCAGGCCGATGAAAACGTCCCCTTCGCCGTACTCGCCGGGGCCGGTTTTGAAGAACTTCTGGAAGTTCGACGCCTTCCGCCCGTCGGCCAGGCTCTGGAGCTGCTTTTTGACGGCTTGGTGGGTCATCATTGCCATCCTCGGTTCTGTCTGAATACGTTTGAGCGGACTGGAGGGCGGCTGTCCCCAGCCGCCGCGTATTTCGACAGACCCGGCGGGTGAGACACCCGACCGCCAGGACAAGGCCAGTGCATCGGCACTAACAGGTCGCTACTGATCCTTTGACCAATCGCGACACGGACCCCTTACTTCAGGCAGCACTTCTTATACTTCTTCCCCGACCCGCACGGGCAAGGATCGTTGCGGCCGGTCGAGCCCGCCGACTGCCGCGACACCATCACCGGGTGAAACAGCAGATGGTTCGGAACCTTGTTGTTCGCGTCAAACACCTCCCACCACTCGTCGGCAGTCAGGAGCGGGTTGGTTTTGCTTCCGAAGTAATCCTTCGCAAGCCGGCGGCATTCAGGGTCGGCCGAAACGAGGAACGGTTTGACCTGTTCGACAGTGAGCATGGGTGGAAAATACCGCAATCTTCGATCATAGGAAACCTTCGCAACCGAGTGACGGAGAGGCGGTGGTGCCAATAATTGTTCAACTCCCGCCCCGTAGATGGTCGAAATAGACCTAGAGGCGGCACATCCCTTGCCGGGAGTTCGCCTGCAATGATCGAGTCTGACGGAGAGATTCATGGATCTGGCAACACTCTTCGGCTACCTGCTTGCGTGGGGCTGCCTTTCGTACGGCATGTTTCACGCGACGCATGGCCAAATCAAGGCATTCATCGTGCCAGCCGAGTTGTTTCTGGTGGTCGGCTGCGCGCTGGGCGCAACGATGGCGTCGATGCCGTTGCATTCGGTCATCGGGGCGGCTGGGTGCTTGAAGAAAATGCTGTTCTCCAAGGGCGCACACCTTGAACACCTGATCAAGGAGATGGTGAACTACGCCGAAACCGCCCGCCGCGACGGCGTGCTGGCGCTGGAAACCGTGGCGCGCGAGGCACCTGATCCGTTCCTGCGGCGCGGGTTGCAGCTCACCATCGACGGGACCGATCCGGAAATCATCGAACGCATCATGCGTATCGAAATCGACTCGATGCTCGAACGGCACAAGCACGGCAAGCACTTCTGGGCCTCGATGGCCAAGTTCGGCCCCGGGTGCGGATTGGTCGCGTGCTTGTGCGCACAGGTCGGCATGTTCATGAACCTGGACGGTGATCCGGCCAAGATCGGTGCGGCACTGGCCGGTGCGCTCACCGGTACGCTCTACGGTGCCCTGCTGCAGAACCTCGCCGCCGGCCCGATCGCCGAAAAGCTCGGGCTGCTCAGCAAGGAAGAAGCGTTCGCCAAGGAAATCATGCTGCAAGGCGTCCTGAGCATCCAGGCCGGCAACAACCCGCGCGTGGTGGAGATGCAACTGATGAGCTTCCTCTCAAACAAACAACAGGCAGCAATGCCGAAAGCAGCTTAGGAGAGTGAAAAGCGATGAGCGATGAGCGATGAGTCAATACACTCGTCGCTCATCGCTCATCGCTTTCTACTAAATAAAGATGGCCAAAGGTTGCAAAAAGTGCGATCCGCATGAGATCTGCGAAGAATGCCCGGAGTGGATCTTCACGCTGGCGGATTTGATCATGTGCATGATGGGACTGTTCGTGATCCTTTGGGTGCTCAAGCCCGGGATAACCACGCCGCCCGTGGCGACCAACGCTGGAGCAAACGAGCAGATCAGCGACAACGACGTGTTCTTGTACGAAATGTCCCGCGGGTTCGGCGGATACGAGTTGAATCCCACCAGCACCAACCCGATCGAAATCGAAGCCATCCGCCGACGCCGGGGCAAAGGGCTTGGCGGCGAAACCAACATCCAGCGCGACACCCCAAAAGGCACGGACGAACAAGGCACCACCATCCGCCCGGGCAATCAACCTGCCGTCGGGGGGAAGATTCTGTTCGATCCCGGTTCAACCCGCTTTACCGCCGAAACGCTCCGTAACCTCGAGGAAATCGCCAAGATCATCAAAGGTCATCGCAATATCATCCTCGTCAAAGGCCACACCTCCCTAGACGATCTGCCCGAAGATGCATCGGCGGAGGAAAAGATGGCGATCTCGCTGCAGCGGGCCAAGTCCGTCGCGGATTACATCACCAGCAAGGGCGTCGAACCGGAGATTCTGCGGGTACAGGGGTGCTCGACGTTCGAGCCCGTCAAGCAGCGGGCCTATTCACCGGACGCGCTGCAGTTGAACCGTCGGGTGGAGGTCGTATCCACTTCAAACCTGGTAGAAGAGCTGCAGGATCGCCCTTCGACAACGACCAAAGCGCCTGGCGAAGCCGCCAAGGAATCGCCGGCCGATTCACATGCTCCTTCCGGCCACGGATCAACCCCGCCGGCCGACCACGGTCCGGCACACGCCGCCCCCGCAGCGCACGGCGGACACTGAGAGAACTTGAAATTCAGGTGGATCGCCTTGCTTAGCCGCCGCGCTCGTGCGGCGTTCCCACCCCGCAAGCGGGACGTCTACCCAACACTACGGCTTCACCGCCGGTTCGATTACGACCACTTGCTGTGGGTTCTGAATGACGATCTCCAGCCGATCCTTCATCGAATCGATCCTCCCGCCGTAGAGTTCGACCTTGCCGGTGAGGCGGATTTTCGCCCCCGTCCAATGAGCGGCCGCGTCGCCGCCGAACTCGGCGTCGAGTTTCTCTTTGTTCTTCAGAAACGCGGAACCGATCAAACCCTTGTCATGATCAGCGTCTTTGAAATAGACGTTCATCACCTTGCCGCTCTTGCTCCACTCGGCTTTTGCGACCACGCCTTCGACCGACACAAATTCGCCCTTCTTGGCGGCGATCGCGTCGGTATCGCTGGCCTGGATGACGGCCGGCTGAGTCGATGGTTGGCTGGTGGGCGCATCGTCGGCCCAGACCGCAACTGCAAACAACGTGAGCAACAACGACGCGACGGCATAGGAACAACGATGCATGTGATCTCCTGCAGGAACAGCCGGACAAAAGTTCAATCCATTGTCCTGCATTCGGTCCTCGATGCAACGAGAACCGCCTACGGGCTTCCCGCTAGAAAAGCTTGCCCTTCCGGATCACGTACAACAACCAATTCATGTCATCCTGAGCGCAGCGAAGGACCCCGCGGAAATCCTCGCAACATTCGTATCGATTGAGCGTCGCACTGTTCCAGTCGATCGCTTCGTTTCCGCCACATCCCAGTGAATAGCGCGAGGGTTAACGGTAGATCCTTCGCTACGCTCAGGATGACGAGATGATGGATCGAATGCCGTACCGAACGCATCATGCGTTAGAACACACCGATTTCAAACACCCGCGCCTCAGGCACTCCGTTGGTAGCGGTGATTTCCAGTCGAAGCGATTTGACGGACGTGGCAGCGTCCAGCTTAATCACCCGCTTACGGCTGTAGTTGCCGGCGACCGTCGCGACGGGCTTGCCGTCGAGCAGCACGGAGAAATCGCGAACCGTTTCCGGCTGCGGGCCGCGCACCATCTTCTTCGTATTGCCATCGCTGGGCGTGAGCATCAACTCGCGGGTGAAACAGGTATCAAACGTCAGGTGTATCTCCCGCACGTCCACCGCTGCTGGCCAAGTAAGCTCGATCCATTCCTTCCCGCCGGCCGCGATCGGCTGGCTCGTCCAGCGGTGGCTCTTGATTAGATCGGCCGTCTTGGAATCCACCTCGTCGCGACGTCGACCGTTAAGCACGTTGGTCGCAGGCGATTCCGGCGTCTGGCTGCTGGCGGTGACTTTCGCGTCCGACGCTTTGCTCTTAGGCGTCGGACCGTTGAGGATGAACACATCGTTGTACTGCAGCGTGCGCTGCAGCGATTGGATGTGGGCCGGGTCGCTGGAGATTTGCGCGGGAGTGATCCTGTCGCGCACGCACTGCGCCATCGCCGTGCCGACCGCCTCGCCGCCGACGGCGCACGTCGCCATCACGCGTGTGCTGGCAAAACCCACGTGCGACGCGCTGATGTTGCGACCGGCGAAGAACAAGTTTTCAATGTTCCGCGAGTAGTAGCAACGGAACGGAATCCCGTACACCGTCTTGCCGTGCGTCGGAGTGAACGGCGGTTCGTCGACGGCGTCGATGCCCTTGATCGGGTGCAGGTCGATCGCCCATCCGCCGTACGCTACTTCGTCCGCGTGAGGCTTGGCTTCGAGCACATCGTGCTGCGTGAGCATGTGCGGCCCGATGAACCGGCGGCTTTCGCGCTTGCCGGGAATCGCGCCGATCCAGTCCAGCGTCCAATTGGCACTTTCCGGATACCTGCCGGAGTTTTTCACGTAATCCCACACGCCCAGCGCGATCGCATACAACTCATGGCGAATCGTGGTGGCGTTGTCTTTGATCGAATCGAGATGCCCGCCCCACTCGATCCACCAGAAACCGTACTCCCAGCTGTTGATTCCACGGCCGACCTTCAGCATCTCCGGCGTGAATTTGCGAGCCCACGGCGGAGCGACAAACGGAGCTGGATGATCCAGCTTGCGACTGGTGACCAGGATCGAACTACCCAGCGTGTGATTGTCATCCTTCGCAGGCGCGAGCGGTTCATTGAGCATATCGGCACTCTCGCGGCCGATGCGGAAATCGGCGCCGGCTTCGAAGCCTAGTCGTCCGTCGCCGGTGCAGTCGGCGTACATCTTGGCGCGGATGGTGAAGGTGTCTTCAGTCAAATGACGCACCGCCCGAGCCGCCGTGATGCGACCCGGCTTACCTTTGAACTCATAAAGCCGCTCTGTTCGCGGTGGCCGCTGGGAGATGTCGGCGGTTTTGCCGTCGATCTCGACGTCGGCGCCGACCACGTCGGTATCGAGCAGCAGCGTGATGTTTTTCTCGGCGATCACCTTTTCGTACAGGATCACGTCCCAAAACGGATAGCACCGCTCAGGATTGCGAACGGCGTCTTCCAAGCGAAGCTCTTCGATCAGCCCCGTCTCGCGCCAGCCGCGATGCTTGCCATGACGATCCGCGCCGACGATGTGCATGCGGATTTCGCTCGAGGCGTTACCACCCAGGACCGAACGATCCTGGCAGAGGACGACCTTCGCGCCCCCGCGCGCCGCCGCGATCGCCGCGCACACGCCCGCCATCCCCCCGCCGGCCACCAGAACGTCGCAATCAATCACGTGATGCTGCATCGTTAGCTCCTGTGTTGGGTGGGCCTTGCCCACCATCCGTGTGATTCAAACCGAATAGAGAAACCCGAAATCCGAACGAACAAGAAAAAATTAGACTGGCAAGTCCGTCATTCTGGTTTTGCCATTCCAATGTTAATTCTTGCACATGTAACTATAATAGTTACAATGCTACCATGACGCAATCGACCCTGCAAGCGCAATCTGTGCGATTGCCCGCCCAGCCGAACCAGTCGCTGTTGGACGGGCTGGCGGTGCTTCAAGCGCTTGCGTCGTCGGCGGTGCCGATGGGCGGGCGGGAGCTGGCGCGTCAACTGGGCTGGAATCCGATGCGTGTAAATCGGCTGCTGAAGACGCTGGCGTTCGCCGGGATGGCGAGGCAAACGCCCGACCGCCGATACGTCGCCGGGCCGGCGATGCATGTGCTGTCGGTGCAGAGCCTGTTCGCGTCGGGCTTGCTGCGTCGCTCGATCGAGCCGGTGGAAAAACTCCCGCGCGCCACGCACAGCGTGGCACTGGGGGTGCTGTGGCAAGACCAAGTCTGCTACCTCTTCCACGCCGGCCCAGGCCAGCCTTTGACGGCGGCGCTCGGCTCGCACGTTCTATACCCTGCGACGCAGTCGAGCATCGGAATGATGCTGCTAAGCCAACTGAGCAACGAGGCGCTCGCATCGCTCTTCGCCGACCGACCCACGCCCGGCTATCCGAATCTGCGATTGCTGGCTCGCAAGCTCGCCGAGATCCGCGGACTCGGCTACGCGTTCATCCAGCAGACGACGACGCAGGCAAGCCTCGCCGTCCCCATCGGCCAGCCCTCCTACGCGGCGTTAGCGCTAACGAACGTCGTCGAAAAACAAGTCCCCAGCTTAGTCGCCGAACTTAAAAACGCAGCCGCTGCCATCGCGTGATGATCTTCGGTATAAATGCGAGAGGATAAAACCTATGAAGCTGCATCACCTTATCGCAATAAGCGCCTTACTGTTTCTCTCCGGCTGCGTAACGTCAGGCAAGACGTTCACTAGCGACCAACTCAAGTTGTCCGGAAAGAAAGGCATCGGCCTGACATTGGGCATACGCGATGAAGCGCAGCGCACCCAACAAGAGAAGGATGCGATCCGCCAACCCCAATTTCAGCGGATGACGGATTTGCAGGTCGACTGGAACTATTCCTGGAACATGCATTTGGTCGACCAACAGCCAGCCGAGCGGGAGTTTATCCCCATGGTGTTCAGCGGCCCCTCAACGCAGGGAGCCGACGCACCCAAATTGCTAGCCGATCAACTGGCCAAATCCGTTACACCGCAAATTCGCGCCGGACGGATCAAGCGAATGCTTTGCTTCAATGAGCCTGATCAGGCTAAGCAAGGCAATCTCACGGTCGCGCAAGCATTGGCGCTCTGGCCGACCTTGGAAGCACTTGGCGTGCCGCTGTGCAGCCCGGCATGTGCGAACACCGAAGGCACCGACGCCAAAGACGCCGCCAACCAAGGCATCGGCGGCAACTGGATGCCGACTTTCATGCGCGAAGTCGACCGCCTGCACCTGCGCGTCGACTACATCGGCACCCACGCTTACCCGGGCCCCAACGCCGAAGCGTTCAAGTCCAAGCTCCACCGAATCTACGACAAATATGGTCACCGTCCGCTGCTGATCACCGAATTCGCGATCGCCGACTGGAAAACCGGCGGCGACATCACGAAGAACCGTTACACCAAAACGCAGGTGCTGCAATTTGCCAAGGAGGTCTTGCCCTGGATGGAGCGTCAAGATTGGATCGTCGGCTACGCGTGGTTCCCCTTCGGTATCAACAGCCCACACGGAACCTGCTCGGCCCTATTCGACACGGACGGCCATCTCACCGCCCTGGGCCGTTATTACCGCAGCGTCACGCCGACAAATCCGGACGGGGATCAGACCATTCAGCCGGATTAGCAAATTAACATCATAAATCCACCGCACTGAAATGGGGGATCTAATCTCGCTCTACTTTGAAGTCATCAGCAATTTGCGTGTAAATGGTGGAGCCGTCTATCATTTGACGAATAGTCCTACTATAAAGTCCCGGCTTTGGCGGAGGTCAATCGTGATTCGTTCATTCAAAGACAGATGGATTGGGTTAATGATCCTAATTGCTATGACGAGCCTCGCGCCGAATGCGATGGCATTGGAGCACCCAACCATCTGGGCCAAGGCCGGCGACCAGCAGCGAATACAGAAATTGATCGACACGTATCCGTGGGCGGCGGACTGCTTCAACGACATGAAGAAGTTCATCGCCGAGCCGGTTAAGAAGCACAAGGAGGATCCCGCCAAAGACATGGCGGACTTCCCGAAATTCCCAGTGGGCATCCACGCACACATCGGGAAACTGTGCCTCGCGCAGCAGGCGGCGATCGTCTACTTCATGACCGGCGACGAAGACTACGCCCAATACGCCGCCGACACCCTCAACGTCTACGTGCAGCAACTCGGTGTGGCGGGACAAGTACCCAAGATATCGACCGACGGCCCGGAGCGCGACTACTGGGAGTTGTTTCCGACCATAGGACTGATCTACGATTTCACCCACCCGTTTCTGACCAAACCGGGCGTCACCGTGTTCGACGTCGCCACTCAAAAACGCATTCCTTTTGATCTGGCCAAAACGCAGTTGATGCTGACCGTCGTCCTCGACCATGGTTTCAAATTCTGGATCGAAGGCAGCAACCACACGATCATGGAAGGCGCCGGCCTGCTGTATTGTCTGCTTTGTGTTGATGACGACGCCAAACGCGAGGCTTATCTGCAGACGTTTCTCAAAGGTTCCAAGGAAATGACCGGCCTGAACTGGATCAAGAAAACCTTGATCGACCACAACGGCATTTGGCCGGAATCCAGTGCCTACAGCGGGCTTGGCGTTTATGGCTATGTGCTGATTGACGTGGTGAATCGAGTCCACCCGGAATACAAGATTTTCGACGGCCTGGAGCCGACGATGCAGGGGTGGATCGACAAAATGATCTACGTCTATCCGAGCGAAGCCGAACGGGTTGGCTTTGGCGACAGTCATCGCAAATCCGGACCCGCAGGAATGGGTGATCTGAGCGTGCGCATCATCCGCGGCGCCGGCTTTGGCGACCACCCGTTGGCGAAAACGGTGCTGAGCCAGGTCCAGTTCGATCGACAGGCGCGCGGGTACAAGCCGCGCGTTTCGAACAAGAAGTTGAGCGTGAACGATCCGCTCTCCTTGTTTTGCATGGACCCGCTGGAAGGCATTGAACCCAAGAAAATTGAGAACCAGAGCCTGGTGATTCCATACGCGGGCCTGGTGATTCAAAGGAATGAGTTTTGCGCCGATAAAAAACAAAACGGCCTGATGTACTACACCGGCGGCGCTGAATACGTGCATTCGCACCTGTCGGGACTTGATCTGGAGGTGTTCGGCGCCGGCTACGTGATGTCCCCCGTCGGCGGGATCTACGCCCCGCGATCAGCCGACATTTTCAACAGCTATTACCGCTCCTACGCGGGACACAATACGGTCATCGTCAACGGCACCTCACGCGGGGCGGGCAAGGGTTTCTGGGGCAGCCAAAAGCTGATGTACATGGATACGACCAAGAAGGAAGCACTCGAGCCTGCCCCTTACGCCAAACCCGTCTCGAACGACTTCGCTTTCTCCAGCCAGCGGCTGGACGACACGGTCAACAACGCCGTCCAGCAGCGCATCGTCAGCATCGTACGCACGAGCGATCAAACCGGATATTACCTGGACCTGTTCCGCTCGCGATCGATGGACGAATCGAAAAAACACTTCCACGATTACGTGTATCACAACATCGGCGATGCGCTGGCGCTGCATTCAACCGGCGGCAAGGATTTGCCGGTGGAACCCGCAGCCGATCGGTACAAGTCGATCACCATCACTGAAAAACTGCGCTGGGGTGACACAACCTGCAGCTTCCCCGGCTGGCATTTTTTCACCGACGTGAAAACGTCAACGCCGACCAACGAGCCGATCACCGGCACGTTTGACGTGGCCAAGCTCAAGCGATTCATGCATGTCGCGATACCCGGCGTGGAGGGTCGCGAATACACCATTGCCAAAGGCCCCGCCCTGTTCGACGCCGTTGAGCCCTACACCGCCGTTGCCAAGGAAGGCAAGCCTGAAAAGACGCACGCCCAGATTTTGTCGATCCGCCATCCGGGCGATGCCTGGGATCAGCCGTTCGTCGTCATCTTCGAGCCCTCCGCCGCCGATAAGCCGACCGTGCAGAGCGTCGAAAACATCACGGCCGGCGGGAAGATCGTCGGCGCGAAGGTCGTCTCCCAAGTGGGCGATCAAACGATCACCGATCGCATCCTTGCGTTGGACAATCAAGGCTCGTGCGAAGATGCGGGATCAAACCTGACCTTCGTCGGCCGATTCGCCATCGCCCGTACAGTCGAAACCAAGGCAGGCAAGGAAATCCGGCTCTACATCGGCGACGGCAAGAAGCTAACCTTCGCCGGCCAGGAACTCACCGCCGGCGAAGGCGGCGCGGCGTATAAGTGACATGACGGATCATTCTGAGCTTCTTGTTTTTGGCACTGTATGAACTCACAAAGAACATCCCCTCGTCTATGCCTGGAACTGGTGGCGACCGAGCCGGTGCCCGTCATCGGCGCTCAGCATCCCGACGCAATGGACATACCGGCGGGGTTCGAGGCGGGTACAACCGTCAAAGTCACCCTCCTAGGGAAAAGCACGTATCACATGGTCTCCACCACCATGGAAACCTTCGGCGACACGCGCTGGGCCTACATGCGAACCGAGCATTGGACCTCCGACGACGGTAACCAGTGGAGAAGGCACAAGATTCTGTTCCGTCCGGGCAAGAACCCCGAGACCGGATTGTGGGAGCTGACGGCCAGCCCGTTTTTCTTTTTCGATGAAACGGAAGACCGCTGGTTCGTCTATTTCAATTTTCTCGCCTACGACCGTATCCGAAGTTGGAACACCCCGACCCTGCTCCGAAGGGCAGGAGCCAAAACCCAAGGGATGGAGGGGATCAACGGCGAATTCGAATACCCCGGCCAGATCGTAGCCCCCAGCGGCATCGCCCATCCAACCGATGCCGCTGCCTCCAGCATCAGCCCACCGTTCCAAGCCAGCGATGGCAAGTGGTACGCCTTCCTGGGCGGCGGGCCCAAGCCGTTTAATCCTACATCTGGACGCTGGTGGGTCTTGATCGTCAAAGCCAACCGCCCGCAAGGCCCGTTCATCTACATGCCCAACCACGCCCCCGAGCCGTTCATGGACCCGACGGGTTTCGTCGAGAATCCGTTAATCACCAAAATCAAAGGCCCTGTGAGCGGCAAGGAATACTGGACGGTCATCTTCAATTACCTAAAGCCCGAAGTGGAGACCGGCCAGAACTCCATGATCGGCTTCAGCTGCTCCGAAGACGGCCTGAATTGGCCGGTGGGAAACGCCCAGATCATCGACATGGCTCATGGCCTCCCAGCCGGCACCCCCGCATGGTGGCGAGCGATCCGCGTTCCCCATCAACTCATCGACGAGGGGGACGGCCTGTTTACCTGCTTCTTCTCCGCCTATGACAAACAGGGCGAGTTTGAAAGCATCGGGAAGGCAACGTTGAGGGTGAAAGAGATCGCTGAATGAATCGGATAAAGGTCATCGACACTTCATTTTTCATTATTTCTGACATATAACCGTTCCGACACAGTAAGTTCCATCCAATTGCCTCCCTCGGATCGCTAAAGCAAGTGGTGAACGGTAATCGGTTTCCCTATCTTTCACTGTAACCGCAAGATCATAGGTGCCCGGTTCCATCCCGGCCGGCAAATTGAATGAGTCTTTGATCGTCAACGGTTGTGCGCCAGTGGGCAACAATGTTTCAAGATCCAGCGAAGAAACGCCCTCCCACTTTAACTCGCCCGAACCCTGCGATCTCAGTTGGTAACACACTTGCCATTTCTCGTACGCGGGAGTGACACCCTGATTTTCCCAAGCGGCGGAAACAACAAACGGATGTCCGGCGAACAGCTTCTCCGGAATGGAAATCCTGGCGATGGAAAACCTGAACCCCGAATTCTTGCCTGCGTTTTCGACCGCAGCCATTTCAGCCGGCGAGTAGGTTTGTCCTTTGTGGTACGTGTTAATGCCATTAATCGTGGCCACGTGAAAATCGGCCGCTTGTCGCTCCATTTTTTTGCAGAAAGCGATATTCCCGGGCTTAAACTCCCCGATCGGCTCGGCCACCACGGGTGCGGTCTTCCATCGGTCTGCCACGATCGCCATGCGCTCCGGGTTTTGAAACCAATCGGTTCCGTAGCTGTCTCGCCGCCAGCCGATGCGATCGGATTTGGAGAACGCGTACTTCAACCCAAAAATATTGTCGGTCATCATGACCAATCGCTTATCGGGGAACGCTTCAAGATGCATGTCGACGAAGGCTTTGAGGCTTTCCTCGGTCACTTCCTGAGCGCCGCTTTCAGTGGGATATTTGATGGCCGCGCTGTGCCATTCGCCCCAGCGCCCGTACATGCCGATATCAATCAATCCCAACCGCTGGTCGTGGTTGTATTTCGCGCCGATGGCTTTTAGTAACGCTCGGCCGCGCTCGATGTAGTTTGGATCATTCCAATCCGGGACGTAGCAGAAAGTTTCCGGCTTTTTGTTGAACAGCCAATCCTTCGTGAAGCCCTTGGGAATGAGCTTAATCATGTAATCGGGCATGCCGATACCGGACGACGCCACGCCCCGGAATCGCACAATCCCCCGCCCGCCGCGTTTGCGGGCATCTTCGAGCAGCTCTTCGATCTTCGTGAAATCGTACCGATCGCGCTCCGGCTCGAGATCCCGCCAGTTAATGCGCGTTCCCACATCGCAAGACTTGGCCCCCGGGCCCCAATCGTATCCCCGATGCCAGCCGGTCCCGGAATTGATGATCGGCGGAGCGGACAGGGGAATTTCTTCCGGCAAGAATTCTATCATATTCGCCTTTGCGGGTTCAGCATTTTCTCCATTGTTTGCTGGCCGATCAGGATGACTACATCCTGCGGCCATCAATAGCAGTAATAAAACTCGCTGGGCTTTCATGATCCCTGATGGCAAAAAAGGTTGAGTTTAGATGTCGAAATACATACAAAACTCATACGGATGCGGCCGCGTCCGGATGGCGTCGACCTCGTTCTCACGCTTGTATTTGATCCAGTAATGAATCACGTCGGCGGTAAACACATCGCCCTGTAGCAGGAAGTCGTGGTCGCGTTCCAGGGCGTCGCAGGCTTCGTCCAGCGAGGAAGGGGCCGAGCCGATCTTTTCGTACTCGGCGGCGGTCAGTTTGTAGATGTCCTTGTCGAGCGGGTCGCCGGGGTCGATTTTGTTCTGGATGCCGTCGATGGCGGCCATCGTGATGGCGCTGAACGCAAGGTACGGGTTGCAACTGCTGTCGGGGCTGCGGAACTCGATGCGCTTGGTGTTGGGGTTCTCGCTGTACATCGGGATGCGGATGGCGGCCGATCGGTTGCGGCTGCTGTAGACCAGGTTCACCGGGGCTTCGTAGCCGGGCACCAGGCGTTTGTAGCTGTTGGTTGTGGGGTTGCAGAGAGCGCACAGCGCGGCGGCGTGCTTGAGGATGCCGCCGATGGCGTGCAGGCCCATCTGGCTGACGCCGGCGTACTTATTGCCAGCGAAGAGGGGCTTGTCGTCCTTCCACAGGCTGAAGTGAACGTGCATGCCGCTGCCGTTGTCGCCGTACAGGGGCTTGGGCATGAAGGTGACGACCTTGCCGTGCCGCGCGGCTACGTTCTTCGCGACATATTTGTACATCATCACGTTGTCGGCCATCGTCACCAGTTCCTGGTAGCGCATGTCGATCTCGCACTGCCCGCCGGTGGCGACTTCGTGGTGATGGGCTTCGACCGGGATGCCCATCTCCATCAGCGTGGCGACCATCTCGCTGCGGAGGTTCTGCATCGTGTCCATCGGCGGACAGGGGAAGTACCCTTCCTTCTGGCGGACCTTGTAGCCGAGGTTCGTCGGGTCCTCATCACCGCGGCCCCAGATGCCTTCGCGGCTTTCCACCTTGTACTTGGCGAAGTTGATGCCCTGATCGTAAAAAACGCTGTCGAAGATGAAGAACTCCAGCTCCGGCCCGAAGTTGGCGGTGTCGGCGATCTTGGTCTTCTTCAGGTACGCCTCGGTCTTGCGGGCGATCGATCGCGGGTCGCGGCTGTATTCCTTCTTGGTGATCGGGTCGCGAACGTCGCAGATGAGCGTGAGCGTCGGGTGCTGCATGAACGGATCGATCCGTCCGGTTTCGGCGACGGGGACCAGCAGCATGTCGCTCTCGTTGATCGCCTGCCACCCGCGAATAGAGCTGCCGTCAAAGCCGAAGCCGTGATCGAAGCTTTCGGGCGTGAGTTCGGTGATGGGCACGGTGGTGTGCTGCCACAGGCCGGGGAAGTCCATAAATCGAAGGTCGATAAACTGGATTTTCTTCTGCTTGCAGGTCTGGATGAGTTCACGTGGGGTCATGGCGATCTCCTGGGCGGCTATCGTATCGTCGCACAAGCGGCGGAGCGAGCGCAGGGCAACTGAAGGAGGCAGGGCAATTTGAAAACTCGACCGTACCACGGGTCTCCGGCCCGTGCGGGTGGCGGGCGAACGTCAAGAACGAGTTGTCCTTGGAAGATGTAGATCTCCAGCACGGGCCGGAGGCCCGTGATACGTGCAAGTGATTCGACGCATTCCTTCGCTAACCTTCCAATCTCACCCGCGAGGCAATCGACATTCCCCAATCACCTTCTATAATCCCGATTCGCATCGAGTGAACAGCATCCGGCCGGGAAGGAGTCCCTAAAGTGCGTCTTGCGGGTTTGGTTATCGCGACAGCCCTGATGGCGATAACGGCACAGGCAGCGCTGGCACAAGTGTCGGCTGACTCGATGCTCCTCCAAGGCACCGCCGCCGCCACATGGACTGAAGGCGACACTAGCGTCATCCAACTCACCGGGCCGATCACCATCAATCTGGATCGCACGAAACTCACCGCCGACAACGCGGTCGTCTGGCTGCGCGGCAACGGGGGAGTCGCCGGCGATCAGCAGAGTGCGGAAGTGGCGCTGATCGGCAACGCCGTCGTCACGCAAGGCGAAGTCACACGCAGCGGCGGGACGATGTTCGTCACCGCCAGCGTTCGCGGCACGATCCGCATCACCGCGGCCGAGCGGTTGGCGGAGAACAAGAACAAGTCCGATCTCTATACCGCGGCCGACAAGGTGCGGCAGGCGAATCAGCAGGCCGTCCCAGCCGTGCCGGATACGCCTGCGGTCTCACCCGCAGCGAACCAGATGAAAGTGGCGATGCCGGTTACCGCCGCGCCCGCCAACGCCCCGCCACTGCCACCGCCTTCGATCGAAGTGAAATTCCAAGCCGACGAAGTCGTCCCCACCCGGGCAGACGACGGCACGATCGCGCTCACGCTCGGCGGGCATCTGCTGCTGATGGTCGATCACGGCAAGGGCGAGCGCGTGGAGATGCAGGCCGACCGTATGGTGGTGTTCACCAAAGTCAAAACCCCCGCCGAGGCCGGTAAGCTTCTGCCCGGCCAGACCATGCGCGACCAGGTGCAGGCGGTGTATCTCGAAGGCGACGTGCGGCTGGACTACACCCCCGCCGACGGAACCAAATCCGCCGGCCAGCGGATGACGGCCGAGCGGTGCTACTACGAACTGCCGACCGATCGCGCCGTACTAACCGACGCCGTCTTCCGCACGGTCGATCCCAAGACGCAACTCCCCGTCATCCTGCGGGCCGACACGCTGCGACAGCTGTCGAAGGACCAGTTCAAGGGCGAAGGCATCCGCATGACGACGAGCACGTTCGCCAATCCGTCGTTCGCGGTGGCGGCATCGAGTGCGTACGTCACGCGGGAAGACACAGGCGATCCGCAGCTCGGCAGCCGATTCACCTTCTCCGCCTGGAACGCCCGGCCGCAGTTTTTTGGCGTACCGGTCTTCTATCTCCCGGTCGCCGGCGGCTCGATCACCGAGCGGGGCTTCCCGCTGCGGAACATCGGTATCGGCCAATCCAATAAGTTCGGCACGAGCTTCGAATCCGAATGGGGCTTGTTCGAAACCGTCGGCTATCCGTCGCCCAAGGATTTGGACATCAGCTACCGCGTGGACTACTACTCCGATCGCGGCCCGGCGGCGGGGATTGATGCTTCGTACAAAGGCGGATTCGTTACCGATACCACCCGCCAGCCGTGGAATTTTTCCGGCGATGTGAAATCGTATTTCGTCGACGATCACGGCGTGGACAAACTCAGCGCTAATCGCGCCGATGTCGAACCCAGTGAAAAGCTCCGCGGGCGATTCCTGTGGCAGCATCAGCACTTCCTGCCCGACGACTGGCAGGTGCAGTTGCGGGCCAGCTACGTGTCGGACGCCAACTTTCTCGAAGAATGGTTCCCCCGCGAATACCAGGACGGCCTGCCCGAAGACCTGTCGGCCTACTTCAAGCGGCAACGCGATAGCGACGCGTTGACGTTGACCATCAACTATCAGCCGAACCACATCATCACCGACGCCGAATTCGTGCAGGAGCAGTTTGAAGTGGCGCGCCTGCCGGAAATCGGCTACCACCGCATCGGCGACAGCTTGGCGGACGATTCGCTGACGTTCTTCAGCAATAACACGATTTCCGCGTTGAAATTTCAACCCAGCGGCGCAAGCCTGGCCGAGCAAGGGTTTCGGCCGGGGCAAACGCCTGGCATCCCGGCGGCCGGACAGACTGGGACCACTGAGTCAGTCACCTACCGCGGCGATTTCCGCCAGCAGATTGACTACCCAATCAACACATCACACTTCAAAGTGGTGCCTTATGTGGTAGGTCGAGTGACGGACTACTCGCGATCGCCCGATGAGGGAACGCAGAACCGCCTGTTCGTCGGCACGGGCGTGAGACTAAACACTTCGTTCTGGCGAACGAACGACGGCGTGGAATCCACGTTGTTTGATTTGCATCGCGTTCGTCATGTGATCGAGCCTGAGCTGAACCTGTTCACCGCCGCTCAGACGACCGATCGCAACAGCCTGTACATCTACGACCAGGAAGTGGACGACATCCGCGACGTATCGACTTTGAACGTGGCACTGAACCAACGATGGCAAACCAAACGTGGCGGCCCGGGAAGGTGGCGGAATGTAGATTTCTTTTCGTTTAACGTCTCAGGTAACTTTTACGCCAACAAGCCGCCCGACAAGGAACTGAACCCCAGCGATTTTCGCGGCCTGTTCTTCCCCAGTTTGTCGGAAACCTCTGTCCCGCGCGACAGCATCAACGCCGACACCAGCTGGCGGATCAGCGACGACATGATCCTGGCCGGCGATGTGCAATACAACGTCGACGACAACAAGCTGGCGACTGCCGCGGTCGGCCTGGCGGTGCGGCACGACGAGCGGCTGAGCTACACCATCGGCAACAGCTACATCAACGATCTGGACAGCAACATTACCAGCGTCGGACTGGATTACACGATCAGTAAGAAGTACACGTTCGGATATTATCAATCCTTCGATTTCGGCCGGACCGAAAGCGTGAACTTCGGCACGACGCTGACCCGCAAGTTCGATACTTTTGCGATGGTCTTCCGCGTCAACTACGACCAGATCACTGGCGAAAGCAGCATGGGATTCAGCGTCATCCCGCAAGGGGCCAAAGGCTCCTTCAGCACCGACAGCGCGCAGGCGTTTACCGGAAATCGACGGTAGCCGCTAAACGTCGCCTAGGGTAGATCGACACAAGTCTTAATGAATAACGAATGACGAATTCGAAATCCGAATAAATGACGAAATCTAAATGACGAATGACGAACGCTGAACGAAAGACGGGCTACCGCGTGTTTTGTTCGTCATTCTGGTTTCGTCATTCGTCATTCATTCGGATTTCGGGTTTCGTCATTCGGGTTTCTCTTCACATTTTTTGTACCCATCACGCGATTCTTTCACTACAATCCAAGGTGCAAATCCTTTCTGGAGAACTACATGCGTGCCATCGTGACCGGACAAGTCGGCGTGGATAAGGGCCCTTATCTGGAAGCCGTCAAGGCCCAGGCGATCAAGGACGGGCACGACTTGGAAGTCTGCCATGTCGGCAAGATGATGTACAAGGAAGCCCCCGACGTCCCGGCCGGCCGGATCCTGAATCTCCCGATCACTCGGCTGAACACGCTTCGCCGCGCGGTGTTCAAGGAGATCGAAAACGTCGCCCGCAAACACGAGCACATCATCATCAACACCCACGCCACATTCCGCTGGCGGCACGGCTTGTTTGCGGCGTTTGACTACGACCAGATCAAGGAATTCAACGCCGATCTCTACCTCACCCTGCTCGACAACGCCGAGAGCGTTCACCAGCGAATGATGCGCGATCACGACATCGACCACACCCTGAAGGACATCATGGTCTGGCGTGAAGAGGAACTGCTGGCGACCGAAATGCTGGCCAACATCCTCAAAGGCTACGGCCACTTCTTCATGATCAGCCGTGGCCGCAGCGTGCTGACGACGGCCACCGTCAACCGCCTGATGTTCGAGCCGCACAAGAAGAAGGTGTACCCGAGTTTCCCGATGAGCCACGTGATGGACCTGCCCGCCACCCTGGCGGAGATTGATCGCTTCCGCGCCCAGTTGAACGAACACTTCATCTGCTTCGATCCCGGCGACGTCGATGAGTTCGTCCTGCACACCAGCGCCCTCAAGGCGCTCGAAGCCGGCGAAAGCACGCTGACCGTCCCCGCCGCCGACGGGCCGGTCACGCTCAAGACGACGGAAGTCGCCCAGATCAGCGGCGACATCATGGGCCAGATCTACGCCCGCGATTTTAAGATGGTCGACCAGAGCGACATGATCGTCAGCCTCGTCCCCGAACTCCCCAACGGCAAACCGGGCCTCAGCAGCGGCGTGGAACGCGAACTGCACCACGCGTTTGAAGGCGGCAAGGAAGTCTTCGTCGTCTGGGCGTGTCGGGGGATGCCAAGCCCCTTCATCAGCGAGACGGCGACTAAGGTGTTCCGGAGCCTCGACGAGGCGCTGGCGCACTTCAAGGCGAAGGGGTATATCAAGTAGGTGCAAATGAACCCCGACGGCAATTCTTCCGAGCCGCAAGTGATCTCGTATGCCACGCCAAGCGATGAAGTGCGGTCCCGCACACTTCTCAAAATCGCTCGCTGGGCCGGTTGGATTCCTCTATACGTCGGGCTGGGAAGCTTGATTGGTTGGCTCATTTCCCGCTCTGATTTTTTCATGACCTCCGGCGTATTGGCTCTCTACTCGGGAATCATTGGTTCAGGTGTCGGTTTCGTTTGCCTGATCGTTTACTATTTTGTGAATCGATCCGGAACGGCCGCGCGTCGTTTGGAACTCTCGCAGGAGGTCTTAGGTACGATTGCGCTGTATATTTGTGACTATGCCGCTGCATTCCTCTGTGTTATTGTCGTTGTCGCTTGTGGGGGGATGCCTCACTAAATGAACTATGGGAATCCGCAACATTACCGTTTACTGTTCCTCCAGCCGACAAATCGACCAATCCTTTATGGCCGCGGGACGTGAGCTTGGGCTAGCGATCGCCTCTCGCGGCTGGGGACTCGTCTACGGCGGGAACCGCGTTGGCATGATGGGCGAACTGGCCGACGCGACGCGGGCGGCTGGCGGGAAGGTCATCGGCATCACCCCGCAGCTGTTTATCGACAAAGGCGTTCACGACGCGCTGGCGGACGAGTTGATCGTGGCCGACGGGATGCGGCACCGCAAAGCCCTGATGGAAGACCGCGGCGATGCGTTTGTCGCCCTGCCCGGCGGACTGGGGACGTTTGAGGAAATCTTCGAAATCATTTGCGGCAAGCAGCTCGGGTATCACAATAAGCCGATCGTGCTGCTGAACGTCGCGGGGTATTACGATCCGCTGCTGGCGATGATCGATCACGGCATCGCAACCAAATTCATCCGGCCGATTACGCCAATCCTGTATCATGTGGCAACGACAATCGCCGACGCGGTACGGCATATCGAAACGTACGTCCCGCCGGTGATCGGCGATCCGGTGATGAGCCACTCGCTGCCGAGCGGCGCGGAGTGATGTGTCGCATGGGCAACCTGCCCATGTGATCGCGTATTCGCGATCTTTCGGTCGTACTCGACCGAGTCAGCAAGAGCGGAGCGTTCTTTGATAAGCAACTGCTAAGCAATACCGGTTCAGCGTCCGGCCGGAGTGGCCGGGCACGCCAACTGTACCACGGGCCGGCGGCCCGTGCGAGCGGCGTGCAGATTTGAACACGCGCATGCATCGAATCAAATGAGCCGCTGGCACGGGCCGGAGGCCCGTGGTACGGGTGAGGTGATCGTCTGCGGATTCGCACAGGATTGAGCATTCATCAAAAGACTGACGCGACTGTTTTTTGAGCCGGGTACGACTCATCCGCGTGAGTACACGCTGCATGGGCTGGTAGCCCATGCGAGGTGGGATCAGATCAGCTTCTCGGCGCACATCCAGTTGACGAATCGCGACAAACCTTCTTCCACCATCACCTTCGGTTCGTACCCGAGCATCCGCCGGGCCTTGGAGATGTCGGCGTACGTCACCAGCGGCTCGCTGTCCGGCACCGGCGTGTCGACGATGATCGCCTTTTTGCCGAGCAGTTCTTCCAGCGTCTTTACGAAGTGCAAATTCTCCACCGGGTTGCCGCAGCCGAGGTTGAAGATCTCGTACTGCGGGATGTCCGCATCCAGCGCCGCGATGAACCCGGCCACGATGTCGTCGACGTAGGTCCAGTCGCGTTTCATTTTGCCGGCACCGTAAAGCGTGAGCGGCTCGCCCTTGAGGATCGAGAGCGTCCACTGCCAGGGCATCATGTCCGGGCGGCCATGCGGGCCGTAGACGTTGAAGAAGCGGACGACCGTGATCGGCAGCTTGTACAGATGGTTGAAGCTGTGGGCGAAGAGTTCCATCGCGCGTTTGCTGGCCGGGTAGGCGGCCAGCGGGCGGTCGGCCGGGGCGTCTTCGCGGAACGGGACGGGCGTGTCTCTTCCATACACGCTGCCGGTGCTGCTGAGCACACACTTGGGCGTGCCGATCACGCGGGCGGCGTCGAGCAGGTTAGCGGTGCCTTGCACGTTCACTTCGCCGTACAGCAGCGGATGCTTCACGCTGTACCGCACCGCCGCCATCGCGGCCAGGTGGGCGATCGCATCGGGCTTGTGCTGCTCCATCAGGTGGCGCAGCGCCTCGGGGTTACGGAGATCGCCTTGAATAAAGGTGAAGTTCGGATCGTCCTTCAGATCGCGGAGATGTCGCTGCTTGTGCTCGGCAGCGTAGTAGTCGTTGAGGTTGTCATGGCCGACGACGATGTCACCGCGATCGATCAGCTTCCGGCTGAGCCGGCTACCGACAAACCCGGCCGCGCCGGTGACGAAGATCTTTTGCTGAGGCATATTCGTTTTGATAGGGTTCAGGGTTCAGGGTTTAGGGTTCGGGAAAGACGCAATTTCTTACCCCGAACCCCAAACCCTGAACCCTGAACCCCATTCATCTCCTGTTCAAACTCTTCATTTCCATCGCCGCGCGGTGCGCGGGGCGGATGTCGATCACCAGCATCCCCGCCGCGCGGGCGGATTGCAGTCCGAGTTCGGCGTCTTCGAAGGCGCAGCACAGGCCCGGCGTGATGCCGAGCTGGCGGGCGGCTTCGAGGAAGATGTCCGGCGCGGGTTTGCCGTGCAACACGTCGTCGGCCGTCACCAGCGCCTGGAAATAGCCCGACAAGCCCAAGGCGTCCAGCGTCTTGACGCAGATCGACCGTGTCCCGCCCGTCGCCACCGCCATCGGCAGACGGCCGCTGAACTGGTGGACCAGTTCCACCACCGGTTCGACCGGGGCCACCTGCGGGATCATTTCAGTAAATAACTGCTCTTTCCGCTCGGTGCATTCGTCGATGGGAAGGTTGTAGTGGTGTTTTTCGTTCAGGATCTCGAAAATCTTCCGCGTCGGGATACCGGCCATCTCGTAAAACATGGCTTCGGAAAAGTCCTTCCCGTGCTCCTGTAGCGCCGCCGTCCACGCCTTGAAGTGCAATGGCATGGTGTCGGCGATCGTGCCGTCGCAGTCAAAGATCAATCCCTGTACATGTGAAGGTATTTCTAACATCGGGGCGGATCATACGGGAAGGGGCGGGGAGAATGAAGAATGATGAATGCAGAATGATGAATGAATGCCCTACGCTCTGTATTCATTCATCATTCTGCATTCATCATTCTGACTTCGAGGCATCATTCCTTTTCCAAACGCTTATTTCCCGCTATCTTACGTTCGCCCATGTCTTTAGATGCCAAGCAGTTCGAGAAGATGGCGCTGGAACAGACAGACCTGCTGTACCGTCTGGCCCGGCGGCTGACACATGATGTGTCGCGCGCGGAAGATCTGGTTCAAGAGACGTTTCTACGGGCTTTCAAAGGCCGAGCTAGCTTCAGGCTTGAGGAGTACGGCATCAGGCCGTGGCTGGTACGGATCCTTCACAACTTGCATTTCAGCCGAAGCGATCGCGAGAAAAAGCAGCCCAAAGCCACCGAAGACGCCGCGTTAGAAGCCTCTGGGCCGGTACAGACGTTATCTCCCATCGATTTATCCAGTTTTGAGGCAATGGACGAGCGGCTGGTTCATGCCCTCAACCATTTACCCGAAGAATATAAGGAAGTCTTGCTGCTGTGGGCGGTTGAAGAGTTTTCGTATAAGGAAATCGCCCATTCGCTGGATGTTCCGATCGGCACGGTAATGAGCCGTCTACACCGGGCTCGGCAGCGGTTATCGGAGCAGCTGAAGGATTTCGCCAAGGAAGAGGGCATCGTTCGGGAATAACGGCACCACTGTATGTGTTTTGTGCTTTGAATGAGACTGTTATGACGCAGCACGACCCCCATTTGTTTGACGACCCCGCGCTCAAGAGGCACTGTTGCGCCGTGTGGTCGTGCGAGTGCGCACCCAAGTTCCTGCGCGACAAACTCGCGGCAATGCTGGCAGAGGAATCCATCCCCAAGACGATCAAACCCCCGGCCGCCTTCTGGCAGCGACCGTTTGCCGGGGTGGCCGCGGCCGCAGTGGTGCTTCTGGTGTCGGGCGTGATTCTCATGCAAGGCTCATCATCCCACCCCGCCCAAGTCGCCATCGTCGATCCACAGTTGGCGGCAGACATGGTCTATCGCCACGACGATTGCTGCACACACCACGCCAATCACCAAACTCCCGGCGTACCCAAGACTGATATGGCCAAGCTCGGTCAAGTCCTCAGCAAAGACTTACGCGCTCCGGTGCTGGTGGCGTCGATCCCTGAAAGCGGCTGGTCGTTCCGAGGCGGCGCGGTCTGCCCGGTGGGTAAGATCGAGGCCGGACACCTGATTTTCGATCGAGGGAAAGCGTCGGTTTCCGTCTTCTCCATGCCTCGGAACTACTACACGCAAAAAACCGGGCGATACCAGGCGTTGGTCAACAATCATGCGATCGCCGGATTCGCCGACTCCCGCGGCACGTTCTGCCTGGTCGCCTCCGGCGACAGCCAAATCACCCCCGATCGCCTGGCCGCCCTCCGCGACCGCATGCAGGCGGATGTGGTCAGCGCAGTGGATTCGCCAGCGCGGGTGACGGTGGCGGAACTGCTTCACTGAGCCGCTTCTCGAAGAACTCATCGTGATCAAAAACCCGGGTGACGAAACCCGGAATCCGAATGAATGACGAATGACAAAACCAGAATGACGATGCAGGCATATTTTCGTCATTCGTCATTCTGGTTTCGTCATTCTTTCGGATTCCGGGCTTCGTCATTCGGATTTAGCGTTTATCGAGTGGGTCATTGAGCCTTGATCCCTTCCCCCGTACCATCCCCATCATGAATGCGAGCGAGATAGCTGGAGACGTTGCCGCTGCGGTGATGGGTGGTAAACGCAAGCCCGAAGGCGGCGTCAAGGACACCATCGAGTCCATCCTCGTGGCATTTATCCTGGCGTTTGTCTTCCGCGCGTTCGTCGTGGAGGCGTTTGTTATTCCCACCGGATCGATGGCACCCACGCTGATGGGCGCGCACATGCGCTTCACCTGCACCGATTGCGGCTACCACTTCGATACCGATTTCCGCACCGGCGAAGATTTGGACGCACCCAGCCGGGCGACGAATCGCGTCTTTTCCATCATCTGCCCCAACTGCGGCTACCGCCTGCCGCGTAACAGCAAGGACGACCCTGAGAACGACGCTACCTCGCCGTCCGTTCACTTCGGGGATCGGATTCTGGTTCTCAAGTACCTCTATCAGTTTACAGAGCCGCACCGGTGGGACGTTGTCGTCTTCAAGAGCCCGGCCAATCCGGAGCAGTGGCACTACTCGCAAAACTACATCAAGCGGCTGATCGGCAAGCCCGGCGAGAGCATCATGGTGCTGGATGGCGACATCTATGTCGGGAAAAAGGAAGACAAACTGACCGACTACCAGATCCAGACCAAGCCGCGTTCGGCCCAGGAGGCAATGTGGCGGATCGTGTACGACAACGACTACCAGCCGAAAGGTGCGGGGGATCAGCGGTTCGTTTACGACACCAACGGACGGGCACTTCGCGAGGACCCGACATGGCGCAACCCGTGGAGCCAACGCTCCGGCGGCAGCGGATGGTCGACCGGATCGAACAAGCCCGGCGAACGCGTCTTTACCTTCAACAACCCCACCGGGGGCGGCGTCCTGGAGTTCGACCCGCCGGCCAACTCCCTCAACTTCCCGTTCAGCACCTGGCTGGGCTATAACGTCTCCAGCATGCAGTTCGGCGGAGGGATGGATACGTATCTTGGCAACTACAACTCCATGTACGACTCCGTGTCGGACGCGAAATTCAACTTCTACTACCAGCGCCAGTCCGGAGACGGCCCGCTGCGGATGAAGATCAGCAAGAACGACACCACCTTCACCGCCGAAATCACCCGAGACAAAGTCCGGCTACTGAAGCAGGTCGGCGAAGGGCCGGAAGCCGAAATCTCCGCCGCCGCGTGGACGCAGCCGGTCGGCAAGGCGCATGTGGAGTTCACCAACGTCGACTACCGCGTGGCGCTCCGGATCGACGACAAGGACCTGCTGGTGACCACGCCCGACCAGTACCGCCCGAACATTGCTGATCTGCTGAAGGCCTACGAAACCAGCGCCCGCGCCGCAAGGCCGACGGTATCGATCGCCGCCGCCAACCAGCAGGCGACGCTGGAGCACGTGAGCCTGTGGCGTGACGTCTACTACACCAACCGCCGCGAGCCCGGCCAACGCGACGCCCCCAAGTGGGCCACACCCGAAGAACCCGCCCATCTCGGCGACGACGAGTACTTCACCATGGGCGACAACTCGTCCAACAGCAGCGACGCCCGCTACTGGGAAACGCCGATCACCCTGCCCGACGAGGACTTAAACGTCCCCGCCGGCCGAGTGCCGGGCCGCTTCATGCTAGGCAAAGCCTTCTTCGTCTACTGGCCGGCCGGGCATCGAGTGCTGAACAGCGGCATCATTCCGGACTTTGGGGATATGCGGTTTATTCATTGATATTCACTGGGGAGTTGAAATGTCGACTAGCGTCCCTGTCGTTAGAGATGATGAGTACGAAAAGTTCGCGATCGCATATCAATGCGTTCTCATTGAAATGATGCAACGAGCTCTTCGTCGATCGAAACTTGAACCCGATCAGGTTGAGCGAGCAATCAACCAGTTTATGTTTGAGCTGGGAAATTTCCACGACGACGGCTGGCTCAAATCAGATGGGAAAAGAATCTATCCATTGCTTTGCTTCACGAAGGATTTTCTGAATGTCGATACCGCCATTCAAGCGATTGGAACTATAAACGCTCCGTCGGCAGGTTATGCGTTTCATGAACATGCCATGGGCCTTGTAAAAAGTTTTCTTGCCGGGAACAACGATCTGCGAGTCGAGACGGGTTCATTCGGCGATTCTGATTAGCGCGTACAGTGAGGTTTCAACCAACCCGACGAGCAAGGCATCTGGCATGGAAACCACTTGGGGTCGCGAACGCTACTGGACGACCTACGTCGAAGACCGCAACGCCGGTTCCGCCGGCCTGCGGCTCCATCGCGAAACCGACGGCAAGCAAGCCATCGCGGCCGAGATGATTTTCTGGGCGGCCATGGAGGAATTCTTCCTCCAAACCTTTGATTGCGACGTTCCACTTTCGGTCGTCGAGTTGTTGATCGCGGAAGCGAAGGACCATATCAAGATCAAGTGATACAGGTTTTGTAGGGTGCCATTTATGGCACCATCAACCAGTACCTGGTTGAAAACGGTAAACGCCATTTGGAGGGCGGCTGTCCTCAGCCGCCGAATGGTTTGGAATTTCGCGGCGGGTGAGGACACCCGCCCTCCAATTTGACGTTTCAGACAGAGCCTCAAACTCCGGTGCCATGAATGGCACCCTACCTGAATGAACATCTGCCTTATCGCGATCGATCTCGACGGCACGCTGCTGGATGATTCCAAGCAGGTGACGGATCAAACCGTGGCCTCGCTGACGCTGGCGGTGGCGAAGGGCGTGAAGGTGGTGATCGCCTCGGCTAGGCCGCCGCGGAGTGTGCGGGCGGTTTATCAACGGCTGGGGCTGGATACGTGGCAGATCAATTACAACGGCGCGATGATCTGGGACGAGCCCGCGCAGGCGGTGCGGTTTCATCTGCCGATGGCGGGCGAGGTGGTGCTGCGGCTGATCCGCCGGGCGCGGGGGATGCACGAGCCGCTGGTCGTCCACTGCGAGATCCTCGACCGCTGGCACACCGATCGCGAAAACTCCCTCTACCAGACCGAGACCGGCCGGCTGTTTAAGCCAGACGTCATCGCCCCGCTGGAGGAGATCTGCCAGCAGCCGATTACCAAGCTGAACCTGATGGGCGACGCCGCCGTCGTCGCGGAGATGGAGCCGCTGCTTATGCAAGAGTTCGGCGAGGAGATCGCGATGGTGCGAGCCAGCGAGCGTGAACTGCTGCTGGGCATGAACAGCCAGGCCGGGAAGTCGAAGGCGCTGATCCGCGTGGCCGAGCATTACGGCGTGCCGATGAGCGAGGTGATGGCCATCGGCGACGCCGCCAACGACGTCGGCATGCTGCAGGTGGCGGGCTTGAGCGTGGCGATGGACAACGCCGACCCGCGTGTGAAAGCGGTGGCCGACTGGATCGCGCCGTCGAACAACGATCATGGTGTGTGGGCGGCGCTGAAGCAGTTCGTGCTCTAAAGTAGAATGATGAACGCAGAGACGCAGAGGCGCAGAGAAGAATTTTTTTGTTTTTCCTCTCTGCGCCTCTGCGCCTCTGCGTTCATATTCCTTCTGTTGAAGCCACAAGCCTGTTCGGGTAAAATACGGTATGGAATGAATCAAGATTTACGCCTCATTCCGTCGATGAGAACAATCGTTTACGATCCACTCCACGGAGGCCACGGATGGCGTTAATCGAAGCAAAATCCCGTTCCAACTCAGTCTCTGCCAACGGAAACGCGACCTTATTCATGAGCGCAAAAGACAAACCATCGCCCAAACCTGCCCGCCGCGAGACTGCTGAATCGATGGCGACGCGTCAGAAAGATATTTCGGTCTCGGAATTTTTCGCCAAGAATCGCCACCTGCTGGGGTTTGATAACCCCCGCAAGGCGCTGCTGACGACCGTGAAGGAAGCAGTCGACAACAGCCTCGACGCTTGCGAAGAAGGCGGCATCCTGCCGGATATCGCGGTCATCATCGAGGACCTGCAGCCGGACCGCCCCGCCACCGCCAAGCAAAGCCGGTATCGCGTGACGGTCGTCGACAACGGGCCGGGCATTATCCGCAAGCAGATCGAGAACGTGTTCGGGCGTTTGCTGTTCGGCAGCAAGTTCCACCGCCTAAAAATGAGCCGCGGCCAGCAAGGCATCGGTATCAGCGCGGCGGGCATGTACGGATTGATCACCACGGGCAAGCCGATGGTCATCCACACCCGGCCTGGCGCGCGCAAGCCTGCTCACCATATCGAGCTGGCGATGAACACCAAGACCAACCGCGCAGAAGTGACTGTCGACAAGGAGACGGAAGACTTCCCACCGAGCCGCTTCAAGAGCATCAACGCTGGCACGCGCGACGGCACGTTCCTCAATCGCGACGACTACATCACCGGCACGAGCGTGAGCATCGAGTTGGAAGGCCTCTACCGTAAGGGCCGCGGATCGGTGGATGAGTTTTTAGAGCTGACGGCGATCGCCAACCCGCACGCGCGAATCACGTTCGTTCCGCCGACGCGCATCAGCGCGGATGAGGCGCAGGAAGAACTGCCGCTCGCCAAGGGTGCCAAGCCGTCCGCCAAGGCCGGCGAGCAACTGGCGTTGCCACAGCCGGCGGGTGAGCCGCAGATCGAAGAAGTCCGTGAGACGACCGAAAAAGACGGCGTGATTCTATTTCCCCGAGGGCAGGATGCACAGCTGCCGCCGGAGACGCGCGAGATCCAGCCGCACCCGAAAGGAATCGAGCTCGGCACGCTGCTGCAGATGAAGAAGGACTACGAGCACAACGAAGGCGGCACGCTCTATCAGTTTTTGCAGGACCAGTTCTGCCGCGTCTCGCCGCAGACGGCCAGCAAGTTTTGCGACCAGATCGGGCTGAGCAGCCGGACACGGATCGTCAGCGTCGAGCCGCCGCAGATCGAAAAACTGTACCAGGTGTTTCAGGAAGCCAAACTCGCCCCACCGCCGACGGATTGTTTGGCGCCGATCGGCGTGAGGCAGATGTTGGCGGGCATGCTCAAAGGCGTGAAGGCGGAATTTTACGCGGCTTCATCTCGAGAGCCCGACGTCTACCGAGGTCGGCCGTTCCAGATCGAAGCCGCCATCGCGTTCGGCGGGGAGTTGCCGTCCGACGACACCGCGCGCGTGATCCGCTTCGCCAACCGCGTGCCGCTGCTGTTCCAGCCCAGCGCGTGCAGCAGCTTCAAGGCGATCGTCGAGACCGGCTGGCGCAACTACAACCTGCAACAACCCCGCGGCAGCCTGCCCGTCGGGCCGCTGGTGATCATGATCCACATGGCCAGCGTGTGGGTGCCGTTTACGTCGGAATCGAAAGAAGCGATTGCCGACTACGACGAAATTCGCAAGGAAATGAAGCTCGCCCTGATGGAGTGCGGCCGAAAGCTGGGCACATACCTCCGCAAACGCCAGGCGATGGCGAGACAGGCGGAGCGGCGCGACGTGTTCGAGCGCTACATCGGTGAGATCAGCAAGGCCGTCAACGCCATCAACCCCAAGCACGATACCAAGAAGCTGTACGACGCACTTCTAGCCGAAGCCCGCAAGCGCACGGCGATCGCCGACGCGCAGCTCGACGAAGAAGGCAAGATGAAGAAGGCGGCCGAGGACGACGACATCAAGAACGACGACAGTGTCGTGCTGGTGGAAAACCGCGTCGCCCTCAGCACCCACGAACAGCAGGAAGCCGCCGAGCCGGAACAGACGGACGATCAGGGCCGGGTGAAACTGGGTGCGGGCAAGAAGAAGGCGAAGAAAAAGGCCACCGGCAAAGACGGCGGGCTGTTTGAATAGTCCGAACGCTCATCACCGCGCATCGTCATCCTGAGGTACTCCGAAGGATCTAATCCGCACGGCAGATCAGTTAGATCCTTCGAAGTACCTCAGGATGACAGATTGAAAAACGAGCAGCAATTGAGAGACGATCATGGCTAAAGACAAAAAACCATCCGGCATCAACAAGCGAATCAAAGCCCGCGACGAGGCGACGATGAAAAAGATCGTCGAACTCGCCGACGGCGTGGCTAAATCCGCGTTCAAAGGCGGCGATATTTCCGTCTCCATCCCGCAGCGGACGCGGTCCAACACGCTTTGGAACAAGAAAGAACGCATCCTGCAGATGGGCGACGCCAAGGCCACCCGCGAACTGTTCAACCTCAACCAGGCCAAGCAGTTCATGCAGACCTGCCTGCACGGCAACAGCATCAAGGAACTGATCGATGCCGAAAAGAGCTTAAGCTTGCGAGGCATGTACTACAAGGGCCTGCACACGGTGGCCGGCACGAAGGAAAAGACATTCGCCGAGCAGAGCGAATCGGACGGGATTCTGGAAGACCTGGAAGTCTCGATGGCGGCATTGCGTGAAGAACTGCATATCTTCGCCGAGAACCGTGGCGCGATGGTGGGCAACATCACCATTACCGATAAAGGCGACGACATCGACTGCCGCCGGATGGGCTCCGGCGGGTACGCCATCCCCAGCATCACCGAGGCCGACGTCATCCAGTTCAAGAAGATCGACGCCAAGTTTGTCCTCCACGTTGAAAAAGGCACGGTCTGGAACCGCTTCAACGAAGACCGATTCTGGGAAACCCACAACTGCATCCTCACCCACGGCGGCGGCCAACCCCCGCGCGGCGTGCGGCGGCTGCTGCAGCGGTTCAGCCGCGAAGCGAAGCTGCCGGTCATCTGCCTGCTCGACTGCGATCCGTGGGGGCATTACATCTACAGCGTGATCAAGCAGGGCTCCATCAGCCTGGCGTTTGAAAGCCAGCGACTAGCCATCCCCGACGCCAAGTTCCTCGGCATCCGCGCCAAGGATTATGACGAGTGCGAACTGTCGGACGACGTGCAGATCGAACTAAACGACAACGACAAGAAACGCGCCGGCGAAATCGCCGCCTACCCGTGGTTCAAAGACCACCGCGGCTGGCAGAAGGAAATCGCCAGGATGATGAGCAACGGGTTTAAGATGGAAGTGGAATCGCTGATTACGAAAGACATTAGCTACGTGACGGAAGAATACGTGCCGCAGCGGTTGAAGGCGAAGGATTGGCTGGATTAGACCACTACCGTAGGAGGCTGCAATGACCGGACTGCTCCCTTGGTGGATAGCGGCCGGCTTGTCGACGGCGCTCATTGCGGCTTTTTGGCATCGGCGCGGTCGATCGCGCGGTCAATCTTGACGGCGGACCATCGGCTGCGTTCTACGTCGAGTTACCCGACCGCGTGTTAACCGAAAATGAAGTCGGGCCCGTTCGAAACCTTCTTCTCTTCAGTCGCAAGGATTAAAGCGAAGATCAGCGTTGCGTTACGCCCGTTTCAGTTGGACGATCGCGTCGAAATGATTGTCGCGCGTGTAAAGTGACAGTCCATGCTGCAAGCAGAGTGAGGCGATCCACACATCATTGTGCGGCAGTGTTTTTCCCCTTCGAGTCAAATCGACTTGAATCGCCGCGAATTGATTCACTGTTGCTTCGTCCGCATAGATGACGCGGACAAAAGCGCGATTAAGGAAACTGGCAAGCAGTCGCTCGTTTTCGCGCTGGCGCGTGCCGTTCAAGAATCCTGTTCGGAGTTCTGCAAGCACGATGAAGGGAAGAACGAGTTCTTGTGCGGATTCAATTTCCCTGATGACCTCGGGCACGCCTCGCATCAAATCGACGTAGCGATTCGTATCCAGCGCGAGGATCATTTGCCGCCCCGGCCCTGAAATTCCACGTCAACCTTGTCCATCCAGGCGACCGATTCTTCTATGGCTCGGGCATCTTCAGCAGTCATCTTCCCGAATAGGTCACTCAGGTCTCTTTTTTTGGATCGGCCACCATCAACACCAACCGAGTTAGAAAGGGCTTCAACAGCCAGTTGGTTCAGGCTCTTTTTTTCGCGTTTGGCCCGGGCGCGGAGCGCCTGATCAACCTGCTTGGGGATTTGGCGGATGGTGTACTGCATGCCTGCATGATATACATCGGATGCAGGCACATCAATCTTAATTGAGTCGCAGCGACGAACTTACTCCGATTCCACCAGCTGGCTGACCGGCTTTCGCCCGGCCACCCCGGCTTGCAGGTCGTGCCAGTGGGCGATTTCGTCTTCGCCGAGCTTCCAGCAGAGGTAGACATCGCGCCCATTATGCCGGCCGACGAAATCGATCAGGCCGGTTGATGGGTCTTTCAACTCCGCGCCGATGTCCGTCAATTCGCCGATCAGTTCGGCCATGCGGATGGCTTTGTATTCAAGGTCTTTCTGTAGTTGACGTTGCGAGTTGGCGTCTTCGGTCAGTTCGATCGCGTCCTGCAGTTTCAGAGCTTCGCTGTTGATGCGAACCACGTCGGCTGCGATCCGTTTGATCAGTGGGAGCGTCAAATTCGCTTCAGCCAATGAAAATCGGCGGATGGGACGGGACGGGCGAATCCGGGGAGGCACAAAAGATTGAGGAGCGGCCATACGGCATCACCTTCCTGACGGGCCGATGGTTACGATCCGGCCTCGTACAAAGCTTCGAGCGAGCGGCGGTTGGTACGCCAACCGGATTATGTCACGCATTGGAGACCAGTCAATCAATTCCGACATTTCGTTATCGGCATTATGGGTCGATAATGTGTAAGCGGGGAGAGATGAGACAGAATAATGAGCTAAAAAGCCCCACGGTAGAGTCAGCTTGGGTGGCAGGTTAGCGGAAAGGCCTATTGAGGGGCAGTCCCGGTCGCTCGGGCAACCAGACCGGCGATGGGTCGGAGTAGTTCAGAATACCTATTCAGCTCGGGCGTAATCCGCGCCGGTGGATTCAGGCACTTCGTCCAGCAGGCGTTCGATCACTTGGTCGGGGCCGATTCCTTCGGCGTCGGCGTTGAAATTGGTGAAGATGCGGTGCCTCAGCACGGGTTTAGCCACCCGGCGAATGTCTTCGCAACTGACGTTCAGCCGGCCGTCCAATAGGGCCGTCGCTTTGGCGCCAAGCACCAGATACTGCGCCGCCCGCGGGCCGGCACCCCAGGTCAGCAGTTCATTGATAAACGCCGGCGTGTGGGGCTCTTTGGGTCGCGTGGCGCGGGTGAGATTCACCGCGTAATCCACCACATGATCGCTCACGGGCAGCTTGCGCAACACCTTTTGAATGTGGAGGATGTCAGCGGCGCTCAGTACCGGCTCAGGTATGGCTTCCAGATCCATGGTGGTGGCGCGGACGATCTGGCGTTCTTCCTTTTTGCTCGGGTAGCCGATGTTCACCATGAACATGAAACGATCGAGCTGCGCCTCCGGCAGTGGATAGGTGCCTTCCTGCTCTACCGGATTCTGCGTCGCCAGCACCATAAACGGCAGATCGAGCGCGAACGTCCGCCCGCCGGCCGTCACGTGGTATTCCTGCATCGCCTGCAGCAGCGCGGCCTGGGTTTTGGGCGGCGTGCGGTTGATTTCGTCGGCCAGCACGATGTTGCTAAACACCGGGCCTTTCACGAACCGAAAACTGCGTTTCCCGGTGGCGTGATCTTCTTCCAAAATATCCGTGCCGGTGATGTCGGCAGGCATCAGATCGGGGGTGAACTGGATGCGGTTGAAGTTCAGCTTCAGCACCTTGGCCAGCGTGGAGATCATCAGCGTCTTGGCCAGCCCCGGCACACCGACGATCAGGCAATGCCCGCGCGCGAACATCGCCGCGAGCATCAGCTCGATCACCGCGTCCTGGCCGATGATGACCTTGTGGAGTTCCTTGAGCAGTTGCTGTTTGACCACGCCGAAGCGCTCAATGAATTGAGGCTCGTGATCGGCAGACTGGGTGGTGGCGGCCTTAGACAAAGAACACCTCTTTTAGCTAGCTTGCTTGTGAACGCGTTCGCTCTTCATATCTTTAATTGCTCGGTCGGCAGTCAAGATTGCCTTTTCACAAAGATCAGCGATTTCCTGCAAATTGGGCCGCAGCTTTTTGTTCGTCGATTTGACTGCCCCGATTAGCATCACGCCCACATCAACACCGAGGGCGACCGCAAGCCGCTCAAGATGAAAGCTCGACAATTCCCGCTCTCCATTGCGTACTCGCGAGATGAAGGACTTGTCCACTTCAAGCAGTTCAGCGATTTGCGACTGCGTCAGATCCATCTTCGAGCAGAAATACTCGATCACGCGTTTCGAGAGATCAGTCAGTTTGCTGCGCCGGCGCATATCATCCCTCGCTTTCACCAAGTTCATAAAGTCGAACCCAGATCGCGGTAATCAGTTCGCGGCATTCATCCAGGTAGACGGCCGTACGATCGCGATCGCCATCGATCACAGCCAACTTCAAATCCCGCGCTGCCTCCGAAAGATCTTCTCGCAGCCACTGCAATGGATCATCCCATTCGGCTATCGCACGCGTGAAATCGACCAGCGATCGCCCCTGCTGATAAACCTGCAACGCTGCGGCGAAAACGCTCATTCATCTCGCCCTATCATACAAATCGAGTTGACCAATGGTCAACTCAATCCATTTTGCTTCTCAGTGCGACGTCACATACATGAACACATTCACCCCGAGTTTCAGAGCGTCCTCATCGGCGTAACCGATGTTGAACGCCCGGGGCAGTTGTTCCCAGCCGGCGCTCATGCTGATGGGGGAATAGATCACCGGCAGGCTGCCGTCGACTTCGATCACCTGCAATTGCGGCACGGTTACGCCGCCGCCGAACTTTTTCTCCGCCTGGCTGGATAGGTGCACGCGAGATGTATCGTTCACGTACTTCAGCAGCGGGTGATTGTCCGCCATCGCCTTCAGTTCCTTATCGGGATAGATTTTCTTGATCTCGCGTCGGAAGGCACGATCAAACTCGCTCCCGCCGATGACGTCATCAACCACCAACGCCCCGCCGTTGTTCAGGTACTCGCGGAGTCGCTTGGCGGTGGCATCGCTGATGGTGAAATCGCGCTGCCCGGACATGAACAGCACGGGGAAGCTGAAGATGTCGGCCTTTGCGGGGTCCACAGGCACGCGTTTGAACTGCACGTGCATCGTGGTGTTCTGGTCGATGTTCTTAAGCAGATTCGGCAGCCCGTGCGGCGTGGCGTCCCAATCGCCGTTATGCACGATCTGCCCGATCACCAACTGGTCGCGCGTGGCTTCGGTCGCCTGATGGTACACCTTCTGGTGATCGAAAAACCGCCCGTACTGATACTCCGCCAGGCAGTAGGTGACGATATTGCTGCCAAGCCTCAGAGCGTCGCCCTGATCATACAGCACCCCGCCGATGATCGGGTTGGTGTCGGCGTTCCAGCCGCAGGAAAGATCGATCGGCGAAAAGATCACCGCCGCCCGCGTACCGATGTTGATCGACTCGATCAAACCCGCGCTGGTGGGGATGGTTTTCCAAGGTTCTTTGTCCTTGCGGACTTTCATGTCGGCGATTTTGTAGTACGCGGAATACAGGGCGTGATCCGGCGCGATCGGCGCCAGTTGGCGATCGGGAAAGATTCTCGCGATTTCACGCCGGAAGCTCGCGTTAAACTCCGGCCGGCCGCAACTGCTGTGGACCACCCACGTTCCGCCGTCCATCAGATACTGACGTAGGTTCGCGATCGTGCCCTCGTCGAACACCGGCAGCGGCTTCCATCCGGTGAAGTAAAGAATCGGCAGCTCCGCCGGGTCGTAGCTGAACTTGGAGAAATCGGTCCCGACAAAGCGGTACCGCTGGCCGAGCTGATCGTTGGTGAAATCGACCCACTTCTCGATATCAATGACGGTGTTCTGCCAATTCAACCCCGACCCCTTGAGCGACGCCTGCGAGAACGTGACATTCCCCACCAGCGCCGGCGGCGATGGCTCTCGCTTCTTCTCCGATCGTCGAAGCGGCGTAGCGGGCAGCGGCAGAGGCGGCATGCCTTCGCCGGCGTTGCGACGCTGCGGCGCTGCCTTGGGGGGAATGTTGGCCTTGGGGTTCTCGAAACCATCCGCCCGAGCCGCTGACGCAGCGACGATCAGACTCAGCAATGCGATACCGGCTCGAACGATCACTTGGGAGCGGCTTTTCATCTTGTCCCTCGTCGGTTTTGAGTATCAAACCTTCAACCAAACCAGCTGCGGCCGGCGGTGGTCCTCTCATCATACCGTCTATATCGGCAATGGTTGCTGCGTATTGCCCGAAATCTCCTGATTTCCAAAAGCATTTGCATCCCACCTCCATGCTTTGAGCCGATATGATGCTCTCTGCCATGGTGATCCCCTACCAGGAACTTCAGCCGACGACGCTACGGGCGCTGATCGAAGACTTCGTCAGCCGCGACGGCGCCATTCACGGGCATTCCGACGCCTCGCTCGACCAGAAGGTATCGGCCGTGATGTCGCAACTGCGCAACGGCTCTGCCGTCGTGGTGTTTGACCCGGACGACGAGACCTGCTCGATCGTCGAAAAGAGAAGCCTGCGCTCCACCCACCCGCCGGATCACTCGTCGGAAGTCTGACGTAAGATTCAGACCTCCGGAATAAAAAACATCGCCGAAACAAGGAACGATCCATTTTTCGCAAAAATTTTTCACAAATTGCGTCAACAACACCCGTCCACGATTGTAAGTGCACCGCGAAATCCAGGTCCGAGCCGTCGATGTTTTGGTGCATCCAGAGGTCGCAAAATCCGTCCATTTTATCTTCTAAAAAGTGTTGCAAAGCATTTTAATGCCTGAAATAACGATTCCAGACATGGATTTCCGATCTGCCACACATTTGAACCAGTGCATAGGTTATTTTGCGACTAAAACAGAACGAATTTGCGTCAATGTCGCAATAACATCAATCGATTTGTCGCGATATCGGACTTGGTTGTTGCAATAAAAACAATCTTGCGTTATATTTAGGCAATCGTTTGACTAATTACTAGTCTCTGAACTGGCAAAATTGTGCTGTGCTGGAGATGGTTTGCAGGGGAAACAACTGGTCAAGCTCTTGACTCTCAAGTCAAAGGCTTGACGAAACCGGAGAGGAAATGCGTATGGCCCGTCATCGTACACTCGTGGAGAATGCTGTTGTTGAGTCCAACCCCAAACAATCCGGATTGACGCAGTCGCTCGAGCGGCCACAGTCCGACTTGGCGTGGATTGCTGCCGCGGCGGTGTCGGAGCGGAAGGCTAAGCGCCGCTCGCTTCGCAACGGGCTGGTGGCGATCTCATCGCTGGCGATTGGCGCGTTAGCCCCCGCAGCGATGGCGGCTGACGGGACTTGGACGGGGACAACGAGCGGTGCGTGGCTTACAGCCACGAACTGGTCGGGCAGTGTGATACCCGGTTCATCCACTGTTACGACGAATACCGACCTTGTGACCGTCAATGTGGCCACCTCCCCCTCGATGGGCATCAATTTCAACAACCCGACGCTCGGCGTATACAGTTTTGGCGCGATCGATTTCAACAACTCCACGGCACGATCACTCAACAACAGCTCAACAACCCAGGCCGGGGTTTTGACCCTTAACGGCCGGACGCTCAACAGTGTTAACAATGTGATTCTTCGCAACTCAGGGACCGGCACTTTTACTTTAACCAATGGTACCGGTAGCGGCACGATGGGAGTGGCGCTTGGCAATGCAACCACCAATGTCGTCCTGATCGAAGGATCGGGCGGTTTCACGATTTCAAGCATCATTAGCGGGGCTAGCAGGAGTCTCACTGTCCAGGGAGGCGGCTCGGGCGCACTGACTCTCAACGGTTCGGCCGTGAATACCTTTAATGGCGGCGTGATTATCAATTCCAGCAATATGGTGCTGGACTACACCAACCTCGCCACCCCGACCAACCTGGTCAACAGCGCCAACGCCCTGCAGATCAACAATAGCACGCTCACCATCACCGGCAAGAACGTCGCCGCTGCCACCACGGCGCAGACTTTCGCAGGCACGACGTTCGGCGCGGGGATCAATACGGTCAACATCGCCAAAGGCGCATTGGCCACTTCCGCCACGCTCACTCTCGGAGCGATCACGGTGAACTCCGCTTCCCTGACGACCTTCAGCCCGACCACGGCTTGGACGACCACGGCATCCACCACCGAAAGGGTATTCATCTCCGCTGGTGGGAGTGTTAATGGTAGTGCTCTGGTACTTCCCAGCGGTGCCAACATCAATTTTGTCAACGCCGGCTTCTTTAACCGCGTGGCGGGCGGTGCAGCGGGATCACTCCGCCTGACCGCCGTGAATTCCAGTGGCCAGCTTCTGCAGAAAGCAAATGCCGGAAACGTTTCGGCCGCCATGGGTATTGATCCTACCAATTCTTACCAATATAGCTCGGCTTCAACCATAGCACTTTCGGGCAGCTCAAGCATCTACGGATTGTTGCTGAACGCCACGTCCAGCGGAGTGGGACTCACCATCGCCAACAGTGGCACCTTGACCCTGAATTCGATTATCCAAATCAAGGCCACCGAAGTAGTAAACATTACCCCGGGTACGGGAGTCAGCAATCTGGTCATCGGTTCGGAAAAGAATCTGGTGATCGCCATGGATAACACTGCCGGATTTGGCATCAGCGCTCCCATCGTTGACAACGGCGGTGGAGCATCGGGCGTCACCATCTTCGGCAGCGCCAGCTCTCCGGGCGGCGTGACACTAAGCGGTGCAAACACCTACACGGGCCCCACCACCATCACCCGCGGTACCTTGGCTTTCGGTAACGCGAATGCCCTGTCAACCACCAGCAGCCTCACCCTTGGCGGTGCCTCTGCGGCGACGCTTGTCAACTCCGGGGACACCACCGGCACCATTGCGGGGCCAATCACCATCGCCAATTCGGGTGTCACCTCCACCATCTCCTTCGGCAGAAACACAGCCAATGCAGGGACGCTCACTTTGAGTGGCGGCATTACGGGCGGCGGGGGCAACATCATCTTCACCACCCCTAACGTCAGCAGCGGCGGCAACGTGCAAAACATCGTGCTGGGCGGGTCGGTCGGCAGCGCTGGCGGTTATGGCGGCAGCACAACGATCACCACTGTCAACGGTAACAACTCCAGCTCGGTTACCGCAGGAATTGCAAATGCTCTCGCCACAACCACGGTACTGACACTCACTCCGATTACCGGAGCCGGCAGCGGGCGCACGACCTCCTATGAATTGAACGGGTTCAACCAGACTTTGGCTGGCCTTGTCAGCGGCAGCTTTACTGGTGTGACTCTGCGCAACATCCGCGTTAACAGTAATACTGCCGCGACACTCACGATCAGTGGCGCAAGTAGTAACTCGTTCGGTGGCACGTCCTCTGATGGTCGAACTGCCGCGATTACCGGGGCCATCTCGCTGGTCAAGAGCGGCACCGGCACACAGACGCTCACCGGTGCGGCTAACTCTTTCACCGGCACCACCACGGTCTTGGGAGGCATCCTGAGCCTCGGCAATGCGTCGTCTCTGGGCAGTAGTGCATACGATACCGGTGCAAGCATCACAGGCGACGCCACCAACGGCCTTCGAACCACTGTCACCACCCTGACCCTCGGCGGTCTCATCGGCAACAAGAACTTCTCCACGGTGTTCACCACCACGACCGGCGGGTACACCGGACTGACCGCCCTGACGCTCAATCCCACTAGCGGCAGCGTCAGCTACTCGGCCGACGTCGGCAATGGAAGCGGCAGCATGACCCTCACCAAGAGCGGTGCGGGCACACAGGTACTTACCAACGCCCAATCCAACACCGGCACAACAAGCATCACCGCCGGCACCCTGCAACTGGATGGCTCCACCAACGCCAGCAGCACGGTCGCGGTTGGTACGGCTGGCACGTTGACCGGCACCGGTACGGTGAATGGCAACGCCACCCTTACCGGGAGCGGCATCATCAATAAATCCTCTGGCACCATCGCGGGCACCCTGGGTGTCACTGGCGGCAACTGGAACGGAGCGGGCGCCGTCACCGGCCTCGTTACCTCCAGCAGTGGCGCCTTCAACATCGGCAGCGGAGCAAACCTCACCGCCAACGGCGACCTGAACGTCACCGGCGGGACGATCTCAGCAACCAACGGCACAAGCACCATCACCGGCAGCGTGAACTACACCAGCAGCTCGAGCAGCTCCTATGCGGGTATCATCGCCGGTGCTGGCAAGACGTTGACCATGAACAACGCCGCTGCGTTCCTGACCCTTTCTGGTGCCAGCACCTATGACGGCGTAACCAACGTCAATGCTGGCACTGTCGTCATCGGCAGCACCAACGCACTGGGAACGACCGCAGGAAACACTGTGGTCGCCTCCGGTGCGGAAGTTTTCATGGGCACCGCCAGTCTGGCCGTGGCCGAAGCGTTCAACATCGCCGGCAACGGCACGTCGTCGGGCAACGGTGCGATTCAATTTGGTGGTGGTGTCAGCGGCATGTCCATCAGCGGTGCAGTGACCTTGAGCGCAGCCGCCACCATCAAAGGTGATGGCGGCACAGGCTCAACGTTCAGCGGCGGCATCGATAATGGAGGCTTCGCGTTGACCTTCGCTGTGGACGGAGGAGCCACCAGCACCGTCAGCACGAATCCCATCATCGGCGCGGGCAACGTCATCAAAAACAGCTCGGGCACACTGGTTTTCGGTGCTGCCAACACCTACACCGGCGCGACCGCAGTTGACGCGGGCACCTTGCAATTGAATGGCTCCACCGACGCCAGCAGCACGGTCAACATAGCAACGGCCGGCACCCTTTCCGGTAGCGGCACGGTGAATGGCAACGCCACCCTTACTGGGAGCGGCGTCATCAATAAATCCTCCGGGACCATCGCGGGCACCCTGGGTGTCACCGGCGGCAACTGGAATGGGGCGGGCGCCGTCACCGGACTGGTCACCTCCAGCAGCGGCAACTTTAACGTCGGCAGCGGTGCAAACCTGACCGCCAACGGAGATCTTGCTGTTACCGGCGGCACGATCGCCGCTGGCAACGCTGCCAGCACAATCACCGGCAGCGTGAACTACACCAGCAGCTCGAGCAGCACCTTCGCGGGCGTCATCGCTGGCTCGGGCAAGGCGTTGACCATGAACAACGCCGCCGCGACCCTTACCCTTTCTGGAACCAACATCTACGACGGCGCGACGACCGTTACCGCCGGCAAGCTGACTGTCGCGAGCACCGGAACCATCAACAGCACCAGCGGCGTGAACATCGGAGCCGGTAACTTCAACTACAACTCTTCCACCGCCCTGTCTCCGACGGTCGCCTTCACCAGCACCGGCGGGACGATCAGCGGTAATGGCACGATCACCCCGGCGGTGAACGTGACGGCGGGTAACACCATCTCGCCGGGCAACAGCGTTGGGACCCTTTCGACAGGCAACCTGACGGTTGCTGGTACCTACATCGTTGAAGTCGATACCGGAAACAACACCGCAGATAAGGTGATTGTGAGCGGCGACGTCGATGTCACCAGCGGGGCTTTGGTGTTGTCGATTTTGCCGATCAATACCATCCTCGACCCCTACAATCAGACCTACGTTCTGATCGACAACGGCGGGTCGAATGCGATCATCGGTGAGTTTGTCGGTTTGGGAATGGGCCTCCGCGGCGGAGTGGACGATTCTCAGACGATTTCGTTCCCCACCGTCGTAGCCACGCTCTACTACTCGTACGACTCAGTAGGCAACACAACGACCGGCGGCAATGACCTGGGGATCGTCTTCACCAGCGTCCCTGAGCCGTCGAGCCTTGGGCTTGTGGGCGTCGGCGGTTTGCTGGCGATGCGTCGCCGCAAGCGAAAGGCGTAACCAGAGCGGGTTGCCCGCGACCGATGAACTTAATGAATTTCCGCGCCTGACCAACGCGGAGAGAATGTAAAGACCGCCGGGAGTTTTCCCGGCGGTCTTTTCTTGCGCAGTGAATGTGGGGTAATACGCATCCTAATGCATCTTTGTACGGGTATTGGTCGCTCTCCCCGTACGCCCGAAGAGGGGAAAATGGGCGGAAAGTAATCGGTGTTCGTATAAAATCCGCTTAGGCGACCCGTGGTACGGATTGGAGTTGATCAATGGATCGCCGGCGTGGGTTTGGCGATCCTAACCAAGATCGAGCAGGACGAACTGGGGAACTAGGATTCGAACCTAGACAAAGCGCTCCAGAGGCGCTTGTGCTACCGTTACACCATTCCCCAAACGCATTGACGGGCCAGCCGGCAACGGGTTTGTCATCGTATCGGTATTAGCGCGGCGGTCAAGTGCGGGATCGCGTGGGTTTTCAACCTATTTTGGCGATTTTAGGGGTTATGGGTCTTCACGATCGAGCGATTGTGGCTTGTGAGCAAAGGCGTCCACCGGTAAACTGCTTGGCTAACGTTTTTGAGACGCCCATACACTGTTCTCCTGTCGAATCGTGTCGACCTGTGGAGACTGGTTTGAGTGCGGACGTCGCGACGCAGGAGTTGGACCGTGATTATTGTGATGAACCATAGTGCCCCTGAAGCCTCGATCGAACGCGTCGTGGCTGAGATCGAAAAAATGGGCTCCAAGGCCCACCTGTCCCGTGGGCAGTTCCGCACGGTCATCGGCGCTGTCGGCGAGGAAGGCACGCTCGATCAAAACCACCTGGCATCGCTGGACGGCGTGGAGAAGGTCGTGCCGATCATGAAGCCGTACAAGCTGGCCAGCCGCGAGTTTCATGAAGAGGATTCGATCGTCGAGATCGGCGGCGGGAAGACGCCTCGCGTCAAGGTCGGCGGGACGCACGCGATGTGCATCTCCGGACCGTGCGCCGTTGAGAACGAGCAGATGCTGTACAAGATCGCCCGCCACGTGCGCGAAGGCGGCGCGACGGTGCTACGCGGCGGCGTGTACAAGCCGCGGACGTCGCCCTATTCGTTCCAGGGGCTGGGTCTGGAAGCGCTCAAGTGGATGCGGGCCTGCGGAGATGAGCTGGGCATGCCCATCTGCGTGGAAGTGATGGACACGCGACAAGTCGCGGACATGGAGCCGTACGTCGACTGCTTCCAGATCGGCGCTCGCAACATGCAGAACTTCGATCTGCTGAAGGAAGTCGGCAAGACCCGCAAGGGCGTCCTCCTGAAGCGCGGGCTGGCCGCGACGGTGAAGGACTGGCTGCTGTCGGCCGAGTACGTGCTGAGCCAGGGGAATCGATCGGTTATCCTGTGCGAACGGGGCATCAAGACGTTTGAAGACTCGATCCGCTACACGATGGACATCAGCAGCATCCCGGTGGCGGCGGCGTGGAGCCATCTGCCGCTGATCGTCGACCCATCCCACGCGGCGGGCAAGCGCGATTTCGTAGGTGCGCTGGCGATGGCGGGCATGGCGGCGGGCGCCCATGGCGTGATCATCGAAGTCCACTACAACCCGGCCGAAGCCCAGTGCGACGGCCCGCAGGCCCTGCTGCCGGCGACGTTCAAGACGCTAATGGGGCAACTGAAGGCAGTCGCGAAGGTTACGGGGAAAGAGTTTGCGGAAGTGGGAGAGTTGGCGGGGGTTTAGCAACGAAGAAAACCGACCACAGATCAACACAGATGAAAACGAAACGAAGATGAAAAAGATTGAAAAGATTAGGAATTCCTCTTCAATATCTTTTTAGTCTTTGTTGCATTCTTATCTGTGCTCATCTGTGTTCATCTGTGGTCGAAATTTGAATTGGAGAGTATCGAATGTCGCCTCGTAAAAAGTTTGTCGCCGGCAACTGGAAGATGAACACGACGAAGAAGTCGGCCGTCGAGCTGGCGCTGGGAATCAAAGCCGGCGCGCCGCAGGGCGTGCAGATCGGCGTGGCGGTTCCGTTCGTGTACATCGATGTGGTTGGGCAGGCGATCGCCGGCTCGCACATCAAGCTGGGCGCTCAGGACGTCTATTTTGAAAAGCCCGGTGCGTTCACCGGCGAAATCTCGATCGACATGCTCAAAGATCTGGGCGTGCAATTTGTTCTGACCGGCCATAGCGAGCGGCGGCATGTGCTGCATGAATCGCCCGAACTGGTCGGCAAGAAGGCGTTGGCGGTCGCCCGGGCGGGAATGACGCTGATCCACTGTGTCGGCGAGAAACTTGAAGAACGGGACGGCGGTAAGACGCTGTCGGTCGTGCAATCCCAATTGGATGAGCTTGCTGCCGGTGAGTTTGAGGACCCCGAAAAGCTGGTCATCGCCTACGAGCCGGTCTGGGCCATTGGCACGGGGCGTACGGCGTCGGATGAGCAGGCGCAGGAAGTCCATAAATTCATCCGCGATGCTGTTAAGCGCAAGTGGAATAACGACTTCGCAGAACGCCTCCGCATCCAGTACGGCGGCAGCATGAAGCCGGAGAACGCCAAGGGCCTGATGAGCCAGCCCGATGTGGATGGCGGCCTGATCGGTGGAGCCGCCCTCAAGGCCGACTCGTTCCTTGCGATCGTCACCGCCGGGAAATAACGTGTGTTTGCTTGCCCGAACGGGTATTTTGCACCAAAAGGCCAACTAACTGAGAGCCGGAAGGCGTCCATCTCCAACCGGCGAAACGAAATATGAGCTTTCTGTTCTACACCAATATCGTCCTTTTCATCCTCGTTAGCCTGATTTTGATCCTGTTGATCCTGATCCAGAAAGGCCGCGGTGGTGGGCTCTCTGGCGCGTTCGGCGGAGCCGGTGGGAATACCGCGTTCGGCGCCAAAACCGGTGACGTACTCACCTGGGCAACCAGCATTATCTTTGGCGTATTTGTCCTGCTGGCGATTACGCTGAACCTTCTGGCCAACTACCGTCATGCCCATACGACCAACGGATTAGTCCCGACGCTCCCCGCGATGCCCATTCCGACGGGCCCGACGGGGCCGTCAGATTCGACCGGCATGCCGGTCGAAACACCGACATCTCAGCCCGCGCGGTGAGACGCGGGGGTTCAAAAACGATTGACGCAACGACCCGCTGAAGCGGGCGGGCCGGATCGGGTACGTCTAACGAAAGAAACGCGAATGATCGTCAGCATGACCGGATTCGGAGACGCCACCGCCGAGCGTAACGGCACGCACTATGCCGTTGAACTCCGCTCGCTCAACAACCGGTTTTTCAAGCCCGTCATCAAACTCCCTGAGCAATTGAGTGGCTTGGAGCCGGAAATTGAAACCCTGCTGCGCGAAAAACTCGGCCGCGGGTCGATCACGTTCGTGCTGAAGATGCGATCGGACTCTGCGGAAGCGGCGTATCACATCAACACCGGCGCACTGACCAGCTATCTAAAGCAACTCGAAAGCGTCAAGGGTCTCGACGGCAAACTGCACATCGACCTGGCCACCCTGCTCACGCTCCCCGGCGTTTGCCAGGAGCCGCGGGATGAAAGCGATGAAATCGAACGTCACGGCGCGACGGTACGCGACATCACGCTAAGAGGCATCGCCAAGCTGATCGCAATGCGCGAGCGCGAAGGACGCGCGTTGTTCGACGAACTGATGAAACACGCGAATGTGATCGCGGCTAGCCTGTCCGAGATACAGAAGCGTGCCCCTTTCGTGATTGAGGACTACCACAAACGGCTGACCACGCGGGTGAATCAACTGCTGCAAAAGGCAGAACTCCAATTAAACCAGGCTGATCTGTTGCGGGAAGTGGCCGTTTTTGCCGAGCGCGCAGACATCGCCGAGGAAATCCAGAGGCTGACGAGCCACCTGAGTGCCTTCGAGCAAGCCTGCCGGAATGACGAGCACGCGGGCAGAAAGCTCGATTTTATCACCCAGGAGATGCTGCGCGAGGCCAACACCATCGCCAGCAAGGCCAACGATGCGACGATCGCCAAGCACATCGTTGAAATCAAGGGTGCCATCGATCGACTGAAGGAACAAGTGCAGAATGTCGAATAAAGCCAAGGCCAACCCCGCTATGTAGGGTGACTTTGGTTATCGGTCCACATCAGGGATCTGCATGGAAGTCGTGAAGCAGGAACACGCCAGCCCATCAACGCCGGTGAAGCGGGATTCGACCCGTTCGCGCGCGCAAATGGACGCATTGCGGTTCGGCTCGATCCTGTTGATCATGCTGCACCACTTCTACCATGTGAATCGCCCCCTTGGGACGGTGGGCACGCACTTCTTTTTTGCCCTGACCGGATTTCTGGTCGCCAATTCCCTGATGAAGCTGCGCGAGCAGGTGCAGGCCGGCGAAGTCTCGCCGCTGCAGGCGGGCGCCTCGTTTGTTTTCCGCCGCTGGATGCGCGTGCTGCCGACGATGTGGATCATGCTTGCGATGTGCTATGCGCTGAACATGATGTTCATCCGCGACACGATCCAGTGGCACGCATTGCTGCTATCCAACCTGTACATCTCAATTCACCATCACTATCCGCCGTACGTGGCGCACCTGTGGTGGATCTCCGCGATGGAGCAGACGCTGCCGTTGTTCATTCTACTGTTCATGTTCACACCGAAGCATCGTATGCAGCAGGTGCTGGCGGGTGTGATTTTGATCGGGCCGATCTTCCGGCTTGTCGCATACTGGTACAAGTGGGATTACATCTCCACCCGCGTGCTTCCGCCGGCGTTTATCGACATCGTGGGCATGGGGTGCCTGCTGGCTGTTGCGATGAAGCACAAGAACGAACGTCTGATTCAGACCATACGCAAGCTCGGCTGGTTCATCGGCGTGCCGGCGATGCTGATTGCGTTCGCAATGATCCGGTACACCAAAAACGACATTTGGAAGAATTTCGTCTTCGACATCGGCAGCACCCTGGCCGCCTGTGCAGCCATCATCGCGACGTACCGAGGCATTGAGCGGAAATGCGACCGCACTTACACCGGGCCTTTGCTGATCGCTCAGATGAAGAATGCGTTGTTCTCCATTTACAATCTGGTCCGCACTTTCATCGGTGATGTGCTCTCGACCAGAGCGTCAAACTTCCTCGGCAACATCAGCTACGGTATGGCGATGTGGCACTTATTCGCGATGGCGATCATGCAGAAGGTTTTCAAGGGCGGCCATCCGCATTTGCGGGCATCGGGCTCCTTCGTCATCGCCATGGTGCTTGCCGTTTTGACGCACTATCTTTTGGAACGCCCGATTTCACGCATGCGCGATGAACGCAAGATTGCGCTAGCAAATCAGCCCAAGAATGCCCCACCTCCTCTCAAGAATTCAATGCCGATGTCCGATATCGAGGACGTGGAGCTCGCTAAGTAATGAGTGTTACAAATGCATCTCTTCCGCTGAATAGCCCCTCATCGAGTCATTCGCCAAATCAATCCCGGGGGATACTGCGTCTCAATTCCAACTTGTCGATTTTCGGCGTGCTGTTCGCTATTTGGGTACTGGTCGACGGTTCATACTTCCCGCAGTGGCAAAGTCTTTCGCCTGCACTGTTTACAGCCGCTACTGCTGGATTGGTCATTCTTCGACCGAATTCGGTCAAATGTTTCCTCGGGATGATGGCGGCGTCGTTCTGGAGCTTCTGCTGGCGGGCACCGTTTGCAGTCAACAACGTGCTGATCGGCGCGTTTTTTGAAATGCTCTTTCTGGGCACGGCCCTGATCCATATCATCCGTTACCGCAAACTTCACTCCTCGCTCCGAGACATGGAAGCCGATTGCTTTCCGACCATTCGAGTCGGCGTCATCGTGATCTTCCTCTTCGCCGTCCTACATAAGACCAACTGGGCTTTCCTTGATCCGAACATCAGCTGCGCGGTGATGCACTACCGCATGTTGCAGTACCTGGTTCCGATTCTGCCCTCACCCGATGCACCGGGCATGGGGACATTCACCATCTGGTTGACGTGGGGGACCGAAATATCGATTCCGATCCTGCTGGGGCTTGGTTGGATGAAATTCCCCACCCGCAAGTTGGTTACGGTGGGCATTATTGTCGCACTGGGGTTCCACTTCGTGATGTCGCTGAACGGATACCATAACTTTTCAGCACTGGCGATGGCGTATTACGTGCCGTTCCTGCCGAAAGGGTTCTACCGCACGGCATCGGCGGTGGTCGCTTGGCTGCTCCGCGGACGATTTGCGATGGTCGTAAAAGGGGTCATCTACTTCTCGACTTTCTGCATGGTGATCTTCGCGTTTGAGTTGTTCTGCATGGCGGTCTTCAAGAACACCTTCCCGATGACGCGAGCCCGCGGCCAGACATTCCTTCGGGAGCAGGGATGGGCGCTGTTTAACATTGCGGCACCACTGGTTTCGTTGGCGTTTGCCTGGCTGAGCTTTCACCGCCGAGGCCGGCCGGCGGTTTTCCCGGGCGTCTGTCCACCACTATGGACTTACGGTTTGCTCGTGATGGTCGGGGTCAGCAGTATCGCACCCTATCTCGGGCTCAAAACCGAAAACTCCTTCGCCATGTTCAGCAACCTGCTGACCGAAGGAGACATCAAGCATTGGAATCACGTCTTTCTTCCGCCCTCAATGCGCATCTTTCATTTTCAGGATCGCCTGGTCCTGATCAAGAAGATCAACGTCACCGGCAGGGAATCGATCGTGGACGTTTCTGAAGTGGATAACGGAATAGGCTCTAATCTGCCCGGCCTGCGGATGCTAAAAGCCCACCCGGAGCTTCGCCTCGTCGAGTTCGAGTTCCGCCGAAACGTAGCAGCAGCCTGCCGGACGTACAAAAGCCCGATCGAAATCGACTATGAGATTGATGGCGTGGACTATCATGTGCCCGACGTCCACCAAGTTCCCGATCTGGTCAATGGGAACGGCTATTGGCTCGAGAAACTCATGTTTTTCCGCAAAGTTCCCAATTCCCCCTACGGTTTCTGCCTGCACTAATTGCTGACCTGAACCGATGGTAAATTGGGCGATTTCCCCGTCCCTTGCCGTTTTCTACTCTTTCCGTATACTTGCTCGGCTCATGACGACCGGGCAGAAAGCTCCCCAACACCGCGGATTGTTGATCGTTCTGGTCGGTCCCAGTGGGGTCGGCAAGAGTACGATTTCGCGCCGGCTGGAGACGGAAATACAGGTCAGCTATACAGTTAGCGCCACCACTCGTCCCAAAATTCCGGGCGAGGATGACAAAGGCAAGAAGTACGACCACATCGACAAGGCCGAGTTCTTCAAGCGGCTCGATAGTGATCAGTTCTTGGAATACGCTCAGGTTTATGGCGACTACTACGCCACCCCGAAGCACCCGGCGCTCGACTACCTCGACCAAGGCCGCGACGTGCTGCTGGAGATTGATGTGCAGGGCGCCCTGCAGGTGCGATATCATTATCCACAGGCGCTTCTGATCTTCATCCTCCCGCCGGACGAACCGACGCTGCTGTTCCGCCTGACCGATCGTGCCCGCGACAGCAAGGAAGAGATCCACAAGCGTTTCAGCGCCGCCAAGCGAGAGATCCATATGGCCAAGGGCAGCCGGGCGTTTGATACCATGGTCGTAAACGACAATCTCGACGACGCGGTGGAAGACATTATTAAAATCATCAAGCACAAACGCTCAGGCGGAATGTGACGGAATAAGTTGTTAGTTATTAGTTGTTAGTTGCTAGTCAAGATGAAGCAACTTCAACTAACAACTAACAACTGGCAACTAGCAACTTATTAGGAGCGACAATGATTGAAGCACTCAAGAGCGAAGACATCGTGAACAAGGTTGGCGGACGGTTCAAACTGACCGCGCTCATCCAAAAGCGCATGATCGAGCTGATGGACGGCGCCCGTCCGCTGGTCGAGCGTGGCAATATGACCGATCTCGAGCTGGTCGTTCAGGAAATCCTGCAGGACAAGATCGCCATCGACTACGAAGCCAGCGGCCTGGACGCGCCGAAGAAGTAGAACCCGCGCATTCGCCATAAATCCCCCGGCGTGCCGGCTTTAGCCGGCATGGATCGTCCCCAGAACCTTCCATGCCACCTAAACCCGGCACGCCGGGCTTTTTCTCGTTATAATCCGGTTATGAGCGACGTCGAAGCATCCACGCCCCCCACGCTTCAAGGCAAGGAGATCATCGTCGCCGTCTGCGGCGGGATCGCGGCGTACAAAGTGGCGGACGTGGTCAGTAAACTGGTACAGGCCGGTGCCGGCGTGACCGTAGCCATGACCAACGACGCCCAGCAGTTCGTCACGCCGCTGACGTTCCAAGCCCTCTCCGCCCGCCCGGTGCGGACCAGCACCTACAAGCTTGAAGACTCTTCCGATCCCCAACACATCGGCCTGACCGAAAAAGCCGACCTGATGCTCGTCGCCCCCGCGACTGCGAACATGCTCGCCAAGGTCGCCCAGGGCCTGTGCGACGATCTTGTAAGCCTGATGATCGCCGCCAGCGCCTGCCCGGTCGTCTTCGCGCCCGCAATGAACAACCGCATGTGGGAAAACCCGATCGCCAAGGAAAACGTCGCCAAGCTGCTAAAGCACGGCTACACCATGATCGGCCCCGAACCCGGCTGGCTAGCCTGCCGAAATGTCGGCGTGGGACGCATGAGCGAGCCGGCGAAGATTGTGGAAGAAGTCACCGCTCGGCTGCTCAAGTAGGGCATGCTATTGCATGCCGTTTGGACTCATATCGGCATGCAATAGCATGCCCTACCCTCATTGCTCGAATTCAATTCGTCGGCACAATGCAAAATTCCATCTCAGGCGGACGTTTCAGCGTTTGGAAGACAACGCAGTACCTCTCAGTCAGCCTCTGTAACGTCGCTATCTGCTCCGCCGATGCGTTGGTTTGTAGATCGAAACGCAAGCGAATCGCGGTGAAACCGACGGGCGTTTCCTTGGACACGCCGAGCGTGCCGCGGAAGTCCAGATCGCCCTCCGCCGTCACCGTGCCGCTGCGGAGGTCGATGTCCAATGCAGTCGCGACGGCCCGCAGCGTCACGCCCGCGTAGGCGGCCAACGCCTGCAGCAGCATGTCGCCCGAGCAGACGGCCGACCCATCGCCGCCGGTGGCGGGATGCAAACCCGCTTCCGCCATCGCCCGGCCGGTCTCGACGCGGCAGGTGATTCCTTCGCCAAGCTTTCCTTCACTCCGCAGCGTGATCTTTGCGGCGGCGGCGTCAGATCGGTATTTGTCTTTCAACGGCGACTGCAACGCGCGGAGTTCGGTGGAATTCATCGCTGTGTTATCCCTTCTTCAAACGTTCGGGACAAACGATTCGAGGAATTGGCCTCACGGTTACGAACCGGTGAGCGCAATCTGCCCGATCTTGTACCGGCGCTGGCCGTCCTCGTCTTTCAAAGGCAACGCGATGACGGGCGTGCCGTCGGCCCGGCCTACGGAGATGAACAGATCGTACGTTCCCGGCTTGGTGGTGGGAGCATAAAGCCCGACGATGAATTCGCTTTCCACCGCGCTGGCCGGTGCCTTGCCGGGCGCATCGGTTTTCAAGGCTTTGACATCAAACTTATCATCAACCAACACTGAGACGATTCCGCCTTTCTCGTCTTTGATCGTGAGCGTCGGATGTCCGCCGGGATAGCACGGAGCGACGCCTTTATTGACCCAGCTCCATTGCACCTTGAACCGTTGATTCTCATACGATCGCTTCGATACGTCGCCGTAGTTGGCAAATCCCTCCTGCGAGGTTGCTATCGTTACCGTTTTCGGCCAACTGATTTTGGTGGGCTGAAGGCGATAACCCATCCGCTGGTTGATCTTGCCGATGACATCCCGGTTCTCCTCCAGCACTTCCCTCGGCCAGCCGTGGATCGACATGAAGCTGGCGTGGTAATCCTCGACCGATTTGAGCAGAAGGTCCGGGTTCCACGCCCCTCGCTTTTTCGATCCGGCGTAGTGTTCATGCTCCAAAATCACCGGCAGCGTCGGCCAAAATACGCTGGCCATCTCATCGTGATACCACGAGCGAGGCGGCGGCTGCACGAGAATGCTGTCGTCGCGAAGCGTCACTCCTTTGCTCAGGGCGTAATCGGTGATGGGAAAATGCAAGCCCGGTTTGTCGTGGCCGGCGAAATCGTCGCTAATGCAGAGCAATGTCTTTTTAAAATGCTTGACGTGCAAGTCAATGTGCAGCTTTTGGATGTCGAGGTTGTCTTGCTGACTGCTGGCGTGGGTGTGTCCTTCGCCCCACAAGCCGTATGTGCCGACATCGATGAACTCCACGTTCGGATTGCCGTCGAAATGCTTTGCGACGGCCGCCAGGAAAGTCTCGAGCTTTTTCAGAAAGATCGGATCGTCAAAGATCGGATCCCAAGTCGAACCCTCGGCCACCCGACCTTTGCCGTATTGATAAAAAACGCCCTTGGCGCCAGCCTCCTTCACCCATCGCGGCGTGGCGTAATCCATCCAGTTTTCTGAGCAGGTGATCCGAAGCGCGATTCGCTTCCCCTTGGCAATCCACCGCTGGGCCGGCGTGTCCAGGATCGCCCAGTTGAACTGCCCTTCCTTCGGCTCGATGTACGCCCAAGGTAGGCGCAGATAAACGGTGGAAAGCCCCGGGAAATCGTCCAGCGTGTCCGACGGATCGAGCTTTGCGCCGTAGTTGTGAGGCACATTGGAGTAATAGTGCATGGTCCATCCCATGGCGGGATTGACCAGCGCTTGTCCGGTGTCGGTCGTTTCAATGGTTTGGGATTCTTGTGCCATAAGCTGGGTTGTCATCCATGCAAAAGTAAAAATCCACGCGGCGGCTCTTTGATTGAACATGCCCAAGATTCTATGGCGTGCGAAGCCCGCCACAAAACTGAGTTATCATTGCGGATACGACTCGGGCAAACGTCCGGGCGGTTGGGTAAGATACACCCATGCGTATTCTTCTCACCGCCGGACCAACCCGCGAGCCGATCGACGCGGTTCGCTACATCGGCAACCGCTCGAGCGGGCAGCTCGGAGCGGCCATCGCCGCTAATGCCGTCGATGAAGGGCACAGCGTCACGGTCATCGCCGGACCGGTCGCGGTCGCGTTTCCTACGGCCGCCAGGCGGATTGACGTCGAAACCGCCCGGGAAATGCACCAGGCGGTCATGCGCGAATTCCCTCAGCACGATCTGCTCATCATGGCGGCGGCCGTGGCAGACTACAGGCCCGTGCATACTTTCGGCACGAAGCTCCCCCGAAAAGATCGCTTTTCGCTCGAACTCGAGCCGACGACCGACATCCTGGCCGAGGCGTCAGGCATCAAGCAGCCGAGCCAACGGACGATCGGCTTCTCTCTCGAGCAGGCGGGCAATATCGCCCGCAGCAAGGAGAAGCTGACCCGCAAGAAGCTCGATCTGATCGTCTACAACCCCACGGCAACGATGAACTCCGGTGAAATCGACGCCATCTTCCTCTGGCCAGACGGCCGGGAGGAACGGCCGGGCGGGATGAGCAAGTCGGACTTCGCGAAGCTTCTGCTTTCTCACGCGGTGGAATTATTCACCACGGAGACAACCAGACACTGAGGCGCATTCGACTCCAGAATCCCTTCGGCCTGCCGAACCTAACACAGTTTCAGTCGTTGGCAGCTTGAACAGCGCTCAATTTTCGAGCGAGCCTCCGTGTCTCAGTGCCTCCGTGGTAAACTATCCACAGTACAGCACTTAAAGCCCCTAACCTTTCACTGGAGATTTCCCTTTGTCTCACCCGATAAGAGTATTGATCAAGCGACTGCCCGGGGCCGAAGGTCTGCCCTTGCCGGTTCGCATGACCGAGCACGCCGCTGGTTTTGACCTGTGTGCCGCCGTTCGGGAGAGCCTCGTTTTGCAGCCGGGTGAGATCAAACTCATCCCGTGCGGTTTTTCGATGGCGGTCCCGCCGGGCTACGAAGCACAAGTCAGGCCCCGAAGCGGGCTGAGCACAAAATTCGGGATCACGATGATCAACGCCCCGGGCACCATCGACGCCGACTACCGCGGCGAAGTGCATGTGCCGTTGATCAATCACGGTAAAGCCGCGTTCACGGTTGAACGCGGCATGCGCATCGCGCAAATGCTGATCCTGCCGGTTCCGATGGTGGATCTGGTCGAAGTTGAAGAACTCGATGAGACCGCAAGAGGGAAAGGCGGGTTCGGGCACACAGGGACGTGAAAAGGAAATTCTGAATGCTGAATGCTGAAAGAGGGTTTTGGCTTTCTTCCAGAATTCATAATTTAGAATTCAGAATTCGATCGCATGAATCGTTCAGACGTCTTTCGCCGCATCGCCCTCTTTGTCGCATTCGCCGGCTATATCTTTCTCCTCGTCGCCATCGCCAGCTTCTCACCTAGCGATTGGCCGAGCCACACTGTTTATCCGTATCCGAAAACCGCCAACCTCTGCGGGCCGGCCGGGGCGCTGATCGCTTACTACGCCTTTTGGCTGCTCGGGCAGGGCGTGTTCCCCATGCTGTTTTTCTCAGGCGTGTTGATCGTCATGATGGCGATCCAGGGAAAAGTCAGCGACGTCTGGATGCGTGCCATCGGCTCGCTGCTATTGACCGTCGCCTTTGCTGGAACCGTTCATAGCCTGATGCCCTCCTCCGCCACCGGGTTTCCGGAAGGCCAAGGCGGGCTACTAGGCATTGGGGCTTCGGCGTTTCTGCAGACGCATTTCAACGTCGTCGGCACTCGGCTGATCCTGCTCACCGCGATGCTCGTCGGCTTGCTGCTGGCGGCCGATGACTTGGTGCTTCGGGCACCGGCGATGGCACGCACTGCGATCGACACCATCGGCACGGTTCGCGAGAAAGCCGCCGGTTTCAAACTGCCTTCGATGCCTTCGCTCCCGTCGATGCCAGCGCTGCCGAAATGGCCCGCAAAACAGCAGGCGACCGGCAATGATGATGACGCACTGGAAGAAGCCGTCGCCGATTCCTCCATTCCCAAACGCAACAACCGATTGGCCGATCTGGATAAGGAAATAGAGCTTACCTACGACCACGACGAGCTGGCCGCGGTGGATCAGGTATTTGTCGATGCGAGCGATCCCGCACCCAGCGCCGCTGCCCAGATTCCGCCCGTCGCCCCGCCGATGAGCGAAGCCGCCATCCGCCCCACCGCCGACACCTACGAGCCAGGCCCGCTCGGCGAAGCGTCGATCCACGATTCATCCGCCGGCGCAACCGTCGTGCCCGCAACGGGAATCAACGCCCCTCCGCCAGAAATCCGCAAGGAAATCATCGTCAAGCTGCCAAGCAGCGTGAAACCGCGTCAAACCGCGCCCGCGCCGATCCGCAAAGAGCTCGGCGAATATCATCTGCCCGGCTGGGATTACCTCGAAGAGGCCGAGCACGGTTACGCCGAGAGCCAGGAATCGTTCGTCCGCGAACAAGCGGCATTGCTTGAGCAGTCGCTCCGCGAATTCCAGATCGAAGCCCAGGTCGTCGAGATCGACACCGGCCCGGTCATCACCATGTACGAACTGGCCCTCGCTCCGGGCATCAAGGTCAGCACGATCAGTGGCCTGTCGAACGACATCCAGCGTTCGCTGAAGGCCGAATCCGTCCGCATCGTCGCGCCCATCCCCGGCAAGGGCACGGTGGGCATTGAAGTGCCCAACGCGCAGAAGGAAAAAGTCCGCTTCAAGGACTTGATGCAGCTTGCATCGCCTGAAGTCTTGGCCAAAAACGACATCCCGCTCTATCTAGGCAAAGACGCCAGCGGCGAGCCGCTCATCACCGGGCTGGAAAAGATGCCCCACTGCCTGATTGCCGGCACGACCGGATCGGGTAAGTCGGTCTGCATCAATACGATCATCATGTCCATCCTCTACATGCAGCGGCCGGACATGGTGAAGCTCATTCTCTTCGACCCCAAGGTCGTGGAAATGGCGATGTACAAGGACATTCCGCACCTCATGTGCCCCGTCATCAACGACGCCGCCAAAGCCACCAGCGTGCTGGAATGGGCGTGCGAGAAGATGGACGAGCGCTACGACCTGCTGGCCGAGGCTGGCGTGCGAAACATCAAGGGGTACAACTCCCTCACGCAAGAAGAGCTGATCGAACGCTTCAAGCCCGGCACGCCGGAGGAAGAAGCCAAGATCCCCAAGAAGCTGCCGTACATCGTGATCATCATCGACGAGTTGGCCGACCTGATGATGACCAGCGGCAAGGAAGTGGAAGCCAGCATCGTCCGTATCGCCCAGAAAGCCCGCGCGGTGGGCATCCACCTGATTTTGGCGACCCAGCGCCCAAGCGCCAACGTCGTCACCGGCCTGATCAAATCGAACATGCCCACGCGCATCGCCTTCCGCGTGCAGAGCAAGATGGACAGCCGAATCGTCCTCGACCAAAACGGCGCCGACCTCTTGCTCGGCCACGGCGACATGCTGTTCCTGCCTCCCGGCGCCAGCAAGCCGATCCGCTGCCAAGGCACGTTCATCGACGACAAGGAAGTCCGCGAAAGCGTCAAACTCGTCAAAGCAATGGCCGAGGCGCAGTACGAGCCGGAGCTGGTGCAAATCAAAGCCGCCGTCAACGCCGACGGCGAAATGGAGAAGGACGACCTCTTCGACGACGCCGTGAGAGTGGTGCTCGAAACCAAGCGCGGCAGCGTCAGCCTCCTGCAGCGCCGCCTGACCATCGGCTACAGCCGAGCGTCCAGACTCATCGAAATGATGGCCGCCACCGGCATCGTCGGCGAATACAAAGGCTCCCAGGCCCGCGAAGCCATGCTGACGCTCGAAGAATGGGAAGCCATGAAAGCCCAACAACAGGTCGACGCCGACAGCGGGATGAGCGTGTGATTCTGTGTCCGCCTCGGGTATAATCTCAGCATGGTTACCACGATTAAGGAACACGTTACCGTCGGTGCCGGCGGGAGGATTGAGCTGCAGTCCTCTCAATTGCGGGAGGGCGATTCCGTCGAGGTCACGGTAACCGTGGAACGCCCCGCCTCCAGCAGTGAGGACCGACTGGCCGCATTCGAGGCATTGAGGAATCAGCTCAATCTCACCGCCGAGCAGGCCAAGGCATGGACCGACGAAGTCACCGCCGAGCGCAAAGCCAGTCGGCGTCCTAACACACAGCGATGATTCACCTCGACACCAATTTTTTAATCCAGGCGTTACGGCCCGAAACCGCTGAACTCACTTCGATTCGGGAATGGTTCAAGTCCGGCGAACTGATGGGCATCTCTTCGATCGCATGGAGCGAATTTCGCTGCGGTCCACTGGATAGCGAGGCGTTAGCTTCCGCCATTAGGTGGCTTCCGGCACCGGATCCGTTTCTCGCCGATGACGCCGGCACCGCCGCCCGACTATTCAACGCGACTGGCTGTCGAAAGAGCAGCCTGATGGATTGCATGATCGCCGCCGTTGCGATCCGCTGTAACGCCGCGTTGGCCACCAACAACACGGGCGATTTTGATCGATTTAAGGGATTGGGCCTTCGGCTGGCGCAAGGCTAGTTCGTATATCTTTATAGGGCAGGTCTCGACATACCGACTGACAAGCTACTTGATATCCTGACTGATTTCAGCACGATTTAGCGGACCGATGAATGGGATGTTTTTTTGATCAACCGTCGGTTTAGTAGTTATTTAGGTGACCTGAGTGAGGTGCATTTGTCTGTTAATCTTTGCGTCTATCTACGGGAGGAGCGGTTGCCAACGCGAGAAGTGTGGCAAGCGGCAATTGACGCGGCAGGTACGCGACTGAACCTCGACGAGTTTGACACGCGTAGCATGGACGGATTTCTTCCTTGTCGTCTCGACGGCGCAGATTGCGGCTTCGAGTACAGCTTCCACCCATTAGAGGGTCAGGATGAAGAGATACGCGATCGCATTGGCAACTGTAACCGTATCGTTATCCTCAGATTTCATAGTGAGATGAACGACTACAAGGCGGCGATGTATGCAGCCGCAGCACTGACTGAAATAAGCGGCGGCACGTACTACGACCCGCAAGGCGAACTAATCGCTACCGGAAATGGTGTATATGAGTTAATTCGTCAAGATGAAGAACGCGAGCGTGAACGTGGCCGCATCGCAGCTGCGAGGGACGCGGCCATCACTGACAATCGATGTCCCCACTGTGGCGCACCGTGCCCATCGTATCGAAAGTCGTGCAAGGCCTGTGGTAAGGCAGTCTATGGGTAGACGGTTGGATAAAGCAGTCACTTAGAGTCCGTCGAGGCAGACCTTACACGTTGATAAACTGTCATCCCAAACACCCCTGCCGGTTCTGGCTGTTTTGTGTAGCGTTCGATCTCACCGAGCCAATCGCCGCTCACAGAGTCCGGCCGGCGGAAGATGAAGAAGTACTTGGCGTTCGTGCGTACAAGCCGGGCGACCCAGTTCTCGCGTGAATGATTCGGCGCGAGCGACGTCTGGCCCCGCCGGCGGCCGAGGGATTGTTGGAGCTCGAGACTGTCCGCCGGCGGGTTGTAGATCGCGAACAGCACGACGACGTCGTACTCGCCGCGGTCGTCGAGAAAGTTCACGCCCTTTTCGCCGCGGAGATCGAATACCAGACGCGTCGCCGACACCCACGGCAACGCCGAATCGTGCTCGGCCACCCACGCACCGGCCATCTTCATCCACTGCTGGTCGTTGTAGCTGTCGGTATATCCAACCAGAGCAATGTTCACGGATTCATCCTACCTTTACGCCTGACTCGATGACCATCGGCAGTGTACCGCCCGTGACGCCACAGGCAGAATCGCTACAATCCCGCCATGCCCATCGGCCGACGAACGGTTACCGTTAATCTGCAGCCCAGGCCGTACGAGATTCACGTTCAGCCGGGGATCATCCACGACATCGGCATGCTGCTGACGCGCCTGACGCCGTCGAAAAAAGCGTGCATCGTCACCGACAGCAACGTCGGGCCGATGTTCGTCGCCCAACTGGTGGCGGGGATGAGCAATGCGGGCATTCGCGCTTGCATGTCAGTCATCCCGGCCGGCGAGGATCATAAGACGCTCGAAACACTCGTGCCGGTGTTTAACGAACTGCTGTCGCAGAAGATCGACCGGCATACGCCGCTGATCGCGCTCGGCGGAGGTGTGGTGGGCGATATGGCCGGGTTCGTGGCGGCCACCATCCTGCGCGGCGTGCCTTTTGTGCAGGTGCCGACTACGCTGCTCTCGATGGTCGATGCCTCCGTCGGCGGGAAGACTGGCGTCAATGCGTCGGCGGGCAAGAACCTGATAGGCGCGTTCCATCAGCCGATCGCGGTGTACATCGACCCGAGCGCCCTCAAATCCCTGCCGGCCCGCGAGTTGCGGGGCGGGCTGGCCGAGTGCATCAAGCACGAGATCATCCGCGACGCCGACGGGTTCATCTCGCTGGAGCACAACATCCAGCGGGCGCTCAATCTCGATATCGACTTCCTCTCGTCGCTGATCGCCCATAACGTCGGCATCAAGGCCCGCGTAGTGGAGGCCGACCCGTTTGAGCGCGGCGAGCGGGCACACCTCAACTTCGGCCACACATTCGGACACGCGATCGAGACCGTCAGCAACTACAGCTACAGCCATGGCGAGTGCGTCGCGCTGGGCATGACGGCCGCGGCGCAACTGGCGCAGCGGCTGGACATGATCGACGCAGTGGCGCAAACCCGCATCACCCGCCTAATTGAAGCCGCCGGCCTGCCGACAGGCGGGATGAAGCTGGATGTCGACCGCGTCGTTGAGGCGATGGCGTTCGACAAGAAAGTCGAAGGGGCGACGATCCGATTCATCCTGCCGACGAAAATCGGTGCGGTCACCATTCGAGACGACGTGCCGGTCGATCTCTTCAAGGAAGCGGTGCAATCTCTGGGGGCGTAAGTGGCACTCATTCACTGGCTCAGGCTGTCTGTCACGCAGGGTATCGGCCCGATCCTTACGCGCCGGTTGATCGCGGTTGCAGGGAGCGCCCAAGCAGCGTGCGACGCGCCGGCGAGTTTGCTGCAAACCATTGACGGAATCGGTTCTGCAAAAGCGCAGCACATCTCTGGTTCGCTCCGGCGCAGCGCCGATGAAGCACAAAAAGAACTCGACAAAGCCCACGACTTGGACGTGGGATTGGTCTGCCCCGACGACGAGAACTACCCACTCCTGCTGAAGCTCATCCACGATCCTCCGAACATCCTTTATGTCAAAGGCACGCTCGAACCGCGCGATCTGAACGCGATCGCGATCGTCGGATCGCGCAAGTGCTCGATTTATGGTCGCGAACAGGCAGAACGATTCGGCAGCTTGCTCGGTGGTGCGGGTTTCACGGTGCTCTCAGGCGGCGCCCGTGGAATAGACAGCGCCGCCCATCGCGGCGCGATGCAGCACCCGGCCGGGCGGACGATCGCCGTACTGGGCAGCGGCATCGACGTGATTTACCCGCCTGAGAACACGCCGTTGTTCGAGCAGATCGCCAGCCGGGGAGCGATGATCAGCGAGTTCCCGCTCGGCACGCCGCCGCTGGCGGATAATTTCCCGAAGCGGAACCGGATCGTCAGCGGCATGAGCCGCGGCGTGCTGGTGATCGAGGCGGCCGACGTGAAGAGCGGAGCGCTCATCACGGCACGACTGGCCGGCGAACAGGGGCGGGATATGTTTGCCCTCCCCGGGCGCGTCGACAACCCGCTTTCCATCGGCCCGCATCAGCTTCTTCGCGACGGCGCGACCATCGCCATCGGCCTGGAAGACATCATCAACGGCCTCGGCCCGCTGCCGATGGAAGCGATGGAAGCGGGCATCCCGTCTCCCACGACTGAGCAACCCATCGCCGAGCCCGTCCTGTTCGCCCCGCCGATGCCGACCTCGGTTGCAACCGTCGAAGTCTCCTTGACCGATCGTCAGCAGCAGATCCTGGCCACGGTAGGCAAGGATCCGACCAGCGTCGATGCGATCATCGAGCAGACCGACCTCCCCGCCGCCGTGGTGTTGCAGGAATTGACGTTGCTGACGCTCAAATCGCTGATCAAGCGCATCGATGGTCAACAATTTGTGCGGGCAAAGCGGTAGAATACGTTAACCCTCGCCCGGTACTCCGGGAGAGGGCAAGCGGAGGCAAAGCCTCCGCGTGGGTGAGGGTTCTTTATCGAAAGGCAGATGATCCACGAATAACACGAATCTTCACGAATCCAATTCTTCATTAGTAAAGATTCGTATTATTCGTGGACTTTACTACTTGTCGTGCAGAACCCTCATCCCAACCTTCTCCCGGCGTACCGGGAGAAGGAGCCCGAAATGTCGAGCCAGCCATGAACCAAACCCTGTACGCCATCACCTTCATCCTCCGCCCTGCGGGCGATTCATACGAATTTCTGCTCGCGCGTCGGGCTGAGGGGAAATACATGGGCGGCACATGGCAACTCATCTCGGGCGGGATCGAGCCGGGTGAGACGGCCTGGCAGGCGGCGATCCGTGAGATGCACGAGGAAACGAGCCTCAAGCCCCTTGAGCTTTACCGCCTCAGCCATGTCACCCAGTTTTATCGCCCGGACAACGACACATTGAACACCGGCGTGACGTTCTGCGCCATCGTGCAGGCCAACGCTTCGGTCTCGCTCGACAGCGAGAACACCGAGTTTCAATGGATGCCCGTGGAAAACACCCGCGCCCAATTGATGTGGGCGAACGATCAGGAAGCATTCGACGAAGTTTGCAGAGTCATTTTGAATGACGGACCCAGCAAGCCGTTTCAGAAGATCCAGATCGGATAGACGGATCGGCCACCGCACAACGGCTGACCAGTTCCACTGTCTGTCTCACCAAAAACCGGTAGAATCTGCCACATGGCGATCACCCGCAGTAAAAAGTCTCAATCTCGCGAAGCAGCGATCGAACGTGAGTCGTTCCGCATGGCCGCGATCGACGTGGGCAGCAACAGTCTGCACATGATCGTTGCCCAGCAGGATGCCGACGGCAGCGTGACGACGCTGTGGCGAATGAAAGAGATGGTCGGGCTCGGGCGGATGAGTTTCCCCTCCCGCCGGCTGAGCGGATCGGCCATGGACGCCGCCGTCGCCAGCCTGCGCCGTTTCCAGCAGGCGGCACAGCGGCGGCAGTGCGAGAAGATCGTGGCCGTCGCCACCAGCGCGGTGCGCGAAGCCGAGAACGGCGGGGATTTCCTTGAGCGAGTCCGCCGCGAGCTGGGGCTCAACATCCGCGTCGTCAGCGCCCGCGAAGAAGCCAGGCTGATCTACCTGGGCGTGCGTCACGAGGTCGATTTACGCTCCAGCCCCAACCTCATCGTCGATATCGGCGGCGGCAGCGTGGAGTTTATCGTCGCCGATCGCCACAAAGCCTCGCTGCTCGAAAGCCGCAAGCTGGGTGCCGCCCGCATGACGGCGAAATTCGTCCATTCAGACCCCATCAGCCCGGGCGACCTGAAATCGCTCAAAAACCATTACGACAAAGAACTGGCCCCGATTTGCCAGGCGATCGAAGACCTTAGCCCGGTCCGCGCCATCGGCACGAGCGGCACGCTGCAAAGCGTGGCCGGACTGTGCCTTAGCCTCGGAGGCAGCAATCACGGGCGGGCGATCGATCGCGGCACGCTCATCAAGCTGTTAAACAAGCTGATCGATAGCACGACCAAGCAGCGGGCCGCGATGAAGGGATTGGACGACCAGCGTAAGGACCAGATTCTGGCCGGTGTGCAGTTGATCGACATGGTGTTTGAGAAGCTGAACCTCACCGAGATGGAGATTTGTGGCTCGGCGTTGCGAGAGGGAATCATGCTGGATTACCTGGCAAGGCACGTGCCAGAGCTCACCATCCGCCGGCAGGTGCCGGATCAGCGCCGCCGGAGCGTGCTCGACTTGGCCCGGCGTTGCGACTGGCACGAAGTACACAGCCTGCAGGTCGCGCGGCTGTGCCTGGAGCTGTTCGATCAAACCCGCGCCCTGCACAAACTGGAAAAGCCCGAGCGGGAGTTGATCGAGTTCGGCGCTATGCTGCACGACATCGGCTGGCACATCAGCCGCGAGGGGCACCACAAGCACAGCATGTACCTTGTTGAGAACGGCGATCTGAAAGGCTTCACCGACGAAGAGATCGAGATCATCGCCAACATCACCCGCTACCACCGCGGCCCGACGCCGCAGGCGGATCACAAGGCGTACGCCTCGCTGTCAGCGAAGGCGAAAAAGATCGTCAACGTTGGGGCCGCCCTGCTGCGGATCGCCGACGGACTCGATCGCAGCCACGCCAGCGTAGTGTCATCGCTGCGACTCAAGGTGAAGAAGCAGAAGGTAGACGTCCGCGTGCGAGCGCGGTCCGACGCGGAACTGGAAATCTGGGGAGCCAGGAGAAAGACCGACCTGTTCAACGAAGTGTTCGACCGCAGCGTGACTTTCGAGCAGGTGGATTGAGGAAGTTCTGAATTCTGAATGCTGAATTCTGAAAGAAGATTTGATGAAACAGTCTTCTTTCAGCATTCAGAATTCAGCATTTACTTCAAAATAACCGCACTGGCACGCCGTGATCCGACAGGAACTTTTTGACCTGTCCCACGGAGTGTTCCTTGAAGTGGAAGATGCTGGCGGCGAGGGCGGCGTCGGCGTGGCCTTGCTGGAGGACGTCGAGCATGTGCTGCGGGCTGCCCGCCCCACCGCTGGCGACGACGGGGATTTTTACCGCGTCGCTCACCGCTGCCGTCATTTCCAGGTCGTAGCCGGTTTTCATGCCGTCGGCGTTCATGACGTTCAGGACGATCTCACCGACGCCGAGTTCGTCGGCCTGCTTGACCCAGTCCATCACCTTGATGCCCGTATTGACGCGCCCGCCGTTGACGAAGACATCCCACTCTTCCCTGCCGTCTTTCATGACGCGGTTGGCGTCGAGCCCCAGCACGGTGGCACATCGGCCGAACTTGCGGGCGACTTCGGCGATCAGTTTTGGATTCTTCACCGCGGCGGAATTGAGACTCACCTTTTCCGCCCCGGCTTGGATCAGCCGGGTGGCGTCATCGAGCGTACGAATCCCGCCGCCGACGGTGAGGGGCATAAAAACGTTCTCGGCCACGCGGGTGACGAGGTCGGCCATGATGTCGCGGCCTTCGTGGCTGGCGCTGATGTCGTAGAACACCAGCTCGTCGGCCCCGTCGTCCTGGTAGCGTTTGGCCTGCTCGACGGGATCGCCGGCATCGACGTGGTCAAAAAACTTCACGCCTTTCACCACTCGGCCGCGGTCGACGTCGAGACACGGAATGATTCGTTTAGTGAGCATGCTTGGATCGGAACGATTTCTTGTATGCCGGTTTCTTCGGCCTCGCGTTGTTCGCGTTGCGATGATGCACTTTCGGCCCGCTGACCATATCGCCCGGCTGAGGCGGCGTAGACCGGGCGGCCCGCAATTCGCTGCGCGTCGCACGACCGCCGCCTGACGCATAACCGTGGTTCGGGGCGACGGGCTTGGCCGGGAATTTCTTGGGAGCGGGATTCGCGTGACTTTCCGTCGATGCAAACTGTTCGTCTACCTCGCCGGAATCAGGGATGTCATCGCCATGCTCGGCCGTCTTATCTGCCGGCGTCGTCAGGCGCTTGCCCATCGTGCGGAGCGAGCGGATTTCGCGGAGCGAGAGTGTCCGCACGTCGCCGGGCTTGAGCCCGTCGAGCGTCAGCGGGCCCATTTTAACGCGGGTGAGATCGCGCACCTTATGATCGAGCCGCGCCAGCATTCGCCGTACCTGGCGGTTGCGGCCTTCGCGGAGCGTGAGTTCCAGGATGCTCTGCTGCTGCGAGCGGCGGATGATTTTGACGATCGTCTTTCCGGTCTTGAAGCCCTTGCCCGTCCGCGGGTCGGCCATCCACACGCCTTCAGATAGTTCGACCAATTCTTCGGGCTTGATGTAACCGTCGATCACCGCGCGGTACGTTTTGGATACGCCGTACCGCGGATGGGTAAGCTGGTTAGTCAGATCGCCGTCGTTGGTCAGAAGGAGCAGGCCCTTGCTGTCGGCGTCGAGTCGGCCGACCGGATAGACTCGGCCGCGGAAATCGGGCGGCAGCAGGTCGATCGCGCGAACCTGTTCTCCCTGGCTGACGTTGGTGCTGTAAACGCCCTTGGGCTTGTACATCAGGAAATAGACACGGTCCTGCGTCAGCCGGCGTTCTAGCTTGATCGGCTCGCCATCGACTTCGATCTTGTCTTTGAACTGATCCACCAGGATCGGCGGGGTCATCTCGACCTTGCCGTTCACGGTAATCCGGCCTTGCGAGATCATGAGCTCGATATTCCGTCGCGAATCGACACCGGCCGCGGCCAGGATTTTTTGGATGCGTTGTTTCACAGGCCCGTCATCTTAGCGTGGGACGGGGGTTTTGGCACTTGGGCCTATTTTTATCCGGAAAAGGAGGTTAGGTGACGATGGCTTCCACCGGCTTGCTGCCCTTCCGCGTAGCAAACAGCACGGCCGCCGTCCATGACGGGACCAAGTCGAGCCCCGGAACCAGTTCGGCAATCGCTGAAGGCAAGAACACCCAGTGCCAGCCGAGCAGGCCGATGATTGCAACGGCAACGATGATGTCGAGCGCGTCATTGAACGGAGAAATCCCGCCCGGCGCAAAGGCCGGGAAAACCACGATCTGAATCGCGTCGGCCAGCATCGCCACAATTCGGGCCGCCCAAATGCGGGCAGGTGTGTGTTTGGGGGATACAAAGTTTACCACGTTGCTCATGCCCTTATTTTACTCGGCCCGGGCGAGTTGACGGTTATAAAAAACTGGCGATCCTTTCATCGTGCCCAACGAGATCACCCTGCTCACCGCCGCGTGGATTGCACCGATGGATCGGCCGATCATCCGGGACGGTGCGATCGCTATTTCCGGCGAACGGATTCTGGCGGTCGGTCCATTGAAGGAAATCCAGCATCAGTACCCGCAGGGCATACGTCATGATTTGGGCGATGTTGTGGTGCTTCCCGGTCTCGTCAACGCTCATACGCATCTCGAGCTCAGCGATCTTCGTCAGGGCGATCAACCGAATAGCTTTGTCGACTGGATCATGGACCTGATGGGCCAAACCGCCAGGGCCGGTGGTGACGTGCTGGCGATGGCGGCGGCAGCAGCTCGGGTCGGCGTGGCGGAGTCTATAGGCTTTGGCGTGACCAGCATCGGCGACATCAGTAAACAGTGCGTCGCCACCCGGCCGGTGTTGCGCGACGGGCCGCTCCGGGTCGTCAGTTACGGGGAAGTCCAGGCGATGGCGAAACGCCGCTCGCTGCTGGACGAGCGATTTGCCGCGGCCGCGGACGTGTCGCAGGAATCTCCCTTCCTCCGCGTCGGCCTGACGCCGCACGCCCCTTATACGGTGGAACCCGAGGGGTACGCCCGCTGCCTCAACTTCGCCCGCGAGCATGGCCGGCCGATCGCGACGCACCTGGCCGAGACACCGCACGAAACCATCTTCCTTGAAAACCAGACCGGCCCCTTCCGCCACCTGTGGGAAGCTGGCGTCAACGCATGGGACGAGCACGTGCCCAAGTACGTCGGCGGGCCGATCCGATTCGCTCGCGATATCGACTTGCTGAGCTATCCCACACTGCTCGCGCACGTGAACTACTGCAACGACGAGGAACTGGCGATCCTCGCCGCCGGCCAAGGCCATGTCGTCTACTGCCCGCGTACCCATGCCTACTTCGGTCATCCGCCGCACCGCTGGCGTGAGATGCTGGCGGCGGGGATCAACGTAGCGGTAGGCACGGACAGTCGGGCGAGTTCGCCGGATCTGAATCTGGTGGACGACCTGCGGCTGATGCACCGCATTACGCCGGAAGTTGCTGCTGAGGCGATCTGGGAGATGGGTACGATCCGCGGCGCGCGGGCTATCATGGCAGATGCGTCAGTCGGTTCGATTTCGGCAGGGAAACTGGCTGACTTTGCGATTTTTCAGGGTTCGCATAGAAACGAGCCTTTGCGTGAATTGCTCGAAACCAATGGAATGCCAATTGACGTTTGGATCAGCGGAGTCAGCGTTAAGTCGCATGGGCTACCAGGCCATGCCCAGTAGCGTCATTCGGCATGGGCTGGTAGCCCATGCGACATCAAATCAGCGGTTTAGGCCTCAGCAGTCGATCCAAATACGGCGTGAGCAAGCTCCCCGCCAGCAACGCGATGAATGGCCCGACCGAAATCGAAACGTACCGTTGCGACACCGCCGCCAGAACGCCGATCACGACCGCGTAGACGGCCCGGGCCCATTTGGCCATCGGGCGAACCGAAGGATCGGTCGCCATAAACACCGCCATGAACAGCGCCGGCGAAGCCAGCGTCTCGTAGTGAACGAAGGTCATCACGGTGGCCCAACTGACGCGCGGATCGTGGATGGCCAGCCAGCGCCAATCGGTTTTTTCGGAGATCACAATTGGAACGGGGAGCACATAAAGCGCCAACATCAGGCTGAGCATGATCAGCAGGGGAATCCGGTAGTCGATCAGTCCACGGTAGAGCAGAAAAAGCGCGCCGATGGTGATCGCCACGATGCTTGCCATTCCGATCGGCGCGGGTTGACCGGCGAGGATCAGATCCTGGATCGGGGGAACGCGGTCGCGCACCAACGCATCCATCGACACCCATGAATCGTAATTCCCTCGTGTGAATGCATTTAATTGTTCGCTGGCCAGCGGCAGTCGTAGCGCGGCTTGGCCGGGCACGATCGGGCGACTGGACCACGGGTCTTTGATCGCCGCGATCGGCTGGTCCTTGCCGACGTCGAGCAGATCGCCGACAAACAAGCTGTCGCGCTGCAGCACACCGCCCGGCGTGAGCATGGGTCCGAACAATGCAACCACCAGTAAGTACGTCGCCAGCACCGGATGGACACGCCCGACACCCAGCCCGCCGAGTAACCAGTTCAAGATGACCAACGTCGCCCCCGCGGCCGGGAGGATGGGCCACGATTGCCACTTTGCCTTTTCCAGGTTGGCCGCGAGGTGTGCGGGCATCATCAGCGCCAGCACGACGGATAGCCAAAGCATGTGGGCCACGCGGATCTGCCCGCCGCGCAACCCGATTCGCCTCCACACCACCGCCATTGACATCGCCGAGAAGACCACCAGCAGGATCGCCAGCATCGCCCGCCAGCCGTACAGAGCGATACCTGCGGCCATCGGGAAGGTCGCCCCGGTGGCATACGTCAGGAAGACGCGAGGCACGTTCATTCCGCTGTGCAGCAGAACCGTCTCCGGCGCTTCGATCGGCGGTGGTTGGCCGGGGGACAATGGGAGTGTGGTGTCCATGAATTCTGAATTCTGAATGCTGAATCCTGAAAAGGGAAGAACTCGGAAAAGGAAATCTGCTCGCTCGTGGACGAACTTGATGAGTTATTCTTTCAGAATTCAGCATTCAGAATTCAGTACTCATCATTCGCCTTTCATCGTTCCCTTCCTCATCGTCCTGATTCCCAGCAAGATCGGCAGGCGGCTGGGGCAGACGTAGTCGCACAAACCGCACTCGACGCACGCGGCGATACCGTAATACTCGGCGGCCTCGGGGTCTTTTCGCTGAACGCTATCGAGCAGGCCGGCCGGGTGGATGTGCGACGGGCACGCTTCCACGCACCAGCCGCAACGGATGCATGGATCCGGATTGACCGACGTCGGGCCCGGCGAGGCGTGTAGCGCAATCTCGCTACCGGCCAGCACCGCGTGACGGGAGATGCGGCGGTCGCGCAGCACATCTCCGCCGCGAAAGACGAACCCTCCCGTGGCCACCTGCCGGGCTTCGAGCAAATCGTGCAATGACGACCCGACCATCATCGTTGCCAGCTGAGTACTGCTGCGAGAGTGGTTAAACAAAGCCACCGGCACGGAAAGCATCGGCTGAACGTCCATCTCCACGCGCCCCACAGCGACGGCTGCTACCGAGTCGGCCAACAGCACGCCCTGATCGCTCGGCAGCCGGCCTGGGCGAAGTTTTCGCTTGAGAAGTGTCGCCAGAAGGATGGACGGGTCGGCCTGCGGGTAATCATTGACGATCTCGACGGCCGACATCCCACCGGCGGCTTTAACAGCCGCCACCACTTCCGGCAGCAGCCGCTGCTGCATTACGACCATGATTTTGGTCGCATTGGTAATTTTCGCCAACCGGCGCACGCCGGTGATCAGTCGATCGGTTTCCTGCGCGGCGATGGCAGCGCCGATCGGCAGGTTCGGATCGCCATCAAGCACACTGCAAACCACTGTGTCGATCGGGCGCTTGAGCGAATCGTGAAGTTGGGTAAGCAGATTTGGGCTGGTCCAGCGGTCGATCCAAAGCCCGGCTTCGCGGAGGCGGTCGATCCACCCGCCACGATCATTGTCGGCCGGCGCGGCGGCTTCGAGCGTGGGGGCGAGGAATTCGGGCACGCCGCTGTCGTCGGTAAGAACAGCGAGTTCAACCGCTGGCACGGGCCGGCCGTTGGTCAGGGTAATGGAGCAAGTCCCTACAATCTCCGCCGCCACCGGCGCGATCGGCCAAGGATCGAGTTGCGATACCGCCGTTGCCAGCCGTTCACCGGCCGCCACTTTCGTGCCGGCCGGAAGAATCGCGGGTGCTTCAACCCCGCCTCGAGGTGTCAGCGGTACGCGGAGGATCTCCGGCGTAGGCAGCGGATCGAATGTGGGGTGCTGCGTGGGACGCATTGGAATGAGAGGACTATGGTCTTCGTAATTAGGTATTAGGCGTTAGGCGTTAGGTATTAGGCCTGCAAATCAACTTTCATCTGCAAACCTAATACCTAACGCCTAACGCCTAACTACTTTCGTGCTAAACTCCCGCCAACGGAACCCCCGCCTTCTTACAAACTGCCTTCAGCGCATCGGCAGCGACTTTGAACAGGTCCGCACCGGTCTCGCCGTGACTGTGGCCGGCAACCATCAGGTGCGGCTCGAGGCTCAGGTAGCCGCGATAGCCGCTGGCGTAAGCATCTTTCAGGATGCCTTCGATCCCGCCGTCGCCCTGTCCGGCTGGCACGACCTTGCCGCTGCCCATAATCGCATCCTTGATGTGGATGTGAACCGTCGACGACTTGAGGATCGGCCAATTCTTTTTCGGGTCTTCGCCGGCCTGCACGAAGTTGGCAAAGTCAAACGCCGTCCGCAGTTTGGGCGAATTAATGCCTTCGATCAGCTGCCGGCAATGCTCGACGCCTTCGCCGAAGATGCCCTTTTCATTTTCATGCACCATCACCGGCTTGCGCCCCTTGAGGTATTCCACTTTCTGCTGGAACCGCTTGATCACTTCGTCCTTGATCGGAGCGGTCGAGCCCTTTCCTTCGCCGCCGGCCGGGTAGTAGCTGAAAATGCGGATGAACGGAGCGTCGAAAAACTCAGCCAGATCAACCGCGATCTTGAACTTGTCGAAATGGTCGCTCCACGGCTTATCGATCGCGACTTTGCCGATCGGCGAACCGATGCTCGCCACACCCATGCCGTTGTCGGCCAGCTTGGATTTGACCTGGTTTTTCAGGGCCGAATCCATTTCAAGCACTCTCTTGCCCTCCACGCCGCGTAGCTCGAAATGCGTGACATGGTTGGCTTTACAAACACTGATCTGCTCGTCCAGATTGGCAGAAATTTCATCCGCAAACGCGGCCAGCTTCAGCATGGGTGTCTCCGTCAAAAGGTATGGCCAGAGTGTCAGGCCGATACACGTTGTCGTCAAGGGTTACTTGGATGCGAACTTTGGTGTTGGCTCAGGTGGAAAGCCTGACCGTACCACGGGCCTCTGGCCCGTGCCAGTGGCGTGCGGAGTTTGGAAACGAGTTGTTCCTGACTATTCTTCGTCGCCCGCACGGGCCGGAGGCCCGTGGTACGATCGAGTTTTTCAAAAGCTTTCCTCCGGCAAGTTTCAAACCGATCGATCATCCAACCCGCGTTGATCTTCGCGGAGCAGCTTTACTTGCATCGGATTGCGTTTTACCTTGCTGCACCTTGGGAAAGCGCATCGCCATTCTCGGCTCGACCGGATCGATCGGCACCAGCACGCTGGACGTCATACGACACCTCGGACCGGATTATTCTGTCACGGTTTTATCCGCGCACAAACAATTGGATCTGTTGGCCAGGCAGGTTGCCGAATTTCACCCGAAGTTGGTGGTGGTAACCGATGAGTCGCTGGGAGATGCGATGATCCGCCGAGCCATCGGCGCGGAGCCGCAGATTGATCGCGGGACGGCCGGGCTGATCCGGGCTGCACAGCGGGAGGATGTGGACCTCGTCGTCGGCGCGATCGTCGGGGCGGCTGGCTTGCCGGCGGCGCTGGCGGCGGTGGAGGCGGGCAAGACGCTGGCGCTGGCGAACAAGGAATCGCTCGTCGTCGCCGGCTCGATCCTCATCCCGCTGGCGCGCAAACACGGCGCGGTCATCCTGCCGGTGGATTCCGAGCACTCGGCCGTCTTCCAAGCCATGCAGTGCGGCCGGCTGAGCGAGGTCCGCCGGGTCATCCTTACCGCCAGCGGCGGGCCTTTCCGCACTTGGCCGATCGAAAAAATGCGCCACGCCACATTGGGAGAGGCACTGAATCACCCCGTCTGGCGGATGGGCAACAAAGTCACGATCGATTCTGCAACTTGTTTCAACAAGGCGCTTGAAATCATCGAAGCGTGCTGGCTGTTCGATCTGCCGCCGGAGAAGGTGGAAGTGGCGATTCACCCGGAATCGGTCGTGCATAGCATGGTTGAGTTCGTGGACGGGAGCGTGATAGCGCAGCTCTCCCCGCCGGACATGAAAACGCCGATCCAGTACGCACTGACGTACCCGCAGCGCCTTCCGGGATGCTCCAAAAAGCTCGATTTGACCCAGGCGTTTGCCCTGCACTTTGAGCCGCCTGATTTCGAGCGATTTCCCTCGCTTCGGCTCGCTTTCGAGGTCGCCAAGATGAACGGCGACGCCGGCGCTGCCATGAATGCCGCCAATGAAGTGGCGGTGGCGGCCTTTATCGAAGGGACTATAGACTTCGGCGAGATTTCTAAGGTCGTACAACGTACAATTACCGGTCACCGGCTTCAGGAATCGCCGGATTTGGACGATCTACTGAAAGCAGACGCGGCGGCCCGCAACACGGCAAGGACGATCGTGGCAGAAATGAAATAGTCGTGGAGCATCGGCCCTTCAGGGTCAGCAGCTACCGACAACCGACAAGGAACCTCAATCAATGGCATTGCTCTCTCAGGCTATCGGTCTCATCCTACTGGCGACCGGATTCGGTTTCGTCATCTTCTGGCACGAGCTGGGACATTTCCTAGCGGCTAAATGGGTGGGAATCAAAGTCGATCAATTCGCCGTCGGGTTTGGGCAGGCGGTGGTGGCGTGGCGAAAAGGGATCGGGTTTCGTGTTGGCACCACGAAAAAAGAATATGACAAGCGAATCAACGATTGGGTGCAATCCAACCGACAATCTACGCTTCAACTCAAGGAAAAGACCGGCATCTCGTCTGCAGATGAAATCGCCGCGACTAAAGCACTGGGACTTGGCGAAACCGAATACCGCCTGAACTGGATCCCCCTCGGCGGGTACGTGAAGATGCTTGGGCAGGAGGACCTCGATCCGAACGCCCAATCCGATGACCCTCGCGCTTACAACCGCAAGTCGATCAGCGCCCGCATGCTGGTGGTGTCGGCAGGCGTGATCATGAACATCATCCTTGCGGCGATCGGGTTTGCGGTTGTGTTCGGTTTCGGCTTTGACGCCCCGCCGGCCGTGGTCGGTAGCGTGCAGCAGGGCTCGCCGGCTCAAAAAGCGGGTCTTGAAGCGGGAGATCGCATCGCCTACCTCGACGGCGGGTATCAGCACGATTTTACGATGCTGGCCCCCAACGTCGCGCTGGCTGGCGATGATGCAAAGGTCAAGCTGGTTGTCCAGAAGCCGGACGGCCGATACGTCACGCTACAGGCCACGCCGCAACGTCCGCCGGCCGACGGCAAGGGCTTTTTGGCGCTGGGCGTGGAACAACCGGTGGACTTGATCGGCCTGCCCGACAGCCCGGCTGCCCAAGAGGCGTTCAACAAGTCCAATCTGATCCGAGCCGATGCACTGGCACTCAAGCCGGGCGAACGAATCGCCTCCATCAACGGCCAGCCGATCTTGGCGTCGCCGACTACGGAACAAATCCTGAAGCAGGACAAGGACGCCCGCGAGAAGTCCTTCATGATTAAGCGGCAGAACCTGCAGACCTACGAAAACGCCGTGCAGCAGTCGCGCGGCGAACCGGTGAAAATCGTTGCTATCGACGCAGCCGGCAAGGAGCGACCGTTCGAAGTAATTCCACTGTTTGGTGCCTCTTTCGATGGGTTATCGACGCGTATCGCGGGCATGGCACTACGCTGTTCAGTGCTGACTGTGGCACCCAAATCGCCGGCGATGGACAAAATTTTGCCCGGCGACGTGATCGAAGAAGTCACGATGGTAAATAAAGCCTCGCCGACCGTGCTGGTTCCGACGATCGAGAAGCTCAAAGCCACTCTCACTACCGCCGGCGAAACCGGTGACAAGGTGAACGTGAAAGTCGTCCGCGGCGGCAAATTGATCAGCATCGACGGGTTATCGACGATTTCCATCACTAAGACACGGTATGGGCTGAACATCGGTCTTGATCAGGACGTGAATTCGACAGTCGTCGGCATGGTCACGCCGGGCAGTCCGGCGGAAAAAGCCGGCATCCCTGCCGGCTCGACGATCACTTCCATCAACGGAACGCCGGTCAAGAACTGGTTCCAGATCAAGGAAACACTGGGAGCGTTGCCTGTCGGCCAGACTGCACAGATCAGCGTGGATGGCGTTGAAAAGCCTTACACGCTTCCGGGATTGACCGAATCGGAATTGGCCGCCATTCACAACGTCCGCTACGACCTGCCTTTGCAGATGCAGGTGATGAGCATGCCTCGGCAGACGAGCAATCCGATCGTTGCCATTCAATGGGGCGTCGGTGCGACGCGCGATTTGGTGATTCAGACTTACATCTCTTTGCGCCGCCTGGTAGACGGTTCCGTGCCGGCCAGTGGCATGATGGGCCCTCTCGGCATTCTCTCGGCCGGCAAAGGTTTTGCGGATAAGGATAACGTCTGGCTACTGTGGTTCCTCTCGATGATCAGTGCCAATCTGGCCGTGGTCAACTTCCTCCCGATCCCGATCGTGGACGGCGGGCTGTTCATGTTCCTGATCATGGAAAAAATCAAAGGCAAACCGCTATCGCACCGAACACAGTCGGTCGCCCAGATCGTGGGGTTGGCGCTGCTCGGATTCGTGTTCCTCTTCGCGACTTGGCAGGATATTTCGCGGATGTTCTGGGGATGAGTTTGAAGCAAGTTTTTTAGCCACAGATGAACACAGATGGAAGAAGAGTCTTTTCTCCTATCTGTGTTTATCTATGTTCATCTGTGGCTAATTCTTTCCTTTGTCTTTCCGTCCAAACACGCGGCCGATCAATTTCGATTTCATCGCAGCCGAAATATGCGGCGATGCGTTGCCGCAGTTGGTCGATGCCCCGGCCACTAACCGCTACCGTTTTAATCGCACCATCGATCGGCAGTGAGCCACGATCACTCTTGTTCACCACTTTGATCGCATCCGTAAACCGCGCCAGCAAGGCGCTTTGCTGAGGCTCCACGGGCTGGGTGGGATCGAGCACGAGAATCACCAAGTCGGCCTGCTCGACAACCGGCTTGCTTAACCTAATCGCCTGTTGTTCCAGCGGGTCGGTCGTCTCGCGTACGCCGGGGGTGTCGACCAGCAGGACGGCCAGCCCGTTGATGTCGGCGATCTCGCCGACCCAGTCGCGCGTCGTGCCTGGCAGATCTGCGGTGATCAAACGCTCCCTCGCAAACAATTGGTTGGCCAGCGTTGATTTACCGACGTTGGCCGTCCCCACAATCGCTACGCGTGGCGGGTGCAACAGCCAATACAACGCCCGGTCGGCCAGCATCCACTGGGAATCGAATCCTGCTGATCCACGCCATGCTGCCGGCTGAGCCAGGAGGACTCGGAGGGCCAGTTCGGTTCTCGCCAGCGGCAGGTACGCCGCGACTTCGCGGTCGATCTCGGTTTCCCCAGCGACGGCCATTTCCTGCAGCGGGCCGTCGGTGGGGTCGATGATTTCGAAGCCGGAACGGCGCACTAACTCCAGGAATGCGTGAACCACCCACGCCCCGCCGTGCAGGCAGACGTCCGCTTGGGTTTCGGACAGCAGCGCAACGACCGGATCGTCGATCACGCGCTCGCCTTCGCGGATTTCGCCGTGGACGGGCTTGCTGATCACCGGGCTTCGCGAAAAATGCGTAGCGAGAAACGAAGGAACCTCGGGTCCGTCCATCCGCACGACCGCGATCGCTGCCGCTCCGGGCGCGGTCAGCAGCATCGCTCGGTTGGCCGGATCATTTGACATGGGAAGCGGGTTATTCTTTTTCAAGATTGGCGTTGGTGTACGCCAGCGCGACGCCGTACAACGTGAGATCGGGCGAGATGGCGTGGACCAGTTCCCAACCTTCGAACAGCGTTTTGGCGTCGCCGCCGGTGCAGATCAGGTCCGGCCAATGGCCGAGTTCGGTGGCGTAGTTTTCGACCAGTTCCTTCACCATCCCCCGCACGCCGTGGTAAACGCCGTTGAGGATCGCCTGCTGGGTGCTCCTCCCGATCGGATCGGTCGGCCGTTCGAATGGCAGACGCGGCAGTTTGGCGGTTTTTTCGTGGAGCGCGTCGAGCATGGTCGACACGCCCGGCGCGATCGCCCCGCCAAGAAATTCGCCGGTATCGTTGCACACGTCGATTGTAATGGCCGTCCCCGCGTCAACGACGACGCAAGACTTCTGCATCTGCTCGTAAGCGGCCGCGACGTTAAGGATGCGGTCCGAACCGGTCAAAGCCGGCGAGTCCGTCAGCACCTTGCACGGGTACGGGATTTCGTCCCCCACCCACTGCACCGTGTGGTTGGTGAGCTTCAGGATCATGCCTTCCAGTTCATCCTCCACGTCCGGGTTGACCGAAGTCCCCGCCACTGTCGGCTGGCCCGATTCCGGCAGCATCCGCCAGGCCTTTACGATTTCCTTGGACCACACATCGCGGTCCTGATTGGAAAACCGCGCAGAATGCTTCAGATCGCCAGCCTCAAAAACACCAAGTGCGATGCGGGAATTGCCGACGGATACGACGAGAAGATTGATGTCCATGGGAGGGGAAATTGCCGATTGTCGTTTGCCAAATGCCGATTGTTGTCAAAATCCAATCGGCAATCGCCAATCAAGTTAGTGGCCTCTATCGGAGTCGAACCGATACTCCCTTGCGGGAAATGGATTTTGAGTCCATCGCGTCTGCCAATTCCGCCAAGAGGCCTTATAGGGCCAGAAGATACGGTAGAATCTTCCCAGGTTCAATCCATCGCGCACTGCCGGTTAACACAAACCAAATATTAGGGTGTAAGCTGTATTAGGTTGCCCATGATTGACGGAACATCATTTATTACACCGGCCGAACCCCCTTCGGTAGAACCGCCCAAGCCCGAAGCGGCCGCGGAGTTTCTCAACCGCGATTTGAGCTGGCTGGAATTCAACCTCCGGGTGCTGCATGAGGCGCTCGATGAGCGCACGCCACTGCTCGAGCGCGTGCGGTTCCTAGGCATCTTCACCAGTAATTTGGATGAGTTTTTTATGAAGCGGATCGGCGCCCTCAAGCGCCAGGTCGCCAGCGCCGCCGTCGCCCGCAGCCCGGACGGTCGAACCCCGGGCGAAGTGCTGACCGCCATCCGCAACGTGCTGAACAACATGCTGCAGCAACAGGCCGAATGCTTCTCCAAAGTCATTCGGCCGGCGCTGTATCAGCAAGGCGTTCAACTGGTGGAATGGGAAGAACTCACGCAAATCGAGCGCGAAGCTGCCCATAAGTTTTTCGACGCCAGCGTCTTCCCCGTCCTCACACCGCTGGCAGTGGATCCGGGAAGCCCGTTTCCGTTTATCTCAAATCTTTCCACATCGATCGGCGTGGTGCTGCACCACCCCGACGGCGAGGAAATCTTCGCCCGTGTGAAAGTGCCCGAAGTGCTGCCCAAATGGATCAACATCGCCCCGCCGGGCGACGTGTACCGGTTTGTCTCACTGCACGAGGTCATCCGCCACAATCTGCAGGAACTATTCCCGGACATGACGATCATCGACGTCATGCTCTTCCGCGTCACTCGGAATGCAGATATCGAGCGCGACGAGGAAGACGCCGAAGACCTTCGGCAACTGATGGAAGATGAACTCCGACAGCGAAAATTCGCCAGTGCCGTCCGCCTCGAACACCAGCCAAACCCGAATCCGTGGATTCGACAGTTCTTGATGGAAGAGCTGAACCTGACTGACCAGGACGTGTATGAGCTGCCCAGCGAACTGGATTTTGACGATCTCCGTCCGGTGACGGAACTTAACCTGCCCAAGCTGCGTTTCGAGCCGTGGACGCCGGTCGTTCCGCTGGCGCTGGCCGACGATGAGAGCGATATTTTCGCGGTCATCCGCGCCAACGACTTGATGGTGCATCACCCTTACGAGAGCTTTAACGCCAGCGTCGAGCGCTTCGTCAAAGCCGCCGCCGCCGACAGCAAGGTGCTGGCGATCAAGATGACGCTCTACCGCACCGGCGACGCCAGCCCGTTCATCAGTACCCTCGTACGGGCGGCTGAGAGTGGGAAGCAGGTGGTTTGCCTCGTTGAACTCAAAGCCCGCTTCGACGAAGAGCGCAACATCCTACTGGCCAACACGTTAGAAAAAGCAGGCGTGCATGTGGTGTATGGCGTGGTTGGGCTGAAAACGCATACCAAGACGACGCTCGTCGTCCGCGAAGATCCCGACGGCATCCGCTGTTATGCACATATCGGGACCGGAAATTATCACGCGGCAACGTCGCGCCTTTACACCGATCTGGGGTTGTTTACCTGCGATCCCGATATCACGCGCGATCTGGTGGAGATGTTCCACTACCTCACCGGACGATCGCTCAAACGCACCTATCGCAAGCTGCTGGTAGCGCCAGCGAACATGCGCGACCGATTCCTGGAACTGATCGCCCGCGAAGCCGCCAACGCCAAGGCCGGCAAACCATCGAGGATCATCGCAAAGATGAACAGCCTGGAGGAACGCCGCGTCTGCCAGGCGCTGTACGACGCCAGCCGCGATGGCGTGGAGATTGATCTGATCGTTCGCGGATTCTGCGCCCTGCGTCCCGGCGTGCCAGGGATGAGCGAACGCATTCGCGTCATTTCCGTCATCGGACGATACCTGGAGCACTCGCGCATCTTCCATTTTCGCAACGGTGCCGAAAATCCCACGCAAGGCGAGTTCTACATCGGCTCGGCCGACTGGATGTACCGCAATCTGCTCGCCCGCGTGGAAGCCGTCGTGCCGATCGAGCGCCAGCCGCTCAAAGATCGCCTGTGGGACATCCTGCAGATCATGCTGCGTGACCGCCGTCAGGCGTGGGACATGCAGCCTGACGGCACGTACATCCAACGGACGCCGGAAATCAATGATTCGCACCCCGGCACACACGTATGGCTGATGCAACAGGCACGCGCGACCGCCCTCAGCCGAGAGGAACTGCGGACGCTGCAGCAGTAAGTCAAACGCAAATACACAAAAGCATGTCATCCTGAGCGGTACTCCGCGAAGGAACTAGCCTCGGATTTGAGGCAGGATCCTTCGCGGAGTACGAACCAGGATGACAGCATACCGCAATACTATCTCGTCCGCTGCAACGTGATCGTATTCACCGCTATCCCGACCCGCTGCTTCGACTGCATGCCGTTGATCAGGCCCGTCCGCATGTCGTACGAAGCGAACGACTGCTCGACTTGGTTCTGCTCGGTCAGCACCACCGAGCCGTTCTGAGCGCTGACGACCGACAGTTTGAACTTTGTGAACGGATCCTCGTCCAACACCTGCCCCGCCTGCATGCGGGCAAGCACCTGCGGGTCGATCCAGATGTTCGTCAGGCTGCCCGTGCGGTCGACGACGTTCGGCTGCGGCTGGGCGCCATTGCGGTAGTCGATCGCAGTGCTCTGACGCATCGTCACGCTCCACTCGTCGATCTTGCTGATCTCCCACCGTAGGCTGAAGCCCCAGGACATGACCGGGACTTGCGGGATTTCGGTCACATATGTGCCTCCGAACTCCATTCCGCGGAGTTGGGCCAAATCGCGCGTGCCGCGCTGGCCGATCCATGGGCTGTTCAGTTGCCGCACGCCGACGAGGAAGCCCTGGGTGATGTTGTTGGTCTGCCCGCCGACGGTGCTCTGGCCATTGGGGCCCGGGAGCGCCTGGGCTTGGCCCATCGTGCTCGATCCGGTCGAGATCATCAGACCGGAATCTGCGTCGTAGGTGGATTGGGTCCAGCCGGTGCTGATCTTGGTAGTGATTCGCACAACATTGAACTGCTTCTCACCCAGCTTGTACGGACCACGGAAGATCGTCACAGCGCCTTGCGGTCCGTTCTGCAGTTGGGCGAGTTGCTGTGGGTCCATCCAGTAGTCGCCGCCGTTGTTGACCGGAAGGACGTAACCGTTGGTGGAAATGTTGGTCACGCTCTGATCCTGCGGGTTGATCAGAAAGCCGCGTGCGTCCACCACGGCCGTGTTGTTGTTCACACTTGCGATCGTGAGCTGCTGGTAGCCGTATCCGCCGGCGCCGGGGTTGTCTTGGGGACTGAACCGCTGGCCTTGGGCGTTCACCCAGTTGCCATTGGGGTCAGGGCCGAGAACCTGGGTCGCGCCGGGGATGTTGGCCGACCCGCTCCAGTAGGTGATCCGCGTGCCCGGCTTCATCCAGGCGGGTGCGGCGTTCTGCTGATGTCCCCCGCCGGGGAATCCCGGAATGCCACCGCCGCCACCACCACCACCACCACCACCACCACCGGCGATCGGGGCCGGCTGCGGTCCGGGTTGCGGGCCCGGCTGGGGCGCCGCCCCGCCAGACAGATCCGCCCGCACCAGCGTCACATCAAACGTCTTGGTATCGGCTTCGATCGTCAGCTTCACTTCCGTGCCGACTTTTCCGGTCACCAATCCGCGAACCTGTTCCATGCTGAGCTTCTCGACGGATTTCCCATCGACGGCTTCGAGGTACCAGCCCGGCTTGAGGTTCGCCTTGGCCGCCGGCCCGCCGGGCATGATCTCGGCGATCATCCACGCGCCGTCGTCCGGATCCTGCTTGAAGAGAATGCCCACTCCGCCGATCGCGTTCGGATTTGCCGGCTGAGGTTGCGGGTTCACCGCGCCGCCACCGGCGAACGGGTTGTCCGGTTTTGCACCACCGACCCCGCCTCCACCGCCGAACGGGTTTTTGTCTTTGTCATCGCCGGCGAACGGGTTATCACCACCAGCCGGTTTGGCCGGCTGCTGGCGCTTCATGGAATAGTTGCGGTTATCGCTGGTGAGGATCACACCATCGCCTTGGATCGAAACGGAAAACGCGTACTTCGATCCGTTCGCCACGAACTGCCCGGAGAGAACCGAGTTGTTCACGAGCCCGCCGCAGGCGTATTTCTGTGCCTTGAAGGTGAGCCAGCCGGTGTAGGCTTCCTGGGTGCCGTCCCAGCTCAGGTCGAGCGAGATATTCTCGCCAACAAACGCCCCCGCGAAGGGCCGCTGCTGTTGCAGCCCCGTCGGACTCGACAGCGGGTTTTGTGCGTGCACCGTCGGCACGCCTAAGCCGAGAACGACCGCCACCGCCAACACACGCAAATGTGAGATCTGCATGAAAACTCCTTCAGCCCGGACGAAAGGACTATTGCGAGATGAGCCCACCCTTCGGCTAATGTAGAGACGGAAGTGCCGATGGTCAAAGAGATTATTGCCATTCTTCAGTGAAACGAAGTAGCCGAAAAGGTCAGAATCTTGCGGCCCGACGGTCCGACAATGGCTTGACATTTCCGCCAAGGCTAGCTTAAATGCGAGCAATGCAGCGCAAAGCCCTTCGACTTCCGCAGCTTACGCTGGCCCTTGCGGGCCTGCTTCAATCTCGCGCATGATCGTTGGGCCGCTGCCAAGATGAACTTTTAAGACCCCTGCGATCACCGCAGGGGTTTTTTGTTTGAGGTGTTTTTACAGTTTCTAGCCTGGAGTCAGTCATGGACATGATCCGAATCTTCGATACGACGTTACGCGACGGCGAACAATCTCCCGGGTGCACCCTCACCCTCTCGGAGAAGCTGGAAATCGCGCACCACCTCGAAGAAATGGGCGTGGACATCATCGAGGCCGGGTTCCCCATCTCGTCGGACGGGGATTTCGAGTCCGTCCAGCAGATCGCCCGCGAGATCACCCGCTCCACCGTGTGCGGCCTGAGCCGTTGCACGCCGAAGGACGTCGCCCGCGCCGGGGAAGCCATCCGCCCGGCCAAGAGCGGGCGGATCCACATCTTCTGCGCCACCAGCAAGATCCACCGCGAGCACAAGCTGAAAAAGGGCAAGGACGTCATCCTGCAGATCAGCGTCGATTCGATCAAGCAGGCCCGCGAGTACACGAACGACATCGAGTTCTCGCCGGAAGACGCCAGCCGGACGGAATTGGATTTTCTGGTCGAAATGGTCCATGCCGCCATCGAGGCCGGTGCGACGACCATCAACATGCCCGACACCGTCGGCTACGCAACGCCCAAGACTTACGGAGAGATCTTCGCCCACGTCCGCGCGAAGTTGCCGATCATCGACCAGCGAGGCATCTACCTGTCGGCCCACTGTCACGATGACTTGGGCATGGCCGTCGCCAACTCGCTGGCGGCGGTGGAGAACGGCGCTAAGCAGGTGGAATGCACGATCAACGGCCTGGGTGAACGGGCGGGCAATGCGGCGTTGGAAGAGATCGTGATGGCGCTCAGAACCCGTGCCGATTTTTTCAAGGTCGGCACAAAGATCGACTCGACCAAGCTGTACTCCGCCAGCCGGATGGTCAGCACGCTGACCGGCATGGTCGTGCAGCGGAACAAGGCGATCGTCGGCGAGAACGCATTCGCTCATGAATCCGGAATCCATCAGGACGGCGTGCTGAAGTACCGCGAAACGTACGAGATCATGGACCCCGCGACCGTCGGCATCCCCAAAGGCACGCTGGTGCTGGGCAAGCACTCCGGCAGGCATGCGTTCAAAGACCGCGTAACGACGCTGGGTTACCGCCTGACCGACGAACAGGTCGAATCCGCCTTCGCTCGGTTCAAAACGCTGGCGGACAAGAAAAAGGAAGTCTTCGACGAAGACATCGAAGCCCTGGTCGACGACCAGTTGGAAATCGCCCACGGCCTGTGGTCCCTGTCCGGCTTGCAGGTGACGGCCGGCAGCAACACCATCCCCACCGCCACCGTCACGCTGAAGGACAGCAATGGCGACAATGTCCAAGACGCCAGCATCGGGGACGGCCCAGTCGATGCCATCTACTCCGCCATCCAACGGCTGACGGGCGTTAAACTGTCACTGATCAACTACCGCATCCGCTCCGTGACCAAGGGCAAGGAAGCGCAAGGTGAAGTGCAAATCGAAGTCGATCACAACGGACGAACCGTCCGCGGCCGTGGGCTGAGCACCGACATTCTGGAGGCCAGTGCGCTCGCTTATGTCGCTGCGATTAACCGGTTGCGAAGCTACTCCAATCGCGAGCGGTTAGTGACGCAGCACACCGGCGTTTAATCTGAAGAAGTATTAACCACGAAGCAACGAAGTAAGGCAAGGTGCCGTTCTTCGTTGCTTCGTTGCTTCGTGGTTCAATTTCTTGATCAACTAAGCTTTGACAAGTCTCTCCACTACTTCCGCGTAGTACGAGATGATCAGATCCGCGCCTGCGCGTTTGATGGCCACCAGTGATTCCAACGCAACTCGGTCGCGGTCGATCCAACCGTTGCGCCCGGCCGCTTCGATCATCGAGTACTCACCGCTCACCTGGTACGCGACCATCGGCACATTCACGCGGGCCTTGACGGCGCTGATGACATCGAGATATGCACCGGCGGGTTTCACCATCACCATGTCGGCGCCTTGCTGAATGTCGAGGTCGGCTTCCAGCTGGGCTTCGCTTAATCCGCGGGCGGGGTCCATTTGATAGCTCTTGCGGTCGCCGTGGCTGGGGGCGGAGTCAGCGGCGTCGCGGAAGGGGCCGTAGAAGGCGCTGGCGTATTTAACGGCGTAGGACAGGATGGCGGTATCGACGAAACCGGCAGCGTCCAAGCCCTTTCGCAGTTCGCCGATCGTACCGTCCATCATCCCGCTCGGGGCGATCACGCCAGCCCCCGCTCGGGCGTGGCTGACCGCCTGCTTTACCAGCAGTTCCACCGTTTCGTCGTTTTTGACTGTCGACCCGTCCGCCGTCATCGGGCCGCAATGGCCGTGGCTGGTGTATTCGCAGAAACAGAGATCGGTGATGCCGACCATCGGGATGTTCGCCTTGACCACCGACTTCAACAGCCTGCAGACCACGTTATCGGGGTCGAGCGCTGCCGAACCGTTCGGATCCTTTTTTGCGCGGTCGATCACGCCGAAAATCAGATAGGCTTTGAACCCCGCCTGGCTGCGGTCGTAAAGATACTGGGTGGCCAGATCAACGGACATCTGAAAGACCCCCGGCATCGACGACACCTCTTTACGCACGCCGGTGCCCTCCGTGACGAAAACCGGCACGATGATGTCACTGCGACGGAGAATCACCCTCTGAAGAGCAATTCGCAGCGGTTCTTGCAGACGTAATCGACGCGGACGAACGGAAAGATCGAGTGGTAGCGGCATTTGAGCCGATTATACGAATGCGGCCGTCCCAACGGAATACGGGGCGGTTTATCTGTACAGCCGGTATCGCGGCGGATACCATACAAACTCGTTTTGCTGTTTGGACTGGACACGCCAAGACTCCGCTCGTTTCAAGGATGTTGAATCTGTCCGTCGACCGTATTGACTGCCGTACGAACGCCGTGGAAAGGAATCTCGCTTGACTTCCCCGACCGCCCAAACTTCACCCCAGCTCACCCTAAGGGGCCCCCGATACGCTGCCCCGGTACGATTCGCCAAGGGCGACGCGTTTTATAAAGAACTCAAACGTCGCGTCGACGCCTACTTCGCTGAAACCGGCAAAAGCCCTCGCGATGCCTGGCAGATGTACCTGAAGACCTTCATTGTGATCGCCTGGTTCGCCGCCTCCTACGCCCTGCTGGTGTTCTACTGCCAGAACTGGTGGCAAGGCGTTCTGGCGTGCATCTCGCTCGGACTGTCGGCCGCTGCGATCGGGTTTAACATTCAGCACGACGGCGGGCACCGCGCGTACAGCCGGTTCAACTGGGTCAACCGCATCATGGCCATGACGATCGACCTCATGGGAGGCAGTTCGTATGTGTGGGACATGAAGCACAACATGATCCACCACACCTACGCCAACATCACCGGCCATGACGATGATATCGACGTGGGCGTGCTGGCAAGGCTTTCCCCGCACCAAAAGCGATTCAAGTTCCATCGCCTGCAGCACTTTTACATGTGGCCGCTCTATGGTTTGATTGCGATCAAGTGGCAGGTGTTTGACGATTTCTTCAACGTTGCGATCGGCAAGATCGGCAATCACAAGCTTCCCCGCCCCAAGGGTTGGAACTTGGCCGTCTTTATCCTCGGCAAGGCGTTTTTCTTTACGATGGTGTTTGTCATTCCGATGATGTTTCACCCGTGGTACATCGCGCTCGCGTTTTACATGCTGACGAACCTGATCAACGGCGTTGTACTGAGCACGGTCTTTCAGTTGGCCCACTGCGTTGAGGAAGCCGATTTCCCAATGCCCGACCAAGCCAACACGATGCAAACCCACTGGGCCGTCCACCAGATCGAGACGACGGTCGACTTCGCCCGCCGCAGCAAGGTGCTGACCTGGCTGTTGGGGGGCCTGAACTACCAAGTGGAGCATCACCTCTTCCACAAGATCTGCCACGTACACTACCCGGCGTTATCGAAGGTGGTTGAGCAGACCTGTAAGGAATACGAGATCCGATACAACGAGCACCCATCCTTCGTGGCCGGCGTGGTCTCGCACTTCCGCTGGCTCCGCCGCATGGGCCTGCCGACCGCCAATTAGTGCCTTGCGTACCCGCCCAGGCGATTCGGATCGAATACAGTGAGTTTGCCAGGCCCTATTTGATTTCGTGACGGGTTCCCGTCACGTCATCGATCTTCCGTAGCAGCGAGAAATCGTTCTTGTAATTCACAGGCAGGAAGGTGGTTTTGGCGCCCGAAACCAATTCCTTTTCCAACAGCGTGCCCTTCCAATCGAACTCCATCATGGCCCGCCGAATCTTGGAGGCCAATTCCGGCTTCAGATTGTAGGCCATCCCCAGGCTTGCGGTTGGAAAGCTCTCACTCTCGTATAAGATACGGTAAGCGCTTCGCTTCACCTCGCCGGAGTTTTCAGCCCGTTCCAACATGTCCTTCGCCACGGCGGCCACTTCGAACTCCTTTTTGCAGATTCCAAGGATGGACTTTTCATGTCCCATTGAATACCGGCTGTTGTAGTCCGTTCCCGGCCGAAGTTGAGCTTTCTCCAGCAGTGCCAGGACTGGGGCTTTGAATCCCGAGTTGCTCGTCGGGTAGGTGTAGGTGACTTCGCTACCGCGAATTTCCGCCAGTCCGGCGATCCCACTGCCGGCCGGGACGATGAATGCGGATTGGGTCGTTCCATTCCCCTGAGAATTGGGAACCAGGCAAACGGGCACAAATCCGGCCGCGTCAACCGCTGTCGGAACATTCCCGCTATTGAATCCGCAAACGTGAAGCTCTCCGGAGCGAAACGCCTTCAGTTGTTCATCCGAATCTGAAATGAGCTTGTACTCAACCGGCTTTCCGGTGACGCTACTCAAATAATCCGTAAACGGCTTCCAAGCATCGCGTGATTTCTCAGGCTCCTCCTGGGCAATGTAGGTGAACACGATCGTTGGAGGATCGATCAGTTTCGCAGCATCCGCAGGCGGATCAGCCACCAAGTCGCCGTCCGCATCGGTGAAATCGGTTGATAACCGGTTGCCACCGACAATAGGGGTCGATAGCCCGATCATCTTCTCGATCATTGCGCCACTCGCGGCCTGCCCTTCTTGAGAGGAGTTGAATACCTTAAAGATGTAATACCCGCCCATGATCACTGCGATGGATAAGCAGAGAATGATCAACAGAAGCACGCGAGTGGTTGAATTCGCGTACTTGTCAGTGCTCGCTTGCGTCATAGTGCTCCCCGGGAAATAGGCTGCTGGATCATTGCGAAATAGTGCGCCACTCGATCTCATTCCACAATCAAAATCTGGGAAATCGTTTGAGGAGAATGTTTGAATTAGGTTAATCCGACAGTTGATGCGGTTGGATAACCCAATGCGACGGCGTACAGGATTTCCCAGCCGGTGCGATCAATTCCAAAAAGCTGCCGCACCTCGTCATCATAGAACGACGCAACTCCGGTTGAGCCCAAACTCAGCGTAGTCGCCACTAACGCCAGCCGTTGGCCGATTGTACCCGATTCCAGATGTGCGACTCGATAGCAATCCGGCCCGGATTCCTTCATCACCTCAGCTAGGTTCGCCGCCATCCAGCAGACGGCCGACGCATCGCCGGTGATCTCCTGACCCAGTGACAGGTGTCTGGCTTCGGCCCGGATATGCCCCGCGCGCAGCAACGACCATTCGTCAGTCGGCGGATGGTAGTACCACAGGCCCGGTTCCATTCCGGCAACTTCGTGGATCGTCCAGAACGACCGAATGAGCCCGACGTGCGGGCCGTCAGGTAAAACCGGAAAATAGCTTCCGCCGCGAAACGCCGCCCGCGAGATTGCCGAGAGCTGATCACGCGAGATCGAGCGGTGCTCGAACTCCAGCACGCTTCGACGCTCCAGCAGCGTTTTTCGGAGAGAATGGCAATCAGGCATCTCCTCCTGATCCGGAAACTTCTGCCGATGCACACCGGCCGGCAAGGGACTCAGCTCCGTCACCGGTGATCGGATTTCGCGAATTGCAACACCCGGTGCTGTGCATTCATCATGCACCGCCACGATAGAGCCGTAGGAAAGAGGTTTGGGCGATAACGGGAAGCGCACGATCGGTGGTAATGCCGGCAACCCACCAGATAATTTCGGCAGTTGCAGCGGACTCTCCGCTTTATCGGCCCATACGACCATCGACTGAACCGGTTCCAACGTTGCAAAATCCGCGTCGGGGTCAATGCCGATCAACTCCCGTATCGAGCTTTCCGTCATCCTCAGCCGAACGACGGTCTGAATCCCCAGCCCGCGTGCGGCGATCGACAGGTTTTCCGTTTGATGTCCCGCATCCAGAAGCGCGTGGCGGTACGCTCGTTTATGGAATCGCCACGCACTTCGCCAGAAATTGACCGATACCAGCATTGCCGCAGGCACGGTCTTCAAAAACTCCAGATCGGGTCGACCTCGCTTGAGTTGCCAAAGCGTTTCAGGGCCTTCGCGCAGCTTCCGGAGTGCGAATTCCCATTGCGAGAAATGATACAGCCCAGGCTCCAACCCCTTAATGCCGAACGCTGCCACGTAGATCTCACACGGATACGTCCGTCCTGCGCTGGGGCTGCTGCGTAGCTGAACTTTTTTATCGCCGACCTGCACGGTCTTGGTCACGCCTGCTGCGTAAAACAGCCAACTCGAAAGGGTCTTCAAATCCTGAGGCGGGCGGACGTAGCTTTCCGGCAACGCATCAAGCCCGAGGCTCATCACCTCCAGCGTGGTCGCGGGGCAGTCAAGTAAATGCGTGGAAAGCGTGACTTTGGGACACGATTCAAACACGCGGTGCGTCGCCGGGTGATTGGCCAGGTCGGGCGGAATCAGCTTGTCAACGCCTTCGCGGGTGTACTTGGATTGCCGGTGGTAATCCAGAACCCGCACGACGCGCTCTTGAATTTCACTGGCGAGCGGCATCCGTAGGCTCCGCTTGAAACACTACGCTGACGAAAAAACCACTTTGATTTAGAACAACTGATCGAGAATCTTTTCGATGGGCAGTTGCACGCAGGTAAAGATGGGTGTATCCCGCTGGGTGAATTTGCTGCTTTCGGTCTCGCGTAGTTCCATCACCAAGTCTAGGAAATCCTTGGGCTCTTCGCTCTCAAAGGCGACCACGAAATCCTGATCGTCCAGCCCAAAACTGTAGGTCGTGTTCAGCTTCACGCTCGGGAACTTGTTGCCTACACGGATATGAACGTCCATGATCGCCTGTCGCTTTTCCAGCGGCAGCAGGTACCAGTCGCGGGTTTTCACGAATGGGTAAATGAACAAATACTTCCGCTTGCCCGGGATGATGTGCGTGCGGCTTTCGGTCGTGTGGAACGGATCGAGCTTGTCGATGTACATCGACCGCTTGGTCATCGACACGAACGAATGCGGGTTGGAGAGATAGGCGCCGATTTTTGTCTTGTTAATCGCTGCCGACTGGGTTTGGAATTCGTCGGTGCTTTGGGAGATGCGCCACAGCAGGATGTCGGTATCCGGACGCAGGCCGATTGTGCTGTAAGTCAGGCACATGAAACCGGGAATGCGGGTGTTGATGACAGCGGCGAATTCCTCATGGGCGGCGGCCTTCTCGGTCGCAGACAGCCGGCGGAACGCGGGATCGAGCTTGTAGAACGCGAAATTCACGAACTGCCGGTGCACTACCGGTGCATTCGGATCGGCAGGTGCAGGTTGATGGGCGGTCGTCGTCGGCTGACTCATGGACAATACTCCTTGATTAAGTGGTCGATTGTATCGGATTACACCCTCGCCCGGTACTCCGGGAGAGGGTTGGGGAGAGGGTTCTGCTCCTACCGCGAGATCCCGCCCGCCTAGAAGAACCCTCACCCTGCCCTTTCCCGGAGTACCGGGCGAGGGTCCATCTCACGCCAGCCGACAATCAGCGATCATCCGGGGCGAGTCGTTCGTCAGGTCGCTGCCGTCGTAGTCACCGTAAAGGCGTTCGATCCGCAGGCCGTTGCGCTCAAGCAGGATTTGCAGTTCCCGCGGAAAGATGAAAGTCATGTCAAACTCGATTTTCTCCTTGTGCAGATCGCCGCCGGCATCAAACCACTGGTACCGAAACGTCACCGTCTGCCGCTGGGCGGCGGGATCGCGGCGGACGTCGGTCTGCTGCATCACCGCCCGGTCGAGCGAATGGACGTAGAACTGATGAGTATCCACCGCCTTGCTCTCCGGCGTCGCCAGTAGGCCAAGGTTCGGCTGGAAGATGTCCATCCAGAACCGCCCGCGCGGCTTAAGATGCTTGCGAACGCCCGTCAACACGGCGTCCTGCTCAGCCAGCGTGGTGAACGCCAGAAAGGTGTTAAAAAAGAGGCAGATCGAATCGAACTTCTCGCCCAGTTTCAGCCGGGTGCAGTCCATCTTCTTCAGCGTCAGTTTGCGATCACCTAGCCCCACCCCATCCTGCTTGCGGCGGGCGATGGCGAGCATGTCCGCATCGTAATCCACGCCCACCACTCGATGCCCCGCCTGCGCGATCGGGATCGCCGCCCGCGCAGTCCCGCAGGCCAGTTCCAGCACGCTCTGCCGCTTCTTGCCGAGGTGCGTAAGATAGAACGGCACGTCCTCGTGCAGCATCTGCTTGTCGGCGTACTCGGCGTCATAGTACTCGGCGATGGCTTTATATTTCTTCATGGTCCTCATTCGATTCATGCGCCGGCCACCACCCGCAACCCGTCGTACGCCAACTGAACGCCTTTCGGCAGCAGCGGATTGTCACGGGCGTGCATCACGCCGTGCGCGATGTGGGTGAAATAGGTCTGTTTCGCGCCGATTCGCTGGGCCGCCTCGATCGCCTGCTCGATTGAAAAATGCGTCGAGTGCGGCTTCCACTGCAGCGCGTCCAGCACCAGCAAATCGAGGCCTTGCAGCAGATCGAACGATGAGTCCGGAATGCTGCTCACGTCCGTGCAATACGCCAGTCGGCCGATGCGGAAACCGAGGATCGGTGCGTTGCCATGCAGAAGCGGAACGGGCTTCCAAGTCATCCCGCCGATCTCGAACTCGCCATCGATCGTTCGCGGCTCCAGATGCGGACGGAACACTTTCAGATCCGGCGACGGCGTCTTGAAGGCATACCCGAAACACTGCTGCAGCGATTGATGCGTGGGAGCGTCGGCCCAGACTTCGAGCGGCCCCTGCTTGAGGGCGTTGAACCGCCGAACGTCGTCGAGGCCCATGATGTGATCGGCGTGGGCGTGGGTGAAGACCACTGCGTGAATGAAATCGACGCCGTTCGCCACGCACTGCAGACGAAGTTCGGGCGTCGTATCGACGAGAACGCGCGTTTCACCCTGAGCGATCACCACGCTCGGCCGGGTGCGTTTGTCGCGCGGATCGGGGCTGCTGCACACCTCGCAGTGGCAGCCGATCATCGGAATGCCAGCACTGGTGCCCGTGCCCAGGAAAAGGAGTTCGACGTCCGACATGACTGCGTTATAGCGGACGAACCGCGCGGTGGGAACGGGCTAGTGCTTGATCGACACCCAGGCGATGAGCCCGAACAGCACTGCCATCGGCAACGCGCCGACGATGCCCGCCCACCAGTATCGCTGGTAGACGATCAGCGCGATCCCCCCGCCGATACACGCCAGCCCGCCGACGGCGGAGAGCCCCATGTAGAGGTAGATCATTCGGAGCTGAGCATCAGAACTATTGGGAGCTCCGGCGAAGCAAAGGACCAACAGCGCCAGCGAGCCGAGGGCTCCGACAGCGATGGCTGACGACGCCAAGATGGTGCCGATGACTGGCATGGACAGTGGAGTTTACCGCCGATTTACTCGTCGTGCTCGTACGCCGGTTTTTCATCGACCGGCGGCTTGGCATCGGTCACGCCGGCCAGCTCTTCGAGCAGCTTGGCGGGGACTTCGCCGGTGTTTTTGCACTTCGGGTACCCGCTGCAGCCGAGGAACGGCCCGCGCTTGCCCTGGCGAATGATCATGGGCTTGCCACAGTCGTCGCAGTCGATGTCGGTCGTGAAGTTTTTCGGCGGCCCGGCCGGGGCGGCGGCGGGGTTGTCGCCGACGATCTTGGCGATCAGCGCGGCACTGGCCTCTGCACCTTCAGCCAGCAGCGGCGCGAGCGCGTCGATCTGCTTCTTGTCTTCCGGTGAGAGCTTCGTCATCGCCATGCGCCCGCGGCACTTGGGATACTTGCTGCATCCGAGCCACGGCCCGCGCTTGCCGCCGCGCAGATAGAGCGGGCTGCCGCACGTCGAGCAGGCGATCGTCGTGGTGATCGGTTTAGGCTTCGGCGGCATGGGTTTGCCGTCCTTATCCAGGTTGATGATGCACGAGCAGCTCGGCTCGCCCTTCTCGTTCTTGATCGAATAGCCGGTGCAACCCAGGAACTCGCCAAACCGCCCCTTGCGGCGGATCATCTCGCGGCCGCAGATGGGGCAGGCGATGTCGCTCTTCTCTCGCAGCGTCGGCTTGCCCTGCCCGTCGACCGGCTGGGTGTTGCCGCACTCGCGATCGCTGCAGGCGAGGAAGAATCCGTTCTTGCTGATGCGGTACAGCATCGGCTTGCCGCACTTGCTGCACGGGTACGGGCTGACCGTTCCGCCGGCGTGTTCGATCTTTTCCAGCGCGCCGTCGACTACTTCGTGGAACGGGCCGTAGAAATCGCGGAGCAGCTTAACCCAGTCGGCGTGCTGCTCTTCGACTTCGTCGAGCTTCAGTTCCATCCCTGCAGTGAAACCAGGGTCGAGCAACTCTGGAAACGCGGCGATGAGTTTTTCCGTCACGATGCTGCCAAGCAGCGTCGCGTAGAACCGGCGGTCGATCTGCTCGACGTACTGGCGGTCCTGAATCGTCTGGATGATGCTGGCGTATGTGCTCGGGCGGCCGATGCCCAGACGCTCGAGCTCTTTCACCAAACTCGCTTCGGTAAACCGCGGCGGCGGCTGGGTGAAGTGCTGCGTCGGCGAGATCTCGATCGGCGACACCGGCTGCTTTTCCTTCAGGTCCGGCAGCAGTTGGTCTTCGCTGGAGACGCCCGCGACCTTCATAAAGCCATCGAACACCAGTTTTCGACCGTTTGCACGGAAGAGCGCACTACCCGCTGAAGCGGGCAGGCCGGTGGCGATGGTAACGCTGGTCTGATCGAACTCGGCCGGGGTCATCTGGCAGGCGACGAAGCGCTTCCAGATCAACGCATACATCTTGGCTTCGTCGGCACCGAGCTTGGCGAACGCCGCTTCAGGCGTGAACGAGGTATCGGTCGGGCGGATCGCTTCGTGAGCTTCCTGCGCCGCCTTGTTTGAAGATGAATAAACGTTGGCCTTCTCCGGCAGGTATTTATTGCCGAACGTTTTAGTGATGTACGATCTCGCCATGCCCAGCGCGTCGGCGGAGAGATGGGTCGAGTCGGTACGCATGTACGTAATGTGCCCGGCCTCGTACAGAGTTTGCGCCAACCGCATCGCCCGCTGCGCACCCATGCCCAGTCGGCTCGAAGCACCCTGCTGCAGCGTGCTGGTGATGAACGGCGCTGGCGGCCGGCTGGTGGTGCGCTTCTTTTCGACCGACTGAACTGAGAACGCCGGAGCTTTCGCCAGATGGCCGGTGTAGCTGGTGAGGTTCTTCGCGGGGCCTTTGGCAGCGGCGTCGGTGGTGCTGTCTTCCTTGTCGACAACGAACCCG
>JANMES010000074.1:0-40574 GCA_031377185.1 Phycisphaerae bacterium
TGGGTTCGAAATATAAACCGTGCACCCGCCATCATGGGGATAATTGCCCGTATACTCGAATGTCGTTACAACTCCACAACTTAGACTCTCACGAAAGGCTTAACGTTATATGGCCACAGGCAAAGTATATATCGGCGTAGACATCGGCGGGACGAAGGTTGCGATCAACGGCATTGATGAGAACCGCAAACCGGTCGCCAAGGATTGGCTGGAAGTTCCTTCGCATTCGGACAAAGGGCCGGACGCGACGATCAAGCAGATTGTTGCGGGGCTTAAGGCGTTTTTGGATCGGGAGAAGATCGCGCCCGTGCAGGTGGTGGCCGTCGGGATCGACAGCCCGGGGCCGGCGGATATCAACGGGAAGATCGAAAAATCGGCCAACATGCACCCGGCGTGGGAAGGGTTTGAACTCCGCGCGTCGGCCGAGCGCGAACTGTCGGCGGCGCTGGGGCATCCGGTGAAGGTTCGCTACGAGAACGACTGCAACGCCGCCGCGCTCTGGGAAAGTCAGATCGGCAATCCCGAGGGCAACGAAGTCATGGCGCTGCTCGCGCCGGGCACGGGATTGGGCGGCGGGATCGTCATCAACGGCGTGCTTCTCCGCGGGGCCCGCGGCATGGGGGCCGAGCTCGGCCACGTCGAGATCATCCACCCGCCGTTCGTTGAGGGCTGGCAGCCCAAGTGTGGGTGCGGGCAGACCTATTGCTCCGAAGCCTACGCCTCGATGGCGGCGCTGAATAAAATACTCCGCATCGCCCTGCCGATGGAGAAATACAAAAACCATCCGCTGAACCAAATCAGCGGCGCGACCGAAGACGAAACGTGGAAAAAGCGAGCCTTCGGCGTGCGAGGCTTGGCTGCCAAGGGTGATGAACTCTGCCAGGCGATCTTCGACTGGCAAAGTCAGGCGATCGGCAAGCTCTGCCGACAGGTGGCCGACACCATCGACCCCGACCGTTTCGTCATCGGCGGCGGTTTCATCGAAGGCGGGCCGGAGCTCACCGCACGGATCATGAAGATCATTCAGAACACGTTCAAGCAGTACGCCTTCAAGAAACACGCCGCCGAGGTGAAATTCGAGGTCGCCCGCTCCGGCGACCAAGCCGGGTGTCTGGGGGCTGCGGTGAGCGCTTGGCAGGCGGAGAATCGGTAGGCTTAAGCGAAGAGATTTAACCACGAAACGACGAAGGAACGAATCGTCCGGTAGTCCAAAAGCCGCTTCGTTCCTTCGTCGTTTCGTGGTTAATCTCTCTTCCCTACCGCCCCCAACACCGAAACCTCAAACAGCAGTTCCCACTCCGCCCGCTGCAGCGCGATAATCGTCTCCATCGCCGGATCGACCGGCCGGCGGTGAACATCCTCGGCCAAATCCACAAGCGCATTTGGATCAAACCCACCCAGTAGCACTGCGCTCACAGCCTGGGCGGCCTTGGAGCCGCTGACGATCTCGGCCGCCTTGGGGGCGATCAGCTTTTTCACGGGGTGGCTCGCGCACTTGGCGTACCAGTACTTAGCGTTGGAAAAATCCCCCTCCCGCCGGTGCATGATGGCGTGCCAGTAGCTTCCCGTGGCGGTGTGAATGCCTTGGCTAATGGTGTGCGATTCGTCCAGCCAATCGTGCCACAGCCAAAGCCCGCTAAGCACCGCCTGCGCCTCGTCCGACCGCACCACGGGCCTGGCCAGCAGGTCGGCGGGCTTGAGGGTTGCCAAAACCTCGCGGGCGGGGGCAAACCCGTCGCCTTGGACAACCAGCTTGCTGAAGGCCTGATCGGCGTTGAGAGCCAGCAGATCCTGGCCGGCTTTGGATAACAGAGTGCGGTCGATCATTTATTCAACTCCAGATGTCGGTTCGTCCGATAACTCGATTGTACGCTCTTCCTCGCCGTGGTTGTACGCGCGGGGAAAGACACTTACAGATTCGGAGAATCTTATGTTCGCGTCAAACCGTTTTCGGGTTGCATCACTTATCGTAGGCCTGGTTACCATCGTCGCCGGCTGCGAGAAGCGACCGTCGCTGATTCCAAACAACGATCCCGCGCTTCGCCAGACCAGCGCCTGGTTCGCCGCCGACGCCAAGAAGCGTCAGCCGTTCCCCACGACGGCCCCGTTCGCAGGTGCGTTCAACGCCCGGGCGGAGGTCGATGTGATGTCGAACACGGTGCAGATCGTCAACTTTTCGGATGAAGGACTCACCGGGATCGACGTATGGCTGAATCAGGCTTACGTCGTGCATGTCCCCAAGATCGAAGCCATGGCACAAGGCAAGCCGGGCACACGAACGTTGGATTTCCAGATGATGTTCAACGACAAGGGAGAATCGTTCCCCACAGATAACGACACTTACCCAGTGAAAACCGTCGATATCCTCAGTAACGGCAAGATGTACTCGATCAAAGTCGTAGTGAACTAGCCAACCAAGACTACCAAACTTGCAAAGAACCCCGATCGATCGTCGGGGTTCTTTTGTTTTGTTTCCGACCATCGCAATCGTTGCCTGCCGCTTTCGCGAAACCGTCCGTCCAGTTAAAACCTGCGTATGAACATCTCCTCCTCCGAAACCGCGGCGGAGAAACGGGCGCTCGTTCTCTCGCTCGTGACGGGAGCCGTTCTATTCGGCATTAAATTCACGGCGTACTGGCTGACCGGGTCGGCGGCGGTGTTTTCTGACGCGATCGAGGGCATCGTCAACGTGCTGGCCAGCGGGTTTGCGCTGTACGCGATCTCGCTAGCCGCCCGGCCGGCAGATGCGGAGCACCCGTACGGGCATGGCAAAGTCGAGTTCATGTCGGCCGGGTTTGAGGGCGGGATGATTCTCGTCGCCTCGATGGTGATGGCCGCACGGGCGGGCGAGGAACTGATCCGCGGGCCTCGGGTGCAGAACGAAGGCGCGGGCCTGCTGCTGATTGCGCTGGCGATGTTCGTCAACGGCGCGGTCGGCGGATACCTGATCCGCCTGGGCAAGAAACGCAGCTCGATCACGCTGGAGGCCGACGGACATCACCTGCTATCCGACGCCGTCACCAGCGCGGCTGTGCTGGTGGCGCTGGGGCTGGTTTGGCTGACCGGCATCAAGTGGATCGACCCGATCGCCGCGCTGCTGGTGACGCTGTACATCGGCTTCGTCGCGGCCGGGCTGTTGCGAAAGGCCGTTGCCGGATTGATGGATCAGCAAGACCTGGACGACGAAAAACGTCTCACCGATTTGCTCGACAGCCACGTCGGCGTCCAGGGCGTGCCGCCGCGGATTTGCGGGTATCACAAGCTGCGTCACCGTCACAGCGGGCGATATCACTGGGTGGATTTTCACATCACCGTTCCCGCGTGGTGGGACATCAGCCGCGGCCATGCGATCGCGAGCACGATCGAGCACGAGATCGAACTGATGCTCGGCGAAGGGAACGCGACGGCGCATATTGAGCCGTGTACCGTGGTGGGTTGTGGGTCGTGCGCGATGGAGAAGAATGAACCACGGAGGCACGGAGACACGGAGGCGCGCGCGTAACTTTCATGCCGGTGGTTCAAGCGATTGTTATTTGATATTTAGTTGAAGCGTTAAGTGATCGAGGGGTTTGGATCGTCGGGTGCGCCTGCGTGTCTCCGTGCCTCCGTGCTTCATTCTTCTCCCCGATTGAAGTTTTCACCCTGACTTTGCCGATGTTTTTGGACCCCATAGGCTGGATGACTCGGAAAATTCAGTGATTTTTGTGCTTCGCGCATTGAAATCGCCTGTTTTCAGGGTAGTTTATGCGGAACAAGGGACACAGGGTTGTGTCCCAGTCGACGAGGCAGGCCGTTGGAAAACGGCAGCTGAGTTGGCAGCCGGCGGCGGAGGGCCGCGGCCGGCGGGTGTAAGGCTCCCCAGACGCTCCACCCGCGTCCGATCCGATCGTGAGGCGATCGGATCGCACAACAGTCTCCTATTAGGAGTTTCCTATGGCCAAGGCCATGACCAAGTCCGAGATCGCCGCCACGCTCGCCGAAAAAGTCGGCATCACCAAGAAGCAGGTCGGCGCGTTTTTCGCCGCTCAAGCTGAACTGGCTTACAAGCAAGCCAAGAACCAGTTCGTCGTTCCGGGCCTGGGCAAGCTCGTGCTCGCCACCAGCGCCCCGCGCGAAATGGTAATGCGCTTCGGCCCCAAGGCCGGCCAGACCGTCAAAGTCCCCGCCAAGCGCCGCATTAAGTTCCGCGTCGCCAAGGCCGCCAAGGATGCAATCCTGGGCGCGAAGAAGTAATTCTTCGGACTCGATGATTCAAAGCAAAGCCGGCGAACGAATGTTCGCCGGCTTTTTTTGGGGCGTTAGTGATTGGTTATTAGGCGTTAGGTATTTGGTTTGGCCGACTGGTTCGAATTGGCAAACCTAATACCTAACTACCAATACCTAACGCCTCGCGCAAAAAAACGCCCGAACCTCCGCAGGTCGAGCGTTGTGTACAACTTGTATTGTTGGCCGAATCGCTTAGCTGGCGGCGCTGACGTACGGCAGCAGCGCCATGTAGCGGGCCCGCTTGATCGCCTGGGCGATCATGCGTTGCTCCATCGCGGTCGCGCCGGTGCGCTTGCGTGATTGGATCTTGCCGTTACCGCTCATCATCTTGCGGAGCGATTCGGTGTCTTTGTAGTCAATGTAGGTGGTACCCGACGCGGTCGTGCGGGCGATCTTCAACTTCGGACGGTTGAAGTTCTGGAAGGCTTCTTTCTTTTCCCGGCGTTCGCGGGCGGATTCTGGCTTCGGCATCGTCAAGGCTCCAAAATAAGTCGAGCCGGGAAGTGTAGCGAATCGCCCGAAGGATGCAAGGGGCGATAAATTCATTCCAAAATCCGCTTTATTGTCCACGAATAACACGAATCTACGCGAAAAATCCGATTCCGCATTCGAGACCCCTGAACAACCCGCTGAATCTGCCTGGCCGTCCAGAAGAAGAACAAAGATTTCTCAGATTCCATGCAGTGAGTCCAGAATCTGCGTAATCTGTGCAATCTTTGTTTCATTCCCTCGCCCGGCCGATCGGGTAATTCAAAGGCCTCGTTCGTGAAGATTAGTGTTATCCGTGGATAATTTTAACTTTACGCCACCCGGGACGGTTTCGGACGGGCGGATTTGACGTGATAGAGAGCCTTATCCGCCGCCACCAGCAGGTCGTGGGCGGTTTTCACGCCAGCTTGGCCAATGCTGGATACGCCGATCGACAGCCTCGGGCGGTTCGATACTTTGAGCGGTTTGCACAGACTGTCGACCAGCGAACGCAGCCGATCGCCCAGTTGTTGCGCCACATCGGCGGCGGTGTTGGGCAGGACGACAACGAACTCATCCCCGCCGCAGCGGAAGGCGGTGTCGGTCTCGCGGATCGTCGAGCGGATCAACTGCGCGATCTCGCGAAGCAATTCATCCCCGGCAGCATGGCCGAGGGTGTCGTTAAGGATCTTGAAGTAGTCGACATCGATCATCAACACCGAAAGATCGGAGTACGTCGACACGCAAAGCTCGATCGATTGCGGGAGCGCCTCATCCAAGTGCCGGCGATTCCCCAAACCGGTCAGCCCGTCGCGAGTGGCCTGCTGACGTAGCGAGCCGATCTTCCGCTCCAGCGCATCGGTTCGGCTGAGGACTCGTTGTCGCGTTTCGTCTTCCAGCCGCGAGATCATCATCCGCTCCTGGCGGATGTCGCGAAGCAGTTGCTGGATGAGCGGGACGATGGGCGCGATCTGCCCCTTGATGTTAGAAAGTTCTTCGATCGGGATCGCGCCCAGCCGGGCCTCGGGCAACATCTCCCGCAGCGACCGCATCGGCAGCGTATAATCGCACCAGCGGCGATAGGTGCTCCAGCAGCCGGCCATCAGAGACGCGACGGCCATCATCGCGGTCAGGAGCCAGTTTGTTTGTCCCCGATCGGTGCGGAAATAGGTGTGAAGCGCCCATCCCAGGGCCGCCGAGCCGATCAGAATCGCCACGATTTGCACCCCGATGACCAGCACCTTATGGGCTCGAGTCGGTTTCGGCACCGGCGGCGCAGCGATAGCCGACGGATCGGCATCGTCGGGCGAGAGTGGGGCGTCGGTCGGTTCGGTCATGCAGAACGGTCTCCGTTCTGTTATCGACCCAACCCAATCGACAGTTAACTCAAGCACCGCAACGCACTTATTCCGCGAAGTCGTAAACCTGCACCCGCTGCCAGTGGGCTTTGTTGCGGGCGACGAATTCCTTGTGCAGATCGTGGGGCTGATAAGTGTCGTGACCGGCCACGTCGTCGAACACCACCGTCAGACCGACATCGTACGTGTTATCCACCACGTCGCGGGGGATCATGGCGGGTTTACCGGACCAAAGGTGCTTGACCGTCGGAATCTTCGCCAGCAGCGACCGTGCGTCGGCCAGCACCTGGGCCTGTGCGGTGGAGGGAGCGTCTTTCTTCAGCCAGAAATAGACCGTGTGTATGAACATATCTGGAGTATACCGCCTCGTCCGAATAAATTGTGATCGCCCCGGGTCAAGCCAATGCCCCACAGTTTTGAATTGCGCTAAATCGTCCTCGGTTTAGAGTCGATACATCCAATGGACATGACTCCGACTACGCCGACTATCAAATTGAGTGAATCCGAACGCCGTCGCGAAGTTCGCGAAACCGCGCAGTTCAAGGTCACCCTCACGACGGCCGGCGGTGCGACGCGGAATCTGGTGACCAAGGACCGGTCATTCGGGGGGATCTCATTTGTCACGGAAGAGCCTCTCTCGATCGGCGAGGATTGCCTGATCGTGCTGGAGAACGCCGATCAAACGTTTGCCCGCTTCATTTCGAGGGTGGTCCGATCGCAAAACATCGGCGACCGCCAATTCGAGATCGCCCTTCAGTTCCGCCGTCAGATTGCTGCGTAGAGACCGCCTAAGTGGTCAACCGCTAAGTCCAATCCACCGAAAATGGTATTTTGTGAGCCAAATCACTCGCCCGATGGATTCCGTATCTCTCTGGCAGAAAACAACTTACAACAGATAGAAAGCCCGGAGCAAAATTTCGTGCCAGCGAACGAACCTTGGGCCATCGATGAGCATATAAGAATGAGGCAGGTCGTTTTCATATCTGATTGATGTCCTTTGTCCGTGAGCGTAGAGGTGTAACATGTCGGCGATCGAATCCAAACCAATGAGTCTGCAGGAAGTTCGAGAGAACCTGGATTATCTCGTGAAACTTGTCGCCCAGGGCAAGCGTCGCATCGAAATGAGCGACTCCACCGGCGAGCGTTACGTGCTGATGAGCAAAGTCGAGTTGGACGGCCTTGAAAGCGCGATCAATATTCTTTCCGACAGCGACAGCTTCAAGGAAGTATGTAGCAGCTTGAACCACCTCGCAGCTGCAACCTCCGCATCCGCGATGGCGCAGTAGCGATCGTGACGTATTTCCGGGTTCCCCGAACTTTCGGGCAGTCAGCGTGGCGAACCTGTTCCATTTCTGGTTTCAGTTAACCCTTGCCGACGTTCTGTAAACCTTGAGCGGTTTGCTCCGACGCTGCAATGAGGCACAAACCGCTCTAGTCGAGGATGAGTTGAGGGACCGGCTGCGGCGCCATCACTGGATCGATATTCGTTGGCGATGGCGCGGGCTTGGTCGCTTTCAGCGTTTTGATGATCACATCGATCCGCTGCTGCGCCTCGGCCGGTTGGCTGGGGCGCATCTGGTTGAGAACGCCTGTAATACCTGACCCAATCGCGACCAGTTGGCTTTCCGCAAGATCGCGGGTTTTCCAGTCGTCGGCATTCAGTTCGGCAACGATCGATTTGATCCGCTCCATCACCTGCGGCGACGGCGTGGGTTCGGGGTTGTTGTAAACCTCCACCGACGCCACCGGCAAATTCATCGAAACACCGCCGGCCAAGACAAACGAGAGTTGATCGGTATCCAGTTGCCCGCTGAGCGTGGCGTTATCCCACAAGGTGATCTGCACATCCCCCGTGGAGCCTTTGCCGCGCTGCAGCGCCCGGATTTCGGCGCCATTGACCGCGAGGGTGTCGAACGCGGTCTGCAATTTCAGCGTTTTGGACAGCGTGCCGATGAATCGATCGCCGTTGGCCAGATTCAGTGACGCGGTCGAATCCTCCTCTTCCTTCGCAGGCGCCAACTGAAGCCGACGGATGGACGAGACGGGCAGCGAAACCGATTTACCCGTGAGCGCCAGCTTCACTTCCATCGCATCGGCCGTGATGATGCCCTGGAACTTCGATCCGTCGGTCAGCAGCACCTCGTGTACGGCGTGTTCTTCACTGACAAACAAGACAGCGGAAATCGTCTCCGGTTTCAGCAACAGATTGCCGTACCGCGTGGCGACGGCGATCGGCTGGCTCAACTGGCCGATGACCATGCGGTCGCCGCTTCGCAACAGGACGAAGGGCTTATCGAACTTCAGTTCTTCCGGCTCGTCGGCGGCCTTGCGGTAGCCCATCCGGGTGATCTGCGAGAGCGGCACGTTGGTGATCTGACCGTTGGAGAGTTCGAGCTTGATGGTTTGGCCTTCCAGTTGCCCGCCGAAGATTTCGCCGTCGCGCGTGACCAGTAGTTGCCTGGGACGGAAATCGCCGCGGGTGAACTCCGAGATCACCTTGTCGGCAGGCAGTTCGATCGATCCGTAGGAGGTGGTCAGGCGGTACTTGTCCTGCTTGATCGTGCCCTTGTATTGATCGCCGCCGCGGAGTTCGATGACGTCGAACAGTTCGCCGCGGAGAAGTTCTTCGTCGCCGATGAACCGATCGCCGCGCGGGTAGTTGGCCAGCCGCTTGGCGACGTCGGGCGAAAGTTCCTTCAGCACATCACGATCGACGATTTCGTCCAGCACTTTGGCCGCCTCGCCCGGATTGCTTCGCCGGCAAACCAGATGCGTGATCGCCACGACCTGCTTGGCGGGTACTTCCACTTCCCAAAAGACGTCGAGGTTGTCGCTGCCGGGAGTGGGCGCGTATCGAGGCAATACCTTAGCGCCTCGCCCGGCGCCGATCAGCGCCATGCAGTTGGATTGATCCGCCACCACCACGCCGATCTGCTGTTTGCCCTTTTTCTCGTCGATCAACGCCTGGGACTGGGTAATCCCGCTGCCCATGTTGAAGTTGATGTGGATGGTCGTTTTGATGGCGTTGGCGGTGGGGTTCTCAAGCAGTTCGGTGTAACGCAGGTACGAGAGCTTGGAATTGCACCCCACCCGCCTGCTGACGTTCAGCCCAACGCTTTGTCCGCCGGCAAAGACGATCTCGTTGTTGGACGGGTCCATCTGCGGCGCGCTGCAGGCAAAGGGTACATCCCCGACAAACAGCTTCACCCCGCCGTCGAACAGGTCATTCCCGCCGTCGCCAATGGAGCCGTCGGGCTGCACGTCCCAGTTGCTTCCGCGGTCATCGCGAAAAACGTAAGGCATCTGTGCCGGTTGAAGGGCGGGTTTCTCCTTGGCGAAAACAGTGATTGGACAAAGGGCAATCAGAAGCGCGACGAACAACAGCTTTTTGCGTCGCAGGCCAAGTCGATCCGTCATGGCTACCTCGATCTAGTGCCGGTTGGCCTGCTTATCTTGCGGTGCAAACCGGCGTACGTCTATTAGAATCCGGCCGATCGCGAGTCTTTCGCAAATCGGTCATTACAACCCGTCAAAGCGGGGCAAACCGGGTGACTAGAGTATTTTCATTCTAATCATCGCGTCATCCCGCGGTACTCCGAGGGATCTCAAGAGTCGAATACGATTGGAACTTCGAGATCCCTCGGAGTACCTCGGGAAGACGGTTTTCGATAAATCGCTGCGACTCGGATGAAAATGCTCTAGTCCTTTATAATCACTCCCCCGCCCGGCTGGGGGTTCACTGCGGGCTTGGACTTGTCGTCCTTTCCTCCCTGCAGGGTTTTCACGATCGTGTCGATCCGCTGCTGCGTCTCGGACGGTTGGCTGGCGCGGAGTTTGTTCAGCACGCTGATCACGGGTACGCCAAGTCCGGTGAGCTGTTCCTGCGCCCGTTCACGTTCCTTCCAGTCGTCAGCGTTGAGCTGTTTCACCAATTCCTCGATTTGCTTAGTCATCGACGCCGGCGGCTGCGGGAGCGGCTGGGTGTAGTCGGCCAGCATCGACAGGGGCACTTTCAATTCCATCCCGCCGGTGGTTTTGATGGGCAGTTCCGACTCCACAAGCCGGCCGCTGACGGTAGCGCCGTCCCAGAGCTGAACTTGCACGTCACTGGCGCTTTCCTTCATCCGCTCGATGTGGGCGATCTGCTCGCCGGCCAGCTCCAGGGAATCAAACGTAGTGTCCACATGGAGCGATCCGGTCAGCGTCGCGGCGAAATGGTCGCCGTTGGTGGCTTCCAACTCCGGGCCCAGGCCTTCGGCATCCTCGGGCGGTGTTTTGAACACCCAACGCAACACGCTGGCGGCGTCGATCTTGATCGGCTCGGTCGCGCCGTCGCGGATCACTTCGATTTGCCCGCCGGTGTACAGCCCCGCCAAGGTCGTTCCGTCCAGCATCGACAGTTCGTGGACGACTGAATTATCCGTCTGCAGGTTGAGCGTGGCGATATTTTTCGGGTCGACCTGCAGCACGCCGTAGCGGGTGGCAAAGGGGATCGGCTTGGTCGGCATTTGCACGAACATGCGTTCGCCGGTTCGGAGAGAGATCAAGGGCTTGTCAAAAACCCATTCCTCCGGCTCGTCGGCGCGCTTGCGATAACCCAGCCTCGATATTTGCGACAACGGGATCTTGGTCAATTGCCCGCTTGACAGTTCCAGTTCCACCACCTGCCGATCGAGCGTTCCGCCGATGACCTGACCGTCAGAGGTGACGATAAGCTGGCGGGCCTTGAACTGCCCGATATTGAACATAGCGATCACACGGTTCTCAGGGATTTCCACCGGCCCGTAGGCGGTGGCGAGCTTGTAGGCGGGGATTTTGATCGTGCCTTTGAACTGATCCCCGCCGGTGATTTCGACCACGTCGAACAGATCGCCGCGAAGCATTTCCAGATCACCCACGCTGGTCTCGCCACCGCCGAAGTTGACGATCAGCTTACGGATCGCGCGCGGGACGTCCTTGAGGAGTTTGCGATCTTCCAGCGAGTTCACATAATCCGTGCCCGCTGCGGGCGTCGCCGCCGAGCCGTGGAAATGCATGATCGCCATTTCCTTGCCGGCCGGGATCACCAGGGAGTAGGTTCCTGAGACGAAGTTATTTCCCGTTGCCAGCGCGGTGTTGCCTCGCAATCGCGATCGCTTGCCGTTGAAAATCTCAACAGCGCTGCGCCACCCCTGATTTCCCGTCGTGCCGACCCACCCGATGGTTTGCCCCTTGCGGCGGGAGTCATTTATCGGGCTGTTGTTCTGCATCTGGTAATGAAACTGGCTTTGGACAATGAAATCGATCTTCTGTTCCTTGCCTGTCGTATTCTTGAAGACGTCGATCATGCGGGCGAACCCGGTGGCGGCGTCGAGTTTCACCCGGCGGGTGAATTGAACCGGCCCGACCGCGAGATTCTCCATCACCACTTCGCCGGTCTCGCCGTCGAGTTTGGCCAGGTTGTTGTTCTGCTGGACTCCCTGGCCGTTAACCATGATCATGCCGCCCTGGCTGAACAGCGGGTTGTTCCCCTGCTGCTGCAGCCACCCGCCGGGGTAGACCATCCATTGGTTGCCGAAGTTATCAGGCTGGTTGTACGGAAGGTTGATCTGCCCTTCACCGCCCGCCCCGCCAGGCCGCCTCATGATGAGCCTGCCGTGGGCGATGATGGGGATCGCCGTCAAGGCGATCAAAGACCAAACGAGGTTCGATCGTATCATCCCACGCATCATTCACCTGTCCTTGCTATTTCGACTTCCTGGTTCCGAACACCTTCCGCTTGATCCGCTTCACCGCACCCACCTTGGGCTTTTGCTTGGTCAGCCAGATCACCTCTCCACTAGGCTGCGGCGGCGAGCCGGTGACGCAGTCGGCGATCACCGAAGCGACCTCGGCCGGCGAGAGCGTGTTTTGCGTCGGATACTGCTCGGGCGTGAGGATCGTGCGGAGCATCGCCGTTTCCACCGCCCCGGGCGCGATCGTATGCACCCGCACGCCGATCGCCTCGCCCTCTCGGGCCAACGACAGCCCGAGCACGTTCAGCGCAGCTTTTGCCGATCCGTACAGGCCAAGCCCCGTAAACGGATCGGCAGACGCCTTCGATGAGATATTGACGATCACGCCCCGGTTTTGTTTCCGAAATGTCGCCCAGACCGCTTTACACATCCAAACCGCCGCTGACAGGTTCACGTCGAGGATGGACTGCCATTCGTCGTCGGTAATGGATTCGATGGACCGAACCGGCGCGTAACCGGCGTTATTGACGACCGCGTCGATCCGGCCGAACGCTTCGAGCGTCTTGGCGACCACGCCACGAATTTGCCCTACCGCCGCCACATCCGCAGGGGCGATCAGGGCGTTTTTGTCAGAGAGCTTAGCCGTCTCGCGTAATTCGGCTTTATTCCGGCTGACCAGAACCAGCTGATACCCGCACTGGGATAACTCAATCGCCGCCGCCCGCCCAATGCCGCGGCCCGCCCCCGTGATGATCGCCACCGGCTTGGTCATGTCCTGTATGGTACACCGGTCGATCGACAATATGTAATACCCATCTGGTGTGAGACGAGCATCAGTCGCTGGAGGGCGGGTGTCCTCACCCGCCGCCTTCCTGGCTCCACCCGGCGGCTGAGGACAGCCGCCCTCCAGAAGGCGCAATAGTTTATACTATGTCCACCGACGCGGGCTATTCTGACTCCTGAACGATCGCCGCCGGCTTCACTTCCGTCAGCTTCGACGCCATCACATGGCCGTAACTCGTGCCCCGCCAAGTCACTTTCTTCGTCACGCACATCCACACGGAGCGCAGCATGATCATGAGGACCATCGGTCCGGCGATGATGAAAAAGAGCGAATTTCGCCTTGGGTTTCCGCTCCAGTGATAGAGCTTCCCCAGGTAGTAATGCATAACGACCAGATGAGTTGCAACCGCGATCGCCCAAGCGTACGGGTCGAGCGGCGTGATCGGGTTGGCGTAAGTGCGCGAGAGTTGGCTGATCGCCATCGGGATCATCAGATACGCGGTAAAGCAACACTGCAGCAAGAAACTAATGGCCGCCAGGGTCCGCCACGGGCTGCCAACGCGGGCGGCGTAATAAATCCGGCTCCAGCCGCGGAAAATCGCCGGCAGCGACGAATACATCCGCACCGCCGCCCAATCATTCCCCCAGGCGATTCGCGGACGATAGCCCGCCTGCTTCAGCCGCAACGCGATCGCGACGTCTTCACAATACCGGTCCTTCACTGCTTCGTGCCCGCCCATGGCGTCGTAAACCGTGCGGCTCATCAAGATGAACTGCCCGTTGGCAAAGGCCGAGTTCTTCTTGTGGTTCATGTTGTTGAACGCGATCACGTACATCGCGCTCGCCGCCGCCGCCGCCAGCGGGACCAGCGTGCTCTCCCAGATCGTGTGGCTTTCCAGCCGCGGGAGCAGGCTGATCAAATCGAATTGCTTGTTCTGCACCACCGACATGCTGGCCGTCAAAGCGTCTGGCTGCAGCACCACGTCGCTGTCAACGAACAATAGCCACTGGCCGCGTGCCTGCTTCTGGGCGGTGAATAGTGCGTTGTTCTTCCCCGTCCAGCCCGGTCCCAGCGTACCTTCCTGGATGTGAACGACCTTCAGCCGCGGATTGCCCGCCGCCATCTCGTCCATTACCCGCCCGGTGTTGTCAACCGAGCGATCATCGACGGCGATGACTTCAAAATCGGCATAATCCTGGTTCAGGCAGGACTCGATACACCCGCGGATGCGCTCCCCTTCGTCTTTGGCAGGCACGATGATCGACACCGACGGAGGCACCATTCCCTTGGGCAGCGGCAGCGGCGGACGCTTGAGATACATCATCTTGCGCCGGCCGGCGACGATCAGCGCCCCGTAACAGATCCACGCGAACGGGCCGCTAAGAACGTAAAGCAGAAAATAGATCAGTTCCTGTGTCGACAAGTACCATCCCTGATTGAGACCGAACAGCGTAATCCTTCCCGGAAAGCCGTTTGAATGCAAGCGACGCGATCGTCGGACCGGCGGTTATTTGCGATTCATCATGATCGGGCAAGGCGTAAGACACACGCCCGTACCACGGGCCTCCGGCCCGTGCCTTGTGCGATCCAATTTCCAACCTCGCGGTTTCTTCGATCATACCGTCGCCCGCACGGGCCGGAGGCCCGTGGTACAGGTGACGTTGCTCTACGCCTTTCCAATCTCGATCGCAACCGCTGTCACCCGATGCTATTTTTGCACCGGATTATGGATTGCGGCACAATGGGGATCCTTTCCTTGGAGTGATTTGACGTGGCGACGGTGAAAGTTGGCGTTGTCATTCATGGGTCGCTGGCTGAGCAACTGTTTGCTCAGGCGGATCGTCTGCGCCTGGCGTCTTTAGGCGAAATCCACTGGACCAGCTCGCGCGACCCGATCGACACCGCCGTCGCCATCGAGATTTTGCGACACTGCGAGATCGGGATCGGCAGTTGGAAAACACCCAAGCCCGACGCCGCGATCATGGCCGCCTGCCCGCGCCTCAAGGCGTGGGTCCACGCCGCCGGCAGCCCGAAGGCGATTTTCGGTCCGCACTTGGACGGCAGGCACTTCACGGTCGGCTGTTGCGCGCCGGCGATCGCCGAAGCCGTTGCCGAGATGACCGTCGCCAACCTGCTGATCGGGCTTAAGCGCGTGCTGGAAAACGCCCACGCCAATCGAACCCAGCGGGCAACCAAGCCCGCCAACAGCCGAAACCTCAACAGTTGTACTGTCGGCGTGATCGCCGCCTCGCAAGTTGGACGGCGCGTGATCCGGCTTCTCAAGCAGTTCGGGGCGACCGTTCAGCTTTTCGACCCCTTCGTCACCGAAGCCCAAGCCGCCGTCCTCGGCGTGCGACTGGTTCCTGACCTGATGGACCTCAGCCGCAGCAGCGACGCCATCACCGTCCACGCCCCGCTGCTGCCCAGCACGTATCAGATGTTGCAAGGCAAGCATTTCCAGGCGATGAGGCCCGGCACGGTATTCGTTAACACCTCGCGCGGGTCGATCGTCGACGAAAATGCGTTGGTGATGGAACTGCAACGCGGCCGGCTGTTCGCGTTCCTCGACGTCAGCGACCCCGAACCGGCCGCCCTCGACAGCCCGCTCCGCGCGCTCCCCAACGTCGTCTACACCAGCCACATCGCCGGCGGGACGGATTTGCGCATCGGCAAACAGGCGGTGGACGACGTGGCGGCGTATCTCGCGGGGCAACCCATGGCCATGCAAGTCACCCGAGAAATGCTCGATCGCATCGCGTAGGCGATTGATTTTCTTTATTCGCGAATGGAGGATTGAGGTCATGCGACATCTTTTCACGCTGATCTTTTGTGCTGTTCTGTTCGGCCCACATTGCTTCTCCTACTCGGCCCACGCCGCTGATGAACCGGTAAAGGTTTTCATCCTGTGCGGCCAGTCCAACATGGTCGGCCATGGCAAGGCCGAAGAGGGTGCTAATCCTGAATTCTTCAATCAGCCCAAGGAAGATCAAAAGAAGAACGAGAAAAAGATTCCCCGCGAGATCAAAGGCGGCGAGGGCAGCCTGCGGTACATGGTTGAACACGAACCAAAAAAGTATGGCCCCAAGGGAACCGAACCGCTCGTCGACGAAAAAGGCGGCTGGCTCGTCAACCGCGACGTAAGCGTCTATTCCTACTGCGATAAAAGCACCAAGAAGGGATACCTCACCATCGGTTACGGTGCGAACAACCCGACTTGGATCGGGCCGGAGTACGGTTTCGGATGGGTTGTCGGGCGATCGATCAAGGGCCAATCACTGCTGATCAAAGTATCCACCGGCGGGACGAGCCTGAAGGTGGACTGGCGACCTCCCAGCGCCGTAACCCAGCGCGGCGGCGAAGTCGGGCCGCGATACACGCAGATGGTGGAGATGGTGAAAAAAGTCTTTGGGAATCTCGACGAGGAGTTCCCCGAACTCAAAGGCCGCAAGTACGAAATCGCCGGCTTCGGATGGCATCAAGGTTTTAACGACGTGGTAAACAAGGGTTTCGGCGATGAATACGAGCAAAATCTGGTCGACCTGATCCGCGACGTGCGGAAAGAGTTCGACCAACCCAAGCTGCCGTTCGTGATTGCCACAACATCGATGTTCCCCCCGAAAACGCCGCGTAACTCGGTCGAACTGGCCCAGTTGGCCGTCGCCGACGCTGCCAAGCACCCGGAGTTCAAAGACAACGTCTTCACCGCCGACGCCCGCCCCTTCTGGCGCGACGAAACGATCTCCCCCAGCAAATTCGGCTACCACTGGAACCACAACGGCCCGACGCATTACGAGATCGGCCGGTCGATGGGCGAGGGGATGGTTAAGTTGATGAGCGGGAAATAGAGCCAGCAGTATCGCACGTTGGGCCTCAGACAGTTGTGGTGCGTTACGCCCCAAGCGATTCTAAACGCTAAACCGCTCTTCATTTCTTGCCTTCCCACCCTTATACGCATCCCGAATAATTTCCGCGCATTGTCTCCTCTCCCGGTACTCTGGTAGAGGCCGGGAGAGGGTTCTGTTTCACTTCGCAGAGCGCTTTGATGAACGCCAAGAACCCTCACCTAGCCTCTCCCGGAATACCGGGAGTGGAACCAAGACCCGCGCGGAAAGTAAATGGGATTCGTATTACTCCCGCGCCGGCTTTGTCGTTGGCTTGTTCGCGTTTGAGTTCATCCGATCCACCAGCAGTTTGATGCCACGCACGGGGACGCCCTCGTGGAAGACGATCTGTGTGCCGACGAGGGCGGTTTTGACAGGACGAGCGGCCCTGGTCGCCGGGTTGTTGGCCGGCGGATCGACGCGTGGGACGGTGCGCAACGGGGCGACTTCGGTTTCGATCCGGGACACGTGGCAGATGGCGTTCCCGCACTCGTCCAAAACGGCCGCCCCGCTGCTGCCCGGTGCCCAGTCGGTGCTGACATTGACCCGAAGCCGCCGGGCATCGTCCAGCCGATTGGGGTCTCCGCGATTGGCGTCGAGCCAATAGAAACGGTTGACCATCCCTGCGCTGAAATACCCTAGGTGCCCCTTGGGGTCGCTGAGCAGAAATGCCGCATCGCCCGGACCGATCTGATCGTTCAGGGGCAGCGGGGGCAGAGCACCGTTGAACTGGAAGATCGCGACGTCCATCTTGGGGTCGATCGCCAGAATACGGGTGACGGCGTACAACTGGCCTTGGGCGTCCAAAGCGATTAGATAACCCTCTTTCATGTCATTGCTCGGATCGACAACGTGCTCGCAGGTGACGCCGATCCCGCCGGCCGCGATCACGTACCCACCGGCGAGATTCATGTGCCAGTCGTTGCACTTGTGGCACTGATAGCACCACCCGACCCGCAGCATCGACGCCCGCGCGCGAGTGGCGATCTTGGCTGGCGTCAGAAGTTCCCTGGACGGAGGAGGCAGTTCGATCGCCATCGGCGCAGGCTCGCGGAAGCTTTGCTTGACCCGATCGAAGGACATCAGCGTCCCGGCGTCCCGAAGCTTGATCAACTCTGCCTGCGACTCCTTGGACAAGGTCCGCTCCCGATCGGTTTCAATCGCCACATCCGCACGCTGCGCCGGCGCAGCAGAAGCGAATAACGAAAGTAAGAGGAGCAACGCGTAGCAGCAATTGACAACACGCATAGAACGAAACTCCAGTCCCCGCCGAGCCTGATGGATCAAAGCCCGTGCAATATATGCCGAAAACCGAGTTTTGTTGACCCCGGGGCAATCGAAGAGCCGCCGCCGACGTCCGCTAGACTGAAAATAGGAAGCGCGCGATCCGATCTAAACGGAGGAATAACGAGATGGAGGCAGGGTCTGCAAGGAGATACAATATCGGCTGACGGTTCAACCGTTACGGCGGTGAAAAGGCCCCGCGACGGTCTGAGTTTCACCCATTGTTTTGCCCTGTACCAGTTTCTGGATGATTATTTTCTGCAACGCCTCGTCATTCGAGGGGCAGCACCCAGCCTCTTTCGCGGGTTGGGCTTGAAATGGTGACACGCGGGTCTTTGTAGATCACCCTGCGGAGGCTATGAACCGACCCATCCGACAACGAGTAATTGAAATCGACCGGGGCATGCGGCTGGGTTAGAACGCTGTCGCTGCTGTATTCACCGTAGGTTGACAAAGGATCCGAGGCACTCTCGGCTCGTCCATGCACGGACCGCAGGCCCCACCAATACCACATCACGTCGGCGGAGAAGATCTGGAAATCCTTCTTGTTGTATTTGCTGTCCGCGCAATTGAAATTTTGCGTCTGCCCCATCTTCTTCATGCCCTTGGTCAGGTTGAAGAACGCAGCGCCAGAACCCCAGTATCCGTCGTTTACAACACTTCCGTTGCCCCACGGAGTTCGACCCACGAAATGGGCATATGAGGTCACGAAACTATTCGAATAGGTATCCAGGTCCACGGGTACTTGAGAAAAGGTGACGCCGCCTCGCTGATAAAAATACGAAGCCAGAGGACAAGTCCACAACTTCTTCATCGACGGACCTGTATACCGCTTCATCGGCGTTCGCCAGTCGAGTTGGCGATCCACAGCCGGCATGTAGATGGCGGTGGGAGGCACGGTCCATGAAGTCTCATCCGTGGGGCTTCTTGGGTAGTAACCTTTGTTTTCAATCGCATACATTTGGAAGCAAGCCGCGATCTGCCGCAGATTGGACTGGCACGATACGTTCATCGCCTCGTACCGCGCCTTCTTCAAGGCAGGCAGCAGAAGGGCAATCAAAAGGCTGATAATGGCGATGACGACCAGCAACTCGACAAGAGTAAATGCCTTGATTCGTGGTGTCTTCATTTGGCCTGCTGTCAGATGATGCGAGATCGTCAAAGCGAGACGGACAGAGATGTAACTCGCGACAAGATTGTACCTAAGAGAGCCCTGTTTTGGCAGAAAAAATCCATTTTTTAGCACTCGTTGTCTCGGAAAAATACAATTTCGGGAGAAAAAACCTACACAGATTCCGCAGATGACGCAGATTCGGAATTCTCCTGCTTAAAGTCTGGGAGATCTTTGTTTCTCTTCTTTACCTTCGGGAGCGGGAAATATCGGACCCTCGCCCCACGCCTAAATATTTGGTCTCACGCCCTTCTCACGATACAAACGACGGCCTAGAGATTCGCACCATGATCAACGCCTACGACATCGCCTACGGCCTCGGCCTGGGCGTCGCCAGCCCCGTCTGGCTGCTTTCCAAGCGGTCGCGGGAGAAGGTCTTTCAAGCCTTCCGCGAGCGGATGGCCAAGGATCACACGCGCGACACTGCCAAGCCGGCGGTGTGGATTCACGCCGTCAGCCTCGGCGAGATGAACGCCACCCGCGCGATGATCCGCGTGCTGCAACACAAACGCCCGGACCTGCAGTACATCGTCTCGACCACCACTGTCACCGGCTACAACCGCGGCAAGGAACTATACGGCCAAGACCCCGCCGTCACGCTCATTCGCTACCCGCTGGATTTTACCTGGGCTGTTGCGCGGTCGCTCGATGCGCTAAAACCCGCCATCGTGGTGCTGATGGAACTGGAAGTCTGGCCGAACTTTACCGAAGCCTGCGAGAAGCGAGGCATCCCGGTGATGCTGGCCAACGGGCGCATCACCAAGAAAAGCTACCGCAACTACCGGCTGGGGAAAATCGCGACGTTCTCCATGTTCCGCCGGCTGGACCTGGCTTGTGCGCAAGACTCAATGTACGCCGAGCGGTTCACCAAGCTGGGCGTGCTGCCCGATCGCGTGCGCGTGACCGGCACGATGAAATTCGACACCGCCCAACCGGGCGCGAAAGTCCCTGGGGCAGCCGAGCTGGCCGAATCCGTCGGTTTGAACCCGGCGGAGGAAATCATCTGGGTGGCTGGCAGCACAGGGCCCGGCGAGGAGAAGATCATCCTCGGTGTTTACCGCGAGCTGCTCAAACGCTTCGCCCGCCTGCGGCTGGTGATCGTGCCGCGCCACCCCGAGCGGTTTGATGAAGTCGCCAGGCTGATCGGCGAGTGCAAGTTCATCTGCCGCCGCCGCTCCGCCCCGCCGGGCTTGTCGTTTTTGAATCCCGTGCCCGCCGTCATCCTCGGCGACACCATGGGCGAGCTTCGCAAGTTCTACGCGATGGCGGATCTGGTCTTCGTCGGCAGGTCACTGGTCGACCTCGGCCCCAGCCAGCACGGCTCGGACATGATCGAACCCGCCGCCCTGGCCAAACCGGTACTCGTCGGCCCGTACACGCAGAACTTCGCCGAGGCGATGAACCTCTTCAAAGCCGCCGACGCAATGATGGTGATCGCAGACACCCAATCCCTCACCGACGCCGCCGCCGTCCTGATCTCAACTCCCGACCAAGCGAAAGAAATGGGCCAGCGGGCGCTGGCGGTCGTGAAGCAGGGCCAAGGCGCGACGCTCAAACACGTCAACGCGGTGCTGGAACTGCTCGGCGGGCGTAAGGCGAATCCGGATTAACAATCCGATATCGATAAAGAAGGATGAACCACGGAGCGACGATGCAACAAAGAAAAAACAAAGATTACGCAGATTACGCAGATGAATTCGATCTGTGAAATCTGAGTAATCTTTGTTTTACCGTTTCCTTCGTTCCTTCGTCGCTTCGACCCTTCGCGTGCAATCAAACCAGCAAACATGAACGCAGAGACGCAGAGAAGAAAATTGTATCTCTCTTCTCTGCGTCTCTGCGTTCATTTCTATTCGATTCAACTAGCTCGGCGGCAGCGCCGCCGACGCCGGGGCGTCCATGCTGCGGGTGCGTTTTTTCGACGGAGCGACACTCGCCTTTTCCTTCGACTGATTCCCGCGGGCCATCGCGATCACGCCCGTGCGGGCGACTTCTTCGATGCCGTACGGACGCATCAGCTCGATAAAGGCTTCGAGCTTTTCTTCCGTGCCGACCAGTTCCACCATCACGCTGTCGGGCGCCACGTCCACCACATTGCCGCGGAACAGTCGGACGACTTCGATCACTTCGCTGCGCTTGTCGGGGGTCACGCCCACTTTCACCAGCAGCAGGTCGCGCTCGACGTACGCCGCGTCCTTGAAATCGCGGACCTTCACCACCGGCACGAGCTTGGCCAACTGCTTGCGGACCTGCTCGATGGTGTTGTCGTCGGCCGTGCAGACGATCGTCATGCGGCTGAGCTCGGGGTTCTCAGTGCGGCCGACGACCAGCGAATCGATGTTAAACCCGCGAGCGGCAAACATCCCCGCCACGCTCGCCAGCACGCCCGATTCATTGATCACCAAGGCCGATATCACATGACGCATAACTGCTCCTATATCTCAAAAACGAGCCGCACAGTGTACCGCAAGCTGATCGACCGGGCAAAAGCACGGGTTTACCCCTCGCCCGCTTCGCAGGGAGAGGGTTGGGGTGAGGGTTCTGCGGGCCAGAGCAGAGACCGCGAAGGCGCGAAGATGATGCGAAGCTTCACGAAGGAAGAAAAAGGCATGATCTGAAAGCACGAGTGATCAATGCCTACCATGGAAGGCGGGTGTCCTCACCCGCTGTGTTCGTCGAAACTCGCGGCGGCTGAGGACAGCCGCCGGTTCTTTCCCTATTTCTTGTTTAATTTCAGAACGACGTTTTGGGCAGGAACTTCAATTGTAGCAAGAGGACTCTGCTCGTCCGCGAAGGCATCGTTAAACACTTTGTACTTCCCTGGAAACAATTCCGTGTTAAGCACCCCATCTCTGAATATGAGGAGAAATTTCAATTTCCCGTCCTCGCTGATTGCCGGAAGGGGACGAATCCCCGCGTGCCGCGAGCCGTCAGCATTTTGCAAGACTCCGCTTAGATTATTGATACCACTGAGCGTTTCGAAAACCACATCCGGCAGTTCGATCGTTGCTCCCGCTTTTACCCTGTCGGCCTTCACGACGTTACGTTTCAGATATCTGACGCGCTCCGTGTTGCAAAGGATCTCGACAAGAGCGTCTTGGCCGGGCCTTACCCCGGTCAGGCGAAAAATCCCTTTGTCGTCTGTTTTGATTAATGACTCCAGTGACGAGGATTTTGTGGTCACTAAAGCGCCGGCGGAAGGCTTTCTGTCCAGAACTGCCTTACCTGTAATCGTCGCTCCGCGCAGCGCAACCACAGGACGGTGGATCTCAGAATGCTTATCGAGTTTAATTTCATCGGATGCACGTGGGATATAGTAATCCAGCAAAACGTCATCCGCCTTCGTTGGTCTCCAGCGAAACTTGAGCTGATAGGTGCCGGGCGACAACCCCGCAAAATTGAAATCTCCGGCCGTGGTCGTCGCGACGCCTGACTTGCGCTCTTGTTTCCCCGATTCATTTGTGTTCCACAATTCCACCATCACCCCGACCGCCGCCGAATGCTTTTCATCGTCGCAGGTGATCTTGCCATCGATTGACGCAGCGATTGACACCGAACTGGCGATCGCCATCAAGAGGATGGTCGTCATGGACACGGCGGATAATGACCTGCGTTTCATAACAGTACACTCCATAGCATTGAAGCACCGGCCCAAAGAAATGAAATCGCTCGTATGCGGACTTGTACACAAAAGACCAACCCTTCACCACCCAAGGCCGATGCGAGTGTAATCAGATGCAATTCGGCTTAATGAATTTCTTCGCGTCATCTTCGCGCCTTCGCGGTCTCTGCCCGTCGCCGCAGAACCCTCACCCTGCCCTCTCCCGGCGTACCGGGCGAGGGTGCATCCTTGACACTTCCCTCGCCCCCGGTTGCACTGCCACACGTGCCCAAACGCGTCTTTATCACGGCGGCCGAGGTTAGCGGCGATCAGCATGCGGCGGCGTTGATCAAATCGCTCAAGGCGCTCGATCCGACGATCGTCATCGAAGGCCACGGCGGGCCGCTCATGCGCGCCGCTGGTGCGACCATCCACCACGAGACCGTCAAAAAAGCCGCCATGGGTTGGCGCGGGGCGCTGCGGTATTTCGAGATCAAGAAAGTCCTCAAGTGGACGCAGATTTACTTCCTTGCGCATAAGCCCGACCTGGTGATCGGCGTGGATTCGCCGGACATGAACATCCACTTCGCCCGGCTGGCCAAGGAGCGCGGCGTGCCGATGATGCAGTACGTCGCCCCGCAGCTGTGGGCGTGGCGCGAGTACCGGATCAAGAAAATCCGCAAAGTCGTCGACCATATCGCCTGCATCCTTCCGTTCGAGCAGGAGTACTTCCGCAAGCTCGGTGTGGCCGCGACGTTCGTCGGCCATCCGCTGTTTGATGAGCTGCCCGCCACCCGCGAGCGTCCGCCGGGCCCGGTCTTCCCCGATCGTCCGCCGATCGTCGGCCTGCTGCCCGGCAGCCGCGCGTCCGAAGCCAAGAGCAACTTCCCCCCGATGCTCGACGTCGCCCGCAAACTGCGGCTGGCGTTCCCCGACGTGCGCTTCATCGTCCCCACGACCGCTGCCACGCACCCGATCGTCGTCGAACACGCCGCCACCTTCCCCCGGCTGGAGTATTCGCAGGACCACTTCGACGAACTCGTCCCCCAGTGCGACCTCTGCATCGTCGCCAGCGGGACGGCCACGCTGCACGTCGCCAGCTTCGGCGTGCCGATGATCGTCGTCTACCGCGGCAGCCCCATCCTCTGGCACGGCATCGGGCGATGGCTGATCAAAGTCCGCACCTTCTCCCTCGTCAACCTGCTGGCCGGCGTGGGCAAGCACATCGTCCCCGAGTTCATCCCCTGGCACGGCAGCAACGAACCGGTCGCCATCGCCGCGATCGATTTGCTGCGACATCCGGACAAGCTGGAGATCCAACACCTGAAGCTGGAAAAGCTGATCCAGCAACTGGATAAACCGGGGGCGAGCATGAACGTGGCGAAGCTGGCCATGGGGATGATGAAGTAAAAGGCATATCACTGCGAAATATTCAATTCACAATTAACGGCAACTGGCTTTGAGTTTTTGCGATCCCCAAGGTCGCATAGTAGGCTAGGCAGAGACATGGCACATCGACACCAGAAGGCAGGTCAATACGGAAAAAGCGAAGCAGGAAAACGTGCGCGACGGATTATTTTGATATTGCTTATTTTTGCGCTGGTTGCGGGTGCCTGCCTTGGGTTTGCAATTGGACTCGCATTCCGATTTCCCAAATCGTATCTGATGCTTATCCCTTCGATTGCGACGCTCTCTATTGCTTACTTTGGCATGAAGCGGGCGGACCCATACATTGATGAACTCTCCAAGCAGCGTCTTTTCTTTCTCCGCGGGGGACAGGCCGAGGGGCTTATTGCTTGGCTTCTTGAAGATCTCGACGACAATTGGCACATCTTCAACGGGATTAAGCTCGATCCTGAAAGCGATATAGACCACGTTCTTCTCGGCCCTGCCGGAATATTCTGCATTTCAACAAAGTCAATGCGAGGCCTCTTTTCTCGCACACCTAGCGGTTTGCTGCACAACGGAAATTCCTGCGAGTACGACAGACAGGTACTCGCCCAGTCGGCTGAATTAAAGAAAAAACTCGATGTGGTGATGGGCACTCCGGTTCGCTGGGTTCAGGCGGTACTGGCCGTTCCATTTGGTTTCACGCAGGGCGATTCGATGGGAAACAAGTACTGGCTGGTACACCAAGAGAACCTACTCCAAACCATCGCACCTGATCCGCTCCCCAAATATCGACGTAATCTCGACTCACAGCAAATTGAGCGAATTGCAAAGGCGCTAGAGATGCTGCAGGTGTCAGCGGCCGATGTTTATGAGCGTCCCAAGATTCCGGTCAAATAAACAAAGAAGGTAGTAGAATCTTTGGAACCCGCGGTGCGCCAATTTCGCGGCATCGGCGTAACAGCCATTCTTAAAAACCAGCCGCCGTCTTCGGCGAATTCATTCGAGGATCGCAGCATCCGGACTGCGTGCTGCGCGCACGGCGTGCCGAACGCAAAGCAACACGAGTCTATAGAGAAGGCGGACGTGTTGCGGCACGGCTCTTGCGCTATTTGACAATCTACGACCTGAGAAGTGTTGCAGAATGGTGTGACGTCTCACCGGGCCGGCGGGCGAGTCTCTGGGCGTTTGATTCGCTACCTGTTGCGTACCTTGGAGTACCTTGGAGTACCTTTTATTTTTCGTAAATGTCTTATCAATAGAGAGTTGTGGTTTTCGGTGTGAAAATATTGAATCGAGGCCAGGACAGGTGTAAGCAAGGAATCACTACTGATTGTTTGCCGCCGTAGAACGAGTCGGCGTTCGCATCTCGCGCAATTCGTAGCGCTTGGAGGGCGGCTGTCCTCAGCCGCCGCGTTTTTTGGGGAACTCGGCGGGTGGGGACACCCGCCCTCCAGTACTACAAGCGGCGCGGACAATTCAATCGTGTTCGAAGATTTCTTGCTTGACGACCCCCCGCGGGTCGTCGCTATGGTCGGGTCATGCGATTCTTGATGTTTTTGCTGCTGTCGACTGTTTTCCTCACCGGGCGAGTGTCGGCCCAATCCACCCGGCCGTTCATGACGGGGGTGGATGCGAACTATTCGCTTGATCTGGAGAAGGCCGGCAAAACGTGGTCGGCGGGCGAGAGGCCGGGGGATTTGTTTGCGATCTTGCACGACGCGGGCGGGGATACGTTTCGCGTGCGGCTGTGGACCGGCGATGAAGGTGTGAACGGGCTGAACTACGCCACCGCCGTCGCCAAGCGGGCGCAGGCGGCGGGGATCAAGCCGTACCTGGTGATCTTCCTCAGCGAGAACTGGGCAGACCTGATGAAGCAGCCGCTGCCGGCGATCTGGAAGGATCTGGACGAGCCGGCGAAGCTCGCGGCGATCGAGGCGTACGCCCAGCGCGTCACCAAACACTTCATCGATGCGGGCATCAACATCGAGCTGTTCGAGATCGGCAACGAGATCGACTTCGGTATTTGCGGCGTGTTTGAAGAAGCCTGGCCCAAACGGGTGAGCGTGGATTACATGCGCGCCAAAATCTGGCCGCCAATGATTCCGATCATCCTGGCGGCTGAGCGCGGGGTGAAGAAGGCGCAGCCGAATGCGAAGTTCATCCTGCACCTGGCGCAATGGGCCAAGGCGGATTGGTGCACGGCGTTCTGGCAGGCGATGCTGGCCGGTGGCGTGCAGGTGGATTACGCAGGGCTCAGTTATTTCCCCACGTCGGCCGGTGACGAGAAAGAGCGCCCGCTGGCGTTTTTGCACACGCAGGTGGATGCCATCGCAACGGCGCTGAAGAAGCCTGTGATCGTTTGCGAATCCGGCTACCCGAGCGCGGCCAAGTTCCCGGGGCAGTTCGCCGATTGGAACAAACCCGTGCCCGGCTACTCGCTCGACCCGGCCGGTCAGCATAAATGGATCGCGGATTTTTTCTCATCGGCCAGGGAGAACCAGCACCTCGCCGGCGTGTTTTACTGGAGCCCCGAGTGGTACGCGTCGGATATGTGGAGCGAGTTCGCGTTGTTCGACTCCGCCGGCAAGGCCAAGCCGGCGATGAAGTCGCTCGCGCCAGCGGCGGTCGGATCGAAATGAACGGCATCGTGAAGCGTCAAGTGAAGAGGATTAAACACGAAGACACGAAGTCACGAAGAATAATGAACGCAGAGACGCAGAGACGCGGAGAAGAGGGTATTTTCTTCTCTGCGTCTCCGCGCCTCTGCGTTCAGTATTGAATTTCTTCGTATCTTCGTTGCTTCGTGTTTGGATTCTTCTTGGCTCTGACCTTGGCGCTCTTGGCGTTTTGGCGTTCGTTCAATCCTACTCCACATCCGCCAGCAACTGCTCGCTCGGGATGACGCGGAGGATTTCTTCGGTGCTGGTTTCGCCGCGGGCGACTTTGAGCAGCGCGGCCTTGCGGAAGTCGAGCATTTTTTCTTCGATCGCCTTGTCGCGGATGGCTTTGATCGGCGCTTCCTCGGAGATCAGATGCCGGATGGCTTTGGAGACGTTGAGCACCTCGAACACGCCCGCCCGGCCGGCGTAGCCGGTCATTTGGTTGCTGGGAGCGGGCTTGGCGGCGTAGATCTTTTTGCCTTCGCCGGCGGCGAGCCAGGGTTTGACTTCGTCGAACGTGTCGTTGTCGTCGTCGAGATCGAACTCCTGCCGGGTGGCCGGATCGAAAGTGCGCACCAGCCGCTGCGACACCACGCCGCGCAGGCTGCTGGCGAGGAAATGGCTCGGTGAGCCCAGCGACCGCATCGTCTGAATCGCCGCCGCCGCGTGCGGGGCGTGCAGCGTCGCGAAGACCAGGATGCCGCTGTTGGCGGCGTAGACTGCCGTCTTGGCGGTCACTTCGTCGCGGATTTCGCCGATCATGATCACGTCGGGGCTCTGGCGCAGCACGCTGCGGAGCAGCTCGCCAAAGCCCAGGTCAATCGCCGGGTTCACCTGCGATTGCCGCAGGCCGTCGATGGCGTATTCGATCGGGTCTTCGATCGTGTTGATCTTGCGCTTGCCGTCGTTGAGCTTGATCATCGACGCGTACTGCGTCGCGGTTTTGCCCGAGCCCGTCGGCCCGGTGATCAGGATCAAGCCACTGGGCGAGTTGATCCAGCCGAGGTACGTCTGCATCTGCTCGCGGCTGAGGCCGACGTTTTCCAGCGTGAACAGCTTGTTCCCGCGCGACAGGATGCGGATGGCGAAGTCTTCGCCGTACATCGTGGGGATGACATTGATTCGCAGGTCGATGATCGATCCGTCGGGCTTTTTGTAAATCCATCGGCCGTCCAGCGGGCGTCGCTTTTCGGTCAGGTCCATGGCGGCGTTGGCCTTGATGTAGCTGAGGCACTTTTTGCCCTGCTCAACGGCGATGTGTGCCGTCGTCCGTACGATCCCGTGATGTCGTACCTCGGCAGCGATGTGGTTGGAATTGCTGACGAGGAATAGGTCGCTGGCGCCCATCTCGGCGGCGTGTTCGATCAGGCGGGCGACGGCGATTTCCGGCGTGAACTTACTGACGTCGATGAGAACGGCTTTTTCGATTTCGGTGATCACTTGGCGCCTCCTTGCGTCAGTAGTTCGCGGGCGGCGGCTTCGTCGGGGACGATCGTGATGGTTTTACCGATTTTCAGCAGATCGAAAATCTGCTGCACGGCCGGCTGAACCGAGTGCAGCACCAATCGCCCGCCAGCCTGTTTGAAGGCTTTGTTCGACGCCATGAACCAGCCGATGGCGCTGGAGTCTATGTAGTCGCAACGCTTCATATCGAGGCAAACGCGGTTGTTAAACCACGTCACGCCCAGCAGCCCAGCCATCGGGTTGTTGCCGACGGCGTCGATTTCGCTTGCCACCAGGTTGCCCTCGACCGCCACGCGAACAAACCCCTCTTTTTCAATCGAAACGAGCGATAATTTCATGACCGGCCTGTAATGAGTAGTACACCGACAGCCTTTTTTCGACCAACGCGGCGCGTAGGTTAAGCGAATCGTCCGGCAATGTCGAAAATTATCATCGCTTTGAACGTCGGTAGATAACGTTGTCACGCAAAGGTTGCGCTAAGAGGATTACTTATGAACGCAGAGACACAGAGAAGACAATGCAATTTCTTCCTCTCTGCGTCTCTGCGCCTCTGCGTTCATTCTTATTCTTGGATTCAGACCGCCGCCATCTCCGCAAACCGCGGCTTCAGGTCGCCGTACAGCTTGTCGTAAACCACGAAATGCCTGTCGTAGACGGCCGACAGCTTTTTGTTCGGAGTGACTTTGGTGGATTGCTTGATCGAGGAGGCGCACGCCTGCTCGACGCTGTCCCACACGCCCGTGCCGACGCCGGCGAGGATCGCCACGCCGTACGCGGGGCCCTCGGCGGCGTTGGTGAGGACGATCGGCTGCTTATAGACGTCGGCCTGCAGGTGCCGCCAGAAATCGCTCCTCGCCCCGCCGCCGCTGGCGCGGACTTGGGTGATGGGGATCTTCATCTGCTGCATGATTTCCAGTGCATCGCGCATGCCGTAGGTGACGCCTTCGAGCAGGCTGCGGACGATCATGTTGCGGGTGGTGCGAGCAGTTAGCCCGATCCACGCGCCGCGGGCGTTCGGATCAGGGTGCGGGCAGCGCTCGCCCGTCAGATACGGAAGGAAGTAAAGCCCCTCACTACCAGCGGGGGCCGACTCGGCTACTTCGATCAGCAGATCGTACGGATCGACCTTCTGCTTCTTGGAGTCGATGATTTCTTGTGATCCCATTTGGTTGCGGAACCACTGGAAGCTCCCACCAGCCGACAGCATGCAGCCGAAGACGCACCACTTGCCTGCAACTGCATGGCACATGGTATGAACGCGGCCGAGCGGATCGCGGACGGGCTGATCGGAATGGGCGAACACCACGCCGCTCGTACCGAGCGTGGCGCTGACGATGCCGGATTTGACGATACCGTTACCGACAGCGCCCGCCGCCTGATCGCCCGCGCCGCCGACGACGGGTGTGCCCACGGCTAAGCCGAGGGCTTGGGCGGCGGACTTGCTTAACATTCCGGTGACTTCGTGCGACTCGTGTACGCTTGGGAGCAGGGCTTTATCGATCTTCAGCAACCCCAGCAGCTTGTCGCTCCACTTGCGGTTGACGACATCAAGCAGCAGCGTGCCCGATGCGTCCGACACCTCCGAAGCGAACTCGCCGGTCATGCGGAAGCGGATGTAGTCCTTCGGCAGCAAGATCTGCCGGGTTTTCTCGTACACCTTCGGCTCGTTCTCGCGGACCCAGAGGATTTTAGGCGCGGTAAAGCCGGTCAGGGCCGGGTTGGCGACCAGGTCGATCAGCTTCTCGCGCCCGCCAGCTTTGGCGGTGATTTCGTTGCACTGCTTTTGCGTGCGCTGATCGTTCCATAGCAGCGCAGGCCGAAGCACTTTCTCGCCTTGGCCGACAAAGACGCTGCCGTGCATCTGCCCGCTCAGGCCGACGGCGCTGACCTCGGAGCCTTTGACTTTCGCCTTCTTCAGCACCGCCTTGGTGGCGGTGACGGTGGCCGACCACCAGTCTTCCGGGTTCTGCTCCGACCAACCCGGCTTGGGCGAGTAAATCCGATGCTCCGCCATCGCCGTCGCCAGGACTTTACCGTCCTCGTCGCAGACCAGGGTTTTCGTACCGCTCGTGCCGATGTCGATCCCGAGAAGATAAGCCATTCCGTTGCCTCCAATGTTTGAGCCGCACATTCTCACGGGCGTTCAGGCAGATGCAAGTGGCGGGCATCTCACTGGATCAAACAATGTAGGAACCAAGGCATGTAACGAAGATGAAACAGATGTAAAAGATGAGGAGATTGGCATTCATTTTTTCAATCTTTTCAATCTTCGTTTCATGCCTCCGCTAACCGATACGCCGACGGGCTCACGCCGACCAGACGGCGGAATTGCTTGTTGAAGTGCTGCGCGTCGGGCATGCCCACGCGCTGGGCGATGGTGGCGATAGGCGAGGTCGTGTGCTGCAGCAGGTGCTTGGCGTGGTTCATCCGGCAAGTCAGCAGGAAGTGAGGCATCGTCATGCCGAACCGCTGGCGGAACAGCCGCGCGAGATAGTTCTGCGTCAGCCCGACCTCGTCGGCCAGATCCGCGATGCTGAGCGGCGAAGCAAGCCGCTCCTGCATCAGCGCCGCCGACCGCTCGATCGCCCCCGCTCCGGCGGGTGACGCCGGCGACCGCCCGGCGGTTCTCGATTGCATCGCCAGCCACAGCAGCAGTTCCAGCATCGCCGCAGACGCGCCTGCCCGCGCGACCGGGTCGGCCGAGTTGGCGAACAACCGCGCGATCGACATGATCCGCTGCCCTGCGTGTTCGCTGAGTGATCCGAGGGGAAAGTGGTATGGCAACCGCGCATGCTTGGCCGGATCGAAATGCCTCCGATCTTGATGAACCGGTACAAAATGCGCGCACCAGTGAAAGCCCGGCCTGGGCAAGTCGTACCTCGATTCCACGCCAGCGGGAGTGATCGTCAAATCCCCCGGCCGAATAGCGAAACTGCGATCGCCCAGGCGAAACGCCGCTGGATACGTGTAAATGTGAAGGGCGTGCGTATGCGAAACGTAGTTGGTTTCAAACGCCTTGTCGTCATGCCCGAACCGCCCCGCGGTTGATATCTGCGGCAAAACGCCCAGCGGCCAATGGAAATGTTCGCCCAGTTTCATTATTGAATTTTTACCACGGCTGGTGAAACATTCCAATTGCCAATTGCTTGCGGCGACTTAGACTCTTTCTCCATGTGCCAACGCGCGTGCGAAAGGTGCTTGTGCTCGACTCTAAGGAGATCATCGATGAAACCGACCGGCCTGACCGCAGAACAGAAGCGATTTTACGACGAAAACGGCTACCTTCTCATCAAGGGCCTGTTCACCCGCGAGGAGGCCGCCGCCTTCCGGGCCGAAGGGCAAGCTGTCGTCGATCGGATACTTAAGATCAGAAATATCGACGCCACCTGGGGATCAGTGCGGAAAACCGAGCCGGATCAAAAGACGGTTATTTACTGCTGCCACGACGTGCAGTTTTACGCCTCGATTTACACACGCATGGTGTTCGACCCGCGTCTGACGGCGATCATGGCCGACCTGATCGGGCCCAACGTGCAGCTGCACCACACCAAGATGTTCATCAAGCCGCCGGAAAAGGGCTCGCCGTTTCCGATGCATCAGGACTATTGGTATTTCCCGCATCAGGGCACATCGATGACCGCGGCCGTCATTCACTTTGACGATGCGCCGCTGGAAAAAGGCTGCCTTCGCGTCGTGCCCGGCAGCCACAAGCTGGGACCATTAGAGCCGGACAACAAGGGGGATTCGTCGCTTTCATCCGAGCGTTATCCGATCGAAGGCGCCACCCCCTGCCCCACCGAGGCCGGCGACGTGCTGTTCTTCAACTACCTCACGATCCACGGCTCGGGCGTGAACGTCAGCCCGGAAGCGCGAACGACGGTCCTAATCCAGTTCCGCGACCCCCTCGACCCGCCGCTATGGCGCAGCCACGAATCCCGCGGCCAAGGCACGATGCTCGCAGGGATCGACCCGTCGAGCTGCACGACCAAGCCCTTGGCGGAGAAACGGCCGGCGCCGGTGAAGGCGGTGTGAGCGTCGGCTTGAGGTCGGGTTCTGTCTAAAATCATTCGATCTGTCTGGAGGGCGGCTGTCCCCAGCCGCCACGTTTTTCGACAGACCCGGCGGGTGAGGACACCCGCCCTCCACGACAAGGCCGGCGTGTCGATAGGGGATCTCACTTCGTCCGAAATAATTCGTCATAACGGTCGTTGAGGCCGTTTGAAACTCACCCGTACCACGGGCCTCTGGCCCGTGCCGGTGGCTCGCGAATGGGAGAAAATGAGGCTCCCGGCTATTTCGCATCGCCCGCACGGGCCGGAGGCCCGTGGTACGGGTGAGCGTTCCCCTCCTTTGAGCAATGCGTCATGAGAATTCATATCGGCCTCTCCTCCTTGGCGATTCTTGGCAATCCTGGCGCATCATTCTTTCACGTCCTCTCAGTATGACAACGGATTGCTGTCGGATGGTGTTCCACCGTTGGGTTTAGGTGAAAGACCTAACCCCCTGCGACATTGCTCTATCGCGAAATCGTTCGCCCGTCCGATTGAGGGCATCCACGGGCGATCCAATACTGTAACACGTCGAATCGGCATGAGGCCTTGATGTTTGACGTGCATCGCAAACCAACAGGAGCTGCCATGCGTACCGACACTCTTTTGAAAGCCGTTCAGAGTTATCTCTCCGCTGAGAAGAACGTGGCGACCAACCGGCTCCGCGAGGCGGAGCGGGAATCGCTCAAGCAGCACGTGGAAGACGCGTGCAAGCGGCTGGAAGCTGACGCGGTGACCGCAGCAGCGCCGGTCGAAGCGACGCCAGCCAAACCGCTGTTCCGGCGAATCATGGTCGCGGTCGATAACAGCCTGCAGGCGGGCTTTGCGATCAACGTGGCGGCTGAGCTGGCCAAGAGCCTGCACAGCGAGTTGTGCCTGGTTCACATAGCCCATATCCCGCCGCCGACCAACCCGGACCTGGCGTACGAGCAGTTCGAGCTTGAACCGATGTGCCTGGAAGCCGGGCAGAAGCTGCTCGACCAGACTGCGGATCGGCTGAGCGGTGTGGCGCCGATCGAAAAGGTGCTTCGCCAAGGCGACCCGGCCACCGAGATCGCGGATGTCGCCAACCGGTTGGGCGCGGACCTGATCGTCATGGGCACGCACGGCCGAGGACGGTTCACCGCCGCGGTGGTCGGCAGTGTCGCACAGGGCGTGATGCGTCATGTCACCTGCCCGGTGCTGTGCGTTGCTCACGATCCGGCCGAGCTGAGAACCGTTCCGAACACGACGCGTGAAAAGACAGCTGACGACTATTTCCCCGCCGGCATCGCGTAGCCGACCGGCGTAGTTCGATTGCGGTGAGAGCCGCCGAAAACGAGAGATCAGGAGCCCGTCATGGATTCGCAACACTCCGTGCAACCCTCACCGCGAGAACTGGAACGAGCCAAACTGACGGTTCGGGCAGACATCTGTCGCACGTGTCCGCACCATTCAATCGGCGCCGCGTTCGACCTGGACACTCCGCCGGCTTGTGAGAAGAAGTGTGAAGTATTCGTGCAGTTGCCGGAGTTGATCGAACGGGCCGAGGGAGTGGAGCCGATGGTCGGATCGGTCGAGCAGGTGCTCGATCAACAGATCCAGCACATCTGCGATACGACCGAACCCCCGCCCGGTGAAACCAAGGCCACCCGCCCGCTGGTTCGTCATCGCGAGGCGCTGATCAAGTCATTGAAGAAGACGATCGGATGAACCTCGAGAGCATTTTCGGTTCGGTTGCATTGCCTTGTTTAGCCGCCGCACTTGTGTGGCGAGTCCGCCCCGCGAGCGGGGCGGCTTATTGGAGCGTTGCTGCGTAACAGGCAGTTCTGCTCACACGCGCTTGTGGTGGTGTTCAACGCGAACTTGTCTGTTTCCAACCGGTCCGACGACGACCCCAGTCAAGCATCCTGAGCTTCCAATACAACCTTGGCAACCGCGTCTGCAATTTGCTCTGCGTAAAGGATCGGTACGCATAGCGCCTGTTGATGAGTCGGGCAATACTCGCTGGGGAACTGATGCGGGCAATCCTCACACACCTGCCTTCGCCACGCAGCCAGATACTGCTGACGAGACCATCGGCCAGAATCGTGCGCGAGCCGGATCAGTAGATCCAGATGCTCTTCCAAATCGGGAACGCCGGTCGGGTAGCTCATCACGTTCGGGTCGTCCTGAGTGACCCCGAGTGTCTTCAGCGTATGGACGATCGCCCGGAGAACACGGTCGTGGAGAAGCTGGTGATGGGTCATTGCCATAATGACCGCCTTGTTCGATTCAGATCCAACGCTGTCGGCGGGCTTATCCAAACGCAGCCGAAGGGCAGGTTTCCCGGCGTTTGACGCGCAGCCGGAGCCAGTCGGCCCATTGATCGAGGCCTTGTCCATGCAATGCCGACAGTTCCAACAACGTTGCATTGGGGTTGATCCGGCGGACGTCGGAGCGGTAGGTCGATCGCTCGAATGGAACCACGCTCAGCAAATCGCTCTTGTTGAGAATCACTGCGTCGGCCGACTCGACCAGGTCGGTGTAGATCGACGGCTTGTCGTGACCGCCGGCGACACTGAACACGGCCACCGTGACGTCCTGCCCCAGCTTCATCGGCCAACGATATGAAAGCGTGCCGATGTTTTCGATAAACAGCAGATCGATTCGATGGAGGTCCAGTCGCTGGAGTGCTTCATGAATCTGTTGTGCATCTGCCAGGCCCTGCGGACCGGCGACGATCCGAGTACGCTGCTCGCATCCCGGGACGAATCGACCGGAGTCACGATGGGGGATGACGTCGCACGAGATCACGCCCACACGCACGCCCGAACCAAGCTGTTTGACCGTGGCGTCGATCAGCGACGATTTTCCGCACCCGGCCCCGCCATTGAGGACGACCGACAATACTTCCGCGTGCGCGAGCATGCAGCGATTGGCTCGCTCGAACGGATTGGCACGGGGGCGGCGATTTGGCCTGGTCGCTGGGGGCATGTCGGTCTCCAGAATCACAGAACTGGAAACTCGGAACGCCCGAGCCTTCCAATGCTGGCTGGAATTTTCTGATGCTCCGGCCAGACCGACTATCGGGCCTGCGAATGATTCGCGGTTAAGTAAGTGTTTTAGCGGATTAAGAGGAACTCTTAGCGCGGTTGGCGACGTATCGCGTGCCAGTATCAATCGACGTCTTCCTGAGAGCCGGTGAAGTTATTGTCGCATGGGCTACCAGCCCATGCTTAACGGCGTGATAAACATGGGCTGGTAGCCCATGCGACAATAGCTTCGCAAGCTCTGATCGCAGCAAAGGATCTTCTACGCCCTTGGATGCCTCGAGGGATGAACAAGCCGAACAACTCGAGGCCTATCCAAAAGGGCAGGCGTTCTTGGCGATCGCGTGACGCGCGGCTATTTCTCAGGATTGGTCGGCGGGTTGGCGCCTTTTTCCAGCACATACTGGAAGGCAAAGCGCAGCAATTCGGCGCTGCTCTTGAACTTCATCTTCTGCTTGATGTGCTCGCGATGGGCTTCCACGGTTTTCACGCTGACGAACAGGTTCTCCGCGATCTTGCGTACGCCAAGTCCTTCGCCAAGGAGTTGGAAGACTTCCATCTCTCGATCGCTGAGTACGTCGGTCGGGCTTGAGCCTTCGTTGGTCCCGCCGCCGGCCACCTTGCGGAGGATGGTGGCGGCCATTTTCTCGCTGACGAAGATTTCGCCAGCCAGGATTTGGCGAATCGCGGTGACGACTTTCTTGGTCGCTTCCTGCTTGGTGAGATACCCCTTGGCACCGGCCCGAAGCGAGCGCTCGCCGTAGAGTGATTCATCGTGCATCGAGAGCACGAGCACGGGCAGCTTGGGGAAGCGATCCTTAAACTGCTTGATCAGCTCAATGCCGTACGTGTCCTTCAATGTGATATCGACGATCGCCAGCCCGGGCTGGTGCTCCGCGACGGCCGCCAGTGCCTGGTGGGAGTCTTCGGCCTCGGCGCAGACGAACAGGTCGGGCTCCTGGTTGATCAGTTCGGCCAGGCGTTCGCGGACGATCGGATGATCATCGACGACGAGGATTTTGGTTTTTTGCTTTTCGACCGGCACGACCGCCGTTGTCTTTTTCTTCGCCATGGTTCTGCCCTTGATTGGTGTTTCTCGATGCGGGTTTGTTCCGCACGGCACAGACGACGCTTGTTCCGCCGGCTCCGTCGGGCTGGACGCGCAGGATTCCACCGATCACGCGGGCTCGGTAATCCATCGTGCGTAAACCCATGCCGATCGACGGTTGTTCGCCCCGGCGAAACCCCACGCCATCGTCCCAGACCGATAGCGTAAGGGAGTCGGCCGTATCCGCCAAATGAACGGCAATCTGATGAGCTTTCCCGTGCTTGATGGCGTTGCTGATCGCTTCCTGCGCGATACGGAACAGATGCGTTGCAACATTGTTGTCGTCGATCTCGCACGCTCCTTCGCTGGTGAAGCAACAGGAGATGTGGAAGATTTCTTCGATCCTCTGAGCCAGCGCCGACAACGCCGACAACAACCCGCTGGCGTCGAGCGTCACCGGCTGAAGACCGCGCGCCAGATCGCGCGCCTGCGTGATCGCCTGATCAACCATCTCGCCGATTTTGCGGATGTTGGGTGCCTCAGGCGCTTTGCGGGCGGACAGCTTCTGCGACAACACTTCGGCGGCAAAGGCAATCCCCGCCAGATGCTGGCAGAGCCCGTCGTGCAGATCCTGGCCGATACGGCGTTGCTCGGCGGCACCGGCTTCGAGGATCTCCCGCTCCATCCGCCGGCGCTCGGTGATGTCACGCACCACGCCGATAAACATCCGCCTGCCGCTGATGTTCAACTCGCTCACCGCCAGGTCCATCGGAAAGGTGCTGCCGTCCTTGCGTTGCCCGATAACCTCCCGGCCGATGCCGATGATGTGCGCCTTGCCGGTCGTGAGATAATTGTGGAGGTATGTGTCGTGCTCGTCCTGGTAAGGCCTGGGCATGATCATGCTGACATTCCGCCCGATGAGTTCCGGCGCGGGATACCCGAACGTTCGTTCGGCGGCGGGATTGATCGATTCGATGATACCGCGAGCGTCGATCGTTATGATGCCATCGACCAGGGTATTGACGATCGCGCGCACTCGCTCGGCCGAATCGCGCCGGGCCTGGTCCGCCTCGAATCCGCGAACGGCCGTCGCCAGCAGGTTGGCGACAGAACGGAGAAAGTACACGTCGCCGGCAGCAAACGCGCGGAGTTTTCGCGAATACACACCCAGCACGCCGTACGGTCGAACCCGTCCACCGATCGCAACGGTTATGCCGCTTACCACACCTTGTTCGAGCAGACCCTTGTCCGGCTGGAAACGCTTCTCGCGAAGCAGGTCCGTCACAACCACCGGCTCGTCGGCCAGCAAGGTAAACCCCGCCTGCGTTTGGGCGGTTGAATCGGCCTTGGTCTGGCCGATCAGGCCGTCCGTCCAACTGTACCCCGCGCGGTGGTGAAGCGTCTTGCCGTCAGGCTGCAATTCCAGCACTTCGACCAGGTCGATATGCAGCGTCCCAGCCAACCCCTGAACAAAGTGCCGGAGCAACTCGTGCAAATCGCTCGACTCGATCGCCACCTGCGCCAAAACCGCGACGGTTTCCTGCTGCTTGGCGTACCGCTCGATCCGCGCAGACTGCTCATCGATCTCGGGATGGCTTACCGGCTGGGTTCGCCCGGCGGTGCGCGGATCGGATGTTGGGTTTACGTCGCGGCGGGCCATTCCAGCTCTCCTTCGGCCGATTATACCGCAGAACCAGATAGCCCGCGAAGCCCCGCACGAACCGTTCTCCGGAAACGATCCCCACCACACCGGCCGGGGATCACCCTGCGGCCTCTATTGGAGAGCGGGTGTCCTCACCCGCCGGGGTCTTGCGGCAATCGCGGCGGCTGGAGACAGCCGCCCTTGTATCTTCTTTGTCGATCTTCCATCCTTTTGAAGAGTCTCGCTCCAAAAACACCTGACCCTCGCCCCTATTTCGCTGGCGGTCGGCCGGATGGACGCGGATGCCAAGGTATGCGCCCTGGTCTACCCGTTCAGCGACCACGGCCCGCGCGGGTGCTCAAGACCGACAACGGCTTCGCGCCCGGCCACAGTAGCGGCTAGCGCCGCTGCTGAATCGCTCAACGCGATCGAGCGGGCAGCGTTTGCCCGCCGCGTGATCCGTCGAGTTCTCATCGAACTCGGCTATCTTTGTGTCAGGAGAATCGCGAATTGGCCTACTTTAATCACGGCGGTTTTGACCTAGAATTAGGTGGTCAGCATAAATGCAACCGCCTACAAGCCAACGACGAAGTCGTCGTCGTAGGAGTAAGGCGGCTGGGAAAAATGCACCGCGGAACTGCAGCCGTTCGAGAAATAGTGACCACGATAACTCCGGAGATTTACCCGAGGTGACCAAATGCGATGGATAACTGTAATGACGGTGTGGGTTTCGTTGCTAGCGGCCGGTTGCTCGGGGTCGGGCGGAGGCATTGGTGGTGGTCCGGTGCCGCTGCAAGCAGTAGAGCACTGCGCGTACGCGGGCGTTGACAGCGGCGGTTCTCAGTTTCGGCTGGTGCAAGACGTCACGATTGACGGGCAAATCGTACCCAAAGGACAGTTCGTAAGCGGCCTGATGAAAGGCCTGCTGATGAAAAACGACGCCGAAACCTTCGCCCGATTGCAATGGACGCTGCCGCCGCAGTTCGCGGAGACGCGGGGACCCGGCGATCGCTACCTTTACGCAAGGCGATTCGGTCAAAAGACTTGGCTGCGGTTTGATCTGACCGGGCCGAAGCCGGTGGAGGAGCAATCGCCTTACACGTCTGTCGCCCGTGTCCCTTACCAATTGAATGAAGACAGGGGATGGAGTGACCATGACCGCTGGGCGGCCATTGAATCCGGAGCGAAACGTCTGGTTCTGTTCGATGGCAACGGAAAGCCGGGGATCGCTTTCAACAACATCGGCGTCGACTCACCCACCGCTGCAATGGAACTGCTCAGACAGGACGGCGCGTTGCTCGTGCATCACACCTCCGGCGACCGCATTTACTTAAAAAACGGGACGCCTATCAGCCCTGAACTGCCGCGCCTGGAGATGCTGGATGTCCGTCAGTCGAGGTGGCAGGGCATGTATCCGGAAACTGTCGCTCGTGTTTTTGGCGTGAAGATCGACCCCAAGGCCAACCGGTATTGGCTGATCCTCGACAACGGTCGCACGCTACCTAAGCCCGATGATCTGCTGGGTTTGGAGCCACTCAAAGGCAAGAACTGGGGCGTGTGGAATGGCTGGCTTGTATGGTGGAAAACACCGGAAGGCGAACGCTGCGCCCGAATTGAAGTCGGTGATGCCTCAAGCGGCCTAGGGGCTTTGATGGAATCGCGTCAGCGGGCCGAATTCGTGGAGTACATTACGTTTTGGAATAGTGATCGGCACCGGTTCGACGACATCGTCCGCCGGCCAGGACAGGCACACTATGAAGTGCGGGTTCGCGATCAAAGTGTGACGTCCGAACCGCTTGCTACCGCCGAGGGGGCCGAATCTTGGCTGATGGCTTACCGCAGGGCGGAGAATGCGCAGATCTTGAAAATCGCCCAGGAACGCGAGCGCGCGATTGCTCAGTGGGAGGCAGAGCAGGGACGAATTCGCGCCGCGGAGATGGCAGAGCGCCTTGAAGTCTTGCGCGTGTTGAAAGAACAGAAACTCGCCATCGCCCGCCGTGATTTTGATGCGGCGATGTCGGCAAACAACAAGTCGATGGCCCGGCTGGCACTGCTGAATATTGAAACCGATTCCCGACGCTGGACCGACTACGTGGTGAAGTACGGATTGGATCCCGCAAACGAGAACACGACTCAAACGATCGGCTACGCGCGGGCCAAGCTGGGCGAAACCGACACGGCCGTGCTGGACAAGGCAGTCCAAGACGCCAAGGCCGTGGCGCAAGCGAATCAGCCCAACAACGGAGGTGGCTCCGGCTCAAGCTACTTCTACAGCGGACCTTCGAGCAACGCCAACTACAACGCGGCCATGGATTCCATCAATGCCTGGGGGCGCCGGATGGAGGAGACAAACCAACGCAATTTCGATGCTTGGATGCGTGGTGCACAGAGTTGGGGCGGTCCCCGTTGAGAAGCATTTTCTCAGACTCTGAAGCGATGGAGCAGCAGTTTCTGCCACTTTGCACCTGGAACTGATGCTGTCCGGGCGCGGGCCATGCCCGAAAAGGGGACATCACTGAACGCCATTCGGATAGCCAATAACTTTCCGCCGGCACGCGCGTTACGGAGAACCGAAGACGCGCGAACAGAAACCGAGATTGGTCCAATTGTTTCCGGCCGCCATTTAATTGGACCCGTCCTTAATGCCATTCAGTTAAGCCGCAACTCCGCGCCGTGGCTGTGTTTACAACATTCGCGCAAGATGTGACCTCCTGTTAGGCTGATGGTGCTTAATGTCACCAACCCACAGGAGGCCACGGATGGCCAGTATCGCCCGTTCGC
>JANMES010000112.1:0-29678 GCA_031377185.1 Phycisphaerae bacterium
TGGCAGCAGTTCAAGGTTGTCGCGAATGTGCACCGTGGGCACCAGGAACCCGAGCTCCGACGAGAGCTTCTTGCGCACCCCCTTGATGCGCGACAGCAGATCGCCGCCCATGGACTTGTCGACGAGCGAAATCAGGCGATAGCCCACTTCAAGTCCGAGCATGTCCACGGGCTGAACATCATCCCAGCCAAGATCCGCTGTGCCGTTTGGATCGTCTGGCTTCCGGCCATCGACTGCGGCAACGGCCTGCTCGTTGACGGTGGGCGCCGCCTTGCGTTTCCTGTGCAGCAGCCATGCGCCGACGCCGCAAACAGACGCCAGGCCGATAAAGGCCGTGTGTGGCATGCCTGGAATGCACCCAAGAACGCCCAGCAGACCGGCGGTCACAGCGAGCGCGCGCGGCTCCGTGAACATCTCGTCACGCACCTGGTCGCCAAGTGTTTTTGCACCGCTCACACGGGTGACCATGATGGCTGCCGAGACCGACAGCAGCAGCGATGGAATCTGCGCCACCAGGCCATCGCCGATCGTCAATCGCGTAAAGAGCGAGGCCGCCTGGCCGATATCCATGCCGTACTCGACGACACCGATCACCAGCCCGCCCACGATGTTGACCAGAATGATAATGATGCCGGCGATTGCGTCGCCGCGGACGAATTTACTGGCACCGTCCATGGCCCCGTAGAAGTCGGCTTCCTGCGAGATGGCTTCGCGACGCCGGCGGGCTTCGGCCTCGTTGATCACGCCGGCGTTGAGGTCGGCGTCGATGGCCATCTGCTTGCCGGGCATCGCATCCAAGGTGAACCGTGCGGCCACTTCGGAGATTCTCCCGCCGCCCTTGGTGATGACCACGAACTGGATGACGAAAACGATCACAAAGATGATCATCCCCACCGCAAGCGAGCCGCCGGTGACAAAATCAGCAAACGTCGCCACTACATCGCCGGCCCCGTGCATGGCGAGGGTCGGATCGGAGAACCGATCGCCGGCCGTCAGAATGAGGCGGGTCGTCGCCACGTTTAACACCAGCCGGAACAACGTGACGGCCAACAGCAATGATGGGAAGACCGCGAATTCCAACGGCGACTGCACATAAATCGTCGTCACCAACACGATGACGGACAGCGTGATGTTAAGCACCAGCAGTACGTCTAAAATCGCCGTCGGCAGCGGCACCAGCAGCACCATTAGCAGGCTGATAAACGCAATCGGAAAGATCATGCCGCGGTTGGCATGAAGCTTGGCGAAGATCGGGTTGGAAACTACTGCGGTTGCCATGGAGTAAGTTGCTAGTTGTTAGTTGCAGGAGATTCTCTTCTCTAGCAGCTAGCAACTTTCTTAAACGGTTTGCATCCTTTGCTGCTTCATCTTCCCAGTCAGTTCGTACACGTACGCCAGAATCTCCGCGACGGTGGAGTAGAACTCTTCAGGGATTTCGTCTCCCACGTCGCACATCTTGAACAACGCCCGCGCCAGCGGCTTTCGTTCCAGGATCGGAATGCCGTTGGCGGTCGCGATTTCGCGGATGCGAAATGCCATCAAATCCGCTCCCTTGGCGACGACGCGGGGAGCGTGCATTTTGTCAGCGTCGTACTTCAGTGCCACCGCAAAGTGAGTGGGATTGGTCACCACCACGTCGGCGGTCGGAACGTCTTTTTGCAGTTTCTTTTGGGCGATTTGCATCGCAATCTGTCGGCGGCGTTGCTTGATGTGCGGATCGCCTTCCATGCGACGCATTTCTTCTTTGATCTCCTGCTTGCTCATCTTCAAATCCTGCTCGATGCGGTACCGCTGGTATGCGTAATCGATGATCGCGAGCACCAGCAGAGCGATTCCCACCCGCAGGATGATGTCGTAAATGATCTGCGCACCCAGACCGAAAATCTGCATGTACTCCAGGTTCAGGGCCATCACGATCATGTCCATCCTGTTGCAGATGGCGGTGTAGGCAAAAAACGCGACGAGCACGATCTTCAGTATGCCCATGACCATCGACATCGGCCCTTTGCCGCCGCCGAACAGTTTGCCCATGCCTTTCAGGGGGTTGAGGGCGGCGATATTGGGCGCGAGCTTGGCGGGGTTGAAGAAGAATCCCACCTGGAGGATATTGGAGAGGACGGCGATCACCACCAAACCGATCATCAGAGGCGCGATAGAGACGCCTGCCATCCAGATTCCGCGGGCGAAGTCGGACAGCGCGCTCGTCGGTTCGGTATTGGCAAGGGATTGCGCTGACAGCATTTGCTCGAGCAGGGCGCGGAGCGCTATCATCACGTTCAGGCCGTAATTCTTGAGCAGAACCATCGAGCCGACCATCAGCAGGGCGGCGGTGAGATCGACGCTGCGGGCGATGTTTCCCTGCTCGCGGGCTTCGGATCGCCGGCGAGGAGTGGGTGCTTCGGTTTTGTCGCCACTTTCGTCAGCCATACATCAGGTTCCGTGAAAGTACGTCACTCGCAACACGTCCATGGCCTTGATGAGCTTCCCGCTGATCAGATTGGCCGTCAGGGCAATTCCAAGGATCAACACCACCAAGCCCACCACCATTCGCAACGTCACGCCGGCAGACATAATGTTGAATTGGGGCATCGTTTTGCCGATCAGCCCGAGCGACAGATCGACCACGAGCATGGTCACCAGCATCGGGGCCGACAACTGCAGCGCGAGTGTCGTGGTCGCCTGTAGCATGCCGAACAGCAGATTGAGCAGGGAGAAATTCACGCCCAGCGACAGTAGCGGCAGAGAGTCGAAGCTGGACCGCACCGCCATGAGCAATGCGTGATGCCCCGGACCGCCGAGCTGACGGGGGATCGTGAGGAAAATCACCAGGGTGAGCATGAACATCAAATCGCCGACCAGCGAACCTTGACCGCCGAACTGCGGATCAAACGTCTCGGCCATGTTGAAGCCCATCTGCTGGCCGATGATTTCGCCCGCCCATTGGACGGCGATGAACGTGAAGCTCATCGCCATCCCCATCGCAAGCCCGAACATGATTTCCCCGGCGATCCCCACCGCGAGCAGCCAGATCGACTCTGGCATGTCGGTGGCCGGTGGAACCGCGCCGGCGAGTGTGAATGCAAGAATGGCGGTGATCAGCACCTTCACACGTTTTGGGATGCGAGCGCTGCCGAAAAAAGGTGCGTAGATCATCATCCCAGCCAGTCTGAAGAAGACCAGCACGTAGGTCGGCACGATGATGAGCAGCGCGTTGTATGACATCGCCCTTGGGCCTTTACAACGGTTACGGATGAAGTTGCTGAGCGCCGAGCATCAGTTGCGTGTACTCGGTCAGCCGCTGGCCGATCCAGGGCATGAGGAGGATGGCAGCGCCGACCATCGCGGCGATTTTGGGGATGAACGTCAGCGTCTGTTCCTGGATCTGCGTCACCGCTTGCAGCAGCGAGATCAAAATGCCCACCAACAGTCCGATGATCAGCATCGGCGCGGAGATTAAGAGCACGAGTAATAACGCATTACGGATCAGATCGGTGGCCTGGTCGATCGTCATCGGTCACACCCTTCCATGAGTGTTGCGGCGTTGCGCCGCGAAATTTTTAGAGCATCATGCTCCAGTCCGAGGCACCATCATCCATGACGGTTATCGGACGTAAACTAAATCAGATGCTAAAACTACCCATCAAACTGCTAGTAATCAAGTGCCATCCGTCTACTAAAACGAAAAGCAGCAATTTAAATGGCAGCGAAATCAAGACCGGCGGGAGCATCATCATGCCCATGCTGATGAGCACGGATGAAATCACCATGTCGATAATCAGGAACGGCAGATACACCTTGAACCCGAGTAGGAACGCGGTCTTCAATTCGCTGATCATGAACGCCGGCACCAGTGTCAGCGTGCTGACATCCTCCCAGGTCTTGGGCGGTTCCTTCCCCGCAAACTCGGTGAAGAGGAACACGTCAGCCTCATTCCGGGCGGCCATGATCTGATTCTGCATGAATTCGCGGATCGGCACCTGAGCACGACTGAGGGCTTCGGGCTGTTCGATCGCCCCGGTCAAGTACGGCTGCAGTGCAGTGTCATTGATGCGAGTGAGGGTCGGCCCCATGATCAGGAAGGTCATGAATAGAGCCAAACCGATCATCACCTGGCTAGGCGGCAAATTCTGCGTACCCAAGGCTTGTCGAAGGAGCGAAAGCACGATCACCAGCCGGGTGAAGCTGGTCATCATGATCATGATCGCGGGAGCCAGGGACAGAATCGTCAGCAGGATGATGATCTGCATCGCGGAGGAAAACGTCTCCCGCTTGGTCAAATCGGGCAAACCAAAACCCGGCGTGGTGCCCGGAAGAGGCGGCGAATCCACCCGCGCTTCAGGCGTAACGCCCTCTGGTGCGGTGACTTGGCCCACCGCCCGGGCGACGGGCAAGAGCAACGTGAACAGCAATACAACGGCTGCGAGAGAATCCATTCTCATCGGCTATCCCCAATCGCGTTTCGGGCATCCTGCCCACGCAAATTACGATTCGTAGAGCACGCTATTGCATGCCTCCGGACTTTTTCTGCTTCAACAGAACTGTATACAATAGCATGCCCCCACGCCGCTTATTCTGTTCTTCCGATCTGCTTCGAGACGCTTCGCACCTTATCGATCAGTCCGCTTAACTCCGCCTGCGTGGTAGCCAAATCCGGATCCACAGTGGATTCCCGGGAATCGCCCTTGGCGGGTTCGTCGTCGTATTCCTTTTCAGCTTTTCCGAAAAACGTGCCGAACGCGCGCGAGACCGGATCGGCTTTGTCCTGACGGAGTTGGCCTATCAGGGCGGCGATTTCGTCGGGGTCTTTGATCTCGGCAAGCGGGTTCATCTGCCCGCCGGTATCGCCTACCACGATCACTCGTTGACCAACCTGCAGCAACAACACATGCTGCCTTGGCCCGACCATCGATCTTGAAAGCACCTGCACCGCCCGACTTGATCGCTTGGCCGATGGGGCGCCGAAAAACTGCTGGGCGATCCATCGCAACAAAAAAATGATCGCGATCACCAGCACCAGCGCCAGCACCACGCGCGTGGTGTCCATCCCGGTGGATGTGGGAACAATCGGCTTGGCTGCGGCAGGAGTCGTCGTGGAATTGCCCACCGTCGCCGGTCGTTGGATGAGCTGTTTTTCGTGAAGACCCACCGGAGCGGTGGTCGGTTCGAGCGCAACGCCGGCCGGGCGACTGGATTGAGCATGGGCCTGACTCACCGCGCATAGAATCGCGACGATCGTCAGCCAGATTGGCCCGTAGCGGACGCTCACGCCCCTTCTTCCTTTATACCGGCGACGATCTCATTAACGCGCACGCAGAAGTTGTCATTCAGCACCAGCACTTCGCCGCGCGCAACCAGGCGGTTGTTGACGAATACATCCACCGGGTCACCGGCGAGCTTGTCGAGTTCAACCACCGAACCTTCGCCGAGCTTGAGAACATCTTCAACCAGCATCCGGCTTCGGCCGAGTTCGATCTTTACGTTTAACTCGACGTCGCGCAGCAAATCGATGCTGGACACTTGCGCGTCGGCCAGTACTTCCTGAAAATTGGGGAGATCGAATTGTTCCGTTGAGACCACTGGGGCGGGAGCGGCTTCCTGAACGGCGGTAGCGTCTTCAAAACTGGCGGATTTGAGCAGTTCGTCGATCGAGGACATGTCCAGAGCGTCTGACGAACCGCCGGCCGATGCGTCGGTACTCGCCGCCGCATCGGTCGCGGGACTGGCGGCATTCATGGCGGCCATGACGGCGTCGATCTCGGCTTGCGAGACTTCTCCGGGCCCGCCACCGCCAGGCGATGCGGACGCTCCAGTTTTTGTCGAATCAGGGGTTACAGGTGCATCATCGGCCATGCTTCACCATCCTTGGCGAACGCCGTCTTACGATATCCGATTGCCGATTTTTTGGTTGCCGACTGACGGCCGTCTCCGACGACCTTGCATCTTCATTCGGCAAATGGCGTTAGCCCATCTGCAATCAGTTATCCGTCCGGAACGGGATGCACCGCGGCACCAGCACTTCATCGATGATTTTCTCACCGACGATTTCATCCAACTGGTACTTCACCTGCCGTCGCAGCGTCTCCAGGCCCGGCTCGGATCCGCCCCCCAGCTTTTCCGGATCACTTTGAGCAATAATCGTACGAACGCGGTCTTTAATCAAGGCCTCTCTTGCTTTTAGCGTCTTTTTTACATCTTCTTCGTGCTCGGCCTTGGTGACGGCGTAGATGCTGACGTCATAGATGAACGATCGCCCGGAGACCTTGTTGAGGGCCTTCATTTCAACCACCACGAGTTCGGCCGGCGTGCCCTTCTCCTTCTTGCTTGACGTTGTAGCGCCTTCGCCGTGACCGCCGCCGTGGCCGCCTTCCTTGGACGCCTCGCCGTGACCGCCCTCTTTGCCCCCTTCGCTGGCAGCTTCCTTGTGGTCATCTTCCTTGACCAAATCAGCGCCCACGACCACCTTGGCCGTTCCGCCGCCGAGGAACTTGAACCCGGCGAACAAGACCACCGCTTCGATCAGCATCACTCCACCCAGCAGGACGGGAAGCTTGGTGAGCATCGCGCCAGCCCCTCCGGCGGCCTTGGCCTTGCCATGACCGTCATCCTTGGCGGCCTCTTTTGCGGGAGCCTTCTCGGCTTTTTTTTCTTCTGCCATGGTCAACCGTCACTTTCTTGGCTGCGGTCCGATAATGCGAAAAGCCGCACCTCGTCCATGTTGCATATCGGCAAAGGACGGGTCCGGCTTGTGGTCGGAGGCAATAAATATGACGGTCTAATCGCGATTTTTAGTCAGAAATCGCCTTCCGGATCACCCGGGCGTACTCAATCGCGCGACGCGTGACTTCCTGGAGCGTCTCTTTCACCATCAGCTTTTCCCCATGATCGGTGCATACAACGGTATCAGGGGTGGATTCGACGTAGCGGATCTTCTCCGCGTTCATCACAATCTGCTGCCCGTTCAGGCGAGTAAGGACGATCATTTTGAATAGTTGTTAGTTGTTAGTTGCTAGCAGTTGGTAAGAGACAGATTCATGTCCACTAACAACTAGCAACTAACAACTAACAACTTCCTATATTAAAAGGCCCCCGCGACAGCAGAATAAACACCTGCCGCGAGGGCTCAGGATTCACCAGGGGCATCCTGCCCCATCGGTTGCAGCCGCCGTGTTTGAGCGGCCGCGTTGGTTTGTCTCAGCCGGACTAGCGACTGCTGTTGAGCAGTTCGGTAATCAACTGGTCGCTCGTCGTGATCACGCGACTGGCGGCGCTGAAGCCGGTTGACGCGATGATCAAGTTAATGAATTCCTTTGACAAATCGACGTTGCTCAATTCCAGAGAGCCCGAGCGGATTTGACCTGCACCGAGCTGATCCGGGCTGGTGATGATCGGCACACCGCTGTTGGCACCTGCGACGTACTGGTTCCCTCCGCGATCTTGCAAACCCTGTGGGTTGTTGAAGACCGCCATCGCGATTTGTCCTAGTTTCTGTGTCAGTCCGTTGGTGAAAGACCCGATCACCGTGCCGTCAGCACCAACCGAGAATGTACTCAGTGTTCCAATGGGAGAGCCGTCCTGTTGCGTCACCACCATATTTGAATTGTTGCTCGTCAGGCTGGTCATGTTGCCGAAATCCATCTTCAGTGTGATCGGCGTGCCCGCGCCGGTGTTTGTGCGGTCGATGGTAATCGTGGTATTCGTCGAATCTTTGAGGGCACCGTTGGCATCGAAGGTAAGCGTTCCGTTGCCCAGGACGATCCCGGAACTGGGGATGGTGTTGATGTCCGTATCGTCACCGCTGGTGGCGAAGAAACGCCAGACATTACCCAGATCGTCCTTGCTTTCCAGAACGGCCGTCACATCGACCGTGACCGGCGTACCGAGCGAATCATACGCGACAAAACTGGTATGGACTGACTCGCCGGTCGGAGAACTTAGGACACCGGCCGAGTTCTGGCCGTCAGAAAACGTGAGCGGCGACAGGCCGCCGGAGTTCAGAAATCCCGAACCGATCATCGACAGCGAATTTTCCGAGCCAAGATTCCCGGTGATAACCAGCTTGGTTTGGCCGGCGATGGTTTCAATCGTCGATCCTGAAGTGGGTGAAGCGGTCACACTGGTATCAATGCCCAACCCCTGATTGAAGAACCCGAGAAGGTCGTTGACGGTAGAGGTCGGTGTAACGGTAAAAGTTGATACCGGCAGTGTGCGCCCGCCCTTTTTGCCCGCGAGCGTGATCGCGTCGCTGGTATTGAACAGCGGTGTCCCCGGAGTCGCCGCGTCGGCCAGGTCCGTCAGGAGCGTCGTGCCGTCGAGCGTCGATGAGACCGCGCCGGTTTTCAACGCGAGTGCTTCGCTGTTGAGAATGCTCGCACCCGACCCGATAGGACCGTTTGCGTTCAGGTTGCCCGCTAATTTGACATTCTCGGTCTGTTGCGCCTGCGTAAGCTGGCCGAGCGGGATTTCGACGTTCTGTACCGTTCCCGGGATGATATTGAAGTCATCATCCACGCCAAAACCCTGTACAAAGTCGCCGCCTGCGGTGACGAGTTGATTGGAACTGTTAAGGGAAAACGAACCATCACGAGTGAACTTCTGTTCCGTTCCCTGGACAATGAAAAAGCCGTCGCCGTCGATGGCCATGTTCGTATCTTTGCCAGTGCTTTCGATGGAACCAGTGGTGAAGTCCTTTTCGATGGTCGAGACGGTCGCGCCCAAGCCGCGCTGCGACGGGTTGGTTCCGCCGAATTCGCTGCTTGGCGGCGAACCGGCGGCGTCGGTGACGTAGAACTGCGGCTTGAACAATGCCCGACTGCTCTTGAACGCCACGGTGTTCGCGTTGGCAATGTTGTTGCCCACGACGTTGAGCCGCGTCTGGTTCACGTCCAGACCCGAAAGCCCCGTATAGAGTGCGCTGGTCAGTGCCATGACGATTCTTTCTTACTGACGATCCTGACTTTCTCATCCATCGCGGGCTCCGCCCGACGATCCCGGTGCAACATTCACCGGCTGGTTCAACACCTGGCTAGTTCGCCGCCCCGGTCACGGGGCTGGCGGAGGTGATATCAGTCACCCGGCCGAGACCTAGTTCCTTGCCATTATCCAACTGCAGGTTGACGACCCCGCCGGCCACCTTGATCGACGTCACCAGTCCGCTGACCGGATCGTTGCCCTCATCCAGGCCTTTGACCATTTTCCCGATCAGGTTAGACGCGCTGCCGACCTGGTTCTGCAGCGTGAGATCCTTCAACGTCGACGTGAGGGTGGTGGACGACTGCAACTGGCTGATCTGGCTCATCTGGGCAAGCAGTTCGCCGTTCTTCACCGGATCGGTCGGATCCTGGTTCTGCAACTGCGTGATCATCATCTTGATGAAGTCCGACGGATTCAGATCGTAAGCGTTCTTCTTGGCCGACTGAGTGCCGGTCGCTCCGCTGATTCCGCTAGTGGCGCCAGTGGTTGTCATGCGTATCGTTTCGGCTAGCGGCGTGAAAGAAAATCAAAAAACCGATGCGGTAATTCAGCCTCACGCAACACCTGCGCGGCCGGTGCGCAACATCGGCGCGAAATGCCCGGCAGGGTGCCATCCATGCACCATTCCTCCCGGCGATGACGGTGCCTACGGAATCTCACTCATTCTCTTGGATTCACTCTCGTCAAACGTCAGCAGATGGTTACAATCCGTTGTCGCGCCCGATCCAACCGCCCGGGCGGCGGACAATGAATTCATGGATCTTCCCTCACTCCTAGCCATCGCACGCGGCGATTTACCCGCTGATTTGCTGCTCAACAACGCTCGGCTGGTCAACGTCTTCTCCGGCGAGATCGAAGACACCGACATCGCCATCGCCGGCGGGCTGATCGCGGGTATCGGCCGGGGGTATTCGGCTCGTCGCACGATTGATCTGGCCGGTGCGTTCGTCGCGCCGGGGTTGATTGACGCGCATGTCCACATCGAAAGCAGCCTGTGCGTGCCGGCTGAGTTCGCCCGGGCCGTCGTGCCGCGCGGAGTGACGACCGTGGTGACCGACCCGCACGAGATCGCCAACGTCGAGGGGGTGGAAGGCGTGCGTTTCATGTTCGACGCCTCGCGCGGCCTGCCGCTCCGCGTCATCCTGATGGCGCCCAGTTGCGTCCCCGCCACGCCAATGGGCACCAGCGGCGCTACCTTATCGGCCAGCGATTTGGCGACGATGCTCGGCGATGACGCCATCGTCCACGGCCTAGCCGAGGTGATGAACTTCCCCGGCGTGATCAACGGCGATCCGGCGATGCTCCAGAAACTTGCACCGTACTCCGCCGCACGCCGCCCCATCGACGGCCACGCACCGGCCGTCACCGGTAAGCCGCTGAACGCGTACGTTCTATCCGGCGTTGGCAGCGATCATGAGTGCGTGATGGTGGAAGAAGCCCGCGAGAAGCTGGCCCGCGGGCTGTATCTGTTGATCCGCGAAGCCACCAACGCCCACAACCTGCATCCGCTGCTGCCGGTGATCACGCCCGGCAACTGCCGGCGAATCTGCTTCTGCACCGACGACCGCCAGCCGGCGGATCTGCTGTCACAGGGAAGCATCGACTACATGGTCCGCGAGGCGATCCGGTTCGGCATCCCGCCGGTCGACGCGATTCGCATGGCCACCCTGAACACCGCCGAGTGGTTCGGCCTGCACGACCGCGGCGCGATCGCCCCCGGCCGGGTGGCGGACCTCTTCGTCTTCGACGACCTCAGTGCTCCCACCGCCAAACAAGTATTCGTCGCCGGCCTAGAACCCTCGCCCGGTGCTCTAGGAGAGGGCAGGGTGAGGGTTCTGCCGCCCAAGGCAAAACCGATTCCCAAGCTCGAAAAAGCCACCCTCCAAATCCCAGCCCGAGGAACAATCATCCGCGTCATCGGCTCCCAACCCGACCAACTCGTCACCGATCACCAAACCGCCGACGCGAAAATCGAAACCGGCCTGGTCGTCTCCGACCCCGCCCGCGACCTGCTTAAGATGGCCGTCATCGAGCGACACACTGGAACCGGCAACGTCGGCCTCGGCTTCATCACCGGCTTCGGCCTCAAACGCGGCGCGATCGCGGGCACTGTGGCACACGATCACCACAACCTAGTCGTCATCGGCGTGGATGACGAATCAATGCTGGCCGCCATCAACACCATCCGGCAAATGGGCGGCGGGCTGGCGGCGGTCGATGGTGATAAGGTGCTCGCCACCCTGCCGCTCCCCGTCGCCGGCCTGATGAGTGAGCAGCCGATCGAGCAAGTCCGCGACTCATACACCGCCCTGCTCGCGGCCGGCAAGCAGCTTGGCAGCACGATGCACGATCCGTTCATGGCGATGAGTTTTATGGCCCTAGAGGTTATTCCTAGGCTGAAACTGACGGATCAGGGATTGGTGGATGTCGAGCGATTTGAGCGGGTGGATTTGTTTGTCAGTTGAGGCGGGTTGCGTTATTTTAGCGAGGCTACTCGCCCGCCGACGAAGCCATTTAATTAGGGATGATCACTTAACTCATGCGAGCCCAAAACCAACTCCTCCACAGCCGAACGCGCGTCAAGCCGCGGTATGCCCTGTTCCCGATGGAAGGCGTGCCGTTTTCGCGCCTGCCGGACTGGAAACTGACCGACGTGCGCATCCTGGCCGCCCCGGTGCTGGGGGCGAATTTCGTTGAGTACCTGCTTGATCTGAAGCCGGGCGCTAGCGCTGCTGTAACCGCTGATGGGAAGATCGAGACGTTCTTCTACGTCCTGAACGGTTCAGTCAAACTCACCATCGACCAATCCAAAACGCACGCGCTCGCCGCTGGCGGTTTCGCCCTGCTGCCGCCGACAACTAGCTACGAGATTTCCGCCTCCGCTCCCGCTCAGATGCTGATGCTCAAAAAGCGATTCGAGCCCGCACCGGGCATCGCAATGTTCGCCCCGCTGATCGGCAATCAATCGAACGTCAAAGCCGACGTCTACTGCGGCGATCCCGGTGCCAAGCTCCAACTGCTCATCCCCGACGACCTGCAGTACGACCTGGCCATGAACATCTTCGAGTTCGACACCGGCCACAGCCTGCCATACGTCGAGACGCATGTCATGGAGCACGGCCTGTACTTCCTGCAGGGCAAGGGCGTGTACTACCTCGACGACACGTGGATGGAAGTGGAAGCCACGGATTTCATCTGGATGGGCCCGTACGTGCCGCAAAGCTACTACGCGACGGGGCCGGTCTCGTCGAAATACATTTACTATAAGAACGTGAATCGGGATATTTCACTGTAGGGTGGGCACTGCCCACCATGAACACCGGTGGGCAGTGCCCAACCTACGAGAGACCTATGGAAAAGATTTATCGTGACGCCGACGTTGACGCTTCGATCCTCAAGGGCAAGACCATCGCCGTGATCGGCTACGGCATCCAGGGCAAGGCCCAGGCCGCCAACACGCGCGACAGCGGGTTCAAGGTGATCATCGGCACGCGTGAGCCGAGCGAGAGTAAATCCCGCGATCAGGCCAAGGCCGACGGGTTTGAAGCCTACAGCTTCGCCGAAGCCGCGAAAAAAGCCGACGTGCTGTTGATCGAGCTGGCCGACCCGGTTCAGCCGAAGATTTACAAGGAGCACATCGCCCCCAACCTGCGGGCCGGGCAGACGTTGTGTTTTTGCCACGGATTCTCCGTCCTGTACGGCCAGATCGTCCCGCCGAAGGACGTGAACGTCGTCCTGTTCGTCCCCAACGCGCCCGGCGCGTTCGTGCGGGCCAAGTTCCTCAAAGGCGAAGGCGTCTACGGCTGCGTCAGCGTCGACCACGACGCCACCGGCGACGCCCACAAGATCGTCCTCGCCATCAGCAAAGCCGTCGGCAGCACCCGAGCGGGCGTGGTGGACATGACCTTTCAACACGAAACCGAGGGCGATAACTTTGAAGAGCAAATCCTCTACGGCGGCGCGATCGCACTCATGCGTGCCTGCTACAATACCATGGTCGAAGGCGGCTACAGCCCCAGCTTCAGCTACGCCAAGGCCATCCGCAGCATCCGCAGCGTGATCGACGTGATGGACGAGATCGGCATCGAAACGTATCTGACCACCGGCTGCAGCCGCACGTGCGAGTTCGCCGTCCGCACCCGCGGGCCGCGAGTGATCAACCTCGAAGAGATCCAGAAGATCTTCAAGGAAACCGAAGCCGGCATCTTTGCCCGCGACTGGATGCAGGAATGGTCCCTCGGCATGCCGCAGTTGCACCGCCTGCGCCGAACGGCCGCCAATAGCTCGATGGAAAAGACCGGCGTCGCGTGGCGACGGGATTTTGGGAAATAACTAAACACGAAGACACGAAGATACGAAGGAAAACTATTCTCTTCTTCGTGTCTTCGTGACTTCGTGTTTAACTTCTGTATGAAGATCGATCCCCACCGAATCTCGCGAGACATCGAAGCCATCGCCGGCTTTAGCGAGGTCGCGCCCTCGATCGGCTACAGCCGCCCGACGTTTACACCGGCGTGGGCTGGGGCGCGGGACTACGTGATCGCTGAAGCTCAGAAGATCGGCTGCAGCATACGGATCGACGCCGCCGCCAACGTGCACCTGCGACCTAAATCGCTCCCGGCCGACAAGAAAGTCTGGCTGAGCGGATCACACATCGATTCCGTCCCCACCGGCGGGAAATTTGATGGCGTGATGGGCATCGTCGCGCCGCTGGAAGTCCTCCGCGTACATCCGAACGCGCCGCTGGAGCTGATCATCTTCGCTGAAGAAGAAGGCAGCACCTTCAACCTCGGCATGCTCGGCAGCCGGGCGTGGGCGGGCACGCTGTCGGCGGATGAGTTGGTAAAACTCAAGAACAAGGCCGGTGTTGATCCTTTGACCGCCGGCAGGCCGCATGGATTGGACCCGGCGAATCTGGCGAGCGATCGACTCGATCGGTCTCGCTACCGTGGCTTGATCGAAATTCACGCCGAGCAGGGCCTATCGATGTGGAAGAACGACATCCGCGTCGCCGTCGTCACCGCGATCAACGGCCGGCGACAGTACTCGGTCACCCTCAAGGGCCAACCCAACCACGCCGGCAGCACGAAGATGGCGGATCGGGCGGATGCACTCACGTGTGCCGCGGAGATTATGGTCGATCTCGAAGACCTCGCCCGCGGGCTCGACGAAGAACTCGATCACACCGTCATCACCGTCGGGCAACTGCTGATCAAGCCCAACGCGATCAACGTCATCCCCGGCGAAGTAACGTTCACCATCGACTTCCGCGCCCGAACCGCCGCCATGCTCGGCAAAGGTCACGGCCGGATCGAAAACGTCATCGCCGAAGCGGTCGGTCGGCGGAAAATCGCCGCAACTGTGAAGCAGACCGAATCGCTCCCCGCCGAGCCGATGGACGCAGCGATCTGCGACGGACTTCGCCAGGCCGCGATGAAGCTGGGCGTCACCAGTTTCCCCGACGTCGCCAGCGGCGCGCTCCACGACAGCGCCATCCTCGCCCCGCTGCTGCCGACGGCGATGCTGTTCGTCGCCAGCGAAGACGGCATCAGCCACAACCCGGCCGAGTTCAGCCGGATTGAGGACATCGCCCTAGCGACGCAAATCCTGGCCGAAGTCGTCACGGAGGGTGCGTGAAAAAGCCCGTGCCGCTATCGACCCTGAACGAGATGACGCGAGAACAATTCGTCGGCGTGTGCGGCGGGTTCTTCGAACATTCGCCGTGGATCGCTGACCGCACGTGGGCTCATCGGCCCTTCGCGTCGCGCGAGGCCCTACACGCCGCCCTGGTCGCCACCGTCGCCGCTGCCACCGAACCAGAGCAAGTCGGCCTGATCGCCGCCCACCCCGACCTGGTCGGCCGGCTTGCGCGGGACGGCAAGCTGACGAATGAAAGCACGGCCGAGCAGCGTGCCGCGGGTTTGGTCGGGCTGACGGATGCGGAGATCGCCGCGTTCGATCGCTACAACGGCGAGTACCGCGCCAAGTTCGGCTTTCCGTTCGTGATCTGTGCTCGTGAAAACAAAAAAGAGGCGATCCTGGCCGCGTTCCCGATCCGCCTTGCAAATGACTCCTCGAAGGAGATCCAAACCGCGCTCGTGGAGATCGCAAAGATTGCAAATCTGCGAATCTACGACGCCATTTCGGAGCTGTGAATCGTATGGCAACCAAGTTAAGCGGCAACATCTACGGCAAGTCCGACGTGCGCCTCACCAAGGTGGTGCGCGAAGGCAAAACCCATCATCTTGCCGAGTACAGCGTCAACGTGCAGATCACCGGCGACTTTGCCGCGTCGTATCTCGAGGGTGACAACCGAAAGGTCATCGCCACCGACTCGATCAAGAACACCGTGTACGTCGTGGCAAAGGAAAACAAGTTCAAGACCGCGGAGGAATTCGCCGTCCTGCTGGCCAACCACTTTCCCAACACCTACAAGCACGTGAAATCGGCCACGGTCGAGATCGAAGAGGCTCGCTGGAAGCGGATCAAGGTCAAGGGTAAGCCGCACGTGCATTCGTTCGTCAACGGCGGATCGGAAATCCACACCGTCCGCGTGGTCGTCGCCAAGAAAGGCAAAGCCCCGGTCATCACCGGCGGCGTGAAGAACCTGCTGGTGATCAAAACCACCAACTCCGGCTGGGAGAACTTCTGGTCCGACCGTTACCGCACGCTAAAGGACACCAGCGACCGCATCTTCGGCACAAGCGTGTCGGCCACTTGGGAGTTCGTATCGGAAAAGGTAGATTTCGCCAAGGCGACCGAGGCGATCCGCACCGCGTTGCTGGAAACCTTCGCCACGCACAACAGCTTAGGCGTGCAGCAGACCATGTATGAGATGGGCAGGGTTGCGCTGGAGGCAGTGCCGGAGATCAAGAACATCTCTTTCCGTCTGCCGAACAAGCATCGTATTCCGTTTAATCTCGAACCGTTCGGGCTGAAGAACGAGAACGACATCTTCGTCTGGACCGATGAGCCATACGGCGATATTTCTGCCTTCATCGAGAGACAGTAAACGGAAACGAAGATGGAAAAGATTTTAAAGATGGAATCAGGAATTAAATCTTTTGCATCTTTTTCATCTTCGTTGCCTTGTGTCAGCTTCGTGTAACGCACGACGGCATGGTAAATAGACTCTATGGCCAAACTCTCCACCCACGTTCTCGACACCGCGACCGGCAAGCCGGCCGTGGGCATGCGCGTGCAGTTGTATTGGATCGAGCCGCACGCCGAGGTACTGCTTCGCGCCACAGCCACCAACGCCGACGGCCGAACTGATGGGCCGATGATCGAGGGCGAGCGGTTCTCGGCCGGCACGTACAAGCTGGTGTTCCACGTCGGCGATTATTTCGCCGAGCAGCAAAACCCCGATGCCAAGCACTTTCTGGACGTAGTACCCTTGGTGTTTGTGGTCTCGGACTCGACCCGCAACTACCACGTGCCGCTGCTGGTTTCGCCGTGGGCGTATTCAACGTATCGAGGGAGCTGACGTCGTATGGCCATCGATTTGATCATCCGCGGCGCGCAGGTCGTCACCCCCGGCGGCGTGGCGGAACAGGATCTGTATATCGACGGCGGCAAGTTCGTTGACGCCTCGTCAGCCGCCAAGCAAACCATAGACGCCAATGGCCTGACTGCATTCCCCGGCTTGATCGATTCCCACGTGCATTTCAACGAGCCCGGCCGTACTGATTGGGAAGGCATCGCTACCGGCTCGGCCGCCCTGGCGGCGGGCGGAGGAACGTGCTTCTTTGACATGCCCCTCAATTCTTCGCCCCCCACGCTTGATGGCGCAAGCTTCGATCTCAAGCTCGCCGCCGCCCGGGCGTCGGCTGTCACTGATTTCGCGCTCTGGGGCGGGCTGACCCCCGGTAACCTCGACAAACTCGAAGAACTCGCCGGCCGCGGGGTCATCGGGTTCAAAGCGTTTATGTGCAGCAGCGGGATTAACGATTTTGAGCGGGCCGATGATTTGACCTTGCTGCGCGGAATGGAGATCGCCTCTAGGCTTGGCTTGCCTGTCGCAGTGCATGCAGAAAACGATGAACTGACTTCTCGCCTCACCCATCAATCGCGTGAGGCCGGACATCGACATGTGGCGGACTATCTCGCGACCCGGCCGATCGTGGCGGAACTGGACGCGATCAAACGGGCTATCACGTTCGCGCAGGATACCGGATGCTCGCTGCACATCGTCCATATCAGTTCGGCTAAGGGCAGCGCAGAAATGTTCGAGGGCAAGCACCTCTGGCGGAAGGATCTTCGCGGGCCGGTCGATGTTACCGGCGAGACGTGTCCACATTACCTGACGCTGGCGGATACTGACATGATCGAAATGGGAGCCCCCGCCAAGTGCTCGCCACCGCTTCGAAGCACTGAGGAAATAGAAGCCCTCTGGGCCCAATTGCTGGCCGGTGGAATCGATTTCGTCGCCTCGGATCATTCGCCCGCTCCGGAATCGATGAAAAAGTCGGATGACTTCTTCAAAGTGTGGGGCGGTATTTCGGGCGTGCAGTCAACGCTGGCGATCCTGCTCAGCCGGGTTCCAAAGCTGCCGCGAGAACTGATCGGCCAGCTGATTGCGACAAACGTCGCGTCCAGATATCGCTTGCCGGGCAAAGGGCGCATCGCTCCGGGGTACGATGCCGATCTCTCGCTGGTGGACGAGCAGGCAATCTTCACGCTCACGCGCGAACAGTTGCTCGACCGCCACAAGCATAGCCCGTACGTCGGGCGGACTTTTCAAGGCCAGGTGAAGCGGACGATCGTTCGCGGCACCACCGTCTTCGCCGACGAGCAGATCGTTTCGCCCCCGATCGGGCAACTCGTGCGGCCGGAGGTCGCATGAGTGCGCAAATCATCCGCGGGCCGCTGCTCAACCCGCAGCCGGACGGAACTGTCGATTATTACGCCGATGGCGCCCTGGTCAGCGACGACGCCAGTGAAATCACCTTCGTCGGCAGTTGGGCAGAGTTGCTGCCCCAACTCGGCAGCGGCATAAAGGGGTCATCACTCATTAATGGCCTTGATGACATCAGTAATGACCCCTTTATTCGGTCGCGCGGTATCATCTGCCCGCCCTTCCTTGACGCCCACATTCACATCCCACAGCACCCGATCCGCGGGCGATTTACCGAAGGCGTTCCCGATAACCCGCCAGAAGGCCGGCTGCTTGCGGGGCTGAACCGCAACGTCTTCCCGGCCGAGGGGAAGTTCGCCGATACCGCGTACGCCCGACAGACGATCGCCGAATTCGAGCGCGACACGCTCAGCCAAGGCGTGGTGGGCGGAGCCGCCTATGCCACCGTCCATGCCGACGCCGCCGACGCCGCTCTCGAGCACTTGCACCGCTACTGGAGCGTCGGGCTGGTACTGATGAACCAGAATTGCCCGGAATATCTCCGGAATGACGAATTCGTCCTCGCCCGCATCGGTTCGATGGCCCATCGGTTCGGCCGTCGGGCGATCGTGACCGATCGCTTCGCCGTCGCCGTGGATTCCACCCTTCGGCGTCTCGCCTGCGTCGAAGCCGCCCGATTCGGACTCCGCACGCAGACTCACTTGAATGAGCAGGTTTCGGAAAAGCGGTTCGTTGAACAGACGCTGTATCCCAACGCCGGCAGTTACACCGACGTGTATCTCAAGGACGGCCTGCTGGATCACCACGCGATTCTCGCCCACTGCATCCAGATGTCCGACGCGGAGCTCACCACCGTTGCGGCCAAGCAGTGCGTGATCGCGCACTGCCCCACCAGCAACACGCTGCTGGGTTCCGGCATCATGCCGCTCGACCGCGTCAACTCGCACGGGATTCAGTGGGCGATCTGCACCGATGTGGGCGCATCGCCAACAACGTCGATGCTGTGTGAGATGGCGCAGTTCATCAAAGTCCACGCCGGCCGATCGAGCCAAGCCACGCCGTCGGCCGCGCTGTACCGGGCGACACTGGCGCCTGCGGCCATCCTCGGGCTTGATCACGAGATCGGCACCTTCGCCCGCGGGCTGCCCCTGAGTTTCATCGAAATCGATCCCGGAACCGGCTGGAATCCGTCCATGTCGGCAGATCAAGTCATCATCACCTCGCTGCTCAACGGACAAGTAACGCCCCCCGCGCCAGCAGCGATGGAAGCCCTGTCACGCGGCCAAGGCATCGACCACGCATCGTCCGCCGTGCTGGAAGCGGATGTACGCAAAACGGCCAACGCACTTGAAACCAAGGTGCTGTCCGTCACCCTCGCCGGCCGGCGGATATGGCAACGGTGAGCTTGCCGGTGGTGGATTCCATTGCAAGCTCGCTACCGTCACGATGAACCGCCGCATTGAAGAAGCGGTGGTGCTGTAGCGAACACACAGCGCAAGAAAAGGCCGCCGAGAACACTCTCGGCGGCCTTTACATTCTCTCCGCATTGGTCAGGCGCGGAAAATTGTCAATTCCGTCAGTAGCAGGCAGCCCTTCCGGGTTACGCCTTCCGCTTGCGACGACGCATCGCCAGCAACCCGCCGACCGCCACAAGACCAAGGCTTGAAGGCTCGGGGATGGCCGTAAATGAAATCGCCAAGTCGTTGCCGCCGGAGGTGGGACTAGTGAGCACGTTGGTTCCATTGAAAGCAAAAGCGTAATAAATCGTTCCCAACATAGGGCCGAACGAGATCGATTGAGTGTCACCCACTCGCGCGCCAAATCCAAACCCGGTTAAGGTTCCCGTGAGCGCCGTTGCGGCGTCGCCACCGTCGTCGTTGTTGATCAGCAAATACGTCTGGCTATAAGGATCGATCACCGTATTAGCAGTCGGCAGGGTCGACAGTATCAACTCCACCCCGTTTAGGGTGGCAACGGTTCCGGTCACATTCACCTGGTCGGCGGTGTTGGTGGCGGTGTTCACTTCCACTGCAAATTTCGACCCGCTGACGAGGGTGAGCGCCCCGGTTGAGAGCGTGCCGACGCTGTTCCCCGGCGCGAGCGTTCCGCCGCTGACGACGTTGACTGTACCGTTGACGGTCCCCGTACCGCCGAGCGTGGCGGTGCCGTTGACGGTCACCGCGCTTGCGGCAGCCAATGAGCCGTTGACTGACAGCGTGCCACCAGAAACCGTGGTTACGCCGGTGTAGCTGCCGGTGCCGTTGAGTGTCAGCGTGCCGGTGCCACCCTTGGTGAGGATGGTCGTAGCAGCCTGGGTGATGTTGCCGGTGACGGTGGTGTTGCCGTTGCCGGCGAAAGCCAGGGTCGGCGTCCCGGTCCGGGCCACTGCAATGCTGGCCATCGTCAAAGAGCCACCGCCGGTGATGCTGTTCGTCAGGGTTTCCGTGCCACTCGCGGCCGCTGCTGTCGTCACCGCACCAATGCTCAGGCTGGTGTTGTTGGCACCGGTGAAGTTTGTGCCGTTAGAGACAGCATTGTTTAACGCGAGAGTGCCGATGGTCATCGTCTTGGCCCCGGTTCCGGCGATGGTGGCCTGATCCACGTTGATCGTGGCGCCGCTCGCGCCGGTCGTCAATGCATAGGCTGAGCTGTCGCTGGTCTTGACGAAGTTCGTGCTGCTATCCCCGCGCAAGCTGAGAACAGTCGTCGTGCCATTGTTGGCGATGCCGGTGGTGCTGCCGAAGGCATTGGCACCGATGCCGACGAGGGTGCCGCCACTCGTATTAATCACAGTAGAACCGGTGTAACTGTTGCCCGTGCCGGACAGCACCAGGGTTCCCGCGCCTGATTTGGAGATTCCCAGATTGGTGGTCGCTTCAGCAATGGTGCCATTCAACGTGAGCGTCTTGGCGGTGACGGTAATGCTGCGGTTGCTGCCAGAGGTCATGCCACCCAGCGTCGTTGTCCCGGTGCCCAGGCTCAGGTCCTGCGTGCCGACGAAGGTGAAGTTACGGTTCATGGTGATCGCATTGGCCGTGCTGACGTTCACCGCACTCAAGCTGGTGTTGTCGATTCGAACCACGTCCGTCGCTGCACCACCGCCAAAGTTCAGAATGCCGGTGCCCAACGCAGTCGCGGTGTTGATGTTGAGCAATGGAGAACTACCGACAGTGCCGGTAGCTGTGGAAAGCACCACGCCGCCACTCATGCCGGAGTTGTTGCCGGAAAGCGTCAAAGCGGCGCCGGTAGAGCCGGATACGGTAATCTGGCCGGTGGTGGTGTTGTTGCCGGACATGGTCACGACGGCGGTGCCGTTTACACCTGTCCCGCCAGAGTAGTTGTTGTTGTTGGATACCACCCAAGTGCCGCCGTTGAAGTTCGGGCTGAAGGCCCCGCCCACGTTGTCGGTCATTTTGCCGGCGATGGTGCTGATACCGCTGCCGTTTCGGCCGGTAATACCGAATCGAATCTGCCGGGCACCCGTGCCGCTGAATATGATGTCGGTGTTGATGTTCACGGCCTGCGAGCTGGCGTTGTTGAAGAATACAGTGTTGTTGTTCGCCAAAACGAGCTGGCGATTATTCAGACTGAGGGTGGCGCTCGCACCTGATCCGTAATCAATACCGCTATCATTCGCACCGTTCAGGATGATATTGCCGTAACCGGCACCATCGGCAATGCTGTTAAAGCTGAACAATGCATTGGCGATGCCATCGTTGCCGCTTCGAGAGTCGGTGATGGCACCCGTGAAAGTGTTGGCGGTGCTGGTAAAGGTGTATTTCGACCAAAAACTGCCGCTCGTCGCTGTCACGCCGCCCGATCCGGTGACCGCCCCGCCGAATCTGAGGTCGCCACGGGAGGCTGAGGAGACTGTCAATGTTGCTCCGTTAGCAATCGTAACTGCTCCCGTTCCGAAGTTGGCGACCAAGTTGTTGGTCGGCATTGATATCGTCGAACTTCCATTGACCGTGATCGGGGCGGTGGAACCACCGGTATTATTGGTTCCGCCGATACTCCTGACGTCGTCGATGGAGAGCGTGCCCGCGTTAAGCACCACACCACCCGAGAAGTTGCTGGTGGTCGAGGTGAGGGTCAGCGTGTTGGAGCCGTTCTTCACAAGGGTGACGTTGCCACCGTTGTTGTTGATGGGCGCGCTGACGGTGATTGCACCGGCACCGGCGTTGAGGTAGAGATTGCCACCGCCGGTTGGGGTGGTCAGGACGCCGCCCGTGCCGGGGGCGACGGTGAGCAAGGTGGCCACGCCGTTGAGTACGCCGAAGGTTTCCAAGTTGCTGCCACTGGCCAGGGTCAGCACCGTGGTCGCGCCCGTGTTGCGGAGGGCAGTGATGGTGCGGGTGCCGGTCAAGGTAACGGTTCCACCCGCGCTAGTCGTATAGGCATTTGCGGCGGTGGTCCAGGTGGTTTCGGCGGAGCCGGCGATCGCGGCTTGGGCGACGAAGTCCGAGGCGTAGACGGCGTAATCCGTCGAGGCGAAGCCAACGTTATTAGCACCAGTGGTATACCAAGGTCCGATGATCTGGCCAGCCGTGGTCGTCCCCGCTCCAGTGACCTTCCACCGGCTGTTGTTGCTCGCAAAGCCGGAATTGAAATTCGCGGACGCGGTGCCAGATCGGCCCAAACTGGTCAGGATCATTTGGTTTCCGCTGCTGCCGCCGTTCGTCCAGTTGAAGTTCATCTGCCCGGCGTTGAGGGTGACCGCTCCGACGGTTTCATTAGCGCTGGCACCGCCGGCATCATTGGAGGTCACGTTGAACGTGCTGCTGGCATTAGTCGTGATCGTTGACGCATTGTTGATGGCGTCGATGTCAGCGCTGGTGGAACGCACATAAGTTAATGTGCCGCCATTGAAGTTGAGGTCGGTGGTACCGGAGAGCTTGCCGATGGTAGCACCAGAGCCCACCCCGAGCACGCCGCCGTTGAGGAAGGTCGTGCCGGTGTAGGTATTGTTGCCGGTGAGGGTTTGCGTGCCCGCCCCGGTCTTGGTGAGGGACATGCCCGCCGCGCCGTCGGCAATGACGCCGCTGTAGGTGTAGGTGATGCCCGATTGCGGGTTGAGCGTGAGGTTGGTCACGCTGGCGTAGCTGCTGTCGATGACGGAGGCGACGTTACGGGTAGCGCCGCTGTTCGCCAAACCGCCGATGATCGGGGTGGTTGATCCCGTGCCGCTGAGGGTGACGGTGCCCGCGCCGGTGGTGTCGAGCGCGCTGAACTGAATGGCCCGCTGGTGGCTGAGGGTGATGTTGCCCGCGGTGGCGGCGGTGTTGCCCGTGTGATAGGTGGGGGCGTTCAAGTCCAGCGTGCCGGAACCGACATTGGCCAATCCACTGGTGCCACCGATGAGGGCGGGGGTGTTGGTCCCCAAGGTGGTGGTGCCAGTGCGGTTCGAGGCGAAGGTTCCGCCATTGAGGAACAACGGAGCCGCCGAGATGGAGCCGCCGTTGTTGAGTTGCAACGTGCCGGCAGTGACGGTGGTGGTGCCGGTGTAGGTGTTGGCCTCGTCGAGCACGAGAGTGCCGGTGCCGAGTTTGACGAAGTTAATCAGGCCGCCAAAAGCCCCGGTTGAATTGGTGATGGCGTTGCCGAGGGTGAAGGTCGCGCCCGTGGCGGTGCTGGTATCGAGGCTGAGTGTCGCACCGCTCTGCAGACCTTGGGCGGCGGTGTTGGCCACCAGGATGTTGCCGAGCAGGGTATCGAGATTGGCAACGGTGAAGCCGTTGGTTCCGGCAGAGTCCACGTTGAGCGCGAGGCCCGCCCCGCTCTTCACGTTGAGATTGGCCGCCGTATTGCTTGCGAGCGCGGCTTCCTTGGTGATGGCCAGCGTGCCGGCGTTCACCGTGGTGACACCGCCGAAGGTGTTGGTGCCAGAGAGAGTCAGGGTGCCCGTGCTGTTCTTGGTCAGGCCGCCCGCGCCGCCGATGTTGCCGGCGATGCTGATGGCAAACGTATTGGTATCGATGATGCCCGTGCTGGTCATCGTCACGCCGCGCGTGGACGGGGAAGTGATGGCTGCGCTCGCGCGCAGGGTGCCTCCGTTGAAGATGAGGGTGTTGGTCGCGCTGCCGTCGCCCAACCCACCGGAGGCACCAACGGTCAGGAAGCCCGACGTGATCGTAGTGGTGCCGGCGTAGGTATTTGAGTTACTCAAGAGGGTAAGATTTCCACCTCCTGTTTTGATCAGGCTGCCGTTGCTAATGACGCCGCCGATGCGACCACCACTGTTGGTTGGGTTGGTTGAGGCATTCAGGACGTCAATCGTCCGTGAGGCACCCCCGAGATTAAGTCCGTTGTCCAGAGTGGCTTGGCCGAAGATGGTAGGGCCCAAGTTATCGGCCACCGTCATGAATTTCAGCGTGGTCGGATTGAAGTTGACACTGCCCCATGTCAGCACCGAGAGAGCAGTGCCGATCCTCCATGTCGAGCCGCCGTTACCAGCGCCAAAACCGCTGTCGCCGTAGATTTGGATTTGGTTGGCACCCGTACCCAAGCCACCAGAGAAGACACCAGTCTGTTGGAAATAGTCGGTGACCATGCCACCATTGAGATTGAAATTGCCAGTGGATTTGGTGGCGGCATTCAGTAGGACAACGCCACTGTTGATCGTCGTCGAGCCGGTGTAGTTGGTGTTTGTCGCCGCCCTGATGTTCAGGATGCCTGTGCCATTCATGATGATACCGCCAGCGCCGGCATTACCGAAGGAGCCAGTGGTCCAGTTGAAAGTCCCGCTCCCGGCGAAAGTCAGTGTACTCGCACCGAGGCTTAGGTTCGCTCCGAAGTTGAGGGTGTTCGCCGAATTGTTGGTCCAGGTCTGGCTGCCATTGAGAATGATCGCCGTGTTGATGGTCTGGGCGCCCGAGCCGCTGTTGACGGTGATGCCGCCGGCCGCCCCATCGCCGAGGGTCAGGCTGGTGCCGCCGCTGATCGTGACAGCGCCCACGGTGGACCCGTAAGTGATGCTTCGAGCCACTTGCGCGCCGCTAACCGTAATCGTGCCGGTATTCGTAGTGGCTGCGACGATGTTCAAGTCGTCGGCGTTGGTCGTAATTGTGGTAGTCGTGCCGCCGGTACCCGTGATGATATCGTTCCAGGTGTTTGTGCCCCAAGTGCCGACAACCGTGCTGAAACCGGCGGTCGTGCCGTTGACGTCCCAATAAAGCGTGGTCGCCTGAGCCGCCGACGGGACCAATGTGCCCATCGCCATGGCCGACACGGTTGCGACTGCAAGGCCAAGCCGCGCACGCCGACTGCGATTCTGCGGATGGTTCAAAGATAGGGATTCAGATTTACCGGTAGTTCGACGTGCAACGCTCATTTTCTCTCCTCTAACTAGCACACTGCGATACTACACCATGGCCCCGAAAGATGCGGCAGTGTCCATAAATAGTACCACATCACTTTCTGATTACAATATATTTGCGCAAATTTTGCGTTTAGAAGCGAGTCTAAATCGAATCTCAACGCACGCTGGGTGTTAATATGGGACGTTTATCGCGATAGCGTCCCCGCAGACTGCTCGTTCCCCCTGACCATCCCTCCACAAAGCAGTCACCCGTTAGGTTGTACCGGTTTCTCAGAGTGCGATTGTCCGGTTACGATTGATGCCCTCATTGCTCCTCGTTGACGGTCATCTTCAAGTGTTGACGGGGCAAAGGGTAATGGCCGTGAACACGCATTTTCAACGCCGGATCGGAACGCCATGCTTGCACCCAACATCCTACTGCTGATCGCTGAAGACACCGGAACCCACCACGGCTGTTACGGGGAACCCTACGCCTACACCCCTCGAATCGACGCGTTGGCAGAGGCGGGGTGTCGGTTTGAGCGGATGTACTCCACCTATCCGGTGTGCGCGCCCAGCCGATCGTCGTTTGTGACCGGGCAGTATCCGTGGTCGCTGGGAACGCACCAGATGCGTTCGACGCTGCTCAATCCCCCGCCGCTGGTGACGCAGACGTTGCGGGAGGCGGGGTATTTCGTCAGTTGGCCGAGCAAGACCGACTTCAACTTTGATCCCCCGCCGGCGTTTGCGGATGAGACCAAGGGGGATTGGATCGATGCCCTGCGCGAAGGTCGGCTGCCGCAGAAGCCGTTTCTGTTGATGACCAATTTCTTCGTCACCCACGAGAGCACCATGTGGACGAGCGAGTTGGACGGCCGGCCCGGGATACTGAAGGACCGAGAGCGATTTTTGAACCTCGTGCCCGAGTCGGAGCGACATGATCCCGATCGCGCGCCCGTCCCGCCGTACCTGCCGGACGTGCCTGACGTTCGCGGCGACATCTCGCGATACTTTGACGCGCTTTCGATCCAAGACGCACAGGTCGGCAAGGTGCTTGATGCGCTGGATGCGTCGCCGTATCGGGACCACACGATCGTCATCTACGTCGGCGATCACGGCCGAGGCCTCGTGCGGGAAAAACGCTGGTGCTATGCGGGCGGCCTGAACGTACCGCTGATTATCCGTTGGCCAGGACAGATTCAGCCGGGCTCGGTCAGCCAAGAGCTAGTCAGCGGGGTCGATCTGGCACCCACGCTGCTGTCGATCGCAGGGGTTGAGATCCCCAAGACCTATCAAGGCCAAGCCCTCCTCGGCCCGGCCAAGCCCTCCAATCCACGCAAGTACGTTTTTGCCGGACGCGACCGGATGGACGAAACCTTCGATCGTGTCCGCGTCTGTCGCAATGATCGGTTTCACTACATTCGAAATTACTACCCGCAATTGCCCTACGCACAGCGGAACACCTACATGGAACACCAGTTGACCACCCGCGCCATGCGAGAGCTTTACGCCGGCGGGCAGTTGTCCGGTTCGCAGGCACTCTGGATGAGCCGCTCGAAACCGCCGGAAGAGCTTTATGACGCGCTGACCGACAAGCACATGATCCACAACCTGGCCGATCGCAAGGAGTATGCCGAGGTGCTGAAGGAACTGCGTTGGGCGTTGGATGAACACATCGCAGCCGTCGGCGACCTCGGTGCCGTTTCGGAGCGGGACTTGATCGCCAGAGGGCTTGTCGAAGACCGCATGGACGAATACCGCAAACGAATCCAGCCGCTGCCGGAGCGATACCGCGTCGGCCGGGTTGACTGCGTTCTCGAGCAGTATGAGGCCGATGCGTGGGAAAACAGGTAGCGGCGATCGTCCCGCGGAGGGAATCGGCGCTAAGTGCGGCGGGTGTAATATCCTACAAAAATGGGCCAGAGCAGATTCGAACTGCTGACCTCGTCCTTATCAGCGAGCCCTAAAATGCCGCAAAAAGCTCTGAAAAGCCCTGTATTTTCAGCATAATATCAACCACCTCTGGATTCGCAAATACAAATAAAGGATGGCGTTTATTAACATGTAATCGCGGTATTTGCATGCGATGACCGGTAGATAACTGATGGGTAAAGAAAAGCCGCGGGTTGTCGGCTCCCGCGTCTGCGGGAGCCGACATTACAGAAATTTCAACAGCATATGCCATTCAGGTCTCGGCCCAAATCACGTCAAATCTCCACCCCACTGCCGTGAAGTATTCTTTCACCTGCGATCCGGTCTAGCCCTCTCCATCAGGGTGCAGTCCACCGTGGCCCTGACGACCACTTCCCCGCCCCGCCGGCACCACCTTTCAGCGAGTTCCACCGCCACCTTGTCACCCCATGGCTTTCTATAACCCAGACCACTGGATCATTTAAGAATCACAGGCAGGCCCCGCCGCTACGGAGGATCAATCCACCGTACCCCCAACGACCAGCCGTGATTCCGGCCGACAGCCTTGAGCGTCTGCTCGGCCTCTTGCTCGGCCTTCCCCACGAATTCCCCTCCCCCGCCGGCGCTGCGAATGGCCCGCTCGGCCCCGACATAGGCCCGCTGGATCGCCACCTGCTCGGCCTCCGAGCCGGGCACCGCACGCCAGAGGCCGTAGACCCCTATCGCGGCCAACTTGGTCCGTTCGACGTCTACTCGAACGGAATGAACCGTCGGATGCGGCAACACCACCGTGGCGGTCCGAGCGACCGGGTCCACCTGCTCCAGCCGTGCCGCAGAGAAGTCGATCCCCCACTCCACCTTGCCCGACACCACCAGGGCCGCCCTGACCCCGCCCGTATAGCCGCTGATCTCGGTCATCACCACGTCGTGGATCGTCACCCTCAGCGTCACCAACGACGACAGCCCCTGTACGGCCTCAATCAGTGGCCCGGCTTCGGCCTCCCATTGGGCATTCCAGTACCTTCGCCCGTATTCAACGGCCGCGGCCACGCTCACCAGGAGCAGGCCGGAGACCCACAGGCGTCTCCACGTTTTGCTGAACCCCATATCTGGGCCCTCCTTCGTCGGGACTCTCCACTCCCCTGGCGCCCAGTGCGGTCGAGCGGTCTAGGCATCCGACGAAGAGCAGCAGAACAATGAGAATCACAATCCAGTCACGCATGCGGATCTCCTGTAAAAACGAAAAGGCCAGCCCCCCGAGCAATGTCTCGGACGATGCGGGCCTGTATGGCTCCAAATTCACTTCAGTTCATCCCGGCTAGCTCCAGTGCCGAGCGGTAGGCCGTCGCCTTGAAGTCGGCCGACGACCCAAACCAGATGCTGTCCAGCCGGTTTTCGGCCTTGGCCGCAGAGGTGGTCCCCCTGAACCGGCGCTGGTGGTCAGCAAACTCGGTGGCAGCGTTCAGGGCGGCCCAGAGCGTGCCGCGCATCCCCGGCAGCGTGTTCAGTTCATTGGTGAAGTTGCCGTTCAGCCGGTCGAGCGACTGTAAGCGGTTGGTCCGCTCGCGGTCGGTGGCTTCCTTAGCTAACTGCGGAAGCAACCCGTCGAAGTAACGCTGCAGCCGGCCATTCACCATTGGCACCTGCCTCAGGACTTCCACCTCGTGGCCGAACGTCTTTACGCGGCGGTTCACCAGGCCGAGGGTCTCCCGTGCGGCGTCCACTCTCCCCTGCAGATCACCGCGGTGGCGGATCGTGACTCCCTCGCCACGCGACTGACCCAGTGCCAGGTTGAGGGTGTTCTGACAAACTACCCTTACGCTGGTCAGGATGGCCCGAAGGCAGCTGGTGCCGTCGTGTGCGTTGTACAGCAACATGAACGGCTGGATCAGGTCGGACGGGCCTACTCTCAGCTCATCGGGCAGTTTCAACAACATCCAGACCCGCTTGCCGCCGCGTAAGGCGCCCGCGGTCTCGTAGCGAGCCAAGCCCTCACCGACGACGGCATCGCAGAAGCTGAACGCTTCGTTGTTTTGAAACGGCTGGTACTTGCGCGACACCACGCCCAACACGGCCTTGGTGTCGGTGCGAACGTTGGCCACGTGGCCCTTGGCTTTGACCGTACCCCAACCATCAGGGGCTATGGCCGAGATGGGCCACTGATCTACCTGCCAGTCCAGGCCGGCCAGCTGGATGGCTTCGTGGCTGGTGACGGCTTCGGCGACGTTGCGGCCCAGATTGTGCCAGGGTGGCTTGCCGGTCGTAAAGACGGCTGCAGAGCCGGTGGTTTGATCGATTTCGTGGGACATAGTTTTCTCCAATTAAAGAAAGTGCCCTGACGAGTTGCGTCAGGGCTGGATTAAGACTGAACGACTAAAAGTGATGTCTGTAAATCCGGCGGCCCGTGTCGCCGGAATCAACAAGCAATAGAAAAATTGAGGCCCTTAACGCCGATTCAGCTGAGCCACGGCTCGGCCGTGTCGGCGTACTCATTGCGAATGACGGTCATGCTGGCGGAGGATTCGATGATGGGTGAGGATGCCCGACAGGTAATCTACGTCCGCTGTTGCAATTGAGGGGTTAATCACGGATCAGGCCCGCCTCTTGAAGAGCTTTTCCACGCGAATCTGCCGGCTCCACATT
>JANMES010000114.1:0-15924 GCA_031377185.1 Phycisphaerae bacterium
CCCCTACCCTATTAACTTACCAACCCGCCGTCGTGTTTGTTACCGCCCCCGGTGTGGCGTTTTTTTTGCACACCCGGTCAACCCCCCGCCGCGGCCCCCAAATCCCTCGCCCCCCGCGACGTTTTTCGTTTACAGTTGGGAAAGATTGAACCACGGAGGCACGGAGACACGGAGGCGTAAGCGACTCCTGACGCTTATTTGCGAATTGAATCCTCATAAGAAGAGTTCATTCGTGAAGTTGCGTCAAAATGACGAGCGCGCCTCCGTGTCTCCGTGCCTCCGTGGTTCAAAATTTTCTTGAGAACGGTCGATAGTTAGGTTAGTGTCCGGTTAGCAAATCTGAGCCAGGGACGGTGTCGCATGAGCAGTCATTTGATGGATCCGATTGCCGGTCAGTTCGACCGGTTGCCGCCTCACTCCACGGAAGCCGAAATGTGCCTGCTGGCGTCGATGATGCTCGATAAAGAGGTCGTCGGCGAAGTCGTGCAGATCGTCACCGGCGAGGCATTCTACCAAGCTGATCACCAGATCATTTTCGACGTCATCACCGGCTTGTACGAGCAGAACCGCCCGGTAGATGCGGTCATCCTCCGCGAAGAACTCGGCAAACGGCAGGTGCTGGAAGAGGTCGGCGGGACGGCATACCTGGCGCAGATCCTGTCGTCCGTACCGTCGGCGGCCCACGGGGCGCACTATGCATCGATCGTGCGGGAGAAGTCGCTGCTCCGCCAGCTGATCTCAGCCAGCAACGAAATCTTGCGTGATGCTTACGCCCCGCACGAGCAGGCGGAGAACGTGCTCGATCGCGCGGAAAAGCGCATCTTCGAAATCGCCGAGAAAAAAGTCAGTGGCCAGGTGACGGCCATGGAAGACGTGCTGCACGAAGTCTTCGAAATGATCGAAAACCGCGGCCAGCGCGGGATCGAAACCGGGTTCTTCGAACTCGACGACATGATGAACGGCCTGCAGAACGGCGAAATGGTCATCGTCGCGGCCCGCCCGTCGATGGGCAAAACCGCGTTCGCGATGAACATCATGGAACACATCTCCGCCGACAATCGGCTGCCCTGTGCCGTCTTCAGCCTGGAAATGAGCAAGCAGCAACTCGCCCAGCGTATGCTGTGCAGCCGCGGGCAGATCGATGCGCACAAGCTGCGGAAGGGGCTGCTGCAATCACACGAATACGCCCACCTGGCCAACGTCGTCGGCGAACTGGCCAAGGCACCGATGTGGGTCGACGATTCTGCCGGCCTGACGGTGATGGAACTCCGCGCCAAAGCCCGACGGCTGAAGCTGCAGCACGGCATTAAGTGCATCATGATCGACTACATGCAGTTGATGGATAACCCCGGCGTGGAAAGCCGCCAGCAGCAGATCAGCGAGATCAGCCGGGGCATCAAAGCCGTCGCCCGCGAACTGAACGTGCCGGTCATCTGCCTCTCCCAGCTCAACCGAGCCAGCGAAGGCCGCGACGGCCACCGCCCGCGAATGAGCGACCTGCGTGAATCAGGCTCGATCGAGCAGGACGCCGACGTGATCGCGCTCCTGCACCGCGAAGATTACTACCGCATGAGCGAGCCGGATTTTGTGCCCGACAACGTCGCCGAAGTCATCATCGCCAAGCAACGTAACGGCCCGACGGGAACGGTGAAGCTGACGTTCATGAACAAGACGACACGGTTTGAGAACTACAGCGGGCAGGCGGATCCGTTCTAAGTGGCAGGACTGAGGGCCGAGGACTGAGTAGAGGCATGTGGCGATTCTTACTCAGTCCACAGTCCTGGGTCCTCAGTCCTGATCAAAGCACTTCTGTCGCTCTCGGATAGCTGCCCAGTACTGTCAATTGCAGGCAATGCTGGCTCGCCTCAGCGATCGCTTTTTGCATGCCTGCATCGTCGGCGTGGCCTTGGGCGTCGATGAAGAAGTAGTATTCCCAGTTCACTTTCTTACTGGGGCGTTTCTCGATATCCGTCAAATTGATCCCGTTTTCCTTGAAAACGTCCAGCACCTCCGCCAGCGCGCCGGGCTTGTGGGCGGTGGTGAACATGATACCGGTTTTGTCATCGCCGGTACGCTTGGCGGGCTCGCGGCTGATGACGAAGAAGCGCGTCACGTTGTCGGGGTTGTCCTCGATGTTCTCAAACAGCGTGTTCAGCCCGTAAATCTCCGCAGCCAGCTTGCTACCGATCGCGGCGACGCCGTCCTGCTGGCTGGCCATCTCGGCGGCGCGGCTGGTGCTGGGGGCGGGCTGCACGTCGCGGTCCTTGGCGGTGTTGCTCAGGAAGTGCCGGCACTGGGCGAACACTTCGGGCTTGCTGTAGACGCTCTTGATCTGATCCCACGGCCCTTTGGCCAGCAGGTTGTGGTGAATGGTTACCAGCACTTCGGCACAGATCTTGGCTGACGATTGCAGGAACGCATCGAGCGTGTCGATCACGCCGCCGTGCAGGCTGTTTTCGACCGGCACCAGGCCGTAGTCGATATGCCCGCGGATGACTTCTTCGAACACGCTGGGGATTTCCGACAGGGGGACGTATTCCACGCTCGACCCGAATTTATTGACCGCCGCCCCGTGGCTGAAACTGCCCGCCGGGCCGAGCACGCCGATCCGTAGCGGGCGCTCCAAGGCGAAGCTGCCGCTCATCAATTCGCGGTAAACTGCTTCCAGGCACCGGTCAGGTAATGGCCCCTTGTTGAAAGCTCGAACCTTGGCCATCACGGCTTTTTCGCGATCGGGCGCGTAAATCGGGGCGTTTTGCTGCTGTTTCAGCTTTCCGATCTCCACCACCACGTGGGCCCGCTGGTTAAGCAGGTCGACGATCTGGGCGTCGAGCGAGTCGATTTTGACGCGGAGCTGATCCAGCGATTCCGAAGGCATAACACAAGGTTTTATCGGGCGTAGGCGGGGCGGTCAAACGGCGGAAGAAATTGGACTGCCTCGGTCGATAAGAATCAGAGAGTTTCTATTCGCACCGAGGTTTTTGTGGCCCAGGAACAAGTACCCCACGTTTCAATCGCTTTGCCCGGCGCGGCCGAAGGTTCGGTCCTGCCTACGCATTGGCCTAACCTGCAGGAAGTGCTCGACTGGTGCCACGCCATGCACCCGGGGACGGCTGCGATCCTGGTGCTGCTGGGCGTGCTGTACCTGCTGTTCGGATACTACATGTTCAAGGCGCTGGTGCTGGTCAACGCAGGGTTGCTGGGCGCGGCGGTCGGTGCGATGCTGGGCGCGCAGCAGGGTGCGGCACTGCCGGCGGCGATCGTCGGCGCGATCATTGTGATGGCCATCACTTGGCCGTTGATGAAATACGCGGTCGCGATCATGGGCGGCGTATTCGGCGCGATGGTCGGCGCGAGCATGTGGAACACCTTTAACCAAAACCCCGACATGGCCTGGGCGGGCGCGATGATGGGGCTGATCTTCTGCTCGCTGCTCTGCTTCATCCTCTTCCGCGGCTGCGTGATGACGTTTACCTCGCTGCAAGGCGCGGTAATGGTTGTGTTCGGCCTGCTGGGCCTGATGCTGAAGTACGACGACATCGGCCCGCGCGTGCTGAACCAATTCCAAAGCACCCATTTCCTCATGCCGATGGCGATCTTTATTCCGACTATAGCGGGCGTGATCTTCCAGCAATACAACGACACCAGCGCCGGCGGCCCGCCGGCACCCGCGAAGAAGTAATGCTGGTGATTGGTGATTGGTGATTGGTTCGTGACCAGAATTCCCGTCACGCACCACGGACCAACCACCATTCTCTGCCCCTGTCAAAATTGCAGTCCCGCGATCGGATAAGCCAGTCTGGCACCTGCTATCCGCGTAAATCCCTAAAAAACAAGCAATAGTCGCCTCGCTTCTCTGGTCCTCCCTTTGCATAAGATTGGGTAGCCGAAAGGAACCGATCTCATGCGATTTGATAAATTGACCGTCAAAGCCCAGGAAGCCGTTCAGCGTGCTCAGGAGTTAGCGCAGGAGCGCAATCACGTTGAGGTTCAGCCTCTCCATCTGCTCACCGCCATGCTGGAAGAAGAGGAGGGCGTGGTTTCGCCGCTGCTCAATAAGATCGGCGCCAACGCCTCGCGAATCAAACAGATCGTCGAAGGCGAACTCCGCCGCCTCGCGTCGGCTACGGGGACGCAGTTGAGTCTCTCCCGCGACCTTCAGGACGTGTTCAATCAGGCGCAGAAGGAAGCCGATCGTCTGAAGGACGAGTACGTTTCGACCGAGCATCTGTTGCTTGCGCTCACCACCGTGAAGAGCCAGGCGAAAGAAGTGCTGTCGATCAATGCCGTCAGTCACGACGCCATACTCAACGCCCTCAAAGACGTCCGAGGCGGGCAGCGTGTGACCGACCAAAACCCCGAAGATAAATACCAAGCCCTGCAGAAGTACGGCCGCGATCTGGTGGAAGCCGCCCGATTGGGCAAGATCGACCCGGTCATCGGCCGCGACGAAGAAATCCGCCGAACGATGCAGGTGCTCAGCCGTCGCACGAAGAACAATCCCGTGCTGATCGGCGAGCCGGGCGTGGGTAAAACCGCGATCGTGGAAGGCCTCGCCATCCGCATGCTCAACGGCGATGTGCCGGCCGTGTTGGCGAATAAGAAGATCATCGCGCTCGACATGGGCGCGCTCATCGCCGGTGCGAAGTACCGCGGCGAGTTTGAAGACCGCCTGAAAGCCGTCATCAAGGAAGTACAGCAGGCCGACGGGCAGATCATCCTGTTTATCGACGAACTACACACCGTCGTCGGTGCTGGCAAGACCGAAGGCAGCATGGACGCCGGCAATCTGCTCAAGCCTGCCCTGGCCCGTGGCGAGCTGCGCACGATCGGCGCGACCACGCTGGACGAATACCGCAAATACATCGAAAAAGACGCCGCTCTCGAGCGCCGCTTCCAGCCGGTGCTGGTCGGCGAACCGAGCCCAGAAGACACCATCGCTATCCTGCGCGGCCTGAAGCCGCGGTACGAGGCACACCACGGCGTGCGTATCACGGATAGCGCCATCGTCGCCGCTGCGACGCTGAGTGATCGGTACATCGCCGACCGCTTTCTGCCGGACAAGGCGATCGACCTGATCGACGAAGCCGCCAGCCGGCTGCGGATCGAGAACGACTCGATGCCCGCCGAACTGGACGAAATCCGTCGACGGACAATGCAACTGCAGATCGAGATCGAGGCGCTGCGCAAGGAAAAGGATCCCGCCAGCAAACAGCAACTCGAAAAGGCCGAGAAGGAACTGGCTGAGCTGCAGGAGCGGAACACATCGTTCACAGCGCGTTGGGAGGCCGAAAAGGGCCTAATGGACGCGGTGAAAAAGCTTCAACAGACAATTGATCAAAAGCAGATCGACTTAGAGCAAGCCCAGCGTCAAGGCAACCTGGAATTGGCCGCCCGCATTCAGTACGGCGAACTGCGCGATCTGAAAGCCAAGCTCGCCGACGCTGAGAAGAAGGCCCACGACATGGCCGCCGGCGGGAATGCGCTGGTGAAGGACGAAGTGACGCCCGACGCCATCGCCGAGGTTGTCAGCCGCTGGACCGGCGTGCCGGTCAGTCGGATGCTGGAGGGCGAGCGGGAAAAGCTGCTGAAAATGGAAGACCGCCTCGGCGAGCGCGTGATCGGCCAGACCGACGCGGTGCGCGCCGTCAGCGACGCCGTCCGCCGCAACCGTGCGGGGCTGGGCGATCCGAACCGCCCGATCGGCAGCTTCCTGTTCCTCGGGCCGACGGGTGTCGGTAAGACCGAGTTGTGCAAGGCGCTGGCGGAGTTCCTGTTCGACGACGAAAACGCCATGGTCCGCATCGACATGAGCGAGTTCATGGAGCAGCACAGCGTGGCCCGCCTGATCGGCGCTCCGCCGGGCTATGTCGGTTACGAAGAAGGCGGCCGTCTCACCGAGGCCGTTCGCCGCAAGCCGTACAGCGTGATTCTGTTCGACGAAATCGAGAAGGCTCACCGCGACGTGTTCAATGTGTTGCTGCAGGTGCTCGACGACGGCCGGCTCACCGACGGTCAGGGCCGCACCGTCAACTTCAAGAACACCGTCATCGTGATGACCAGCAACATCGGCTCGGCCGAGATCCAGAAGCTGGCGACCAAGGAAACGCCGGAATGGGAAGTGGAGGCGGCCGTCAAATCGATGCTGAAGGAATACTTCCGACCGGAATTCCTCAACCGGATCGACGAGACGATCCTGTTCCACTCGCTGAGCAAGGATCAGCTGACAAGGATCGTTGATGTCCAGCTCGGCCACCTGCGCAAGCGACTGGCCGACCGCAACCTGAAGCTTGAATTGTCCGCCGACGCCAGCAAGCTGCTGGCCGACGAAGGGTACGATCCGCAGTACGGGGCTCGACCGCTCAAGCGGGTGATCCAGCAGCGAATCGAAAACCCGCTTGCCAGCCAGATCCTCAAAGGCGAGTTTGTTGACGGCGATACCGTTCGCATCGATCTGGACGTAGCCAAGCACGATTTTAAGTTCAGGAATGACCGCCCTGCGGTGGTGGCGGCGGGTTAATGGGATGAACGCAGAGACGCAGAGGCGCAGAGAAGACATTTTCTATTAATCTTCTCTGCGTCTCTGCGTTCATATCCTTTTTCTGGACATGCGAACTACGTTCGCTGCGGCGGATTGCAGGAGGGAGCAGGCGTCACGCATTGCTTTCTCAAGCGACATCGGCCGATCGCAGATCGAGAAGTAGGCTGTCACGCCGTGCTCGCCAATCGCCTCGGCACCCTCGCCGATCGAGCCGGCCAACGCGACGCACGGCACGCCCAGTTCCTTGCAGAGTTTCGCGATGCCGGAGATGGTTTTGCCATCGGCCGATTGTCCATCGAGCCGGCCTTCGCCGGTTAGACATAGGTCGGCCGGCTCCAGGCGCTTTCGCAAGCCCGTCGACTCCACCACCAGATCAATACCGCTAACGAGTTTCGCTCCGAAGTACGCCATCAGCCCGAATCCCAGCCCGCCGGCCGCCCCGGCGCCGGGCGTGTTGGCTTCGGTCTCCTTACCTGTGCGGATCGCTAAACCGCGTAGCCAGCCGTCGAGTAGTTGGACGTCGTTCGGCGTTGCGCCCTTTTGTGGCCCGAACACCGCCGCCGCACCCGTGGGGCCAAACAGTGGATTGGTCACATCGCACGCGACGACGATCTCAACGCCATCGGTCACTTCGCCACGATGGCGTTTGATCATCACCACGCGTTCCAAATCGCGGCCGACAAGCGGCTCGTTGGGCGATACCGGTTCGCCGTCCTGCAGAACGATCGTATGCCCGGTTGCCTGAGCGCAGCCGAGCCCGCCATCGACCGTCGCACTCCCGCCGATGCCGAGCAGGATTTTGCGACAGCCGCCCTCGATCGCCTCCCGCATCAACTCGCCAACGCCGAAGGTGGTGGTCGCCATCGGGTTTCGCTCGCCAGGCTTTAGCAGCGCCAACCCCGCAGCGGCGGCCATTTCAATGACGGCGGTCTTGCCGTCACCCAGGATGCCGTAATGAGCGTCAAACTTGATATCCGGCAGCGGCCCGGTGACTCGCCGGCTGACCAGCCGCCCGCCGGTGGCGCGAACCATCGCATTCACAAACCCTTCACCGCCATCGGCGATGGGGCAGCGGTCGATGGTGGCGTCCGGTGCTGCCAAAGCCACGCCTGCCGCCATCGCGTCAGCCACGTCGGCGGCGGACAGACAACCCTTGAATTTGTCCGGGGCGATCACGATGTGCATCACGGACATGATACTCTCCATCGTCCGAGGAATTCGAGTCCGCAATCGGCGGATTTCGACCTGGTTTGCCCATGTGTTGCAACTTCGGGCTGCGGCGGTAAATTGCCATTTCGGTTTTTTACCCCACATTCTCGGAGGCTTGGTATGGCAAAGGGTTCCAATGTTAATGTCTGCATGATCGGCTACCGCTTCATGGGCCGGGCTCACAGTAACGCTTATATGAAGGTCGATAAGTTTTTCGATGTCACCAAGAAGCCGGTGATGCACACCGTCGTCGGCCGTGATGGGGCGGCGGTTAAGGCGTTTGCCGAGCGGTGGGGATGGCAGAAGGCTTCGACTGACTGGAAGTCGGCAGTTACCGATCCGGAGATCGACCTGGTGGATGTCGGCACGCCGAACAATCAGCATCGGGATATGACGATCGCCGCGCTGGAGGCCGGCAAGCACGTGCTTTGCGAGAAGCCGCTGGCGGCGTCGATCGAAGACGCCCGCGAGATGGTGGCGGCGGCGAAAAAGGCCAAGAAGTGTCAGACGTTCGTCAGCTACAGCTACCGCCGCACGCCGGCGGTGGCGTTTGCGCATCAACTGGTGAAACAGGGACGCATCGGGCGGCTGTTTCACATTCGGGCGTTTTATTTGCAGGGCTGGGCGCATCCCAGCGTGCCGCTGATCTGGCGGTTCGACGAGAAGGCGGCCGGCTCGGGCTCGCATGGCGACCTGGGCGCGCACATCATCGATATGACCCGCTTCATCACCGGCGATGAGTTTGTCGAAATCACCGGCGCGATCAGCGAAACCTTCGTCAAAGAGCGAACGATCCCCACCGCGACGGCCGGCGCCGGCATCGCCAGCGGCGCCAAGGCCGGCGGAAAGAAGGGCAAAGTCACCGTCGACGACGCCGTGCTGTTCCTGGCCCGAATGAAGAGTGGGGCGATCGGCACGTTCGAGTCGACCCGCTTCGCCATGGGCAACGAAAACAAGAACGGCCTGGAGATCAACGGCGAAAAGGGCAGCCTGCGGTTTGATTTCGAAGACCTCAACTACCTCAGCTTCTTCGACGCCACCGCCCCCCGCAAAGAACAGGGCTGGCGGCGAATCCCCGTCAGCATCCCCGGCGAACACCCCTACGCCGACGCTTGGTGGCCGACCGCGCACCCCGGCGGGTACGAACACGCGTTCGTCAATCAGGCCTACGACATCCTGCAATCGCTGGCCGGCAAAAAGCCGGTCGTCCCGCTGGCGGATTTTGACGAGGCGTGGAAGACACAGCAGGTCCTCTACGCGTCCATGCTGGCGGCGAAGAACAAGGCGGCGGTGAAGGTAAGTGAGATTAAATAGCGGGGGTCAGTGAGCGGACTCGCCTAACTCGTCTGCGTGGGGAATCCTAACGGTGCTCGGCTTCGTCCGCCGTCTCGCCCGCCATGCAAATGCCATCGCCACCAGTCGCGGGAAGTGCCTTGCGAGGAATACCGCCAGTTTGCCGTGGCCGCTGATGACCGACTCGCGTCGTCGGTTGGCGATGGCGCGGACGATTTTGCGGGCGGCGTCGTCGGTGTTCATTTCCAGATAGCGGAAGCCGCTTTGTGCCGCCTGGCCGGGTTGGTGGTCGCCTTTGTTGTCGACTTCGCGGATATCACTCGTCACGAAACCTGGCGCTATGTGTGTAACGCTCACGCCCTGCGTGGACAGTTCATGCGTCAGGCTCTCGCACAGGGCGCGGATGGCGAACTTGCTCATCGCGTAGGCCGACGCGCCGGGAAAGGCGAGATAGCCGTTCACGCTACCGATGATCGCCAGCCGGCCGCGGGTCTTTTTCAGATCGGCTAGCACGGCGTAGGTCGTCCGCAGCACGCCGAAGACGTTGGTGTCCATCTGCCGCTGGTAGTCGGCGAGGGTGAGGTCTTCCATTTTCCCGCCGACCGCGAATCCCGCGTTGGCGATGGCGACGTCGACCGGCCCGAACCGCTGGTTCATCATCTCGACGGCCTTGCGAAGGTCATCCTCGCTCGCGACGTTGCATTCGATGTAGGCGACGCGTTCCGGCCCGATCTCCATCGATAGTTTTGACAGGCGGTCGGTACGCCGTGCCGCCAGCAGCATGTTGGCACCGTGCCGGGCGAGTTCGCGCGCGAGGGCGGCGCCAATCCCCGCGGAGGCGCCTGTAATGAGAATGTTCAGCCCGTGGAGTGGATGCACCGGAATACGGATTTACCAGCCCGTGCGGTAATGAGCAATACGTAATCTGGACAAGTGACACTAGGCAATCGAGACGGGTTGTGAGGGTCAACGAAACGAAGAAAGAAAAACCCCCGGCGTGATCGCCGGGGGCTAAATGAGGTCTCGTTGCTTGTTGGGTTGTTTGAAGCCATTTCTGGCCACTGGCAACTAACAACTGATTCGATTACTTGATCTTGATTTCCTTACCACCCGCTTCCGCCGACGCGTAGACGCCGGAGAGGATCTTCTGGACGGCCAGGCCTGCTTCGCCGGGGGCTTCTTGTGGGGTGCCCTTGGTGACGGCGTCGATGAAGTTGCGGAGTTTGACTTTGAACATGTTGGGGAAGTCGCCACCGCCGCCGACGTAGCCGGGGACGGTGTTTTGCATGTAACCGTTGCGATCGGTGAAGGTCATCGGCGGATCCCAGTTGGCGCCGCCCTTGGTGCCCATCAGGTTGAAGTTCCAGATGTCCTTCTCGATGTGAGCACAGAAGCTGGCTTCGATGTGCAGGATCGCGCCGTTGTCAAAACGGATGTGACCGATGGCCAGATCTTCGACGGTGTAGGTCTTGTAATCCCAGTTCGGCCATTGGCTCTTGATGGTGCTGGCTTTGTCGCCGATGTAAGTCCAGGTGTTGCCGGTGGCTGCCACGGGCTTGGGGCTGCCCATGATGTAGTGGGCCATTTCGATGACGTGCACACCTATGTCGATCATCGGCCCGCCGCCTTGCAGTTTCTTCTGGCCGAACACGCCCCAGTTCGGAATACCACGACGACGCAGCGCCTGGCACTTGACGAACTTCACGTCGCCGAACTCGCCGGCGTCGGCCTGCTTCTTCAGGAACTGGCTGTTCGGGTGATAGCGGTACTGGAAACCGATGGTGAGTTTCTTCTTGTTCTTCTTGGCGGCGGCGATCATTTTCTCGCATTCGCCGGGGTTCATGGCCATCGGCTTTTCAACGATGACGTGCGCGCCTGCGTTTAGTGCGTCGATGGTCGGGGCGGCGTGTACGCCATTGGGAGTACAAACGCTGACGGCGTCCGGGCGGACTTCCTTCAGCATCTGCTTCCAGTCTTTGTACAGCGCGGTGACGCCGTGCTTTTCTTCCATCCGTTTCAGACGCTCAGGAAGAATATCCACGCCGGCGACGATGTCGACGTCGGGCATGGATTTCAGTGCGTCGATGTGGGTCTGGGCGATTCCACCGCAGCCGATGATCGCGATGCGGAATTTCTTGCCCGCAAACTCTTGTTTGGTTTCAAGTGCCAGTGAATCGGTCGATACGCTCTTATCAAGTGCCATGGATGCAAATCCTTTAAAGTAGGTGAACGAACTTCTAGGGACGGATAGTCTGCAAGGAAATCAGAGGAAAATCAAACGGTTGAGTCTGAACTTCCGACTATGTCATGGTACGGCGTCAAGATACGACACGGAGATTGACGCAATAGCCGTGACCTCGGGACGCTTAAATCAGGCAAATCCGTCAAAGGTAATCCATTTTTATCACTGAAGATGACCCCAAGCCGATGAAACGACCACTTTGCATCCGGCTGGAATGTGGCATATCCTCCGAACCATATGAGCTGGGCCAGTCTTTGTGAATTACAGGAACTGAAAGAGGGCGAGGGAAAATACGTCGAGATCGACGGTTTTCAGCTGGCAGTGTTTTTGGACGGCGGGAAGGTGTTTGTCATCGACAATTACTGTCCCCACGCCGGCGGGAACTTGGCGGGCGGATTTATTGAAGAGGGGCACGCGGTTTGTCCGTGGCATTACTGGCAGTTCAAGCTGGAAAACGGAGAGCTTCGCGATTCGCCCAACTGCAAAGTAGGCAGCTACAAGATTCGATTGCTGGAACGAGCGGATAAACCGACGCTCATTCAGGCGGAGCTTCCCATCCCGTGAGCGAACCGGCCACCACTGTTGTTGTACCGATGCCTTCGCCAGTTCTGACGCGATCCAAACCGTGGGGGCAGTACGCGTTACTGGTGTTTGGCGTGATAGCGTGCAGTACGTCGGCGCTGTTCCTGAAAAAGTGCGAATCGGCACCGATTGTGGTGGCTGGCGCAAGATTGCTCATCGCCGCGGTGGCGTTATCGCCGCTGATGTGGATGAACGTCCGTCGATCGAAAGACCCGCAGGTTCTATCGCCACGCAGACTCGCCAAGGCAATCCCGGGCGCGGTTGTACTGTCCATTCACTTTATCCTCTGGGCGATGGGCGCAAAGATGACCGTCGCCGCCAACGCGACGCTGGTGGTCAACCTGAACCCGATCTTTCTTCCCTTCCTGATGTACTTCGTCAACCACGAGCGGATCAATCGCGGCGAGATCGTCGGGACGATTATCGCGATGACGGGCGTCATCGCGCTCATGGGCCAGGGCTACCATGCCAAAGACGGAAGTTTTCAAGGCGATGTCATCTGCTTCATCGCAATGATCCTGTTCTGCTTCTACCTCGCGTTCGGCAGGTCGGCGGGGAAGGGGCAGAACCTTTGGGTCTATTTGGTCCCTTTATACGGAATGTCCGGGATCATCTGCCTGATCGCGGCGGTGATTTTCCGAGCCCCGATGCCCGTTTGGAGTTTGCAGGAGCAGTTGATGTGGCTTGGCTTGGGGCTCGTGCCGACGGTGATCGGGCATTCCATTTTCAATCACGCGGTGAAACATCTTCGCGGACAAACGATTAGTATTATTAACCTGTCGCAATTCGTATATTCGGGCGTGTTGGCTTATTTTATTTTCAATGAAGTGCCGACGTATAAGTTGTTCGTCGTAGCAGCGGTGATTGCGGCCGGTGCGGTGATTGTGATCAGGTCCAGTCCTCTTCCGCCGGCCGAACCGGATTAATAGGATGGCTGCCCCAAGCATGCTCAGGTAGTGGTAATCCAATGGATTCAGTTGAAATTTCGCTCATTGTCCCAACCCTCAACGAAGCAGCGAATCTTCCTGCGCTGGCGGAACGGGTACACAAGGCGCTGGCCGGGCGGTCGTACGAGATGCGGATCGTCGATGACAACAGCAAGGACAACACGGTTGAAGTCGCTGCGGAACTTGCCAAGACTTACCCGCTGATCCTGATGACCCGCACGGAGCCCAAAAACGGCCTCGGCGGGGCGGTGCTTCACGGCATGGAGGTGGCCAAGGGCGAATACCTGGTGGTGATGGACGCCGACCTGCAGCATCCGCCGGAGAAAGTGCCCGAACTGCTCGCGCCGCTGGAAAAGAACGAAGCCGACTTCGTGATAGGCAGCCGCTACGTCGCCGGTGGCACCACGCAGGGCGAGTGGGGGCTTTTCCGACAGATCAACAGCCAGGTCGCCACATTGCTTGCTCGGCCGTTCGCAGGGAAGACGCTCGATCCGATGTCCGGATTCTTTGCTCTAAAACAGACTTCGTTTGAGAACGCCGAGAACCTCACGCCGCTGGGCTACAAGATCGGCCTGGAGCTGATGTGCAAATGCCGCGTCCGGCGGGTAAAGGAAATCCCGATTACGTTTGCCACGCGGGAGAAGGGTGAATCGAAGCTTTCGATGAAGGAGCAGTTTCGATATCTCGAGCACCTCAGCCGGTTGTACGATTTCTGCTATCCGCGGCTGTCGCCGATCATGAAATTCGCGTTCGTCTCGCTGGTTTGCTGGTTTGTTGGTTTGGGGATGGTCTCGGCGTATCTCAACCTGCTGCGTCCGGTCGAGACGGCGTTACTGGCGTACGGCGTATCGCTGGGCATTACCATGATCTTCCATGTGCGATATATCCGTACACAGCGGGAGTTCATCGTCGATCGCAATCCTTGGTTCAGCTTCATCCTGATTTCCGGTGCGGAACTGGCGGTGGTATGGCTGACATCATGGTGGATGCAGTTCCGCATTTCCGAACCTCAAAGCCACCCGTTCGAGTTCTGGTCGATCGTCTTCTCGGCAGGGATCCTTGTTCGTTACGTTTTGCGGAAGGAATTACTTCAGGACATTCGCGGCCTGCGTAAAGATATGCGGGTGGCCGAAATGAAGCACAGCTGATCTCCGCTATTCCTGATAGGAAAACGGCAACCCGTCAGGATACTTGGCACGCATGATCTGATTCCCATGCGTGAAAAAATCGGCGGTCGCACTATGCGGTGTATTTCCCACTGAATAGTTCACGGTAAACCTTCCGGTTGAACGACCGGTGGGGAATTGTTCCATCAATACACGGCATAACAGCCGATCGGGGCCGTTGCCGTCCCTCGCCCGGCCACGCCGATTCCAAACCCCTGCCAATTGAATCGCCGTGTCGCTACGGAGCATGTAGCAACTGGTATCGATGTGAAAGTCGTTTGGATTAAGGAACGATGGATGCAGATTCCCCAGGCTTTCGCAGAGATCAAGCGTGATGAGCTTCCCTTCATGCGACATAATCTTCCGCAGTGCGAAACTCCAGACAGATTGGGTTGATTGTACGCTGTTGATCAGCGACTCGACGTGCTGGGGCTCATACCAGTTATCTTCATCCAGCCAGCAGACATAGTCCGTCATGGCAATGGAAGGCATCGCGCCGTAGATGCGATGGCCAACCCAGAAATCCTTGCCGGTAGGGTAGGGCAGGCGGATGATCTCCACGCCGCGTGACGATCCCAGGGAATTCACGACGGCGTCGAAGCGTTTGTTCCATTCCGGACCATCGACGACGACCAAATGCTTCACCTTCCCATACGTTTGCGCTTGCACTGAATGGATGCACTTTTTGAGATTTTGATGGCCCGTCGCGCCGGTGATAACGCAGACGGTCGGAGCAGTAGCCATGGTTTTATCCTAACCGACAGACTACAGAAATTGGAACGAAGCGAATGCCGGCCTGCAATCCTTCCTCCCCAATTCCTAATCCCCATCCTACAATCCCGCCATGCCCTTCGTTTCCCGGGCCGGCCAAAAACTCGACCATGCGATCGCAACGTTTGGCGTTGATGTGAACGGCGCGGTCTGCGCCGATCTCGGGTGCAGCACCGGCGGGTTCGTTGATTGCCTGCTTCAACGGGGTGCCAAGCGCGTCTACGCGGTAGATACCGGATACGGTGTACTGGAGTACAAACTCCGAAAGGATCCTCGTGTAGTGGTCATGGAACGCACCAATGCCATGCACGTCACCCTGCCGGCGGCGGTCGATTGGGTCAGTATCGATGTCGCCTGGACCAAGCAAAAGCACATCCTTCCCGCGGCCGCTAAGTTGTTGAAATCAGGAACCGGCCGGGTGATTAGTCTGATCAAACCCCACTACGAAGCCGATCCCGCCATTCTCAAACAGGGAATTCTTCCGTTAGAGTCTGTCGATTCAGTCGTTACAGACGTGATAAAGCAGATCGAACAGTTGGGTTTGCACGTCATTTCGACGGTTCCCAGCCCGATTTTGGGGGCCAAGGGCAATACAGAGATCCTTGCGCTCCTTAAAATGCAGGAAGTGTCATAATTACGCACTTTTCGGTTCTTGCCTTATGATGGAACGTCGGTTCAGAGGTGCCGGTCTATGTCGCGTCGTCGGATTTCGATAGCTATCGCTGGGGTAGGGAATTGCGCCAGTTCGCTTGTGCAGGGTTTTTCGTATTATTTCGGGCGTCCCGGCGATGCAGTCGGCTTGATGCACGAGTTGATCGGCGGGTATCGGGTTGAAGACATCGACGTGGTGGCCGCGTTTGATATCGATCAACGCAAGGTGGGCAAGCCACTGAACGAAGCGATCTTCGCACTTCCAAACAATACCACGGTTTTTTGCAAAGACGTTCCCGCTTCCGGTGTCATCGTACAGATGGGGCCGGTGCTCGATGGGATGCCCGAACATATGTTGAATTATCCCGAGCACTTACGCTTCGTCCCTGCCGATCTGCCGCCGGTGGATGTGGCGAAGGTGCTGCGGGAAAGCGGCGCAGACATCCTCGTCAGCTACATGCCGGTGGGCTCCCAGCGCGCCACTGAAGTTTATGCACAGGCCTGTCTGGATGCAGGCGTGAG
>JANMES010000136.1:0-86100 GCA_031377185.1 Phycisphaerae bacterium
GTTGCTTCGTGTTTAATCCGAATTTGATATCATCCGTTGGCCATTAGGGCTCCGGCCCAGGAAAGAATACATGGCGGGATTGCCATCCCGCCCTACCAATTGAAACGAGTGACTGCAGGATTGAGAACGCGTGTTGATTGAACAATTAACAGCGAACCGGAATTGCTGAACCCATGATGGATGATTAATCTGTCGGCCAGAGTCCGACAGATTAAACGGACGACGCACCGGCATGATATCCGGCGCGCCGGTCAGGATAATGACTGGTTCTGTTGCACTAACTTTTTTGTTCTTTGAAGTTATATGAATAAAAGACATGCCAACGACGGTTGACACCTTTGGTACGCCGCTAGCCGCGTCGCGCGCAGAATGGGGACGCTGCTGCGGACGTCGCGGCGAGCAGCGTACCGGCCCGTTGGCTGATCTGTTGCTCGGGAATTTCTCGAAGAAAGTGCAACAGAACCCCTCGCTGCTCTGGATCGTGGCCGCGGCAGCGTGACTAGAGTCTGATCGTTGCTAGAATGCGGCCCCGACCAGAGAACTCTTTTCGTTATGCCTCCTTCACGGCTTACTGAGGACGAATTCCGCCTCCTCGCATTCGCGAGGGCCTACGCCGACCATCGCGATCAGCGTTTGGTCCCGACTTGGATTCAGGAGCAGCTCGGCCTCACATTGGGGCAGTTGCAAGACGCTGCTCGGGGGCTCGCCGCGCGAGGGCTCGCGGAGTTCTTTGAGTGGCGTCCCGATGACGCGAAGGACGTGCCGCCGGAGTTCGGCGATGGCCCGATGCCGATGGACCTGAAGCTGACGCCAGCCGGGTGGGAGTACCTCCGGCGGGGCCCGGAGGCATAACCCGCTGCTCAACGGCATTACGTTATTCTTCGCATGAAGACCACTCTGCTGGACGAGACGCAGTTCCTCGCGACGTTCGCCGCGCCGATGCGTAACGTCACCGGCGAGGCTACCAACGTCATCGACATCTGGCCGTACGTGGATTTCGTCCCTGCACAAGATCTCCGTGGTCATGAGGTGTACGACCATTTCGTGGAGTACGTGTACCGCGATGCGACGGGCCGGTTCGATCATGTCCAAGTGATGACGAAGACGAAGAACGTCTATCTGGCGGTCGTGGTCGATTTCCAACACATCGCCATTCATGGTCACCACCTGCTCGACTTGAACGAAAAGCATGGCGTCACCGGCGGCGAGGAATAACTCGCGGCGTACGGCGCACCGGGTCAAATGGGAAATCGATGCGCCCGGTTCACGAATTCTCGTGGAAATGAAATGATTCTCCGCGAGTGCTGCGCGCACGGCGCGGCAAATGCGAGCCAGTGACGGTAATGATGAGCACAATTGCCCGTCGGCACGGCGGCGACTGGGCTTTGACAGTTCTGGCTGACCGCCTGCGTACTTAGGAGTACCTTGGCGTACCTTGTTGCCTCACCCGGCTGATTCAGGCAAGTGATTGGCTGGGAGATGGTTATGAAAAACTTCGTCGCGGAAATCGTTGGCGAATGCGTAAATTTTCAATTTCGCGGTGCGGGTTGGGGTCCGAGGTTCGTGGTGCGACATGGGGTAATGCGTCAGTTTGAAATGTGAGGGAACGCATGGTTTGGAACGCTCGACCGTACCACGGGCCTCCGGCCCGTGCGCGCGATGCGGATTCCACAAGAACGCACATTGTCTTACATTCGCGCGCCATCCGCACGGGCCGGAGGCCCGTGATACAGGGGAGATGTTCAAGCTGACCCATTACCCGACATAGCGGTTTTGACACCCCCGCCGCTCTCCGCTAATCTGCCCGGCTCGATTTTACAAAGGACCCTGATATGCCCGAACCGTTGAAAATGCTTTACGAGAAAGACGCCCCGATTGACGCTTTGAAAGGCAAGACCGTCGCCATCATCGGCTTCGGCAGCCAGGGGCATGCCCACGGGCAGAACCTCCGCGATAGCGGCGTGAAGGTTATCGTGGCCAACCGTAAAGACTCCGCCAATGGCCGGCTCGCGCTCGAGCGCGGGTTTGAGTTGTTCAGCATCGAGGACACGGTCAAGAAGGCCGACCTCATCATCGTCACCCTGCCCGACGAAGTTCAGCCGGAAGTGTACAAGAAGTCGATCGAGCCGAACCTGACCGCCGGCAAGGTGCTGGGCTTTACGCACGGGTTCAATGTGCATTTCAAGACGATCGCCCCGCCGGCGAATGTGGATGTGATCATGGTCGCCCCGAAGGGCCCGGGCCATCTCGTCCGCAGCGAGTTCGAAAAAGGCGGCGGCGTGCCGTGCCTGATGGCGATCCACCAGGACGCATCCGGCAAAGCCCGGGGCTTCGCCCTGGCGTGGGCGGCCGGCGTGGGCGGCGCTCGCAGCGGGATCATCGAAACCAACTTCAAGGACGAATGCGAAACCGACCTGTTCGGCGAACAGGCCGTCCTCTGCGGCGGCTTGAGCGCCCTGATCAAGGCCGGCTTTGAAACGCTGACCGAAGCCGGCTACCCGCCGGAGATGGCGTACTTCGAGTGCGTGCACGAAGTGAAGCTGATCGTCGATCTGATCTACCAGGGCGGGCTGGACTACATGCGTTACAGCATCAGCAACACCGCCGAATGGGGCGACCTCAAGACCGGCCCGCGCATCGTCACTGATGCCACCAAGAAGGAAATGAAGCAGATCCTGAAAGAAATTCAGGACGGCACATTCGCCAAAGGCTGGCGGGCGGAATACGAAGGCGGCATGAAGAATTTCAAGCGCCTGTACGAAGCCGACAACAGCCACCCGGTCGAAGTCACCGGCCGCAAGCTGCGGAAGATGATGCCATGGCTGAAGGCCAAGGAACCGCCGAAGGCATAAGGGTTCGGATCGTAGAATGACTCAAAGACGCGGGCCGGCAGATTCAACTCTCCCGGCCCGCGGTGATTTCTTTCACTCTCCCGGTACTTCGGGAGAGGGTAGGGTGAGGGTTCTGCTTCGACGCTTCATGCGACACAGAGTCACAGAGATCTCACAGAGAGTTTTCTGGCTTCTCTGTGCTTAACTCTGTAACTCTGTGTCGCATGGCTTTCGTGCAAGGATCGCGCCCTTCGACGATCGAGACAGAACCCTCACCCCCGCCCTCTCCCGGAGTACCGGGCGAGGGAGAACGTCGCCGGACGAGTGAACGTCATCAGGATTCGACGACGGCGAACTCGCGCAACTCTTCGAGAGTGGCGAATTCCAGCATCGACATGTGCGTCGCTTCCAGAACGACGCGCGGCGCGAAACCCGCTTCCTTGGCTTCGGTCCAACGCTCGGCGCACAGGCACCAGCGGTCGCCGGGTTTCAGTCCCGCGAAGCGGTATTCGGGCACCGGTGTGCTCAGATCATTCCCGACGCCCTGGCTGAATTCCAGGAACTCAGCCGTCACCTGCACGCACACCAGGTGCAAACCGCGATCGCCGGACCCGGTATTGCAACAGCCGTCGCGCATCCAACCCGTGCGAGGGGACATTGAGCACGTTTGCAGTTCACCGCCGAGTACATTTTTAGCCACGGAACTCCTTTGATTTGCCGTCAGTATATCCGGTTGATCCGCGAAAACGTCACCCACCCGGCCATCAGGACCGGCGGGCGGCGATTGATTTGTGGGTGAAAGTCGATACTCGGACGGATTTGCCACCAGAGCGGTTAACGAAAAGGCCGGAGTCGGATTCGAACCGACGAATACCAGATTTGCAATCTAGCCCCTTAGTCCACTTGGGTATCCGGCCCTGATTTCAGCACAATAGCGGGGTTTTCACTGTCTGACAAGCCATCGCGTGACCCGTCGTGATTCATGCACTCGTTGCTCGGAACGCGATTGGAATTTAGTGACCATTCGTTAAATCGTAGGACGCTTAAGTGTTTCCGCGTAACCACTCCGTTTTTTTTCGATATCTGGCGAGCGAGTTGCGATGGGATAGAATCCCCGCCATGCCCGAAGTAACGATCCAGCAGGCCTTTGATCTGGCGCTAGAGCACCACCAGGCGGGCCGGCTGAATGAGGCGGAATCGATCTACCGGCAGATCCTGGCGGTGGACCCCAGCCACGTTGACTCATTGCATCTTTTGGGGGTGATGGCGCATGAAGTGGGCAGGGCTGATATCGCGGTGGACTTGATTCGACGGGCGATCGCCCTTCGGCCTTTCCATCATGTAGCCCACAACAATCTTGGCAATGCCTTGCAAGACCATGGGCAGCTCGATGCAGCCGTCGCCGCGTATCGCCAGGCCTTGGCCGTTAAACCCAGCTATCCAGAAGCCCACTACAATCTTGGCAATGCCTTGCTAAACCAAGGGCAATTCGGTGCAGCCATTACCGCGTATCGCCATGCCCTGGCCCTCAACCCCAACTTCCTTGATGCCCAAAGCAATCTTGGCCTTGCCTTGCAAAAGCAGGGCCAGCTCGATGCAGCCATCGCCGCGTATCGCCAAGCCCTGGCCGTCAATCCCAATGATACTGAAGTCCACAACAATCTTGGCCTTGCCCTGCAAGAGCAGGGGCAACTCGATGCAGCCGTAGCTTCGTATCGCCAAGCCTTGGCCCTCAAATCCAGTTATCCTGAAGTTCACAGCAATTTAATCTTTTGTATGAACCACCACCACGGCTTGGATGCGTCGGCCATCGCCGAGGAGGCCCGCCGCTGGAATACGCAGCATGCCGAACCGTTGGGGCCAATGATTCAGCCCCATCCGAATGACCGCACCCCGGACCGACGTTTACGCATCGGCTATGTCTCACCTGACTTCCGGGAGCATGCCGTCAGCCGTTTCATGTTGCCCTTGCTGGCCCATCACGATCCGCGGAACGTCGAGACCTACGCCTACGCCCAGGTGTCGGTCCCCGATGCCGTCACCGCACGGCTTCAAGGTTACACCAGCCACTGGCACAGCATCGTGGGTCTTACCGATCAGCAGGTTGCCGAACTCATCCGCCGGCACCAAATCGACATCCTTGTGGATCTAGCCTGTCACACAGCCGGCAATCGACTTCTGGTCTTTGCCCACAAGCCGGCCCCCGTGCAAGTGACCTACCTGGGCTATCCCGGTACCACCGGCCTATCCGCGATCGACTACCGCCTCAGCGACCCCTATCTCGATCCGACCGGCATCGACGAATCGGTCTATTCCGAGAAGACCTACCGTCTGCCGCACACTTTCTGGTGTTACGATCCGCCCGCTAGCAGCGACCTGCCCGTCAACGGCTTGCCAGTGCATTCCAACGGCCACATCACCTTTGGCTGTCTCAACAACTTCTGCAAAGTCACGGCCCCGACCCTGACCATGTGGGCCGCTCTGCTTCTTGCCGTGCCAGAAGCGGAACTGCTCGTGCACGCTGCCGAGGGTTCCCATCGCCAGCGCACTGCTGATCAACTCGCCAGACTCGGTGTCGATCCCTTTCGTATAAGCTTCGCTGCAAACGTGCCCTTATCCGAGTACATGCAACTCTATCACCAGATCGACATCGCGCTGGATCCGTTCCCCTACGGCGGCGGTACCACCACCTGCGATGCTCTTTGGATGGGCGTGCCGGTGATCAGTTGCGCCGGCACTACGGCGGTTAGCCGAGCCGGCTCAAGCCTGTTGTCGAACGTGGGCCTGCCTGAACTGATCGCCCAGACGCCCGACGAGTACGTCCGCATTGCCGCCGAGCTTGCCAACGACCTTCCGAGGCTAGCCGAGTTGCGTGCCGCTCTACGACAACGGATGCAGGCCTCGCCGCTGATGGATGCGCCTCGCTTCGCCCGAGACATCGAGGCGGCGTATCGCGCGATGTGGCACCAGTGGTGCAAATCATCGCCAATACATGCCATTGCTTCTGAGCCGGAGCCGATGGACATTTCCGAGACGACGTTGTAGGTTTCGCGGGTCGATCGTGTCACATTTTCCAAATACCTTCGGTTCTTGGATCTATTATCTAGCCATGAAATCAATCTTCTCTTCAACCGTTCGCTTCTCAATTGGTCTGGTTGCAATCTTTTGTTGCGCCGGTACCTCATTGGCTCAGGAAACGAAAATCGCATCCATTTTCACTGACCACATGGTGCTACAGCGCGAGTTGCCCGTGGTCATTTGGGGCAGCGGGAAATCGGGTGACACGATCACCGTGAAATTCGCCGGACAGGAAATGTCGGCGCCGGTGGACAAAGATGGACGTTGGCAGGTCACGCTCAAGCCGTTGGAGGCGTCGGCGGAACCGCGTGAATTGACGGTCCATTCCGCCAACGGGCAGGCTGACGTAAAGCTCTCTGATGTGCTGGTCGGCGAGGTTTGGATTGCTTCGGGTCAGTCGAATATGGAACTGCCGCTGAAGAACACCAAGAACAGCTTGCCGAACGACGATCACTCGCTGAGGCTGTTCCATGTAAACAGGAACGCCAGCCCTACTCCGGTGAGCGACGTAGATGGCAAATGGGAAGATTCCGTCACCGGCGATGCAGGTTCGTTTTCTGCGGTCGGATTTTATTTCGGCCGAGACTTGCGCAAAGCGCTCAACGTGCCCGTGGGCGTGATCGAAAGCTCCTGGGGCGGCACGCCCGGCCGGGCCTGGACTCCGCGTGACATGCTGCTGACCGTACCGTCGATGAAAGTGCAGATCGCTGATCTTGATAATGCCATCGCCACCTACAACCCGGCCGAGGTGGAAAAGAATTACCAGGCATCCGTGGCGAAAGTGAAAGCCGCCATCGAGAAAGCCACTGCGGAAGGCAAACCAGCTCCCAGAATCCCGCCTAAGCCCCTCGCGCCCGGGCATGTGCCGCACAATCCTTCCGCTTTGTACAACGGCATGATCGCGCCGCTTGTGCCGCTGACGTTACGGGGCGTTATCTGGTATCAGGGTGAAGCCGACCGGAAAGCCGCCAGCGATTACCGGATTCTGTTTCCGACGCTGATCAAAAGCTGGAGACAGCAATTCGGACGCGAGCTGACATTCCTCTTCGTGCAGATCGCTCCTCACAAAGAGATGACGCCTGAAATCCGCGATGCGCAGCTGTTCACTTGGCGCACCGTGCCTCAGACCAGCATGGTGGTGATCACCGACCACGGATCGGCCGACAACATTCATCCGAAGGAAAAAGAGCCCGTTGGGGCTCGCCTTTCGCTCGCGGCACGTGCGATGGCCTATGGCGAGAAGATCGAATACTCCGGCCCCTTGTTTAACAAAGCCGTGTTCAAGGACGGCCAGGCCATACTTTCGTTCCAACACATCGGTGCCGGCCTGGTAGCCAAAGATGGCCCGCTACGCGGATTTGAAATTTCGGGGACCGACGGGAAATTCGTTCCCGCAACGGCCACAATCGATGGGGATAAGATCGTCGTCAAAAGCGAACACGTCGCCGCTCCCCAAGCGGTTCGGTTCGGCTGGACTAACGTGCCGGATGTGAATCTGTTTAATCAAGAAGGGCTGCCCGCTACGCCGTTCCGCACCGACTCGGACGAATGAACCTGCTCCATGTTGGCGAGTCAGAAAAAAGAGCGTCGCGGCCGGATGGGTTCCGGTCGCGACGCTTCTGATTCGTAACCTCGCACAGGCAGACCGATTACGGGCTGGTCTTGTGGGTTTCAGTCGTCTTATTCACTGTTCCGTCCGGGTTTTCCGTAACGGTCGTTTCTTTGGACTTCGTTCCGCCGCCGGAGGTGGTCTCGGTCACTTTTTCGTGACTGACCTCCTTCTCGCAGCCGACCATGAGAGGCATACCGCACAGGCTGGCGGTGAGCATGAGAGCCATTGCGTATCGCATATAGATGATCCTTTCTACGAGCATCATAGGCGGCGCATGGTAGAACTCGGCATCGGGTAAAGCCTGAGTTCGGTATCGAGTTTTCTCTGGATCGGCTCGGCTGGCTACTTCTTGTGCTTGGAATCAACCTGTTCTTCGGTTTCCTCTTCCAGAACCTCGAAGTCTTCAACGACATGGTCTTCGATCGCGACGATCTGGTCTTCAGCCGATACGGGCTCTTCTTCAAATGTCAGTTCTTCCTCGGTGGGTGACTCTTCAAGCGGGAGCGATCCATCGTCCGCCGACGCAATGGGTAGCGGCGGTGGAACGGGCAGCGGAGGCGGAACCGACCGATGGGTTGACGGCGGTTCGATCGCGATCGGCTCTTCTTCCAAGGTTTCGAGGTGCTCTTCTTCCATCGCGACCGGTTCGTCTTCGAGGACAGCGGGCTCTTCCTCCAGAGCTTCGAGTTGTTCTTCTTCCGAAGCAACGGGCTCTTCCTCAAAACCGGCCGGCTGTTCTTCAAGCGATTGGAACTGCTCCTCGCCGGTGACTTCGGCGTCCATATCCGATGAATGCTCGCCCGCAACGGCTTCGGGTGAGAGATATATGGGCGCCATTTCTTCTTCGGCGGGGTATCCGTCGATCTGAATACAGAAGATCACCGGACCGACCTGGATCGTGTCACCAGGAGCGAGAATCGCTTCCTGAACGCGCTGGCCGTTGTGATAAGTGCCGTTACTGCTACCCAGGTCTTCGATTCGGATGGAATCGCCGTCCTTGATGAAGCGACAGTGCTTTCGGGAGACGTCGGACAGCGGGATTCGCAGGTCGCAATCTTCGCGCCGGCCGATGACGGTGACGTCTCTCGTGACCGAGAAGCTGCGGCGTTCACCATCGGACCGGAACATCACCAGGACAACCTGCATAACAAGCCCTCACACTGCGTCGGACAAAAAATCGACCGCCGCGATGGCGATCTGAATCAAACCGATTATAAGCTTAGTAGATCGGGATAAGTCCAGCAACAATCGATTGTTTCATGCACACACTTGAGGTTTTGCACAATCCGCCTTTGCCCCTGCTGAAACCCGCCGCCCTGCCGGCCGCCCGGGTAGAGGGACTTTACGTCCATATCCCGTTTTGTTTCCATAAATGCCATTACTGCGACTTCTACAGCATTACCCGCCAGACGCCCGACCGGATGGAACGGTTTGTCGACCGAATCCTCGCCGAGGCCGGCATGTGGAAGCGGCAGGCACCGCAGGTCGAAGACTCGATCCGGACCGTTTTTTTTGGCGGCGGGACGCCATCGCTTCTGCCGGCCGAGGCCATGTCCCGGCTGATCAGGGGCTTACGCGCGAGGTTGGACCTGTCGTCGGTCATGGAATGGACAATCGAATGCAACCCAGCCACAGTGTCGGCCGACTATTGCCGGATGCTCCGCGACGCCGGAGTTGATCGACTGAGCTTCGGCGCGCAGAGCTTCCACCGCGATGAACTGGCAACATTGGAGCGTCACCACGATCCGGACGACGTTCCCCGCAGCATCGATCTTGCCCGGGCCGCCGGGTTTACCCGTCTCAACATCGATCTGATCTACGCCATCCCCGGCCAGACGCTCGAACGTTGGTCGCACAATCTCGATCGGGCGTTGTCGCTCGGGCTGACGCATTTGTCATGCTACGGACTGACCTTCGAGGCGAACACGCCGATCGCCGTCAAACGCCGACTGGGGCAGATGCACGAAGTCGAGGAGTCGATCGAATTGCAGATGCTGCATCTCACGCGCGAGCGCCTGACGAACGCGGGCTTGCCGCCCTACGAGATCAGTAACTACGCCACCACCGACCAGGAGTGTCGACACAACATGGTTTACTGGACCGGCGGAAACTACATCGCACTCGGTCCGTCGGGTGCGTCACATATTGAAGGCCATCGATGGAAAAACCGCCCGCACTTAGGCGAGTGGGAAAACGCCATCGACACCGACAAGCTACCGGCCGCCGAGTACGAGGTTCTTACCCCTGACCGCCGGGCCGGCGAGCTGGCCATGCTGATGCTGCGGCTGGCGTCAGGGTTAAACTATGCCGCCTACACCAGTCGAACCGGTCGTGATGCTCGCAGGGATTTCGCGTCCACGGTCGATAATCTTCAGGGATTGGGACTTATCACCGTCGACCAAACCGCGATCCAGCTAAGTGCGAAAGGGTTGAACGTCGCCGACGCCGTCGCGGGTGAATTTTTACTCGCAGACGGATCATCCGTCTGACCGTTTCGACCCGGCGGATCGTTCTTATCCTTCCGACCGCGACCACCGATAGCCTCTAAAGCAGCGGCCCGCCACTTTATACGGCCGTTGGTGCCCGGAGAGGCAGACGATGCTCGCTTTTGCGCAAAACTGGTTTGCAGCCAGACCAAACCCCATTGGTATCGACCTCGGCTCGGACACTCTCCGTCTGGCGCAGGTGCAGGATTCAGGACAAAGCCCCACTCTTTTCGCCGCCGCCAGTTGCGAGGTGCCCGACTTTGCAAGAGTCGACCTCGAATCACGACTCGATTTTTTCGAACAGGCTGTGCGCGACTTGCTCACCCGCGGCAAGTTCCGCGGTCGGTCTGCCGTGCTTTCGCTGCCTGCTTCGTTGATGTTCATGCACAAGCTGCGCCTGCCGAAACTGAACGACGCGGACTTGAAGCAAGCCATCGCCGTCGAATGCAAAGGCAAACTGCCCATCAATCCCGATGCGGCGCTCCTGCGTCATGTGGTGGCCGGGCAGGTGATGGTGCATGGCCGGCCGATGCTTGAGGTGATCGCACTTGCCGCCCCGCGGGAAGCCGTCGACAAATACCTCGCCGCCGCCAGCCGGGCGAAGTTAGACGTCATCGACATGAAGATCGAGCCGATGGCGCTGATCGACTGTTTCAGCCGTGTGCATTGCCGCAAGGCCGACAGCGACGCGGTCACGCTTTACGTTGATCTCGGAGCGACCGGCACGCGGATGATCGCGGCGCAAGGGTCGCACCTGCTTGGCCTGTCGATGGTGGAACTCGGTGGGCACGATTTCGATCGGGCGATCGCCGCTGCGATGCAAATCAGCATCGACGATGCCCGCCTGATCCGCCTGAAGCACTCGACGACTCAAACCAGCTTGCTGGTAAGGGACATTCGCGACGTCTCTCCCAAACCTTTGCTTGAGCCGCAGGCGGCCCAGGTGGCCGTGGCGCAAGCTGACACAACGGCCCGGTTGATCGCTGCCGTCGTCGATTGTCGTCAACGCCATGACACGACGTTTCACACCCACCCGATCCAACGACTGATATTCATCGGCGGTGAAGCCAGCGCCCACGGGCTTTGCACGCAGATCGCCCAGTCGATCGGCCTGCCGGCACAGATCGGCGATCCGCTGGTCCGCATGGGCCGTTCGAGCGAGATTCCGATCGAAACCGGCATCGACCGCCGCCTGCCGCAACCCGCATGGGCGGTGGCGATCGGATTGAGCTTTGATGCCGTTCAAGCAACCCGGTCTCAGCATCAAGCAGCGGCGACCGCCGCCGGGGAGGCCGCATGAGCCGCAATCCATCGCTTTGCTTCCTGCCGGAGGAATTCCTGGCGCGCAAATCGCAGCGGCGGACCAATTCCTTGTGCGCGGCGACGTTCTTGATCGCTGCTCTTTCCGTCGCCTCGGGGTTTGCCATCAGCGATCACGCGCTTAACCAAATCGAGGCCGATCACGCCACAGTGGTACTTGAGTTTAACTTCGCGTCAGACCGCGCGGTGGAACTGGCGGGCCTGCAGCAGTCACAGCAGGTCGTGGCAACCCAGGCGGCGCTGACGGCGTCGATGTTACAGAAAACCCCGCGAAGCTTCATCGTGGCTGAGATCACCAATTCCATCCCGCCGGACGTGACGCTACTGGAATTGTCAATCGAACCTAACGCATCCGTTCGATTGATCGGGCGGGCACCAAGCGATGTGCTGGTCTCGCAATTCGTCAACAAGCTCACGAAGTCGGCCGTGCTGAAAAATGTGGTGATGACGGACAAAGCTCCAACAACAACGCCAAGCTATCCAGCGGGCACGGTACCGCGATTCACGCTGGAAATGTCAATCGACCCCACGGCCTCGCCGGCTGAACCGAAGGACGCCAACCCGACCCAAACCACTGCCATCGAATTGGGAGGCGACTAATCATGCGTGGCCGCTTCCGAATAATCGCCTTCCTGGTCGCGATGTTTGCCTCGCTGGGTTGCAGCTACGCATTCGTTCGAGTCAGCGCGACATCCCGTCGCCAGGCGCTGGAAGCCGACATGCTCGCCAAACGCCAGGCGATCGCCGAGTTCCGGGAATCCGCAGCCGGCGTTGAGGCGGTGGAATTGCAGATGGCCGGCGTTCGCAAGTCGATCGCGGAGTTCCAACGTCGTCTGCCCAGTCAGGATCAGGTGAACGAGATCGTCAGCAGCCTTTCGCGTCTGGCGGCGGCGAATTCGCTGGCGGTGCGGTCGATCAAGACACTGGAACCAGTAAGGCTTGCTAATATTGGCGAGCAGTCGGTGGAACTGACGCTCTTGGGCGATTTCAACGGCGTGTACGCCCTGCTGTTGCAGATCGAAAAACTCCCCAGGTTAACGCGTGTGAGCAAGCTCAAGATCGAAAAAACCGACGAACACGATCCGGCCGTCCGAGCGACAATGACGCTCGGGATCTTTTTCGAACCGGCGAACAGAGCCGTGGCGATGGGTGACAAGGAGCAGCCATGATCATACGTGCCGACCTCACTGAATCGCCCGAGCGGGAGCATCCGACCTGCGCGCAAGACGTTTCCGTACCAATCCGCAAACCAGGCAAGGCCTCGCCACGCCGCGGGGGATCGAACGTTCTGTTGTCGCTACTGCTGGCCGGGGCGGCGTATGCTTACTTCGTTTACGTGAAGACCGGCCCGCAAACCGCCAGCGCGGCCGAAAGCACCGCCAACACGTCGGCCGTCCGAACCTTCGTCGCCGCCGCACCGGCAAACATCAAAGGCATGGAGCGGCTGCTGAAATCGACGAGAAAGTCCGTCGCCCAGTTATCGACGTTTCAAAACGTGCGGCAAGTCCCGCTGGCCGACCTGCGGATCAACCCGTTCGGCGGGAGCGATGCCTCGTCAGACAATCCCCAGACCGACCAAGCCGCCAAAGCCCGCGCCGACCAGCAACGATCGACCGCCTTGCGAGCGGTCAAGAATCTGCAGCTCCAATCCGTCTGGATCGACGACAAAAACCGCTCCTGCGTCATTAACAACGCCATCCTCCTGGAAGGCCAGCAAGTCGACCAGTTCACGGTCGAATCGATCTCCGCCGGAGCAGTGGTGGTGCGCACGGGGGCGTTCCGGTTCGAACTCCGCTCGCAGCGGTAGATTTCGCAGGCAGAATGGTTCACTCCAGGCCTTCGCCCGGGCTACAATACGGGCATGAAGTCTTTCTACGGCGAGTTTGACGGCGAGGAATTCCCCACCCAGGACAAGCTCTTCAGCTTCGATCAGTTGATGGAATTTGTCATGCAGTACGGCGACCAGGCCATGAAGGCGCTGGAGCAGATGATGAAGGACCCGAAAAATCAAGACCAATCCGACCTGCTGCAAAAATTGCTCGAAGAAGGGATGCTGGACAAGGACGGAAAAGGCAAGTTGAACCTCACCCCGCGAGCGATCGGCAGGATGCAGAGCAAGGCACTGATGGAAGTCTTCGCCAACCTCCGCAACGGTTCGCGCGACGGCCATGAGAAGATCACAGCAGGTCAGATGGGTGAACGAATCGAAGGAACCAAGCCCTACCAATACGGCGATCCGGTGAGCGAGCTCGATTTGCACCAGACACTTCGTAACGCGCTTGCACGGCAAGGATTGCCTCAAAAGGGTTCGGGGTTCAGGGTTCAGGGTTCAGCACTGAAACCCGCTGGCCGGAACCCTGAACCCCGAATCCTGAACCCTATTCGTTTCAACGAGCACGACCTCGAGCTGCACCAGCACGAAGGCATGACCAGTTGCAGCACCGTCGTTCTGCTCGACATGAGCGGTTCGATGATGCGTTACAGCCGATTCCTGTCCGCGAAGAAAGTAGCGATGGCGATGCAGGCGCTGGTTCGCCAGCGATTTCCACAGGATACGATCGATTTCGTCGGCTTTTACTCGGGTGCCCACAAGATCAATGAGTCCAATCTGCCTCTGACGATGCCCAAACCGGTGACGGTATATGATTACCAGGTCCGCCTGAAGGTGCCGATTGACAATCTCGCCAAAGCCCCGCAACACTTCACCAATCTGCATCTAGGACTGCAGTTGGCGAGGAAAATCCTGAAACAACGCACCAGCGAGAATAAGCAACTGTTCATCATCACCGACGGCCAACCCACCGCCCACGTGGAAGGCGATTTTGTCTACCTGCTCTACCCGCCCGACCCGAAAAGCACCGTCGCCACCTTGAAAGAAGCCGTCATGGCCATGAAGGAAGGCTGCCGTTTTAGCACCTTTGCCCTGATCGAGGATTACTGGGGAATGGACTGGGTTGGATTCGTCGATCAACTTACGAAGCTGACCAAAGGCGTAGCCTTCTACACCAGCAGCGGCGAACTCGCCTCCTGCATCATGGAAAGCTATCTGAGCGGCCGAAAGAAGAAGGCGCATATTGCTTGAATGAGTTCTTTGTTGACAGTTGCTAGTTGCCAGCCAAAGCAGTGGCCTTACTAGCAACCAACAACTGGCAACTAACAACTCCGCACGGCTTTACATCCAATCGGCCTCCGCTAAACTTCCCTTTTCTTCGGTGCGACAGGACGTCGCACCCCGGCGGCTTTAGCGGATCGGGCGAACTCGTGCATCAAAAACGCTTGGTGAAGCCAACTCGCCGGTTCCTGCTGATTCCCGCCGTGTTGTTATTTCTGCTGGCTCCCTACGCAACCCAAGCCCAAACCCGCCCCGCCGGCGATCCGAATGCGAAGGTACTGGCCGAGTTCCGCGGGCGAACGATCGAGGAAGTGCGGGTGACAGGGAACGCCACTCAGTCCACAACGGTCATCATGAACATGGTGCGCACCCGCGAGGGCGATCCGTTCGACCCGCAGGCGGTGGAGGAAGACTACCAGCGGATTTACACCCTCAAGAAATTCGCCAACGTCGAAGCCCGCGTCGAACCCACGGCCCGTGGTGGTGTGATCGTGACTTATGTGGTGAGCGAAACCCGTCAGATCAAGCTGGTGAGCTTCGTAGGCAATCGCGAGATCAGCACGCTCGACCTCCAGCAGGCCGCCGACATCAAGCGGGATGAAGCCATTGACCGCTTCCGAATTTCGGTCGCCAAGCAGTCGATCGAAACCCTCTACAAGGAAAAGAACTACCCGCACGCCCGTGTTGATGTGGATCAGGATGCGCTGGCCAAGAACGGGGAACTGGTTTTCAGAATCACCGAAGGGCCACAGGTCAAAGTCCGCAAGGTGGATTTCAAGGGCGTTCAGTCCTTCTCCAAGGACAAGCTCAAGGATCAGATCAAGACCTCCAGTTGGATCTGGATTTTCCGCCCTGGCACATATTCGCCGGACCAGGTGGATGAAGACGTCGCCGCCCTTCGTCGGTTCTATCAAAGCAAGGGATTTTTCGACGTGCGTGTGGGCCGAAAGATCATCGTCTCGCCGGACATGACCGAGGTGCAGGTCAACTTCATCGTTGAGGAAGGCGTTCGCTACGTCATCGACAGCATCACCTTCAAGGGCAACTTGAAGGTCACAGAGGCCGATCTGCGGAAGAATCTGAAGCTCATCGAAGGCAAGCCGTACGACAATGAAGTCCTGCAAAGGGACGTGCGGGAGATCGTGCGAGCTTACAGCCCATACGGTTTCATCTATCAGCCACAGTCAAATAACCCGGAATACCTCCGGATCGACACCAAGAACATCTTCCGCAAGGAGCCGGGCAAGGCCGAACTGGTTTACAACATCTCCGAAGGCAAGTCGTTCCGCATGGGTCCGATTCATATCAAGGGGAACACGCGCACGCAGGACAAAGTGGTTCTTCGCGAGATGCGCGTCACGCCCGGCCAGTTGTACAACAGCGCCGAATTGCAGGATGCGATCGACCGCCTCCGCGGCGGGCCGTTCTTCACGAATGTCACGATTACCCCCATCGGCGACGATCCGGAAACCCGCGACGTTTTGGTGGAGGTAGCCGAGGGGCGTACTGCCAATTTCGGCATCGGTGCGGGTGTCAACAGCAACGGCGGAATCGGTGGGAATCTGTCGTATGAGCAGCGAAACTTCGACATCACCGCCTGGCCCAGTAACTTCCGCGACTTGTTTACCGATCGTGCCTTCACCGGCGCCGGGCAGACGTTCCGCGTCAGCCTTGAGCCGGGCACTCAAGCGACCAACGCGAGCATCCGATTCACCGAGCCGTACATTTTCGATCAGCCGTACAGCTTCAGCAACGAGCTGTACCTGCGCGATCGCCAGCGGTTGCACTATGACGACACCCGTATTGGCGATCGCGTGTCACTCGGAAAGCGGTTCAATTACATCTATACCGGGCAGGTGGCGCTGCGGGCTGAAGACGTGCGGATCCACGACGTGGATGACGAGCCGGTCCGTGCTCCGGAGATCGTCGATGCCAAAGGCCACACCACCCTGACCAGCGCCTCTTTCACGCTCCGTCGCAACACCACCAACCCGGGAATCCTGCCGTACAAGGGAACCAACACCTCGGCCGGCTGGGAATCGTATGGCGCGATTGGCGGGCAGGTGTACATGCAGAAGTTCACCACCAGTTGGGACGGTTATCTGACCATCAATGAAGACCTGCTCGACCGGAGGACCATTTTCCGCATGTCCGCCGACGCGGGGTACATAGCAGGGAATTCGGTCTTCTTCGAGCGGTTTTACGGCGGCGGGATCGGATCAGTTCGGGGGTTCCGATTCCGTGGGGTCAGTCCGCGCGATGGCATTGACGAAGACGCCATCGGCGGTGATTTCACCCTCACGACGACGCAGGAAATCAGCTTCCCCATTGCCGGCGAACAGCTACGCGGCGTGATTTTCAGCGATCAGGGGACGGTTGAACGCGATTTCGAGATTCTCGATTACCGCGTCAGCGTCGGCGCGGGCATCCGCCTGGTGCTGCCCTTCCTCGGCCAAGCACCGCTTTCACTGGATTTTGGCGTCCCACTCGTCAAAAACGATCAGGATGACACTCAGTTAATCAGTTTCTCTTTCGGATTCGGTCAGTAGAACCCTTTACGATTGCCCTATTTACCATTTACTATATAAACCGAAACTTTTGCCAGCCTGTCGGTTGGTTACTTTAGAAAGGCTCAATTTATGAAGCGCACCTGGATCGTTGCCCTGGCTCTCCTGTCTTCGATGGCGATTACCGCATCGACCTACGCCCAGACGATTGCCATCGCAAGCCCCGCCAAAATCTTCAATGAGATGCTGGAAACCAAGGACCTGAAGGAAAAACTTGAATCGGAAGGTAAAAAGATCAATGACCAGTTGAAGGTCAAGGAAGAGGAACTCAAGTCCATGAGCGAATCGCTCAAGGTGCTTACCCCAGGCGCGCCCCAGTATTACGAGAGCCGAAAAGCCCTGATCCAGAAGGCCATCGAACTCGATACCTGGAAAAAGGTCACTCAAGCCCAGACCCAGGAATCACAGAAGTACCAGATGAAGCTCTTGTTCGATAAAATTTCTGATGCCGTCAAGGCCATCGCGATTGAAGATAAGATTGATCTGGTCATCGCCGAATCAAATGTCGAATTCCCCGAAATGGACCAAATCAACGTCGACCAACTGCGGGGACTGATCAACCAACGGAATGTGATCTATAGCTCCGGTAAGCTGGATATCAGTTCCAAGGTCACCGCCAAACTCGACGCTGACTACAAGAAGGCCAGCGACAAGAAGTAAATCTCAATCTGTAGTAACTTGACCCGTCGCTTGCGCCTCCGCGAAATCCTCGCAGGCGCAAGCGACGTTTCGTTCATCCACCTTTGACCGGCGATACTCATGCCCACTTTTACCCTCGGCGACATCGCCAAGCTGCTAAACTGCCCGCCACCTTCCAACCCCGGCCTGACGATCACGGGCATGGCAACGCTGCCCGACGCGGGGCCCGGCGAAATGTCGTTCCTGGGGTCGGATGCTTACTTGTCGCAGTTCGCTCAGACCAACGCTTCGGCCGTCATTGTCAGCCGAAAGGTACGTTTGCCCGAGGGTTCGACAAAGCCGGTTCTGCTGGTGGACAATGCGGACCTGGCCGTCGCGACGATTTTGGAACGGTTCGCCCCGCCCGTCGCACGACCGAACGCCGGAGTGGACGCCACCGCTTCGGTCGATCCGTCGGCAGTGCTGGGAGCCCATGTCGCCATAGGGAAGTTTGTATCGATCGGCGCAAGGTGCAAGATCGGCACCGGCAGCGTGATCCACGCAGGTGTTACGATCGCCGACGACGTGACTCTTGGCGACGGCTGCGAAGTGTTTCAGAACGTGGTGCTTCGCGAGCGCATCACGCTCGGCCAGCGTGTGATCATCAACGCCGGTACGGTCATCGGGACCGACGGATTTGGCTACCGCTGGGATGGGACCAAGCACGCCAAAATCCCGCAGATCGGCACGGTCATCATCGATGACGACGTTGAAATCGGGTCATGCGTCTGTATCGACCGCGCCAAGTTCAGCGCCACCCGCATCGGCCGGGGGACTAAGATCGACAACCTCGTGCAGGTCGGCCACAACGTCGTGATCGGACCGCATTGCATTATCGTGGGGCAAGTGGGTTTGGCCGGTTCGAGCAAGCTCGGCGCGGGTGTCGTGCTTGGCGGACAGGTCGCAGTACGTGATCACGTCACCCTCGGCGACGGCTCAAGCGCCGCAGCGTGCAGTGCGATCGCTAGCGATGTTAAACCCAAAACCATCGTCAGCGGTATCCCCGCCATGCCGCATCGCCAGAACCTCCGCGAACAAGCCGCATTACGTCGATTGCCCGCGTTGCTGGATGAGATGCGTAAACTTCAACAGGAAGTGGAAGAATTGAAAAAGAGAGTAACGAGCAATGAGTAACGAGTAACGCGGAAGTACTTTTTGTTACTCGTTACTCGTCACCGAATCATTCCACCGCTTCAATGCCCAACTCTTTGACCTTCTTATTCAGCGTATTGCGGTTAATGCCGAGGAAATCGGCGGCCTTGGTCTTCACCCCGCCGCATTTGGCTAAGGCGCGGTCGATCAGGGCGTGTTCCATCTGATCGATGACGAGCTGATAAATCTCCCCTTCGCGCAGCTCGTAATCGTTGATCGACTGGTCCGCCAACCGCTTGGTCAGCGTTTCGATCGATTCGCTCGACTGGTTCGTCCGCCGCTGCTGCGCGAACATGCGGACGCTGAGCGGAAGCAGTTCTTCGGTAAAATCCTCGTCGTTGCTGAGGACGACGGCGCGTTCGATGGCGTTTTCCAGCTCGCGCACGTTGCCCGGCCAGGGGTAACGCAACAGGATATTGAGCATCTCCCTGCTAATCCGCCGCAAACGCCGGTCGTTGATCGCGTTGTATTGGTCGAGGAAGTGATCGATCAGCCGCGGGATATCCTCACGGCGGTTCCGCAGCGGAGGCAAGTACACGCTGACGACGTTCAGCCGGTAGAACAAATCTTCGCGAAACTTGCCCTTGGCGACGGCTTCCTGCAGATCGACGTTGGTGGCGGCGATCACGCGTACGTCCACTTTCACCACCTGCGTATCGCCGACACGCTCGAACTCGCGCTCCTGAAGTACGCGGAGCAGTTTGACCTGCAATTGCGGCTCCATCGTGCCGATTTCGTCGAGGAAGATTGTCCCACCGTCTGCCGCCTCGAAACGGCCCATCTTGTCTTTGATCGCGCCCGTGAAACTCCCTTTCACATGGCCGAAGAGTTCTGATTCCAGCAAGGTGCCCGTGAGTGCGCCGCAATTGACTCGGATGAACGGCTTGTCTTTGCGCGGGCTGTTGTAGTGGATCGCCTTGGCGATCATTTCCTTCCCCGTACCGGTTTCGCCCAGCAGCAGCACGGTTGCCCGGCTGTTGGCAACCTGGCCGACGATGGCAAAAACTTCGTGCATCGCGGGGGAATCACCGATGATGTTTTCGAAACGATAGCGGTCGCGGACTTGGGCGCGCAACTGCGCGTTTTCTTCCAGTAACTCTTCCTTCTGACGCATCACCATGCGGTTGATCTGGATCGCTTGGGCAAGAAACGCCGCGATGATTTCGAGGAAGGCTTGATCCGACAGCAGCCGCTCGTCGCTGACGAACGGTTTATCGACCGACAGCGCCCCGGCAGTGCGGTTTTCGATTTTGATGGGAACGCATAGAAAGCTGATCGCCTGGGAACCGGACTCTGCCGAAAGTCGGCCGGTGCGGTTCAAGAAGTCAGGCTCGGCCCGCAGGTCCGGAACAATCCGCGCCCGTCCGGTGGCGACTACATTTCCGGTGATCCCTTCTCCAACGGCGTACTTGCCACGTTCGATCTCTTCGGGCGTCAAACCGACTGCTGCTTCCGTGCGCAGCCGACCGGTGGATTCATCGAGCAAAACCAATGCACCTCGATGCATATCTAGCTTATCCGAAATGATTTGCATCATTTTCCCGAACGCCTCACGGAGTTCGAGAGTCGATGATAATATCTGCCCAATTGACGTTAGGACGGCCAATTCGTGGTCATGTCTTGGACTGGATGCTTGAGAATTAGGCGGCCCCGGCAATTGCATGCCCCCAGTTTACGCAGGGACCGCAATCTTTGCAAAATTAAACTGCCGAATTGGAAGAATTTGCCCGAAATATGGATCACATTCAATGCTTCGCTCGTATCCCGGTTGATCACGGCAGCTTCTGATTCGGTTCGAGGCGTGGCAACGGACCCTTGCCCAGGCCGGACAACCGACAAAACCGGCGCATCTGGTTCAGTCGGGTACCGATTCATCCGATACATCTCCTGTGCCCGCGTTGATTCGCGGCGGCCCGTGTTGATCGGGTTGTTCCAGACAGGCGACTTTTTGCGAGCCAGTCGTGTGTCACCCAAGCCAGCTTTTGCGGCCCTTCCATCACGCTTCACTTCAGACCCGGCTACTCGCGCTCGCGGGGCTTGGCGGATTGCTCATGCTTCTAGGCGCGGGCGCTGCCCTGCTGCCCAGCGTCTTCCATAATGGCCCGCTGAGTCCCGATGAAACCAGTGCGCTCCGCTGGCGCGTGTTACTCGCGGTCCTGTTCTGTGCGATGGTGTGGATCAGCTTTGCAGCCGTCTCGCTCAGTTATGTGCTGGCCCCGATCAACCAGAAAGCCATCGGCGAACAGGCCAAGAACGAATTTAAGACCGCCCTCGATCAGCGCACGCACGAAGTGCATCAACTGCTGGAATTCTCACAGATCATCCAAGGCGCGGGGAAGCCTGACCAGATCTTCGCCTCGCTTGGCCATTACTTGCAGACCGAACTGAAACTGGCCGGGCTGAGCATCATGTCCTACGAAGCTGACGCCATTCCATCGGCCAGCATCAAAGCCTCCTATCCAAACAATCTTTTCAAGCCCGAGCGTCCTTTCACGGACATGGACTGCGCCAACTGCCCGAGCCTTCGCCAAAACCTGCCCCGCCAGTTCAAGCCGGCCGGCTGCCCCGTCAGGTGCTCGATCGACGAATGCATCACGCTGGGCGCCGAGCATCCGGCGTACTGCATCCCGTTCAACGTTGGCCGAAAAATGCAGGTCGTCTGCCACCTGATGCTCCCCGTCGGACAGGAATGGAACGATGAACTCAGGCAACTCGCCCAAACCTACGTCAACACTGCCACCAGCACGCTGGTGAGCCTGAATCTGCTGGCCGAGGCCGAGAAGCAGAGCATGACCGATCCGCTGACCGGGCTGTACAACCGCCGCTCAATGGACGCGTTGATGGATCGTGAAGTGGCGTTGTCCGAGCGTCACGGCAATCCGCTGTCGCTGGTGATGATCGATATGGACAAGTTCAAAGAGGTCAACGACAGCCACGGCCACGCCGCCGGCGATCACCTGCTCAAAGCGTTTGCCGATTGCGTTCGGATCACGCTGCGGAAGACAGACCTGGCCTTCCGATACGGCGGCGATGAATTCGTCATCGCCCTGCCGCAAACGTCGATCACGATGGCCCAGCAGTGCGTGCAGAAGCTTCGCCAGGCGTTCGCCGCCGTCGATTTTAGCAGCGCCATCACCAACCTCGAGCAGCCGCCGACGCTGAGCATTGGCGTTGTCGAGCGCAGCAAACAGTACAACGTGGTAACGCTACAGAACTTACTCGCCGCCGCGGACTTGGCGCTCTACGACGCCAAAGCCGCCAACCGCAACTGCGTGCGGATCTATACTCCGCCGCAAGCAGCGTAATCGCCAGCCCGTAGCATGGGCTTCCAGCCCATGTCCAACCAAGCCCGAGCGTCGAACGCGGGTGGCCAGTTTGAAAAAGAACGTAACGAGCGTTGAATCCTCAGTTGCCAATGAAACCCAATCCTCGACGCTCGATGCGGGCTTTTTCTAATTTGGCACCCGCGTTTGACGCTCCGACTTGGTCTGACACGGGCTGGAAGCCCGTGCTACGTGAAGAATCATTGCGACATCAGCCCTTCCCAATCGACCTGACCAATCGCTGCCATGGCGTCTTCGGGGACGGATCGCCCAATACCGGTAGGACAGTTGGGCACGAGGCATAGCACCTGAGTTTTGGCGAGTTTCTCGATCCACTTAGGCGACGTTTCTTCGGCAACGCCCGCTCCGTCGGCCGGGTAGCGGTTGATCACCACGCCGGCGACTCGCACGCCTTCGGCTCGCAGCCGCTCAACGGTCAGCACGGTATGGTTGATCGTGCCCAGGTTCGGCCTAGCGACGACGACGGCGGGCAGGCGGAGACTGCGGATGAGGTCAAGCACGGTCGTCTTTGCGTCCAGCGGTACCAATATCCCGCCGGCACCTTCGACGAGAAGGCAATCGGCGTCGCGGCTCATGGTGTCGATCGACCACTGCACCGCCTGCCAATCCACCGTCTGCCCCGCCCGCTCGGCCGCCACCGCGGGAGCGAGCGGTTCTTCGAATCGCTGCGGACACACCACATCCAGCGGGTGCGGCGTATCGGCACAATGGGCGAGGTATTCGGCGTCTTCGCTAACCAAACCCTCGCGGCGAACAACGCAACCCGAAGCGACCGGCTTGCTGACCGCCACGCGGCGTCCGCGCAGCCGCAGATAACGGGCGATCGCACCGCTCACCAGCGTCTTGCCGATGTCGGTATCCGTGCCCGTGATGAACAAGCCGTGAATGGAAACAGGGCGAAGCATCGCCCATAGTTTAGCGGGAAAAACCGATGAATGTTACGCCTTGGCGGGCTGCCGACGGAAAGCGCTGCGGGATGTGTCGATGCTGACGACTTGGTCCATCACGACGGCCTGATCGGGAACGATCGCGCCGGGGCAAACCACCGAGCGCACCACGCTGGCATTGCGGCCGACCTTGGCGCCGTTGAGGACGATGCTGTCCATTGCCTGGGCGTTGGTTGCCATGGTGGCACCTTCTTCAACGATGCTGAACGTCGAAACGCAATCTTCGGCGAACGGATCGTCGCTTTGCGGATCGTGCTTCAGGCTGCGGTGATACCAGCGAACTGCCTGGATGTAGTCTTTCAAGGCACGCACGGGCATGCCTATGGCGTGAGAATAAAACTTTACCTGCACGGAATGGCTTTTGGCAATGGCGGGCATGGCTTGCTCTTTCAGGTCGGCAAAGCCGATGTCTTGAATGCCTTTGAGCACACCTCGCCGCAACAGCATGATGTTGCTGGGCTGGCCTTCTTCGTGGGCGACGATGTTCACGTCCCCGCCGAGCGCGGCCAGCGATTCGGCCACTCGGACTACCGGTTCACTCACGACATAGTTGGCGGCGGCGACGAGGATGAAATCATCGTCGCTGATGTCGGCGGTGGAGTCCTTCAGGATTCCGCCCGTGCCGCGGAGTTCAAACGGGTCGTGGTGAACCTGCAGATCGATCTGCGGGAATTGCGGGTTCTTCCGCGGCAATTGCTGAACTTCCTTGTCGATCAGCACGCGGACGATCAGGTTATGTCCCGCAAGGCTTGCCAGTTGCGAAGCCTGGTCGCACCACAAGTCCAGCAGCGAGCGCCCGCCGGTGATGGGCAATTCGAGGATCGACCGTCCAATTGCGGCGCTCAAGCCCGTCGAACGCACGGTTCCGCCGAGCAAAATAATGCCGCGGAGTTTGGCAAGGATGACGGACGGATCGGCGGTGGTCGGCATGGGGTCGCTTCCGTGCGAAAATCGAAGGTTCAGCGGTAGGTCTGACCGGCGGGCCTGAGTTCGCCGGCCGCGTGTGAAGCGGCCGGCGGGCTGACGATCACACGCCCGGGAAGCTTCCCGCGCTGGACGAAATCAGTCAGAGCTGAAAGCAACTGAGGCGATGCCTGGTTCGAGATTTTTCCGCGGCATTCGATGGAGTCGATTTTCAGCAGACGCTCGAGCAGTCCCTTCTCGTCCATCGCCACGTGAATGATGCCCTGCTCGAGGAATTTTTTGGCCGTCGAAACCTGGTGCTCGTTTCGGTGCTCGCCAAGCTCGCAGAGGCGGGGCATGACGATGATCGGCTTGCCCAGTTCGAGCGCGGTAATGATCGATCCCATGCCGGCATGTGCGATGACAACGCTGGCCTGCTCGATCTTTTTGCGACATTCGTTTGAGGGCAAAAATTCGGAGAATTGGATCTGTTTCGGGCGATATATGGCCGGCCCGATCTGGGCGAAGACGTCGGTCCGCTTGTTTTCGGCGGCCCAGGCATCGATCGTACGGATCATGCGATCGAACGGAAGTTGCGTGCCTACGGTGACAAAAATCATATGACGGCACCCGCAAAGAAAGGTCCGTGCTCAGGCTTGGCCAACTGAGGCCACTGCGTCAGCCAGAGGTTGGCGATTTTTCCCGCCATCCGTCCTGACATCGAAAGACGATCGACGTTGGCGATGCTATCGACCCAGATCGTCTGTGCGCCAAACAGCTTGCCAAACAACATGCTCATAAAACCGGGCGCGGCTCCGGTGGAGATCACGTAGTCCGGGCGTTCTTTGGCCATGATCCACACCATTTTTGCCATCAGACGCACGAGCGAGATGGGACGTCGGCGGTTCGCGTCGGCCACCTGATAAAAACGGCGGTTGCCCACATCGCTCTTAACGCTGGACATCGTTGAAGCGAAAACCAGCTCCTGTCCGTCAAACGCCGGCATCATGCGCAGCAATTGAACCCAGTGCCCGCCTCCAGAGGCGACGGCAAGAATTCGGCGAGGCTTGTCTGCCCTGCCGGAATGATTCCCTTCCATGTTCATTCTCACATCCACATCCACGCAAACCCGCACTCTGTCCCCGTTACTATCGGCCAATCGCCCATGGGATTCGACAAGAAAAGCTGTAAACATCACTTGGGGTCGGCGGCAATCGGCGCGGGAACTACCGGTCCTACCGCTGATGACGGTTGGGACGGCCAAAACTCCCTGCGTCTGCGCCATATCTCGCGCCAGGAAAGGTATGCTTCCCGCGTTCCTGGCCGAATCAATTGTCGCACCCACGTCCCAAGTGTACGCGTGCCGGCCCACATCTCTAGCATTTTGATCCCGAAATATACAAATTTTGGGTTCCAATGCTTTTCAAAAAGTTGTGCTTTGGCTCGAAAAAGGCGAACAAATTTATCGGGCTTGATCCGTTCCGATTGCCCGCCGTAGTGGACCAAGCGGGCGTCCGGATCGATCTGACATTCGTACCCTGCTTTCCAGGTACGTAGACATAAGTCCGTGTCTTCACTGTACATAAAGAACGAGAGATCGAACCCTTTGAGCTGCCGCCAGAGGGGCGACTGGATCAGCAGGAAACAGCCCGTGACCGCATCGACGGATCGGACGGTATCGCGAGGCCATTTGCCAAGTGATTCTGGGTCAAATAGGCAATTTCGGCGGAATAAGGTGCTCAAACCGAATCCCATGCAGAAGAGGCTCCAAGGTGTCGGTTTTCCATGGCAGGAGTTGGGGTTGAGGCTCATGTCCCCGAAATAAGTTCGCCCGCCAACAATGCCGACCTTGGGCCTTTGTCTGGCAAAGTGGACGACGCGATCGACCGCCCCGTCGAGGATCAACGTGTCGGGATTGAGCAGCAGGATGTAGTCTCCCGCCGCCTTTTCACCGGCCAGATTGTTCGCGCCGGCGAAGCCGAGGTTGCGATCGGGGACGATGAGCTTGATCTGCGGGAACCGCTCCCCCGGATACGCCGCCGCAATCGCGTCGGCCGAGCCGTCTTTGGACGCATTGTCAACCACCAGCACTTCGTAGGAAACCTGCTTCGTCTGGTCAATGACCGACTGGATGCACGCAAGCGTCATCTCGCGCGTGTTGTAGGAGATGATGAGGATGGATACGTCCATTAGAAATCCGAATGACGAAACCCGAAATCCGAATGAAATCCGAATGACGAAATCCGAATGACGAAATAGGGACAAGTGACACTTTCGTCATTCGTCATTCTAACTTCGTCATTCTTTCGGATTTCGGACTTCGTCATTCTGGTTTCGCGATCGCCGCTAGTCGCGATGAATCGTCTCTCTCCCAAGTCCTATGATCTCCCTTGGCAAGCCTTACCTCGGCGGCTTTGCGGGAGGCCAGACGCACGTATGTGTACACCGCCAGTTTCGGCCAAAGCAGCGGGTTCAACGCCAGCTTCCGCAGGGCTTTCCCGTGGGGCTCGCCTTCGTTCTGAAACAGTTCCGGGTGAACGCGTTTCAGCTCGATGTTCCCGAAATGCCCTCGCGTCTTGATCTTTACCAGCCCTGCCAGCGAATCCGGCGGAGTGATCGTGAACGTGCAGTCGGCCACCACGGTTCGCTCCTCGGGCTTGAATTGAAGTCGCACAAAAGCATCGTCGGCGGTGATGAGCGGGATGTTGTCCCATCGCTTGCGCCCGTTCTCGCTGACGGCGTAAACACCTGAGCCGATCATGCCTTCCTTCATATAAGGCGTACGAAACCAGATGTCGTAAAACGCCCGCACGAACCAGTTGCGGTTTGATAAATCAAAGTCGATCCTCGGTGCCGCAGCCAAGAAGGTGCCGCCGCGAAGGATTTGTGCGACGCGCCGGATCGAGTGGATCGGCAGCTGCACATCGGCATCGACATAGAATCGCGGAAAGCCCGTGGCCGCTGCGTCGCCGAGATTAAGGGCGTTGCTCTTGCCGGGCGTGGCCGTCTCGATGACGCGGATTTCAGGCGAAACCGCCCGAGCTTTGGCAACCGTGTCGTCAGAGCAGGCGTTGGCGACGACGATGATCTCCAATTCCTCTTCGCGCGCGTCCAGAAGGATCGACCGCAGGCAACGCCCGATGACGGCCGACTCGTTGTGGGCGGGGATGATGATGGATACCGCCATGGATCTAGGCCTTTGCGGTCTTCGGATGTACGACCGGGGCAGTTTTCTTACCCCTTAATTTCGCAACCAGCATCTTCAATGGGTAGCCGATCGCAAAAGTCCAGCGGTTGCACTGAATGTTCCAGCCGAGCGTTTTGCGGTAAATGCTCCATCCATCGCCAAGCCGGCCTCGGTTGAGGCAGCGTCGAGCGGCGCTTCGCAGCAGCGATGTCAGTTCGTTACGGCGCGCTTTGGAAGCAGAAGCCCCGCCGGGGTAGGTTCCGGAATGCTCTTCCTCGATCAATTGATGCATCCCCTTGAGGAATCGATCGAAGTTAATCGACACGTTGGTATCGTGCTGTCGATATCCGAAGGTGACCGGCGATTCGATCCGCACGAATCCAGGCTTGTCGCCCAGACGCAGGAACATGTCGCTGTCTTCAGCGTAGACGATTTTATCGCTCTTCCCGGCGATTTCCTTCGCGAACTCGGTTCGGAAGATCGACCCCGACGCCAACGACCATCCCTTGCGCGGCTTGGCGATGTATGCAAAGTAATCGCGATAAAGGGTGTATTGCGGCTCGGTTTGCACCGCATGAGCCAGCTTTTCTTCGTCGCGGAACATGATCGCATTGACGAGCATGAATGCGGGCTTGTTGTTCTTTTGAATCGCGTCGTAATAGGTCTGCAGCGCCCAGGGAAGCATCACGTCGTCGCTGTCGAGGCAGGCGATGTATTCACCCAGGGCTTCGCCGAACGCAATACTGCGCGCCGCGCCGATGCCCGGACGCTCCGGCGGCTGCGTGATCACCCGAACCTTGTCGCTCAGCGACAGCGCCAGTTCCGGCGTGCCGTCCTTGCTTCCGCCGTCGGCCAATAGGATTTCGTAGTCGGTGAACGTTTGCTTGTTCAACGACTCGAACGTGCGCCGCAACGTGTGGGCACGATTCCAAACGGGCATGACGATCGAAAAAAACGGCATTCGCTCAGTATTCCCATTAACTCGAACTTACTGCGGTTTCACGGTCCGCCGCGTGACGGAGCAGCGGATGGTTCCACCGATCAACGTCAACCGGCTTAATCATTTCATCGGCGAACTGTCGGATCTCGTTAATGCTTCGTTCCCACCAACGGCTTTCAAGCAAGATTCTGCGAACGTCCTCGGGGAATCGATAGCGGATCAATTTCGCGGGATTTCCCCCGACAATGGCGTAATCATCGACATCTTTGGTCACCACTGCACCGGCGCCAATTACCGCCCCCACGCCGATGCGTTTGCACCCCGGTGTAACCGTCGCATTGCGGCCGAGCCAGCAATCGTGGCCGATCACCAGTGTGTGACGAGGCATCGGGTTTGCCTTGACCACGCCCATGCCCGGTTCGTAGAAGTACGGATGCATGGAAAGGTGATCCAGCGGATGGTTCTGGTTGTACACCCGCACGCCGGGCCCGACCGAAACCCACCGCCCGACGATCACCTTAGGCGGAAACGCGCCGGCCAGCAGGCAATCGCCGTAGCTGTAGGCACCGACTTCCACCTGAAAATCCCTCGCCAGCAACTCACGCACGGTTGCCGAATGGCCGGGGCCGCCTTCGAGGCGGTGCAGGAATTTGAAGACGATGTTCGCCAGCGTCCAGCGGCGTTTGCCGTCGATCATCTGGTAGGCGAATCGAAACAGCGGCGAAAGTCGGCTGCCCTTGAATTCGCTGCTCGACAAGTCGAGGGTTGATTCGCTCATGACGCCACCCCCATCGACGCGGCCCGTTTCGACGGTGCATTCATCTGCCGCACCACGCCGGCGACCTTTTCCACCACACGGTCCCAGGTGAAATGTGATTCGGCGTGCTGGCGGGCGGCTTCGCCCATCGCCCGGCAGCGGGCCGGGTCTGCCAGCACCTTCATCATCGCCTCGGCCACTGAGTCGGCCGTCGCCTGGGGAGCCAGGCAGCCGGTCACGCTGTCGATCACCGCTTCGCGGCGCGAACCGTTATCAATTGCGATGCTGGGCAACCCTACCGAGGCCGCTTCGATGATCACGTTCGGGAACGGATCGAACAGCGATGGCAGGCAGAAGCAGCTTGCACTGAGATAAAACCTGGCCAATTGTTCGTACTGCTTCGGGTCTCGCTTATCGAGATAACCCTCCACTTTCACGCCCGGCTCGTGGTGGATGTTCGGACTGCAGCCGACAATGCGGAGAATCGTGTCCGGATACTTCGCGTGTACTTTCTTAAACGCTTCCAGCAGCAGCGGCCCGCCTTTGCGGACCCAGTCGATACCGACGAACAGCATTTCGCGATCCGCCCGCTTGGCCGCCACGCCCGGAGGCAATTTCAGGTTGGAACCGGCGTACACCACGGTGACCTTGTCCGGATCCAGCTCGAAATCGTCGATCATGCTCTGACGGCACCATTCGGTCAGCACAAAGATGTGAGAGGCCGAGTGCAGGACGCGGCGCTGCACGCCGATCGCCTCTTGAACTTGCGCCCGCGACATCCTCCCGACCTCGAACATCCCTTCGCGCTCGGCCTGGGGGATGGTCATGTCGGTGAGCATGCAATGCGGTCCGAACTCCCGAGGCACTTCCACCAGCGTGCCGACCTGCAGGAAGGTTCCGCGATCCCCCGACTGACGCAGCACTTCGGCGAATCGTCGGCTGAGCGTCTTCTGGCCGTGCTCGCTCCACATCCACGATCGCGAGATGGTCGGCCGCGGCAGCAGCCGGCCGTTGGTGCGCCAGGCGAACGCCCCGCCGAATGCATCACGGTATTTTACGCACTTGGCAGAGAATTCCTGTCGCACTGCGTTATGGCGGCGAATGGCGGTGGTCAGATAGCTGCTGTACCCGCTGAACGAACGAGGGTCCGATGGCTCGCCCCAGGCGATCATCGACACGTTCCAATCTGGTTTCCCGTTCAGTGACATCTATTTCTACCCTTTAGCCCTGAAACATTAACGATAACTAATCCGCGCCGGCTGCGCGTAAGGCACCACCGGTCGAGCCGCCAGTCGCGACAGCGGATCGGCGTGCATACGACCGGTCAACAGCGAGAACCCACGCTGATTGATCGGCGACGAATTGCGAATTCCCGTCACCGCCAGCGAGAAGAACCACACCATGATGATCTGCCCGTAATAGGTGACGGCCAGGAACGTCATCATGTGCGCAAAGATCGACACGCCGGTCGCCCATGCGATCAGTTCCAGTTCTGGATTCCCACGAACGGTCTCCATTGCCTTGCCGACATTGCGATAGGCGTACACGATTATCAGGATCAGCGCGCCGACGAAAAAGATGCCGCCTGCCAAGCCCAGAGCCACGTAGTAGTTGACGATGTCGAACATCGGAATCTGCCATGTGCTGGTGCCCCGCGCCGAGCCAGTGATGATCCACTCTCTCCAGTGCTGGATGAATTGGTCGATGAGCTTGAATCGGTAGTAACCGGTCGAGCCACCAATGATCGACACCCGGGCGAAGACTTTCCAGATCGGGCTGTTGGCCATCAGCTGCACGCCGACGACGGTGATAAACGTCACCCAGCGGATCATCCGCATGCGTTTCCGGAACAGGAATGCGCACCCGCCAAGAAACGCCAGACCTGCCGCCGCGATCGGGGAGCTGGAACCGCTGAGCACGATTAGGATGCAGGCACAAACGATGCCCACCAGCGGCATGATCTTGATGCGACCCCGCTGCTTGATGAACGCGCCCATGTAAGGCAACACCACCGCCCAGAAACAGCCGGCCAAGATCGGGTGAGAGTACGCGCCCATGCACCGCAGCGTTCCCTCGCGGCTGCGCGTGACGGCGTCGTTGCCGCTCATGAACGCGAACGGATTGCGCAGCGTGGTGTATTCCACGATCATCAGGATCGATACCGGGATGCTGATCCAAATCAACCCATAGGTGGCGGCTTTGAGGTCATCCATGTCGCGCACGAACATGCGGAAGCAAAAGTACATGCCCCACATGTCGACCGCGTCGCCGCAGAGGCTCAGCGGACTGGTCAAGGAGTTACCGCCTTTGGTCAGTTTCAGGACCGACCAGAGCAGGCGAATACTCATGAAAGCAATCACGGAAAAATCCAGCCCGTTCCATTTAAAGCCCTGAAATTCGCCGCGGATGATGACACGTAGGATCGCGAAACAGGTAATGATCCGAAAAAACGTAAAATCCAATGATGCCAGGCTAAATCGCTGCGCCTGCGGGATAAACGAGGCGATGGCAAACATCGGCCAGCATGCGTACTTGCGAGGTAGCGCAAAGATCAGGATGATCATCAGCGCAAGGAAAGCCACTGCGACCGGATCGTAGTAATCCTGGCCGAAGTATGCCTTCTGAAACAGTCTGGCTGCCTTATCCAAAGCTTAGTCCTTACCGGATGTTGGGACCACCGAACGCGAGCGTTGCGGCTCGTACGCGACGAGTCGAACCCGCTCTCTTAGTTTTTTACGGTACACGCGCTTAGCCGTTCCGATGAACGACTGTAGTTTCTCTTTCAATCCGATCGCGGAAAACCAATACCGCGCCATTGGGATTTTGCTGAACCGGGGCGTCGGAGCGCCCAGCAAACGCAGCGTGATCAACCTCGCCCAGACACTGCCGCGCGTGCGAAGCAGGTTCGGCTGGCTGGCGGGGAGGATGTTCGCCTGCACGCGCTCAAGCGTGAGGTAGCCCGCCGCCATCGCTTCCTGCAGTAGCTTTCGGCCGCGTTCGGTTCGCACGACCACCAGCGAACGGCCGGGCTCGTTTGGATCGTCCGGGACCGCGTCATGATACCACGGGTCGCCAACGGCGATGTCAGCAAACTCGCCGGTGTGATCCGGGCAGATGTAGCAGCGCCACTGGCGGTGCTTTTGCAGGATCGCGCCCCAAGAGTCTTTATACGTGAGCTCAGTGGACTTCGGCGTGCCGTTGACCTCGCCGGTCCCCACCGCCATGCCCGGCCAGCCGTTTCCGCGATAGCGGACGCTGGTAACTTGCGATGGGTCGCTAAAGCCCATTTTTTCGAGCATCAGCAACGTGCCCTTGGTGCTAGGCGTGCCTGCGCAAAAGACGGCAATCGTCAGGCCGAGCTTCTTGTCGAGTTCGGGCAGAATCTTCCGTGCCTTGTCCGCCGCCGCGATGTCACAGGGCTTGCCGACCAGCACGCATTCACTCGGGGCGTTTTCGATCAGGTGCAAACTGTCGCACGGACTGGCCGGTGCGTAGCGGCTGCCGGTGTGTTCGAAGATCTCGTCGCGGCTGGTGCTCATCACCGTGTGATTGAGGTACGGCACGTCTTTGCGCGCCGCGATGTGGAGCAGGCCGTGAAAGTTTTTCTTTTCGATCGAGAAGATCGACAGCGCGCTGGCCGCCCCGCCGCTTGATCCGGCTTTGCGGATCGCGGGATCCGACGCATACCCTTCCCACAGTTCCAGCACCGGGCCCCAGCCGGGGATCAGTTCCCTGATCAGAGCGGGATTGGATGGGTCGAACGTGTGTTTGAGTTCAATCCCCGGGCAGACCTTCATCGCCTGTTCCGACCGCGGATCGCTCGGCCCGCCGGCGTGCGTAAACCGCGGACGACGACCATGATCGAGTACGTCGATCATTTCGATCTCGTCCGGCGACACCGACGCGCACGCCCCGCAACCCGTGCAGAGCTGGGCTTCGGCGACGTCCTGGATGTTTAGCACTTGCAGCTTCATAATTCAGGGTTCGGGGTTCGGGGTTAAGGAATTTGTTCTTCCCTGAACCCGAACCCTGAACCCCATTCCTATTTCACACTGGCGTAAATCGCCTGAAACTCTTCGGCCCACTCTTCCTTCAGCTTGGGCAACCGATCCTTCAACGTCGCCGCGAACGCATGCCGGCGGTTCATCCCGAGCAGGATGCGGTCGATCATTTCTTCTTTATGAAGTACGCGCGGATCGACGACGGCTTCGCCGACGTTGGCGGTTTCGAACACGCCCAGCGTCTTGTCGCTGTAAGCAATAGCCGTGGCCGGTACGCCTTGCGACAGGGCCGCGATGCATGCGTGCATGCGCGTGCCGCAGAACCAGTCACACTGGGCGATGACCCACTTCACTTCCGTCGGGCCGACGCTCGGGGGAATCAGCATGACTTTCTGTTTCTGTTCCGGGGTGAGCTTTGCGTAGATGTTGTTGAGCGTCGTCGTATCGCAGTCGATGTCCGGCCCGCCCTTAGCGCTGCTGACGTGCGGAATCAGCAGCAATTTCGTATCCGGCAACTCCATCAGCTTGACGAGCAGTTCGTCCGTCATCTCGCGGTAGGAATCGAGGAAGCCGTAGTGGCTGACGTCCTGACCGTCGTTGGTGTAGAGCAGGCCGCTGACATTCAGGCCGATCAGCGAGCCGGCACCTTTCTTGAACTGCTGCACTTGCTCGACGAGCTTGGGATCGCGCGGCGCGTGCGACGGCAATCCGAACGCCACATCCACGCCCGTGTGATAGCGCGACGGGTCGTAGTTTCCACCCACCAGCGATTTCACGACGTTCATGCTGATGTCATCGCGGGCCCACACCTGGTTGGCACGTTTCAGGATGTCGGTCGCGACGACCTTCGCCGGTTCGGTCTTGAACGGCCCGTACGTCTGCGGCATGAGGATGAGCGGAATTCCCATCTCCAGCGCCAGTAACTTACTGGCGGTGATCGATTGGAACCGCTTCCAGCCGTAGATGTCGGAGAAACTATCGCCGGCGGAGATGTCGAAGATCGCGTCGAGCTTTTTCAACTCGCGGAGCATCGGGTGGATCCTGCTCAGCCCCAAGCGGTTGGCCCAGCGGAGGTGAGTCAGATTGCTCAGGCGGTAATAGCGTTTGGATTCAAAGCAGCCGACGAGGCGAACATCGACCGAGCCGCCTTGGATCGGAACGGTGGTGTGTCGCGTCCCGCGGCCCATGTCGAAGATGGTGATTTCGACCGGCACGCCCAGCGTGTGCAGTCCGCCGATCGTGGAAAACGCCAGCGCCGTCACACCGCGATTGCCGGTGGTCAGCGAACAGCCGAACAGCCCGACGCGGAGTGGCGATGCGCTGGGTCGCCGGGTTTGCGATTGGCCGGATGAAACTTTGGGTTTTTCCAACATCGTTACCACTGCTGTTTCACTCCGAAAAGAGATTTCACTCGCAACTTGGCGTTTTTCACTTTCCGGCGCCAGCCGGTGTATTGGCGCGGGTCGATCGACGCTTCCTGCATCAGCCGGGCGGATCGGCGGAGTTGCGCTTGCCAATCCTTCAGTGTCGGTGCGCCGTTCTTCTCAGCCGACAGGGGCATGTACGTTTTCAAATCGGCGTCGGTCTTCAGCAGCGTGTTCGGGCTGCGGGGGTCGTCCATGTGTTCCTGGTAGAGGAACGGGTAGTACCAGCCGTTAATCCAACCAGCCGCAGCGACTTCGATGCAATATTGCACCCAGCTTTGACCGTCACGGAGTTGGCCGAGCTTGTCGATGCACTGGCGTTTCATCACATAGCCGGAGCCTTCGACCCAGCAGTTGCGCATCAGTTGATGTCCGCCATTAAAGCTCTGAATTTTTTTTACAGCAAGCTCAGGTACGAAATCTTCGTCCGGAAACCTCCAGCACCCGATCGCGCCGAACTCGGGGTTGTCGGCGTGGGCTTTTCGCAGGATGTTGCCCCAGTCTTCGGGCATCATGCAATCGTCATCGACCTTGCAGACGAAATCGCCATCGGTTTGCGACCAAAGCCAATTGGTGGGCTTCCGCAATCGGGTGTTTTCGACACTGTGATGGAACTTGTAAACGCGCGGATGAGACTTCAGCTCTTGTACCACCGCCAGCGTCGGTTCGTGCGTGCCGTTGTGCCAGATCCAAACTCGCATCTGTTCGTCGCAGGTGTGCAGCAAACGCGACAACGCCCGCCGAGTGTACTCGGGGCGGTTGTAGGTGATCATGAGGATGTCAATGATCGGAGGGGTCATAACATCTATCGGACCAGGCAAATCGACACGGTTACGGTTATTTTCGGCCCTTAAAGCCCATGTCTATAGGAAATTAAGCCTGATTAAACGGAAAAAAACAGTCCGGCCTGGCGGACTTTACGCGGCAGACTCCGCCACGGGCTTTTCCATTTCAGCCATGTTCACGTTGGAAGCAGGTACCGGGGTTTGGGTTGTCGGACCTTTGCGCATGAGCCTACGGATCAAGAAATCCTTCACTTCTGGCTCGACGATGAGCATCAGGGCAAAAGCGATGGCCGACGTGATCCCGCCTCCAACCATCAGCAGCGTCAGTCGGACCATCCAAGTCTTGCCGGGAAGGTGCATCCATTCATCGGCCCCGTCCAGCAGATGGGTCACCCCCAACCCCGTTGCACAGACGATAAAACTGGCGAGCATCGCCGGTGTAACCGCGCGGATTAGTTCCATCGCCTTCATCTCACAGATTTGCATCACAATGATCATGCTGATGGGCGTGTAGATCAGGCCGAACACCAGCGCCCGTAAGCCCGCAACGCCCATGGCTTGGACCGTGATATCAGCGTGCCCCCTCAACCAAAAGCCGGCGATGCAAAAGGAGATGGAGTTCATCCCCGCCAGACTCCAACTCATGATCATAAACGCCCGCGGGCGGTTGACCGATTGCATCAAAGGGCCGGTCAGAAGCGTGAGCGCCCGTAGCGCGCCGACGATCGATAGAATCTGAATCACATGGATCGCCGGGGTCCAGTCATTTTTCAGGGCGCTGAGTGAATTGCAGATCAGATCCGCGCACCCCGCCAGAATCGCCAGCAAAGGGATCGTCAGCATCGCCGACGTTTTGAGGCAGTTGATCACGCTTTTGCGCAGCTCAACCAGGTTGTCCTGCATCCGGCTAAAGTGCGGAAGGACGACGAGAATGACCGGCCGGGTCATCATCTCGATCACCAGGTTGATCAACCGGTCCGCCATCTGGTAAATCCCGACCGCTGCGGCACCGAAGAAAGCGCCCACCAGCATCGCGTCGCTACGGCGCTGAACGAAGGTGCCGATCTGCGCGATCATGACGTATAGGGAAAAGCCCGCCAATTCCTTGATGTGCGGCAAGGAGAATCGCATCCGCGGGCGCCAGGTTCCCAGTCGCCACAACAGCACGACCCGCACCACGGCGGCGACCAAGTCCTCCCACACCAGCGCCCAGACGCCAAACCCCGTAACCGCGACTGCAAGCCCCACCAGCCCGCCGATCAGGGTTGAAACATTCGACCGGATCGCCAGGCTTTTGAAATCAAGCTTCTTTTCCAGCAGCGATTCCTGTACGACGGTCAATCCCTGCAGCGGGAGAATGAACGCTTCGTAATTCAACACCCGTTGGAGTTCGGGAAGTTGATAAAACTCCGCCAGAAATGGACTGGCCGCCCACGTGAGCAACGTGAGGGCGAAGCTAAACGTAAGCGTGATCCAAAAGACGGCGTCGAGATGCTCTGGATCGAGGTCCTTCCGCTGCACGATGGCAGCGCCCAACCCGCCTTCGAGAAAAATCCGGGCGAAAGAGATGTACAGCAGCGCGATCCCGACCAGTCCGTACTTTTCCTTACCCAGGTACGCCGCCAGCACGAACGTCAGCAAGGTCGCAATGACGTTCGGGCCCCAGTTCATCACGAACGCCCACTTTACGGCGGTACTAAACTTATGGGAGCTTTTATGAGGGGCTTCCGACGTCATCAACAAACTCACATCCGTACTATCAGGAGCACTTGGAAAGACACCAACGAAACAATTATCGGTTCATTGACGTCGGAAACGTGCTTTTGAATATCCCCCGCACCAAAATCGACGCAACGGGATCGAAATCAACTCGCTTAAGTGCCTTTTAAAAATGCAGTTACGACATACATTCCGAGCCATCCGTGGCCGGCCAACGACGGGAAGTTACCACAGAGTTTAGGCACTAGCCATACGAACTTCCGACGGCGGAGACTTTATTTTCCGGTTCGGTTGACGTCATAGCCTCATTGTTTCAAGTCCCGGTCGATCGCTCTTTTCGCCACCCAATCAATCGTTAATGGACGATGACGGATTGGCTTGCTGCAACTTGTGGAAGTATCGGAGCAAAGCTCGATCGACTAAACCCGGTACGAACGTCGCCAGTCCCGCCAACCAGCGTGACGGTCGGCTCGGCCAGACTTCCTTCCCAGGCCGACGGATCCCGGCGACCATCCGGGCCGCAACGTGGTCCACCGTCTGAACGACCGAGTTTCCGTCCCGAGGGAGCTTGATCTCCCCCATCGCCTCGGCCGCCACGCCGAACTCGGTGCGGGTCATGATCGGATGCACCGTGGTGACGGCGATCCACTTGTCGCACAACTCCACCCGTAGCGCCTCGGCGATCGACAGTTGCGCCGCTTTGGTAGCCGCGTACGGGCCGAGGCAAGGGACCGAGCGCCGGGCGACGAACGACGACACGATCATCACCTGCGCCCTGAACCCCTCGCGCAGTGGCTGGTTCATCATTCCGGGCAACGCCGCGGCGATGCAGTCGGTGGTGCCGTAGACATTGGTCTGGAAAATCTCGCGCACCCGCGCGGGCGGGGTATCCTTCATCGCGGCGTAGAACCCGTAGCCGGCGTTGCAGACCAGCGTGTCGATGCGTCCGAATCTCTGCACGGCCGACTCGATCAGCCTGAAGCAGTCCTCCTGCTTCGAGACGTCGGCCGGCACGACGAAATGCCGCGAACCCATCGTTTGATTCAGCGCCGTGAGTCGATCTTCGCGACGGGCCGAGAGGACCAGCGTCGCTCCCTTCTTGTCGAGATGTTCGCAGAGCGCCTTGCCGATCCCGGCGCTGGCGCCGGTGACGACTACGACCATATCCTTTAGCGTACGAGTCATGCTATGATTGTCGCACAAAAGTGTTTCCGTCGCATGGGCTACCAGCCCATGCCTTACAAAGAGCATGGGCTGGTGGCCCATGCGACAAAGAAAAAATGTTTACCGGCATTATCGAAAAAACCGCGAAGGTGACCCGCGTTGTCGAAAACCGCATGGCCAAACGGCTGGTCATCCGCCACGCCTGGCCGGACTTGCGGGACGGCGAGAGCATTGCGGTCAATGGCGTCTGCCTGACGATCGCAGAGTTCACGCCCGACGAGGCGTCGTTCGACGTGATCGCCGAGACGATCGACAAGACTAACCTCGGCTCTCTGCGCATCGGCGATGACGTGCACGTAGAGCGCGCCCTTCGCGTCGGCGACCGATTCGACGGCCATTTCGTGCAAGGCCACGTCGACGGCCGAGCTCGCCTCGTCGAACAGCGCCAAAGCAACACCGAATGGCGACTGGTGGTTGAAGCACCCGATCAACTGGCGAAATACCTCTCGCCCAAAGGCTCGGTCGCGATCGACGGCGTGAGCCTGACGATCGCCGCGCTCAACGGCAACAAATTTGAATTGGCCCTGATCCCCACGACGCTGGAAATCACCGCCTTAGGCCGCCGTCCGGTGGGTTGGCTCTTCAATTTCGAGGCCGACATGATGAGCAAAACCATCGTACATTGGCTGGAACAACGCGAGGCGGCGCGGGAGAATGGCCGATAATTTGGTAGGACAGACATTCCTGTCTGTCACGGGCGGATGTACTCATCTGTCCGTACGCAAGTGGATTAGCCATTCGGTATGAGTCGAAGAGTACGTCGCCTCATGACAGACAAGAATGTCTGTCCTACTGTTCAGAATGCGTATGACGTATAGACCCACCATCGCAATCACCATGGGCGACCCCGCCGGCATCGGCGCGGAGGTCATTGTGAAGGCGCTGGCCGACCCGGTGTTGCGGCATAAGGCTAAGTTTGTCATATACGGCATGAACGAGCTGCTGAGTTACGCGGCCGACATCGCTGAGTTTGATGTCTTCTGGTGGCGCGACCAATTCCACGGCCGGCAACGCTCGTACCCTCATGATGTCGTCGTCGTCGACTACGACGACTACTCCATGCTCGGCAGCACCATCCGTTCCCCGAGCAAAATGGGCGGACAGGCCAGCATGCGGTTCTGCCTCGACGCGATCGACGCGGCTCAGAAGAAGATCGTCGATGCCGTGGTGACCGCGCCAATCGCCAAAGAAAGCTGGAAGCTGGCCGGCTATCACTTCCCGGGTCACACGGAATTATTCGCGCATCAAACCGGTTCCCGGCGCTACGCGATGATGTTTGCCGGCGGGCCACTCAAGGTGATCCTGGCGACGGTACACATCCCGCTAAACAGCCTGTGGGGCCGGCTGAACATCGGCGCGGTGTTCCAGCCGATCGAACTGGTCCACGAGACGCTGGTGAACTGGTTCGGCATCGATAAGCCCCGGATCGCCGTCGCCGGCGTCAATCCGCACGCCAGCGAGAACGGGCAGTTCGGCGATGAGGAAGAACGCATCATCTCCCCCGCCATCCTGATGGCCCGCGAGCAAGGAATCGACGCGACCGGCCCGTACTCCCCCGACACCGTTTTCCTCGCCGCCCGCGACGGAAAATTCGACGCCGTGGTGGCGATGTATCACGACCAAGGATTGATCCCGGTGAAACTGCTGGCGTTCGATCAGGCGGTGAATCTCACGGTCGGATTGCCCATCATCAGGACAAGTCCGGATCACGGCACCGCGTTCGACATCGTCGGCCGAAACCGCGCCAATCCCGGCAGCATGAAGGCGGCGATCGACATGGCGATCAACCTCGCCGTCCAACGCCACCACCGCCAGGCACGAATCGCGGCGTCTCAGCCAAGCCAGTCCCAGCCAAAAGCGGATGCCTGATTCACCTATCGGGGAATCTACTTACGCAGAGTAGTGTAACTTACTCGGCACTCCACGCATTGAGTCCCATTCGCAACGGTTATCGGGCGGCGAATGCTTGTCTTTCCGAACTTCACGATGAAAGTGTTCGATCGCTAACTCCAGCACAGGGAGAGCGTACTGTCTGGGTGATGCTCACCTCGTTGAATTGTTTCATTGAAGAAAGTTAACGAGCGAACATACGGACTCGTCCGTTCGTATAGTTCATGCCAGCAGTCGCAGAAATCTGCGCTCACAAAAATTCAATTTGACTAGTGAATGGATTCACTACATTCCGATGTCTACTGTCAGCGTTATGCATATCACCACTTCATTTCCTCCAATGGACATGCCTCCCCGGCGTGCGTTGGTATCCGTTAAGTGGGCTGATAGCGGGGTTCACCTTTTGACGTACAGCGAGGTCGATGATGTTTCCGTTCCGCAGCATAATTGCTCGATTCTTACCGGGGAGCCGAACTAACCAACGTCGTTCGTACTCCATTCCTGCTTTCAAACGTCGCAGCCTGGTTGAAGGCCTTGAAGGCCGTCAACTGCTGTCGGCGGATCCTTCTTTGGTCGCGTGGCTTGCCCTCGACGACGCAACCGGCCGCATTGCGGTTGATTCGTCGGGTAGCGGCAACGACGGCAAGCTACTCGACGGCGCGAGTTGGACAACAGGCCAGAGTGGTTCTGCATTGTCGTTTAACGCGCCCGACCGCCAGCGAGTCGTCATCGACGACGCCAGTTCGCTTGACATCACCGGCCCGATGACGATTTCGGCCTGGGTGAAACCGCAAGGGCTGAAACCGCCGACCGTCATCGTCGAGAAGGCCAAATACAACGTCTATAACGGGTTCGAACTCAGCACGAGCGATACGGGCACGGTCTATTTCCGCCTGAATCAGGCGTCGAGCAAGAACCGCTATCGCGTCGAATCGACCACGGTTTTGCCTAACGACGGCAATACCTGGGTACACGTCGCCGGCACGTACGACGGCCAGACAATGCGGCTTTACATCAACGGCGTGCTTGAGGCCAGCCTATCTGCGAACATCAAGATCGGCACGAACAAGATCGGCATGAGCGTGGGCGCGCAGGCGAATGGCTCGCGCGCCATCAGCGGCGATATCGACGACGTGCGGCTCTACAACCGTTCGCTCAGCGCAACCGAAATCGCTGCCTTGGCGGGTGGCGCGGTGGTAGATCCCACTCCTACGCCGACATCTACACCAACTCCAACGCCGACACCAACTCCCACGCCAACGCCCACTCCGACGCCGACCCCGGACACCGGTGCATTGCACCTATTGTTCTACGGCAACAGCTACACCAACGGTTATCAGGTCGGCCAAGGTGACACACAGCCGGTCCCCAACCTGCTGAGTAAAATCGCCGTGGCGGCTGGGTTTGATGCGCCGATCATCAACAACCAGGCCGTCGACCGGATGGACTTGGCTTATCAGCTGTCACATTTCTCCAGTTCCGATGTAAGCAAATCGCTGGACTATGTCATCTTCCAGGAGAAATCGACCAAGCCGACCGACATCGCCTACAACAACCTGGGCGATGCCCAGCAGTTCGAGGCCGACGCACTGGCGCTGCTGAAGAAGGTAAATGCGATCGCCCCCGACGCGACGGCCGTCATGTACGAAACCTGGGCCCAGCCGCCCGCCAACACCGGCGATCTGGCCAAGTACTACCCCAACGCCGCCAGCCCCAAGGCAGCGGCGAACCAGATGCAGGCGGAGCTTCGCAAGTATTACAGCGAAGCGGCGAACGCTCTGGATGCCGTCACCGGCGACGGATCAACGCAGGTCGCCCCGGTCGGCGACGCCTTCCAGGCGGCCGGTTGGACGGGCTTGTACGACACCGACCTCCACCACGCCAGCGACGCCGGCTACACACTGTCGGCCATGGTGATGTTCGAGACGATCTACCACACCGATGTCAAAGACGTCGACCTGAGCAAGGTCTTCTCATCCGTCGGCATCTCCCAGTCGCAGGGCCAGTACCTGCAGGGCGTGGCTGAGACCGTGAACGCTGCTGCGTTTGCGTGATGGTCTGATCAGTAAAACGAAAAGCGGTGAACGATTGTGAGCCCGAAAAGGTTCACACCGTTCACCGCTTTTTTGTTTCGATGAATTGTGCTACGCCGCTTCGCCGACCTTACGCGCTTTGCGGGCGGCGATGAAGGACTGCACGCAAAGCACAACGTACACCAGCATCAGTCCGCACATGGCGGCCTTGGCGTAGGCGGCTTCCGGTCGTTCGATGGTTGCGCCGGTCAGCTTCTTGATCACCGCAATCACCCCACTGATCGTGCCCAAGAATCCGAGCAATCCGATGAGCACCGCGCCATGCATCGCGTGCATGCGCATCGCCGGCTTGGCGACTGCGAGCGCGCCGAAAACGATCAGGAACGCGCCAAACCCGGCCGGTATCAACGCCGTCGGATGCTCCGAACCGGTGCCGACGTATCCAACGATGCCAAGAATGATCAACAGAACGCCAAAAACAATCGTTAGTTTTCCCATGCCACGATTGTCGGGCCGAATGCGGTAAATGTCGAGCGTCCGCCATTCGACAACCGGCCTGCAAACCCTGACAATCCGTCTATGGCGGTTTTGGAAGGCAGACAATCAGTGATGGCCGCGCTCAACGCTCGCAAGCGGCGGTTTGAGGTCATCCTGATCCGCCACGACGCGCACGCGGAAAAAGTTCAGGAAGTAATCGACCTGGCCGAGCAGATGAGCGTGCCGATCCGGCGGGTCGATCCTAAGGAAATCGACTCTCTCGCCCACGGCGCCACCCACGGCGGGGTCGTGGCGATCTGCTCGGCCAAACACCGTACGAGCGTCGAGGACCTCATCACCCAACTCGACGAAACCCGCGAACCGCCGCTGCTGATGCTCCTCGAAGGCGTCGATGATTCCCGCAACCTCGGCTTCACTTTGCGGACAGCCGACGCGGTCGGGGTGCATGCGGTGCTGATCAAGAAGCACCTGTGGGATTTCGACGAAACCGAGGTTGCCCGCCCGGCCAGCGGCGCATACGAGAAGCTCACATTGGTCCAGATCGATACGGTCGCCCCCCTGCGGCAACTACAGGCCCGGGGGCTCCGGCTGCTGGGGTGTATCGCGGGGGTGAGTACCTCCCTGTTCGACGCCGACCTGACCGGCCCGACGATCCTGGCCATCGGCGGGGAAAAACGGGGGCTTTCCGGGGCGGTTCGGGACATTTGCGACGGGTTTGTGACCATTCCGACCATCGCCGGCGGCTCCAGTCTGTCGCTTTCCCACGCGGGGGCGATCGTGATGGGAGAGGCACTCAGGCAGCGAAATATGACGAAAACAGGGGCATTTTCGACGAATCCGCGGACGTAAAGCTGTTGAAAACACCGCCTGTGGCTTCGCGAGTCGGACGGTTTTTGCACTATCGAAGCCGCAAGCGGCCGGAAAAAGTGGTGTGCGTCCAACCCGAACTTCTTGCCCAAATTCGCAAAAAATAAATCTATACAATCGATTATTACGTCGGTAGAGTATTTCCCGGTTGGTTCGCCGAACGAGACGCGTAGCGAGACAGTGAAATGTGTTCTGCCCCGCAGGTTGCAACTCAGTCGCCCTCCTACCTTTTGGGCCGAAATGTCGGCCTCTTTCAGTCGACCCGGAAAGTGAAACGTGGGGTCTTAGCCCAAAATTCAATTTAGGAGTTGATCATGGGCCGCAAGTTGTATGTCGGTAATTTGAGCTACGGTGTCGATTCGTCGGTACTGGAGCAATTGTTCGCTGCACACGGGACCGTCGAGAGCGCTGAAATCATCAGCGACCGCGAGACCGGCCGCAGCAAAGGTTTCGGGTTCGTCCAAATGGCGACTGACGAAGAAGCCCAGGCGGCGATCGCTGCCATGAACGGCCAGCAGCACGAAGGCCGCGCTCTCACCGTCAATGAAGCCCGCCCGCGCGAAGAGCGCCCGCGTGGTGGTGGCGGTGGTGGTGGCTACGGTGGCGGCGGCGGCGGTGGTCGCGGCGGCTTCGGTGGTGGCGGCGGCGGTGGTGGTCGCGGTGGCGATCGCGGCGGTTTCGGTGGCGGTGGTCGCGGTGGCGATCGCGGCGGCCGGGGCGGCGGCGATCGTGGCAACCGCTACTAAGCGCTTGCTCTGATTGAGCTCTAAACTCAAAGCGGGAACCGGCTTGCGCTGGTTCCCGCTTCTTATTTGTTGCAGCTAACCGGATTCATCCACAGATTTCACAGATTACGCAGATTCCGTCCGCAAAATGAATCTGTGAAATCGGTGAAATCTGTGAATGAACTCCCTTCCCTGATCCCCTATAGGTTTCCATTCCGCTTGGCCGATCCTAGGATGGAAGGCAGGTGTTCATCATGCCGATCTCCAAATGGATCAAAGAGCCGTTCTGCGGGTTGTCGCACTTCGCGGGCAGCTTGTTGTCGATCGCGGGGTTGGTGGTGTTGCTGGTGATGACCCGCAACTCGGCGTGGCATTATGTGAGCTTCGCGGTCTACGGAACCACATTGATCGTCGTCTTCACCGCAAGCGGGCTGGTCCACTCGCTCTACTGCAGTGCAGCCACCGAAGACAAGCTCGAACGCCTGGATTACGCCGCGATCTTCGCTCTCATCGCCGGCACATATACGCCGCTTTGCCTGACCGCCCTGCGCGGGCCTTGGGGATGGAGTTTGTTTGGCGTGGAGTGGGCGATGGCGGTGTTCGGGATCATCGCCGTACTGATGACCAAGACTCGCCCCAAGCGTCTGACCACGCCGCTGTATCTGATCATGGGCTGGATGGCGATCATCGCCGCCGGGCCGTTGACGCGGCATTTGCCGATCGCGGCGCTGGTATGGTTGCTGCTCGGCGGTGCGGCGTACTCGATCGGGGCGGTGATATTCACCCTGAATCGCCCCATACTTTGGCCCGGGCGGTTCGGCGCGCATGACCTATGGCATTCCTTGGTTCTGACTGGAAGCGCCTGTCACTTTGTGGTTATGCTTTGGTTCATCGCATGAACACTCGACGGGCTGATAAATCCCCTGCCATCGGACTGATCATCACGGCAATTCTGCTGACTTGCGTCGCGTTCAGCGGCACGGCAGCGACGCGCCCGGCACCGGCAACTCGCCCGGCTCCGGCGACGAAACCCATAGCTGCAAAAAACGCCCCGCCCAAGCGTCAAATCGCACCCGCAGCGCCCGAACAGCCCGGCCCGGACAACACCGGCGTGGCGGACCAGAAAAATCTCAAAATCAGCGGCAAGATCGTTGCCCGCAGCGGGCAGGTGATCGAAAACCTGTTCATCACCGGCGGGATCGTCGCCAACGACACCAAGGATGTGATCATCCGCAACTGCCTGATCGACGCCGGCGGCGGACGGTACGGAGTGCAGTGTCAGCAAGCCACCAACCTGCTCATCGAACGCTGCGAAATCTACAACATGGGTAGCGCCGGCGTGTACGGCGACGGCTTCACCGCCAAAGCCAATGTCGTCTACCAATCCGCTGGCGACGGTTTCAAACCCGGCCACGATTGCGTCATCGAAGCCAACTGGGTTCACTCGCTGGGTTGGAAAAGCCCCAACGCTCACGCCGATGGCGTGCAAATCCGCGGCGGGAACAACGTCAAAGTCATCGGCAATTTCTTCGACCTTCCGATCGACCGACCCGATACGCGCACCAACGCAGCGGTCTTCATCCAGGGCGTGAAGAATAAGCAGCCGTCGACGGACATCCTCGTCGAACGCAACTGGTGCAAGGGCGGTAACTTCATCATCCACGGCTTCAGCGACGGCGGCGATGCAACCACGATTCGCGTCATCAACAACCGCTTTTATCGCGGCAGTGCCCGCTACGGCGTCGCGCGATTAGCCGACGGTGTGCAGTGGAGCGGCAACACGTTTGAAGACGGTGAATCGCGGGCCAAACCTTCGGATAAGTAGCCGGAAGTATTAGGCACTAAGCAATGAAGCACGTAAGTAGAACCATAGATTTCACAAATTGCGCAGATGAATTCAATCTGTGAAATCTTTGTTTAAATCTCTTCTTCGTCGCACCGTGGTTAGGAATGATTTATTCCCGCGCTGTCGGCACGAGGTAGCTGTCGTCCGGCCTTGCCGGGCCGAGCGTGTTACCGAGGACGCCGTTCACGTCGGCGGCCGGTATGCCCGGTTGCGTTGTGGGCACCGACGCCTGGGCTGTGTAAATGTTGTCATTTTCAAATCCGCAGTAAGGCGTGACCTGGAATGTAATACCCGTGACGTACGCCACGTTCTGCCCGGCCCCGTTGTGGTTGGGCGAGTTGGCCTTGGCCAGGTCGAGCAGCGCGTCGTTACGGGCGATACGAGTGGGATCGGTTTTGTCGCCGATACCGGGATTTTTGTCCGCCAACACCACAAACGCCGCCCGCAATCGGTCGCGATTGAACTTATAATCAGGTGAGGAGGAAAACGGCATCGCGTAGCTGTAGCTCAGGTTGTTCGAAGACGAAAAATTACTCCGCTTAGACCGATCCTCCACACGGTCGGCCACGTCGCTGGTACTGGGGCAGATGAAAAACTTGGGATCGACCAGGTTCAGTTTCACCAGGAGAAACAGCGATGCCGTCACGTCGCTGGGAGCGACATCGGCGGCTGGATTGGCACTGGCGAGGAATGGGTTGTCGTCATTCACGCCCGTAAACACGACGTACCCATCAGCACGAACGGCCGGATCGTAGGTGACGCGGGGCAGATCACGATTGTTCGAGTCGGCGTACGCCCACAAGCCGTTGACGATCTGTTGAAGATTGCCGGCACAGGTCACTCGGCGGGATTTTTCACGGACGCTCATCAGGTATGGCACAAAGATGCTGAGCAGAATCAGCACGATCACGATTGCCACCATCAACTCGACAAAGGTAAAACCGGCGTGTTGTTTGTCGCGAGATTTCATGGTTGCAGGATCGGCAATCCAGTAGAAGACGATTGTTGTTCGACTTTACGACGAAGTTGCCCGCAGGCGGCGTCGATATCGCGGCCGCGGCTTTTGCGGACGTGGGCGTTGACGCCCGACGCACGCAAAATCTCCTGGAACGCGACAACGTCCTCTGACTTGGGCCGTTTGAACGGCAGGCCGGCCACTTCGTTGTAGCGGATCAGGTTCACGTTCGCGCGGATCGTTTTGCACAGCTTGGCCAGTTGTTTGGCCTGCTCGGGTTGATCGTTTACGCCGGAAAGCAGGATGTACTCCAGCGTAATCTCTCGGCCGGTCTGATCGAAGTAAAACCTGCAGGCGTCCATGATTTCCGGCAATGAGAAATGCTCGGCCCATGGGATCAACTGCTTTCGCAGCGACTCAATCGGAGCATGCAGCGACAGCGCCAGATTGAGTGGCAATTGTTCGCCGGCCAGTTCTCGTATCTTGGTAGGAACGCCAACGGTGGAGATCGTGATCTTGCGGGCCGAGATATTCAGTCCGGCCGGGTCATGCAAAACATGCACTGCCTGCATGACGTTGGCGTAATTGGCCATCGGCTCACCCATGCCCATGAAGACAATGTTGGTGATGTGCTCACCGGCGGGTTTGAGGGCCTGATTGAGCTGCATCACCTGCTCAACGATCTGGTGAGCGGAGAGATTTCCCTTCACACCGTTCACACCGCTGGCGCAGAAATGGCAGCCGACCGGGCAACCCACTTGTGAGCTGATGCACGCGGTCCGGCGCGGGCCGTCGGGGATCATGACGGTTTCGGCGTTGGAACCGTCCTCCCAGGACAGCAGCAGCTTGATCGTGCCGTCCTCACTGTCTTGTCGGCTGACGATGGTGGCTTTGAGCAGATTGAGTCGCTTGGGAAGTTCTTCACGATCCCGCTTTGACAGGTTCGACATTCCCGCAAAATCCAGCACTGCCTTTTGATACACCCAATCGCGCACCTGTCCCGCCCGAAAGCGCGGCCAACCCCACATCGCCGCCAGCACGTCGAACTCGCTGGCGGTCAGGCCAAAAAAGTCAGTCGGAGAAAGATTGTTTTCAAGTGCGGGCATATAATCGGTCAAGGCTAAGGGGCTCTTATGAGTGCGGAATCGACAGTACCGTTTTCCCAATCAGCTTGCAAACTGAGGCGGCGATTCCTAGCCAAAACGCATTGGTCCAGAGATCAAGTTTTTCAGGGTTCCAAGCCGTGAACGCATCGCCAGCACAAGTTCTGCCTAATGACCAGCGCACTGACGAACAGTTGCTGGCGCACTATCGCGAAGGCGATCGCGAGAGCTTTGCGCTCCTGCTGCAGCGGTATCAACGTGAGCTCTATCATTTTCTCGTGCGCTTCATGGGCGACCGCGTGCTGGCCGACGATGTATTCCAGGAGACGTTTCTGCAAGTACATCAGTCGGCCGGGCAGTTCGATCAGACGCGGCGGTTCCGGCCTTGGTTGTTTACGATCGCCGCGAACAAAGCGCGCGACATGATTCGCTCCATCAATCGTCGCCCGACAACCGCCTTGCAGGCAAGCCTTTCGCATTCCGGCGAGTTCGGCGGGGAGTTCATCGATCTACTCCAAACCGCCGACAACCTTCCCGGCGATTCCCTGGAACGCCACGAGTTGCAGGAAAAAGTTCAGTTGACCATTCAACACATGCCCGAGCATCTTCGCGAAATTTTGCTGCTCTCCTATTTTCACCAATTTCCGTACAAGCAGATCAGCGAGATCCTCGAAATCCCTTTGGGGACGGTCAAATCGCGATTGCACGCCGCCATCGCGCATTTTGCGGACCAATGGCGGATTCAATCAAAGTAATTCTGCCAATTGCCGCGTCCGGTTCAATACACAACCGGCTTGGCATTGGTGATGACGGGGAAAATGGGATTGTCTTCAACCTGGCAAACGGTTACTGTCATTTCTCCTATCTGATTGAATGACTCGGCAGTGCAGATCGGGGATTGATATGTCGCGGAAATTGAACGTCATCGATTCACAAGCGATCGACCTCCTGCTCGATCAATCCGAACGGTCGCGCGATTTGCATGTCACCACGTTTGCCCAACCGGACCAAGGCGCAATACACCGAGTTGCAACGGCCCAAAAGATTCTGCATCTACTCGACGCATGGACGCCTGAAGAACCGCCGACCGACCTGATCCAGCGCACACTGGCGAAAATCGCAGCGTCGCAAACCAGCGGAACGGCGCTGCACGACGACGGCGCGGGCGCGTTGCGCTCGAATGCTTAGCTCCCTCATTTCCTCCCGTTGCATCGCGACAGCGATTCGATCAACTGCCTCACCTCATCATCCGAATGATCGCACGACAGTGTCACCCGCAGCCTGCTGCCGCCGCGCGGCACGGTCGGCGGACGGACGGCGACGACGAGCAAGCCTTCGCTCCGCAGTCGATCGGCGGCCTGCAGGGCGAGGTCAGCCTCGCCAAGAACGATCGGCAGAATCGGCGAATCGCCAGGCAGCATCGCAAAACCTAGCCCGGCTAACTCCTCTCGCACCCGTTTAGCCAGCGCCCGCACACGCAGTTGGCGGCGTGGTTCATCGCGCATGATCGCGATCGCCTCCTCCGCCGCCGCCGCGACGGCAGGCGGGACGGCCGTGGAGTAGATGTACGCCCGGCCGTGGTTGAGCAGCGATCGGCAGAATACGTCCGACGAGCAGACCGCCCCGCCGACCACGCCGGCGGCTTTGGAGAGCGTGGCGATCACCACATCGGCGACATCCGCCGATCCGGCTTCGTTGGCAAAGCCTGATCCGTGTTGGCCGTACACGCCGGTGCCGTGGGCTTCGTCCAGCAGCAGGATGAACGGCCGACGCTGCTTGAGTTCTGCCAGAGCGGATAGATCGCACGGATCGCCGTCCATGCTGAAGATCGATTCGGTCACGACGACCTGCAACTGATCGGCTGGCGCATCGGTGAGCAGACGCTCTAGCTTCGACAGTTGGTTGTGGGGGAACACGCGGAACTCGGCGTCAACCCCGCGAACCGCATCAAGTAGTGACGCGTGCGAGAGCTTGTCGAGCAAGAACCGGACGCGCTTGCTCGCGGCGGCGGCGGAGGCGACGATCGTTTGGACCGCCGCGTGGTTCGCCTGGTAGCCGCTGGGCAGCAGCACGGCCGACTCAGTGCCCTTCCACTTGGCGATTGCTTTTTCTGCTCGCGCGTGAGTCGAGGTGAATCCGGTAATCAGCCCGGCCGCGCCGGCACCGGTTCCGTCGGCGGAGAGCTCACGCTGCATTGCGGCGATGATCCGCGGATGATGGGTGAGCCCAAGATAGTTATTCGATGCAAAGTTCACATACCGATTGCCGTCCAACTCAACGTGGACTGAGTCAATTTGCTTCAGCTCACGGCGGGTGCGCAGCAGATGCTCGCTCTCTCGTTTGGCGAGATCCGATCGCAACATCGATTGCCACTGTTCCGCGGTCATGCGTCGGCTCCACAACGCAACCGGGCTTGCCACGGTTGTGACAAGCCCAGCGCCTGTATCGTTCGAACAGAAGGCCGCGACTTAGTGCGGGCCGTCCTTTGCGTCGTCATCGTCGTCCGGCGAGTCGGGCATATCCGCGACGTCGCCGGCTTCGTCATCAATCGCCGACCCGGTCAGGTCGCCGAGCTTGGCTTTCATCAGGCGGCCGATCTTGAACTTCACCGTGCGTTTTTCGGGAACGGCAACGGGTTCCAGCGTCTTGGGGTTTTGCGCCCGACGGGCCTTGCGCATCTTGGTTTCAAAAACACCGAAGTCGCGGAACTCCAGCCGGTTATCGCGGCCTAGCTCCAGGACGATTTCGTCGAGGAACGCCTGAATCACCTTCTTGACATTGACGCGACGTTGTTGAGTTTGCTCAGCGATGCGGTCGATGAGCTCTTTTTTCGTGATCGTAGCCATGTGTCCCTCGATAGGCTCTAAAATGCGATGGGAACCAGACTTAGACATCATGCCTTACAATTGATCCGATTTCAAGGAAAATTCGCGCAACCGCTTTAGAGGTCGCTATTAAGGGCTGGATTCTGGCGATTTACGGCATTTGGACGGTTTAGATGACTCGGTTACGCAACGTTCCGGTCTGGCCGATCGAAAAAAAAACCGCACTTACCGAGTGCTGGTCCCGAACTGCTCGCTGACGGCCCGACGCTCGAAACGGTCGTTCCGATGGTCTTCAGTCTGACGGTCATCTGACCGTACATAGAAGAACGTGGTAACGGTCTGATCATACCCAACAAACGCGCTCGGCTGACGCGGACCACGCGAGAGATTGAGACGCGGCCCGCCCTGCGCCACAGGCGGATCGAATACCAGCGCGCCGGCCGAACCGGCGTCGGCGTATTGGAGTTCCGCGTCGTGGCGCAGCTCCCGGCTTGAAACCTTCGATTTGCTGGCACATCCGGTTGCCAGCACCAGTAACGCAATGATGGTGATTCCCACTCGCATGAACGGGACTAAACAAAGGCCGTGCCAGAAAACGCTGAACGCCAAACGCCGAACGCTGAACGGTAGAATCCACTGCGGTTCAGCGTTCGGCGTTTAGCGTTCAGCGTTTCCGGTCGGTCCGATTATTCCGGATGTTGCATCCGCTCAACATATCTCGGAGTTCACACGCAACAACCCATCAGATCTGGAAGTCGAATTGATCCATCGGCCCGGCGTTTTTCTTGCCTCTTTCGCGGTATTTCAGCTTCGGCGGCTCGGCGGTGACGCGATTCATCGGCGGGACGCTCTGGGTGATAAACACGTTGCCGCCAATCAACGCGCCTTTGCCGATCACCGTCTCCCCGCCCAGGATGGTGGCACCGGCGTAGATGATGACGTCGTCCTCAATCGTCGGATGACGCTTGGTCCCCCGCAGCGACTGCCCGAACTGCGGCGCTACCGCGCCCAGTGTTACGCCCTGGTAGATCTTGACGTTATGGCCGATGGAAGTGGTCTCGCCGATCACGACGCCTGTTCCGTGGTCGATAAAGAAATGCCTGCCGAGCTCGGCGCCGGGGTGAATATCAATCCCCGTCCGCGAGTGGGCGTATTCGGTCATGATTCGCGGCAGGAGCGGCACCTTAAGGCGGTACAGCTCGTGCGCGATCCGCTGCACGAAAATCGCGAACAAACCCGGATAGCAAAAGATCGTCTCATCCGTACTCTGGGCGGCCGGGTCTGCATCAAAGGCAGCCTGGACGTCGCTGGAGAGCATCTCTCGCAGCGCCGGCAGCTTCTGGAAGAACTCCAGTACAATTTTGGCGGCCTGCTCGTCGCAGTCGTTGCAGTCCTTATCGTTCGAGCCATTGGTGGCCGGCAGGCTCATGCGATACCGCAGGCAGCAGCGGACCTGGTCGTAGATCATGTCGGTCAAATCATTGACCAGTTCGCCGATGTGGTAGTTGATGTTCTCGCTGGTCAGCCCCTGTTTGCCGAAATAGCCGGGGAAGATCGTCTCCCGCAGCCGCATGATGATCCGGATAATCACATCCCGGCTGGGCAGATACACACGCCCGAGGTGTTTCATCGTCGGCAGCGCGGTGATGCTGCTGACGAGGGAATTGACGATCTCGGGGAGCTTTTCGTGGAGGTCATTGCGGTCCATGGCGTCTATTCTGTACGGCGGCGCGGGATTTGCAATTTTGCGGGGTTATGTGTGTAGACAAAGAATGACCACTTTGATGCGATGCCAAATCTACCGACCTATGATATAGTATATTTGACCTATATTGTAAATCAGGAGCGGCATTATGCTTGGACAATTACTTGGATCGGTAAACAAGGAACGCGCATTGGTCTATCTGCTTGCACGCAAAACAGGCTATGCGCGAGAAATATCACGATTTTACAAGTCGGCACTGGACCCACTTCAAAAAGCATTGGAAGGCCTCGAACGTGCCGGCGTCATTGTCGGCCGATCCGTTGGAAGAACGAGGGAATACGAGTTCAACCCGCGATACCCGGCCCGTAGAGAGTTGTATGCGCTTGTCGAACGGGCGATTGAGCTTTATCCAATTGCATTGCGGGATGATCTAAAAGTCTTCCGTTCCCGTCCTCGAAAAAACAGAAAGCCCGTGTGAAGCTCGGCAACGTGTAATGGGAGGAAAGGCAAGACCACTAAACCGAACATATCATGGCTTGCATAGCTTTCACTCCGGCTGCGTCGTCGGTGGAGGCCGGAGGACGATTTCGACCAGTTGCCAGGAGTTGTTGGTCCAGTCGTTGAACCCGCCGCGGGCGTTGGGGCCGCCGGGGCCGAATCGTCGGGGGTTGCCGCCGACGCCGCCCCGCCAGCGACCGTCGGGGGCCTTGGGGGCGTCGGTTTTGCCGAACATCGGCTCGACTTGATCGCCCCACCGCGTTACGAAACGGATTTGGTACAAACTGCCCGGGAAAAACTGCTGCTCGAACGCAAGCGACGAAGCCTTGGTACCGAGAACGAAAACGCGCCGGCCTTTCGCTAACGCATCCTTTACGATGCCCTGTTGGTCGGCGTACAGATCCTTCTGGGTCTTGCTCTTGTAAAGTTCGGTCATGTAATCCCGCCGCCGTTGTTGCAGCGGGTTCGGATCGTTCGGATCGGGCTCGCGGCGCGCGAGGAAGGCACGCATCACCGAATCCGTAAAAGCGTTGAATTGATACAGCTCAAATCGCCCCATGAACTGCCCGTAGTTCATCATCCCCTCCGCCATTCGCGGGCCGTCGGCGAACACCACTGCGTTATCGGGGATGTTCTTGTGAATTACGTCGCCCGCCACCGCCAGCGACGTGTACTGCCTGTGCATCCCCGCCAGCGATTGGTTTGGCGACGGCGACCCGTCTTCCAGCCCGAGGGCTGCGCGGTACGCGCCGATGCCCACCGCCAACGCAACGACCAGTCCCGCGGCGATCGGCATGGCGATGGATTTGCGTCGCAGGCCGAAATCGTCCGATCCGATAATGCCGTGCCTGATGCAGACCGCCGCACCCAGCGTCAGTACCGGAAAGAACGTCACGAAAAACCGCGCATACGATACCCCGCGATCCGGCGACCAGTAGTACGAGGCGTACAACAATACGCCCGGAATCAGCCAAAGCAGCAACACGATCCCGAACTGCCAACTCCGCCGGAACACCATCGCAATGCCCGCCAGCCCCAGCGGCAGACTGAACAGCATGCCCGTGTCGTGGAAGGTTCGGACGACTTGCTCCCAAGTCGCCACCACTTTGGCCCAGGTGAAGGCTGCCTTTCCGGCTTCGGCAAAGAAGAAGTTGTACGCGAACGAACCCTCGGCGAACCCGCTTTCGTTGGTCGTGTCGTAGCCGGTCCAGCTACCCATCGCGATTTTATTGAAGATCAATAGATAACCTACTGGAATGAGCCAACCGACAGCCGGCGGAATCGACCACAAAAACCGCTTCCACTGGACGCACAATCCTAAGCCAAGCAGGCAAAATGCAATGTCGATATAAAACGACCTTCTCAGCCAAAAACTCGCCGCCGAAATCACCAAGCCTAATATAAATAAAATACCCGCCGCTTTGAGGCGCCAATTCGAATGGTTGTGCCACGAGATCGACCACAACACGGCAAAAGCCAGAGGCAATACCAACAGTCCTTCGGTGTAGCGGATCAGACAGGCAAAGCCGAGGAAAAAGCCCGCCAGTAGTCCGCGCCAGATGGATTGGGTCTGCCACCACCGCAGCAGAAAGAACATGCCCCAGACAACAAACCCAACGCACGCCGCGTGACTGTTCGGATTATTCGCCAGCACGAGCATGACCTGGCTGAAAGCAAGCAGCATGGCCGACAGCAATCCCGCGAACGAGCCCGCCAGCGCCCGGCCGAGGAAGAACATCCCCGCCACCGCCGCGATCATCCCTGCCGGGCTGATGTAAAACGCCCATACCACGCCATGCTTGGCCCCGCCGATCCAGAGCATGATGGCGTAAAGAATAGGCATACCCAGCGGATACTTGGGGTAATAAACGCCCGGCTTATCACCGACCATCACCCACATGTTGCCGACGTATTCATAAGGCGTGGCGGGGATAAACTTGGTCGTTAGCGAATGCGCATATTGGCGCCCGCCGACGAGATAGCCGTTCTGATCGACGCCGGAATGGGCCGGCGCCCAGAAGCAGAGCGTCATGTAGCCAAACAACCCGACAAAAATAGAGGCCGTAATCAGCCAGGTGATCCGGTAGCCGCGCGATTCATTGTCAGACAGATCGCCCAGCAGCCGGTTGCGGCTATCGCAGGATTGATCTTGCTTGCCGGGCACAAACGCCAGAGACAGCAATGCGTCCGCCGGCGAGATTTCCGCCGGCTTGCGCGGCTCGGGCTTGAGATCAAACGTTTCCGGCGATCTGATGGACGACTCGATAGCGCACCGTTCCCTTCATCAAGAGGTGAGGCGTCTATAATACGCTCGACGGCTGTAATTGTTTCGCGATACGCAATGAAGTCAACGCATCGCCCCCTCACCCGCGTACTCGCGGGATAGCGGGCCGAAGCTGCCGTTGCCATTTTGCCGCCGCTCCGCGATAAATCGGGCTCTTGAAAGGATTCTGCATGGAAGCTTTGATGATCGGCGTTTCGGGCATGCGAGGCACGGTGGGCGGTACGCTCACGCCCGTGGTGGTCGGCCAGATGGTGGCGGCGTTTGCGGTGTGGCTCAAACGCAGTCAGTCCAACCCGATCCTCGGCCGGCAGTTGAAGGTGGTGTTCGGACGCGATTCCCGTCCGAGCGGTTTTTGGGTCCGCGATGCAGCCGTCTCCGCACTGGTGGCCAGCGGGATTGAAGTGGTCGATCTTGACGTCGTCACCACGCCCGGCGTGGCGATGATGGTGAAGCACCTGCAGGCCGACGCGGGGCTGATCGCGACCGCGTCGCACAATCCGATCGAGTGGAACGGGCTGAAATTCCTGAACCGCGACGCCGTCGCCCCCCCGCCGGCGGACGCGGCGGCGATCAAGGAGCTTTACCTGGCCGGCGCGAGCGACTACGTCCGCGTTCAATCACTGGTCCAGCCGACGCGGAATACCGAGACCCACGCTTACCACATTAAGCGCGTACTGGATCATGTGGACGAATTGGGGATTTACACCAAGCGGTTCAAGGTAGTGCTCGACAGCGTCAACGGCGCCGGCTGTATTGCAACCGCCACCATGCTGAGCAAACTCGGCTGCCTGCTCGTCCACATGAACGATAAGCCGAACGGCCAGTTCGCCCACGAGCCAGAGCCGACGGCGAAAAACCTGATCACCCTGGCCGAGGAAGTAAAACGCCAAAAAGCCGCATGCGGTTTCGCCCAGGACCCCGACGCTGACCGACTTGCCATCGTTGACGAAAACGGCACCTACATCGGCGAAGAATACAGCCTTGCGCTGGCAGCCAAGCTGATTCTTTCCAAGAAGCCCGGCGGCGTGGCGGCGGCGAATCTGTCGACTAGCCGGATGCTCGACGACATCGCCGCCCAGCACGGCGGGCGCGTCGTCCGCACCCCCGTCGGCGAAGCCAATGTCGTTCAGGCGATGATGCGCGAAAACGCCGTTATCGGCGGCGAAGGCAACGGCGGCGTGATCGACCTACGCATCGTCCCCGGCCGCGACAGCCTGCTGGGCATGGCGTACGTTCTGCAACTGATGGCCCAGACCGGCAAAACCATCAGCCAACTGGTGGCCGACTTGCCGAAGTACGAGATTGTGAAAACCAAGTTCGAATGCAAACGCGAAGATGCCGACCGCGCAGTGGCGGCGCTCGTCAAAGCGTTCAGTACCGAAAAGGTGGGCCTGCAGGACGGCATTCGCATCGACTGGCCGGACAGTTGGGTGCATGCTCGGCCGAGCAATACCGAGCCGATCATGCGAATCATCGCCGAAGCGCCGAGCCGCTCGGTGGCGGAGGAAAAGGTCGCGGCGGTGCAGAAGGTGGTGGATGAAACGTTGAAGAACGGTTGAACCACGGAGGCACGGAGACACGGAGGCGCATTCGACGATCTGCATTCGTTCTGCCGATTGATACAGCTCAAAAAAGAATGGCAAAAGTAACGCCAGAATTAACGAATGCGCCTCCGTGTCTCCGTGCCTCCGTGGTAAAATTGTCTTCTACGGCGACCAGCCCAACTCCCCCAGCGCCTTCTTCACCGTCCCTAGGTACCTCTCCTCCCTCGCCGTCAGTTCGCCATCGACGAGGAGCTCGTTCAGCACGCTGATGTAGATGTGAGCGTGAATCACCTTCAGCCGGCCGGGGTCGACGCCCATCGCTAGTTCCTTGGCGATGGTCATTTCCTCGTCGCTCAACTGGTTATCGATCATCGCACCTTCGACGAACTGAAAATACTTATCCACCGCCTCAGCGGACGTCTCACGTTCGCGGTCTTTGGTGAAGTTTTGGATTTCTTCGAGTGAGAGCGAGATCGTCAGCCGCGGGATGAAGTTCTGTCCGCCGTCGGTGACTTTGAGGATGCGGTCGGCCCGGAACCACCTCCACTGCGCCCCGTCCATGACGATCGGAGCCGCCTGCCAGCACTGGATGATCATCGTCTTGTCGTTGTGCGACGACCGATACGGCTCCACCAGCCGATCGCTCGGCTGTTCGTCGAGCGTCTTGCGGTAGGTGATCCGCGCGATGCGGTTGGCCTTGGCGAGGTCGATCAGTTTGCAGAGGTGTTCCATCGGGAGCGATTGTAACAACAGTTTGGCGCGGATGAATGCGGTTTGCCGCGATTCTGTAAGGCCTCGTCATCGTGAGGTACTCCGAAGGATCTCGCCGCCTTCGCGGGAGGGCTAGATCCTTCGGAGTACCTCAGGATGACGAACACGGCTGATCGGCAGATTCACTTCACGTCGCCGAATTCCTTCACAAACTCCGCCTCCGTGAGCACTTTCACGCCCAGTTCCTTGGCCTTATCCAGCTTGCTCCCGGCGTTCTCGCCGACGACAAGGAATGACGTTTTCTTGCTCACACTGCCGCTGGCCTTGCCGCCAAGGCGGACGATGAAGGATTCGATGCCCTGGCGGTCGAATTGTTCGAGCGTGCCGGTGACGACGACGGATTGGCCGGCCAAGGGTTGCTCGCCGACCGGCGGTTTTTCGAACTTCGGATTCACTCCCACGTCGATCAACGCACCGACCGCAGAGTGGCCGGCTTTAGATTGGAAGAAGTCTGCGACGGAATGGGCAATGACGGGGCCGATCTCGTTGGTGGCGGAAAACTGCTCCTCGGTGGTTTTCTCCAACGCATCGAGGCTGCCGAAGCTGCTCGCCAGCACATGCGCCACGCGCGTGCCGACATGGTGGATGCCCAAACCGCCGAGCAGGCGGTCCAGCGACTGCTGCTTGCTGGTTTCGATGTTGGCGACGATCTTTTGTGCCGTCTTTTCGCCGGTCGTCCGTTTGCTTCCCGTGCTGGTCTCGCTTTCCAGCGTGGCAATATCATCGACGCTCAGCTTGTACAGGTCGGCGAATGTCCCGACCTTGCCGCTTCCCACCAGTTGATCGATCAGCCGATCGCCAAGCCCTTCAATGTTCATCTGGCTGCGTCCGCAGTACCATCGGAGACGTTCCTTGAGCTGCGCGGGGCAGGATGGGTTGACGCAGTACAAATCGATCCCTTGTTCCAGCACTTCCACTTTGCCCTGACAAACCGGACATTCCGCGGGGACTTTCCCCTTCTTCACGCGGTTGCGGACGTAGTAGTCATCGCAATTCGGGTTGAGACAGCGATAGGCCACCACGTCATCCGGATAGTCTTCCCACTCCAACTTGGTTTGGCACTCCGGGCAGGTGGTTGGGATGGGAACGGCCTTGACGCCGCGTGGACGTTTTTCCTTGATCACGTCGCGTACATACGGAATCACCTCGCCGGCCCGCTCCACTACAACGGTATCACCGATGTGGATATCGAGTTTGCGGATCTGGTCGATGTTGTGCAGCGTAACGTGAGTGACCGTCACCCCGCCGATGAAGACCGGCTCGAGATCGCCAACCGGCGTGAGGCTGCCGCCTTTGCCGACCTGCCAGCGGACGTCCTTTAGCACCGTCGGCTGCTGCTCGGTTTCGTACTTGTAAGCGATGATCCATTTAGGCGATTTGCTGGTGGTGCCCAGCGTGTCGCGCTGGGCAAAGTCATCGACCTTCACCACCACGCCGTCGGTCATGTACGGCAGCGTCGGGCGAACCAACGCAAACGCGGCGATTTGCTGGATCACTTCGTCGATTGTGGCCGCCCGGCTGACTTCATTCGGAAGCGGCAAGCCCCACTCACGCGAAAGCTGCGTCCATTCCCAGTAGCATTGCACCGGCAGCGGCTCGACTTGCCCCAGCCCGTGAGCCAGAAACCGCAACCGGCGCTTGGCGACGATTTTGGGGTCCAGCCGTCGTAGCGTCCCGGCCGTCAGGTTGCGCGGGTTGGCGTAGGGTTCTTCGCCTTCGTCGATCAACTCCTTGTTGACCTTCTGGAAGTCTTCATTATCCATGTAAACTTCACCACGTACTTCCAAAATCGGCGGCGGTTTGGTTTTGCCGTTGGATTTGAGCACCAGCGGGATGGATTGAATGGTTTTGGCGTTGGCGGTGATGTCATCGCCGGTATTGCCTCGTCCACGTGTGGCGGCTAGCACCAGTTGTCCGTTTTCGTACCGCAGGCTGACCGATGCACCGTCGATCTTCGGCTCGAGCACATACGTCGGCGTACGGCCATCCAGCCCTTTTTTCACCCGCGCGTCGAACGCTCGGACTTCTTCTTCGCTGTAGGTGTTGTCGATGCTCATCATCGGCACTGCGTGCTTCACGGGTTTGAGCGATGACTGCACATCACCGCCCACCCGCTGCGTGGGCGAATCCGGCGTCGCCAGATCGGGGTGGGCTTTTTCGAGGTCGATCAGTTCCTGCATCATCGCGTCATAGTCACGGTCGCTGACCGTCGGCCGTGCTTCGATGTAGTACAGATGGTTGTGATGATTCAGCTCATCACGCAATTGCTTGGCGCGCTTTTCGGGAGAGGAAGCCATGACAGGAGTTTAATGGACGGGTTGCGTCGCGGGAAACACCCGCGACCATTGTTGATCGATCCAGACTTGCACTTTTTTCTCCGACTCCGCATCCACCGGCGAATTATGCGTGGCGTACGGAAGATCGATCACCAGCCTGGGCCCCGCGTAGGCGTTGATAACCATGTCGTGATACTTCGGCGGAACGACCTCGTCGTTATCGGAGAGTAGAAAGCAGGCGGGGATGCTGACGTATGGCGCCATCGTCGGCGCGTTCAACTCAGCCGGGATCTGCAGAGATACCGGAATGGCCAGCAGCCACAGATTCCACCAGCCGTGACGCTGAAACACCAGCCGGCGGAGCGGCGGCGGGTTCTTGAGGATCATCGCGACGACCGGGCGCTTCGCCGCGACGTAGATCGACGTCGCCGTGCCTAAGCTGTCGGAATCGATCCAGATCGGGCGATCACCGGCCACAGCCTTGAGCGCGTCATACGTCGCCAGCGCCGAAGACGGGATCCGTTCCAGCTTGGCGTTGCCTTCGCTCTTGCCGTAGCCGGGGTAATTCAGGCACCACACTTCGACCGGCCGATGTCGCCACCGCTCGGCCGTCCACCAGGTCATATCCTCGGCCCGCGATCCGTTGCCGCAAAACGATAAAATGTACGCCTTGGGTTCCTCGCCGCCGCAGCCTTTGGAGCGGAACGTATAGACTTCCAGCATCCCGCTCTCGGTCTCCACCGGCCGGCTGGTTGCGCCCATGGGGTTGCGCTTGTCGGTCGAGGGATACAGCAGAAACGAGCTAGCGCAGCCTTTGAAGTACACAAACAATTGTACGCAAAGGAATGCGACGAAATACGCTTTCCACCGACGTTTCAGCCAGTTGCGCATCAAGCCCCCGCTCTGAAGCATGGGCTACCAGCCCAAGCCAGGTATCGCCAATGAGCATGGGCTGGTAAACCATGCGACAGGACGCCCTACTCCGCCACGCCCTTGGCGAAGTCGTACACCCACACCTGGCCGGCGGGCTTCCAGTCGATCAGTTCGTCAGCCTTGAAGAACAGCTTGAGTTCCTTCTCCGCCGCTTCCGGGGAGTCCGAGCCGTGAATCAGGTTGAAGCTGTTGGAAACGCCGAAATCGCCGCGGATGGTGCCCGGTTCGGCCTTGCTGCCGAAAGTCGCCCCCATCATCTTGCGGCTGATGGCGATTACGTCCTTGCCTTCCAGCGCCAGCACCAACACCGGCGAACTGGTCATGAATTTCACGAGCCCTTCATAAAACGGCTTGCCCTTGTGCGGGGCGTAGTGCGTTTCCGCGGTGGCGGTTGCGATACGGGTGAACTTCGCCCCGGCGATCACAATGCCCTTCTTCTCAAAGCGGGTGATGATCTCGCCGATCAGGCCGCGCTGAACTGCGTCGGGTTTCAGGATAATCAGTGTTCGTTCCATATTTATTGTCCTCCAAAAATGGACTGGGGGTTATACCCCGACTGCTTAGTAGACACAAACCCGGACTTTGCAACGTTCGATTGAACAGACTGATTCTCATCCGGCCATACCTGGCCTGCGAGCCAATCCAATTTTGCTGTTGCGAACAGGCCTTCGTCTTGCGATGACTCATGCGATGTCATACATTTCCCCCATCGACCACGCCTGATGCAATGTCGGGCAGATTGGTTTGATCGCCAGCGTCTCATCGTCGCTGGCGCGTCTGGCGGAGAGTTTGGTAGAGGGTTAAAAAATGATGTCGATTCATTTCCGCGCCGCGATGTCGGCGGGATTGCTTACGGTATTGGCTTGGCCTGCGATTGCGCAAGCTCAACCACCTGCGGCCAATCCGCCTCTCGATTCGGGTGCTACCGCGTGGATGCTCACGTCCACCGCTCTCGTGCTGTTGATGGTTCCGGGACTGGCGATGTTTTACGGCGGCTTGGTCCGTACGAAAAACGTGCTGGGAACCATGATGCATAGCTTCGCGGCGATGGCGATCATCGGCGTGATCTGGGTGTCGGTCGGCTATGCCATCTCGTTCGGGCCGAACATCCTGGGTGGCTTTTGCGGCTGGAACGGGAAAATGCTGTTCCTGGCTGATGACAATGCTTCGGTTTTGATCAACGGCGGAGCTTCGTGCATTCCGGAACTGGTTTTTGCCATGTTCCAAGGGAAATTTGCGATCATCACGCCTGCCCTGATCGCCGGTGCGTTCGCAGAGCGCGTGCGATTCCGGGGGTATTGTGTGTTCATCGCCCTTTGGGGCTTGATCGTTTACTGCCCGTTGGCCCACTGGGTTTGGGCGTCTGATGGCTTTCTGCTGAAGATGGGTGCACAAGACTACGCCGGCGGAACCGTGGTGCATATCAGCGCGGGCATCAGTGCGTTGGTTTGTGCGATTTACCTAGGTGCTCGCCGCGGGTATCCGCAGACGGCGATGCATCCGAACAACCTGGTGATGACATTGATGGGTGCGGGCCTGTTATGGGTGGGCTGGTTCGGATTCAACTCCGGCAGCAGCCTGAACAGCAATTATGAAACTGCTCGCGCCTTGACCGTTACCCAAGCCTCAGCGGCGGCGGCGGCGCTGGCGTGGGTGTTGATCGAGGCGATCCACCATCGCAAGGCAACCAGCCTCGGGCTTTGCTCGGGCATTCTTGCCGGTCTGGTTGCGATTACACCGGCGGCGGGTGTTGTCGGAGTCGCGGGCGCGATGGCGCTGGGGGCGTTGGCTTCGCTCATCTGTTACTTCTCGGTCATCGCCAAGTCCAAACTGGGTTACGACGACAGCCTGGATGTGTTCGGCATCCACGGCGTGGCGGGCATCTTCGGGGCGTTGGCGTTGGCGTTATTCCTTCGGCCGGACAATGCGGCCGATCTGGCATCGCGATTCGGCCCGAACTGGAGCGTTGGTAGCCAGCTCCAAGTCCAGGCAACCGCCGTCGCGATCGCCGGTGCCTACGCTGCTGTTGCGACGATTATCCTGGTCTTCATCACTGAAAAAACGGTCGGCTTCCGTCTCGATCCGACCCGCGAAAACGCCGGTATGGATCACGCGCTGCACGGCGAACACGGATACGGATTGCTCAACCTTCAGTAAATCACACTCAACGGATTTCTCATGAAGCTGATTACCGCCATCATCCAACCCGATAAGCTCGACGAAGTGCGCGAGTCGCTGATCAAGGAAGGCATCACCCGCATTACGGTCACCCGCTGCACCGGCCACGGCCAGCACCAGCGAGAAGACCAAGGCGAAGACATGTACCGCGGCCAACTGATCGTGCCCAATCTGCTGCCGAAGATTCGCCTGGATATTGCGTGTAATGACCCCTTCGTCGATACCGCCGTCAACGCCATCCTCACCTCCGCCCGCCACGGCGACGGCCACATCGGCGACGGCAAGATCTTCATTACACATTTAGAGGAATGCATCCGCATTCGCACCAACGAGCGTGGCGGCAAGGCGATCTGACGCAGGCGGCGAGCAGTTATTTCCGCAAGTCTTCCACATCGCCTGATCCGAGGACTTTTCCTCCAAGTCATTGGCACAGCTCTTGTTGTGCCACTATCCAACCGTCTTCAATCTCCAGTAAAAAAACAGCCCCTCGGCAATTCTGCCGACGGGCTGATGTTCGCTTTTAATCGGGGCGATAGGATTCGAACCTACGACTTCCTGGTCCCAAACCAGGCGCTCTAGCCAAGCTGAGCTACGCCCCGTCGGGTGATAGTTGTCAGTGGAATCCGACCGAATGTCAAGCCGGGTCGGCGTGGCTCTCTTCAGCTTCTTCGGAATCGGTGATTTGCGGGGCTGCCGGCTCCTCGGGGGATTTCATCAACTCGCGTAACAGCACTGTCGCGAACGAGCCGGCCGGGAGCGAGAACGCCATCGTGATGTGCCCGCCGTGCTCGTCAACGCCGGCAGAGATCGACAGGTCCTTTGGTTGCACTCGCAGCGGGCGACGAGCACCTTTGACGCGGTCGATCCCATCGTTGCGGAAATCGCCGGGCTTGAGTTTCAGTTCGTCGAATACGCCCTGTTCAATTACCGCCGGTTCACCGATTGGGGCGCTCATGCGATAGCCCAGCAGCGGGCCGGTCGGGCTGATGTCGAACGCGGCAGCGCGGGGTTGCTCGGCCTCTGCGTTTTCGACCAGAAAACATGCGCCGTTGTCGTGCTTGTACGCCAGGTCGCCGGGCAGCGCCTGATCGAACGTGTCGATCCTTTTTTCCAGAACGCGATTAAACATCTCCGATTGCAGCGCCGACACCCAAAGGCGTCGGAGTTTCTCATCGATCATGCGGACGGCCGAGTTCGGCTTCTTGGTCTTCATCAGACGAGCCAGGATCCGCCGTTCCATCCCGCAGTGCCTCGGCCAGGCGTGCATGGAGTCGTCATTCTGCCGATTGGCGAAGAACGTGCGGGCCTTGAGCTCGTACGCATCATCCAGATCGGGCTGCGGATCGCCCAACAGCAGTTGCAGGACGGCTTGGTTGTCGTTGCGAATCAGGGCCGCTCCAAGCAGGTGATTATTCCCGCGCCGGCCGAACCGTTGCTCGCCGAAAAAGTTGGGAAGGCCTCGCTTTTCAAGCAATGCGAGGGGCTCTTTCAGCTTAACGACGTCAGTAGGGTTGACCTGGCGGATTTTGATCGCGAACCGATTGCCCGCCAGATGCCCCAGCCGCAATTTGTTGCCGTGACGCGCCGCCCATTGAACCGTCAGGCGGTCGATCTTCAGATCCATCACCTGTTGCTCCGTCACGCCGGCCAGTGAGAAGACCTGCCGCGTGATCGCCCGCGAATCTTTGAGCCCCGCGTAGCCGATCTCACGCGTGGGCACGTTCAGCGCTTTGGCGATCCGGCTGATCGCGTCGAACGTTGTCAGGCCTATCTTCTGTATTTCGAAGTAGACGTGCTCGCCCTCGCCTGATGGCTCGTAGAGCGGGATTTCCTGCACAAAGAAATCCTCATTCCGTTCTTTCAATACTCCGCCGATGCCGGGGAATTCGTTAGTTACATAGGGAAGGGCCATCAGCACATCTTACACGAAATCGCACTTGCGATGGCGAAGCCGGATCGCCTGCTCAAAAGTTAGATCGTCCGCACCAATCGCGTGAGCGTGTCACGATCCAGCAGCAGGCGTTCGATCGAGCGCACAAACGGCTGCCGAAGTACCGCCGCACGGCCGAAGCTGTGCTCGATCGCGGCAATGCCCATTTCGGCATCGATCGGCTCGATCGCCTTCGCCCCGCGGCTGGCGGCGTGGTGCTTGGCGGTGGCGAGCGTTAGCGGGTACAGGAGTGCAAGCGAGTGCAACCCGCGCAGGAAATCGCGACCCCCGTTGGCCGGGCCCATGAACTGAATCGCCTCAAGCTTGATCCGCAGCAGCCGCCAGAGCAGCGAGAAAACCTCAGGCGACTGATCGTGTGTAGCGAAAGCGGATTTGAATAGCCGGGCGCTTCGCAGCGAGCCCTTGGGGTGACTCAATCCCAACCCTCGGAACGTGCCGACTCCGAGGACGAATTTAATCATCGCGACCAGCCGCGAGAATCGACCGGCACGGCCATCGAGGACGTCTTCATCCCGCCGAAGATGCAATGCCAGTAGCGTGCGGAACGCTGCCCGGGCGATCATGCCCGGACGCTTTACCGCCCCGGCCGTGGCTGCTTCGATATGCGACTTGAGCGGCCCGAACGCGCTTCCTAGCGCCGGCCGGTCGATTCCGTCCGCTGCGGTGATGGCTAAGACGTCGCACAGGTATGGGATGAACAGTGCCCGCTGATCAGCCGTCGGAAGGCCGTTCTGCAGCGTCGCGACAAACTCCGCGACGGCCACGATCTGATCGCGTTCCAGCCCGCAGCGGGTGACCTCGTCAAACCCTTCAGGGTCGGGCCATCGATCGGTGTATTTCCGCAGGAACGGTAGCTGCTCGGCGTGGGTGTCGCCGATGTTATGGCGAACCGTTGGACAGTCATACCGGGCGCTCACGCTGGCTTCACCGGCAAAGGTGGGCGTGATCTGAAACGGAAAAATCCGGCAGGCGGTGGGCTTGGCGTCGGGGCCGAACTGTTCGTGTATCCGGCACAGGCCGTTGGATTCATTGAGGAAGACGCATGCCCCGTCCGTCCGGTGGGCGAGATACGTCTTCCCGCCGTGCTGGCTGAGGCCGACCACGCTCGACAGCGGATCGCCCGCCGCCCAGCGAAGTTGTTCGATCGCCTCCGGCTCGCCGGCGAACAACTCCACCATCTGATGTCGGCAACAGTCGGTGCAGCTTCGACAGGAGAACATTTCGTTGGTCAGGACTTGCAACTTCATACATGAAGCAATCATACGCCAGCGGGCTACGCAGAACACGCCGTTTGAAATACAATCGGGCACTCACACGTCTCGAAATGACGGAAACACAGGAGCCCCATGTCGAGTGAAAACTACGCCGAGCATCGCAAATACGTTGGCCCGCCCGAGCGCTATGACCTTGCCAGCGCCAGCCAGTTCAGCCTGCTCACCACACTCGGCCTGCGGGAAGACAACAGCCTTCTCGACATCGGCTGTGGATCACTGCGAGCAGGACGCCTGCTGCTGATGTACCTTAATCCAGGCATGTTCTATGGGATCGAGCCCAACCAATGGCTGATCGACGACGGCATTAAGAACGAGATCGGCCGCGATCTGATTGAACTGAAAAAGCCCGTCTTCAGTAACGACTCGAATTTTACGCTAACCACCTTCGGGCGGACGTTTGATTATATGATCGCCCAGTCGATCTTTTCCCACGCGACACAAACGCAAATCAAGCGATGCCTCGCCGAGGCCAAGAAAGCGCTCAATCCTACCGGAATCTTCGCAGCCACTTTTTTCATCGGCGAATCCAACTACGAGGGAAATGACTGGGTCTACCCGGGCTGGGTACACTACACGCTCGATCATTTCACCAAACTGGCCGCCGACGCGGGACTTGCCTGCAAAACGGTCAATTGGACGCATACCAATCAACAAACGTGGGTGACCCTGACGCATCCGGACTACGCCGATCAGGTGCCCCAAGTGGCCGACGCGACTCGAATCAGCGTGCTTGAACACAGGCTCAAGTCCGCTCAGGGCAAGCTCGATGATTTGCAGGCGTTGACAGGGATGAAGCTGCTGAAAAAACTGAATCGCCTGATCACCGGAAAACAAATTCGCAAGTAGCCGCTGGATCGGCGGTCATTTAGGTCGAGTATTTGATTTGACGACGCTACGGCTGAAGTAGGAGTGCTTAGCCGATCTTCTCCAAACCATTCATGTAAGAACGCAATACTTCCGGCACGGTGACCGATCCGTCGGCGTTTTGGTAGGTTTCCAAAATCGCGATCAGCACACGCGGGCAGGCGATGGCGGTGTTGTTGAGCGTGTAGCAGAACTGCGTGGTGGGCTTTCCACCGCCTGAGGCAGTGGCTTTATAGCGAAGGTTCAGGCGACGTGCCTGGAAGTCTCGAAGCGCACTGCCGCTATGGGTCTCGCCGTAGCCGTTGCGGCTGGGCATCCAGGTTTCGATGTCGTACATGCGCCACTTGCCCTGGCCCATGTCGCCGGTGCAGTTTTTCACGACGCGGTAGGCGAGTTTCAATCCCTGCAAGATCAGCTCGGCGTTGGCGATAATCTCTTCGTGCAGGGCGATGTGCTCGGCGTCGTCGGCTTTGTGGACGATCACCTGTTCGACCTTATCGAACTGGTGCACGCGATACAGCCCGGCGGTGTCCTTGCCTGCTGCGCCGGCTTCGCGGCGGAAACAGGTGCTTTCGGCGACTAGCTTTTTGGGTAGGTCTTTCTCGTCCAGTACTTCATTGCCGAAGAAGCTGGCCAGCGGCACTTCGCTCGTGCCGACCAGCACGCTGTTGTCCTGCGTGATGTACGCCTGATCCCGCCCGGCCGGGAAATAGCCGGTGCCGACCATGCACTGCTCGGTGACCAAAATCGGCACGACGAACGGCTCGTATCCGCGTCCGGCGACGACGTCCATCGCGTATCGCAGAACGGCGTTGTACAGCATCGCACCCGCGCCTCGAACCACGTAACTTCGGCTGCCAGCGAGTTTCACGCCTCGATCGAAATCGAGAATGCCAAGCTTATGCCCGAGGGCAATGTGATCGAGCTTCCCACCATCCAATTTCTCCGGCGGGCGGTTCGGGTCGGCCCAGGTTCGCACCAGCACGTTTTCTGAGTCGTCTTTCCCCACCGGCCAGCTTGGATCGGGAATGGCGGGCAGCATCAGCATGATGCGGGCGGCTTCGGTTTCAGCCTCGGATTGCTGCGCGACAGCGAACTCGTATTTGGACTTGAGTTCACTTGCCTGAGCGAGAAAAGCCTCCAATTCCGGAGACGTGCCCCCCTTCAACTGCCCTTTCAGCTTGCCTACCTGTCCACCGATCTTGCCTTGCTCGGCGCGTAATCCGTCGGCGAGTGTCTGCGCGTTACGACGCTTCTCATCCGCGGCGCGCCAATGATCGACCAGTTCGGGCGAGCCGACGCGCTTGATCTGCGTGGCGTGTTTGACGGCTTCGGGGTTATCGCGGAGCAGTTTCGGATCGAGCATAGTCGCGGTGTTTTACCATAAGAAAGCCATACGACACAGAGGCACAGAGCCACAGAGGTAAGCACAGAGAATTCCCTTTTTGATTTCTCTCTGTGCATTTCTGTGTGACTCTGTGCCTCTGTGTCGCATTGAATTCCACGCGCAAAAGAAAACGGCGTGGCCACCAAGGACCACGCCGTTTGAATTTCTAAATGCAGACCAACAACCTTACCAAGCAAAGTGGGCGAACGCCTTGTTGGCGTCGGCCATGCGGTGGGTGTTGTCGCGGGTGGCCATGGCCTTGCCTTCCTTCTTGTAGGCACCCACGATTTCGTCCGCCAGCCGATCTGCCATCGGGCGGCCGCCCGATTCGCGGCAAGCGCCGATGATCCAGCGGAACGCCAGCGACTGCTGACGACGCTTGTTCACCTGCATCGGAACCTGATAGTTGGCCCCGCCGACGCGCTTGCTGCGGACTTCGACGTAGGGCTTGACGTTGTTGATGGCATTCTCGAACAGTTCCAACGGGGGAACGTCCTTCATCTTCTTCCCGGCGATGTCCATCGCATCGTAGAAGATCTTCTGTGCGACGGTCTTTTTCCCGTCCCACATCAGGCAGTTGATGAACTTAGCGACGAGTTTGCTGTTGAACCGGCCGTCCGGTTTGAGCATGTCTTCCGAGGCGGTGAACTTCTTATAGGCCATAGCGTGTTCCTTACTCTTGCTGACGCATCGTGACGAGTGGCGTCGAAAGCTTCAGGTCTGTCGTTTCAGCCACCAGACGAAGGCGGCTATCCCGATCAGAATGATAATTTCAGTTTTTGCTAAAGAACCATACCCCGTGCTGACATCTTTAATCGTCTCTTCAGCCAGAAGATGGATATACATAAAGTTTACTTACCCGATTTGGTGCCGTACTTGCTGCGGCTGCGCTTGCGGCCGTCAACGCCCAGTGCATCGAGCGTGCCACGAACGATATGATAGCGAACACCCGGCAGATCGCGAACGCGACCGCCACGAACCAGCACGATGCTGTGTTCCTGCAGGTTGTGTTCTTCGCCGGGGATGTAAGCGGTAACTTCCTTACCATTGCTCAACCGCACGCGGGCGATTTTGCGAAGGGCCGAGTTCGGCTTCTTCGGGGTCATGGTTTTGACCTGAAGACAGACCCCGCGCTTCTGCGGGCAGGCCACAAGGTCTTTCACCTTGTTGATACGACCCAGCGACTTGCGGGGCTTCTTGATGAGCTGATTGATCGTCGGCATAGTTTTCCTTGGTCCATTCCCGGCGTTTTTTAGCGGGGGTACAAATTTTTAAGGTCGGGGATTGTAGGGAAATACCAAGTGTCTCGCAAGGGCAAGCAATGACGTATTTTAGCAGCATCTTTGATGGTGAATTCAGAGTCGAAAAAACTTGCATTCGAGTTCATCCCAAGCGGACACTAGCCAAAACCGTTCATTTGGGGTAGGATGCTCGACTCAGTATTCCGGGCTGCGTTTCGGAATTTGCTGAAAGCATTGATTTTAATGGACTTAACGCATCGACGAGGAACGCCATGCATTACCCGCACCGCATCAGCAAGGTTAAGCGAGCCCGCAAGTTAGGATTTCGCGCCCGCATGAAGACCAAGAAGGGTCGCCAGACCATCAACAACAAGCGCCGTGCCGGCCGAAAGGTGCAGGTCGTCTAAAAAGCGATCTGGGGCGGGCGTTTCCAAATCCAAAAGTATTCGACCGGCGAGTAGCACTCGCCGGTCTTTCTTTTTTTGTCGCATTGGCAACCTGCCCATGAGATCGCGTACCGGCGATCGATCGGTCGTACCCGACCGATGAGGCAAGAGCGGAGCGAACTTTCCCTCGCAATGACGTAACACCGTCGCTAACGCGATTGCTTCATGAGCGACGTTCCGCTCTCACCCGCGTGAGTACACGCTGCATGGGAAGGGTTACCCATGCGACGCTCAATCAAGGCAGCGGCGGAGGCACGGCGGGCTCTTTGGCGCGGACGACCAGCGTACCGGCGGCAATGTCGCCTGCACGTTGGCGGAGCGGGGAAACGATGATCAGCCCCGCCATCGGCGGGATCGACAGTTCGATGATCCGCAACAGGTTGCGCGCGACGCGCGACCCCAGACTGGCCGGCTTGCCTTGAAAATCGACCACTTTCAGCCCCACCAGCATTTTCCCGACGCTTCGGCCGAAGATCGCCTCGGCCAGTGTGGTGTGCAGAATGTAAACGCCCATTGCCAGACCGATGACCGCCTCCACGCGCGGGTCCTGCACCGCGATGGCAGGGTCGATATCGACCGGGACGAAGAGATAGATCGCAAACATCGTAGCCACCATCGGCAGCAGGTCGATCGCACCGGCCGCCAAACGTGCTCCCAAGGGCGCGGGAATGGGATGGTCGGCTTTGAGCAGCAAGTCGCGCAAGCTTCGCCGGTGCTGGAAGCTGGCGATCATCGCGAACACCATGGCCGCCAGCACGACGGCGCTGAAAATGTTCTGGTACTTCGATTCGCCGTGCGGCTGCGGAAAGATCAGCTCATTAGTTGAATCCACCTTCGCAAGCGTTTTGAGATCGTACTTTTGCTCCATGACGGCGGATTTGCCGTTTACGATTTGCGAGAAAAAGAGGCGTAGCCGTCCGGCGGAGATTTCGACGGTGCGAGGCACCCCGCCGGCAAGTCCCGATGGATTCTCCAGCGTCCCGCCGGGCAGGCCTGAGGTGATTCGGATGAGTTCGCCGGCGTCGGTTTCCTTGGCGGTCCAGAGCAGGATCGATCCGTCATCGGCCGACAACAGCGTAAACCGCGTGGCAAGCGGATTTTTCACCATCACCAACGGCTCCGTGCCGTTGTACACCTGGGTCGGCTGGCCGGGCTGCTTGACGGCGGTGTACACGCGTTCGCGCGAGGCGGCCATCTGCACGGCGGCGTCGGCAGGGATATTGATCCGCCCGACGGCGGTCCAACCGAACGGTGCCAGGCGCAGCAGCATGATTCGCGGGGCAGGCTGGGACGAGGCCACTTCCTTTTCCACGTTCACTTGCGTCGTGGAAGTGGTCGATGGCTGGGTGGACGGCAAAGCTCCGACAATCGAGGCAATCGCCCACAGCGAATTCCCATCGCTGGCCAGCGAGAGAAGCCGGCTCTGGGTAGGCAACGATGGCCCCAGCGCCGATCCGCCAGGCCAGATCAGCGACCAATCGCCCGATTCCTGCACCACCGCCAGTTGCGATCCGTGAACCGCCATGCTTGTCGTCCGGCCGGGGAGGCGGGCGACTTCATTCCATCGTTCGCCGGTGGTTGCGCGTAAGCGGATGATCGTGGTGAGCTTGGCGCTCGCGTCGGGGGATTCGGGCTGCACCTGCGCCATCCACAACCCGGTATCGCCGGCTGATTTGACGATCAGTTCCGGCGGCACCGCCCAAGCCTGCGACGCAAGCAGCAGGCACGGCAGGAATGCGAGGTAGAGACAGGCTCTAATCGTTGCAATCTTTATCGACTTCAATGACGTTCTCTTTCTTTACGCCGAGCTTGTCGCGGTCGGGCATTTTGAAGGTTGCGTTGTTCGGAACGCGGCCTTTTTTAAGGACGATATCGAACAAATCCAACTGCAGACGCATCTTGCTTTCAGGGAAAGTCAGATCGTACTTGCTCGCTACTTTCGGCCAGCGGTCCTTGGGAAGCTCGGGCACTTCAATCACCACTGGCGACTTCAGATCCGCCCGAAGCATAACGCGTCCGTTCTCGTCGTACAGTGTCACCCGCGTTGGCTGCCGGGAATCGACATCGTACCGGACCTGCTTCCTGGTCGCCCAGCGATCGGCCAGGCGAATGTTCCAGGTGAACTCATATGCACGATCTTCGGGGATGATCCGCATCACCGGCACGGGTTGTTCAGCAAAATTGGTGTTAAAGGTGGAAATCCCCAGTACCTCCACCAGCATGTCCGGCTGAATGGGCAGGTTGGCCACGCACGGCTTGCCAAGATTTTTGTATTGCCCGTACCAGGCGGTTTCAACCTGCGGGATCAGGGTCATCCAATAGAGCTTGTCGTTGCTGCCGATATCGAACACCGCCCCGACAAAATCCTTGCTGCCGGAAATTCGCAAATCCCCCGGCCTGCGGTAGTTGATCACGCCGTAACCGCTGACACTGTCTTTCTTGCCATCGTGCGTGACTTCGACGCTGTAATCAAGATTGGCGTTGAGTGTGGGGATTAGCTCATTATTGGCGTTGACCTTCGCCACCATCTGACTCATGGTGAGCGTAGGCCCGTAATACGGCTCGGGGCCCTTCTGCGTACAGCAGCCGCTGGAAGAAAGAATTGAGCCACAGATGAACACAAATAAACACAGATAAGATAGGACTGAGAATGTCTTATTCTGATCTGTGTTCATCTTTGTTCATCTATGGCTAATGATCAAACTTCCTCATTCAGGATCTCGCCCAGTTGCGAGCTGACGTCCTTCACCTGTTGCTCGTCGAGGCGAGGGTTGAGCATGTCGAGAAGTTCTTCCTTACCCTTGAACCGCATCGACCAGATTTCCTCGTTCTTGTCGTTCGTCCGGCTGTTTTCGTAGATCAGCAGACGTTTGCGCATCAGGATCAGCCCAAGCACGAAGCGGAAGTTGAGCTTGGAGGGCTCGGTTACGTCGGCGAGTCGCTCAAACAGGCCGCAAAGCACCTCGTCGTCGACGAAAACCTTCTTTTTTGCTTCGTGAAGCGGCATGACGGTTTGCCAGAAGCCCAGGTGATTGGACTTATCAAACGCCTCCCAGTTTTCTGCGGCAATGTCCAGACGCTCAAACCCCAGCGGAGTTTCTCGCAAAACGGCGAAGTATTTTTCCTTCGGCTCGATCGCTCGGCCGGAGACGGCGCACTTGCCGCCCGACCGGGCGACTTCGTAGGTGCCGGACTTGGGATTCGGATTGGCTTTGGATTCAGCGGCAGCGGCGCTCAAACGGACCTCCGTGTCAAACAAAGGCAGAAGGATGAATGAATATCGATCCGAATGTCCTTCATTCTGAATTCATCATTCTGCATTCTGCGATCGGGCTTCTACTCTACCACAAACTGCCTCGCCGACGTACCCCCTTGGCCGACCTTAAATTTCACCGGGCGGGCGCACTTGGGGCAGTGCCCGGCGTAGTGCTGGCCGGTCGGATCGCGGTATAGACGCGTGTAAACCTTGCAGCAGGCGAACAAAACGCTGAGGTAAGGACGGGTGGAAGTTGATGGTGCCGGAGACGTATCGTCGTTCTTCAGGCTGCTGAGATCGAGCTTGTAGTCTCTTGGGTCGGGCATGGTTTCTGGTTGATTTACTGGCCGCTGAAGCGGCCAGTCCGGAAGCCGGCTGATTACTCTTTTTGCCAGATCGCCGCACTGGCTCTTTGGACGGCCATGGTCGCGCTGAACAGCATCGATTCCATCTGCTTGGCGAATTGCTTGCGGTCGATATCGTTTTCCAACTGGGGGAGATTGACGTTTACGTTGTAGCTGGCGCAGCGCACCGTGGCCATCGCCAGGTCAGCGCACACGGCCAGGTCGGACAGCAGGTAAGGATTCGCGATTCTCGCCACATTCTCCGACAGTTCGATGATCGCCACCGCCGTCGCGGCCACGGTCAGCGGGATCGACACGCAGGTCTTGGTCAACTCCACCGCTGACGCCCGTTGCGGAGAGCCTTCGGGGGCTTTTTTCGCGTCAGTGAGCGATTGATAGGCCAGTTGATCCTCGAGCATCAATTCCAGCAACATTGATCGTGCTTTGTGATACTGCACGAGGGCGGTTTCGAGTTGAGGCTGGTAGGGCGCGAGACTCTTCTTTCCGACACTGTAGTTGACGACCATTTCCCCCATCGACGCCCCCAGCGCCCCGACGAGCGCCGCAATGCTCCCACCGCCGGGGATCGGCTGTTTTGACGCGGCGGCGTTGATAAACTCACCGATTGGGGTCGACGAATCATACGGCATGGAAATGCTCCTCCTTGAACCGTAAGCGTATCGAATGAAGTCTCTGTTGTCTCGCCTTGGCTCTCGGTAGGACAGACATTCATGTCTGTCCTACCGAACACCAATCACGGTGCCGGAGGCGGCGATGGCGCACCGGGCTGGGGCGATTTGCTGTCATGCTTTACGCCCTTGGGCGTTAGATCGACCGGCGGAAACGAATCGTAGGTACGAACACCGATGGGTATCTTTACCAACTCGGGTTTTGGCGTGGAAATTGTCACTACGCACTCTCGCAGTCGCTTGCGGGCAACCTGACCGATATCGCCGATCTTCACTGCCGCGATTTTCTCCTCAAGCTTGGCCGAATCGTCATATCCCAGCCCAAGCAATTCGTCCTCGGCTGCGACGGTGGCTTGGGCTTCGGCGGTTTCCTGGTCCATCGCATCGGAGATCACGATCATCTGCTTGCTGCGCTGGAACCAATCCTCCTGCAGATCGGCCGGCGTGCCTTGCAGGCGGGCGATGTTGAGGAGCATTAGGTCTGTCACCTGCGTCACGTTAGCCGGATCGCATCCCGCCACTGCGACGAACCCGCCGGGGAGATCCTTGTTTCGCCCGGGCAGATCCTGCGCGAACGTGGTGTAGACCAGCCCCAGCCCGCGAAGGGTTTCAAACAGATAGCCCGTGGGATAGCCGTAACCGCTGGCCATCGCGTTGGCGACGATGAGGGCGGGTTTGTCGGCATCGCCGATGACGCTGTGCGACTCGTAGCCGATCGCCACGCCCGCCAATGCCTGATCCGTCTTCTGCACTTCGACGCGAACGACATGGACCAGCGGCTTGAGGTCGGTCGGCGCGGCCGGTGCGACGGGCGGTTTCACCTTCGGCGCGGCGGGCAGTTTTCCCTCCTGGCCTAGCAGTTTTGTGGCAAGAGCCTTTACCTTCTCGGGATCGACATCGCCGTACACCGCCAGAACACGCGGAGCCTTCAAAATCGTGTCAAAGTAATACGTCTTCGCATCAGCGACGGTGAACCGATCAAGATTCTCCTGCGTACCGGCCGCCGTGAAGCGGTACGGCGATTTGCTCGGGCCGAAGAAACTGGCACGGAAGAATCTGAACGACTGAGCCTCCCATTCCGCGTCCTGCGACTTGATCTCGGCGGCGATGCGTTCTTTGATCCCAGACAATTCTCTCGGATCAAAGCTGGGCTTGTTCACCACGTCGGCCCAGGTGGTGAAGGCCTTCTCAAAATCCTCGCCGAGGCAGGTGGCCGACCACGACCAATCGTTGCGGGTGCATTCGGTGTTGAGTTCCCCGCCGATGGAGTCGAATACTTCCGCCACATCGGTGGCTGATTCATGGCCCGTGCCGCGTTGGATCAACGACATCGCCAGATAACCGATCCCGTTGTTCTTTTCGTCCTCCACCGACAGCCCGCCGAGCGCCATCATCTGGATCGACACCATCGGCGATGTCCCCATCCGCTTCACCAGCAGCACCGTGCCGTTGGGCAGCACGATGCGATCCGCCTTGGCCATGTCGGGCTTGGCTTCGTCGGCCCGTTCGATCCCCTTGGCCGCCGTCCGCAGCAAGTCCTCGGCCTTGGGCAGCGTCGCGACCGCCGGGTCTTCTGCGGGCATCAGGCAGGTTGTGATCAGCTTGTTGCGATCGAAATACTTCTTCGCCACTTCCCTGATTTGTGCGTTGGTCACTTTCTGGATCCGCTCAATGTACCGCTCGCGGAAATGCGGGTCGCCGGTGGTGATGTAGTCGTCCACCATTGCGGCCGAGATGTCGTCGGTGGTCTGCATCCCGCGGAACCGGCTGACCTTCATCTGCGTCTTCGCGCGTTTGAGTCGGTCAGGCTCAACGCCGCTCTTTTTGATGTCTTCGACAATGTCGAGGACGGCATCGGTGGCGGCGTGGATTTTGTCCGGCGCCAGCGTGAACAGCATGCCGAACGTGCCCTCCACATAATCAGGCGTGTCGTTGCCAACACTGACTTCGGTGATCAACTGCTTGTCGTCGCGCAGGGTTTCAATCAGTAGAGCGCCATAGCCATCGCCCAGCACGCTGGCGAGCAGGTCAAGAGAGTACAGATCGGGGCTATCGAGCCTTACCGTCGGGAAACCCAGTTGAAGCCGGGCATGGCCGAGCTTGGGAAACGTCGCGACCACCGTTCGCGGCGAAACAACCGCCGGCTCGGCGGCGATGTGGTGCGAGAACTCGCGCCCGGGCTTCACATCGCCGACGAACCTCTGCACCGCCGCCAGCATCTTGGCCGGTTCGATATCGCCCGCCAGCCCCATCACCATGTTTTGCGGCTGATACGCCAGCTTGTAATACCCATATACGTCGTCGCGGGTCAGCCCCTGAATCACCTCCTGGTACCCGATAATCGGCACGCGGGCCGGGCTGACGCGGTAGCGGTTGGTGTATGACAAATCGGCAAACACCGTATCCGGCGAACCCTTGCCCATCTCCAACTCTCGCTGAACAACCTCGTACTCGCGGCGGTACTCATCGGGCGTGATGAGCGCTCCAAACACCCAGCCGGTGACGAGATCGACCGCGTCTTCCATGTGATCGGTCGTGGTATTGACGAAAAACTGTGTCTCATCGAACGTGGTGTAAGCATTGGAGTTGTTGCCCATCTTCTGTAGAAGATTGCGGTTCTCCGCCTCCGTGCGACGCTGCGTGCTCCCGCCAGCCACGAGGTGTTCCAATAGATGGCTTAATCCCCCGCCCAGCCATTTGCCTTCATACACGCTGCCGGTGCGCACATGGCAGCGAACGGTCACGACCTTCGACGGCACACGTTTGATGATAACCGTCAGCCCGTTGCGAAGCGTGGTGACGATCTCGTCCTTCTCGTTGACCTGGCGGGCAACTTCCTGCTCATAGCCGGCGATGGCGCCTTTGTCGGCCGGCAACTCTGCCGCCGGCCGAGTCGCGGGCATTTCGGCGAAGGTGGATGCGATGAAAAAAAGTGCGAGCGCAACGAAAGCGATCTTGTGTTTCATGATTGTTACTTGCCGGAGGGTTTTCGTGTCGCATGGGCTACCAGCCCATGCTTTTAGACGTCACTGAACATGGGCTGGTAGCCCATGCTACTATAGCGCTTCTTCGTCCTGCTCAATCTCATGCAGGTACGTCAACGCCCGCTCCAGTTCGCTCTTGAGGTGGCGGACGCGGAGCAGGCTTTTCACGCGGGTGACCAGTTCGAACTTATTCACCGGCTTGGAGACGAAATCGTCGGTGCCGCACTCGCTGGCCTGTTCGATATCGCCGAGCTCATTGAGGGCTGTCACCATCAGGATCTGTATGTCCTTGGTCTTCGGGTCGGTTTTCAGCTTCTTGCAGACCTGGAAGCCGCTCATCCGCGGCATCATCACGTCGAGCAGGATCAGATCGGGGTTATGCTCGGCCACCTTTTCCAGTGCATCAACGCCATCGACGGCTGTCGCGATCTTGACCGGGAGCGACTCCAAAAACGCCTGCAGAAGTTCGACATTCTGGGCGTTGTCGTCCACGATCAGTACCGTGGATTGCGGAAGGAACGATTCGTTATTCGGCGTGCCTTCGGGGCTCGGGGCCGTCGGGGCGGAGGTTGCGGGGGTCTGTTCGCTCATAGGTGTCGGAACCTTTATAGCCAAAATCCCCTCTCGTATCGACTATTTGCTGAAAATTCCCTCAAGGAAGCCGTAACTCCGCTCGGCTGCCAGTTGGGGATCGGCGGTTTGGGTGTAGAGCTCGACCGTGAGATATCGGTCGTAGGCAATGGCGGTCAAAGCCCGTTTTAACGCCGGCCAATCGAAATCACCGTCGCCGGGGACCATGTGGTAATGCTTCCGCCCGGGCAGGTCTTCGACGTGCATGTTCCAGATCCGCCCGGCTAATTTGCTGACCGCGTGGTCGATGGTTTCGCCGATCACAATGCTGTGGCCGATATCCAGATTCGCCCCAAACAGCGGCGAGCCGAGCCGGCTGATCCAGTGGGCGAGCTCGTCGACATACTCCAGGTACAGCCCCGGTTCTAGTTCAATGCCGATCTTGATGTTCTTGCTCGCCGCCCGATCGAGCACGGGTTTGAGCGACTCGACCAGCAACCCCACCGCCCGCTGTGGCGGCACCCCGCCAAGGCATCGCCCGCTGGTGATGCTGATATTTTGCGCCCCAACCGCCGCAGCGAAGTCGATTGTTGTCAGGATCATGCGAATCCGGTCGGCCCGGTATTGTTCGACCGGGCTGATCAAGCTCGGCTCAAAATACGGCTCCGGCGGAGCGTGCTTCCAATAGCCGAAGCTGCAGTTGGCGTTGATGTTGCTGACGGCCAGGTTCAGCCGATCCAGTTCGCCGACGATCTGCTGCACCAGTGCCGGCGTGATCGCCTCCGGATAAGCGTGCGGGGAATCGGCCAGAATTTCCACGCCCTTAAACCCCGCTGACGCGATTCCGCGCAGTGCGTCTAGCAGATCAAACCGAGTGTATGCGTTGGTGGAAAAAGCGAGTTTCATTCTTTTGTCGCATGGGCTACCAGCCCATGTCTGTGTGCGTGACCCAACATGGGCTGGTTGCCCATGCGACTTAATCCCGATCCAAATGCACGCTGTCGATCATCGTCCGAATCTTGATCGCTTCAACTTTATTCCCGGCGTCTTCCAGCGCCTGCACGTACATCCGCCCGATCAACACGTACGGCACGGTGCGAGAGTAAGGCGTCGGCCGCGGGCGGTCCAGTCTTGGCCAGGCGATGGCGTACAGGTCGATCAGCTGCGGCAAGCTATTGTTGTCTCGGTAGAGCGCATCGATCCGCTGAAACGCCTCCAGCACCATCGGGCTGCAACGCGGCTGCAGGTTGGCGGCTTCCTTGAATGCATCCAACGCCAGATCGGGGCGTTTGAGCTTGACCTGTGCGTGGCCCTGCTCCAGCCGCACACGGGCCAGGACGTCGGGCTGATTGGTAAACCACTTGGCCGCCGCGTCGAGCAGCGGAATCTGCTGCAACGTGCCGCGGGGGCGGACGATCGGCAAGTACATCTCCAGCGCAAATGCCCCGTTCCTCGGGACGGCCAATTTCTCGATCGCCGCGACGTACGCCTCTTCCTGCCCCGCACTCAACTTCCGTTTGCCCGCCAGAGTATTGATCGCCTGCCACGCCCGCAGATTGCCCGGCGAAAGCTCGATCGCCTTAAGCAGCAACTCGGGTTGTTTCGCTTCGTCGGCCAGAGGCAGCAAATTGCAGATCGCCATCGACTGTAGCCTCTGATCGAGAGAGACCGCCTGGAGTTCCGCCAACTGATGTAACTCGCTGTCGGATAGTTGAAGATGAGTCTGCGGATCGGTCACCCTACCGCGCCAGCCGAGGTGTTCGGGGTATCGGGCGGTGTACAGATTCCATCGCATGCGTCGGTTACTGACTTCCAGCACCGCCGCCCAGGCCGGAGCGTGCGATTGGTCGTCGCCGTCCAACGTTGCGGTACACACCGCCGCCGGTACGCCGATGGAGCGACAGACCGACGTGGCGTACCGCGCCTGATCGACCGTCGTTCCGCCGTGCTTGAGAATATTGGGCAGCGTGTACAACAGATCGTTCGGATTCTTCGGCTCGCGCACGTAGCCCGGATATTCGCTGTAAGGCGGATCAAAGAAAATGTCGGCCGGCGATTTGCGATCCTGATACTTATCGCGGGCAAACGCAATTTCGTCCTCGCTCAGTGGATTGCTTACCACCCACGTCGACAGTTGCCACGGTAAATCCTTCAGATCAAACCGCGGCGACGACCTGGTGTAGTAGTTGTACAGCCTGGCCACGCGATCGAGGTCAACTTTTTTGGCGTCTTCGTTCACGTCGCCGGTGCTGTCCCACACGGTGCAGAACGCGGCCAGCAGATCGGGGGATCGAGCGATTCCGTCGCCGTGATCGTCGTTCAAACGGCGAAGCACTTCAAGCAGCCCGTCGGGTGGGTCTTCAGCCGATACCGCCATCATTAACGGCGATGCCACCTTCGGCTGTGCGATCAGCCACGCCATCAACCGGCGGTTGGGATTGGAAATCGCATCCAACCGGCCAAAATAGGTGGAAAACTCGCGGAGAGTCGCCAGTTGCACCAGCGACGGATCGAGTTTGGCAGGGTCGGCGATCGCGACGCGAGCTTTAGCGTCGACTTCCGCGGAGAGCGGTTTGAGATCGCCCCGCATCGCTGCATCAACCGCTGCCAGCAAAAGCGGGTCGATCTGGTCCGTATCCTTGGGCGGATCGGCCGCTAGGCAGGGCGAGAGCAGCAGCAAACCGAGGATGACAATTCGTCGGATCATCATTCTTTCATGTTCGTTGTCACAAAGGTTTTGGACGACCGAGATAGCAAAGTGTCTACAGCGCGAACGACATCGTCAGTCGTGAATATGCCAGTCATCGACTGCCTTACCGGGCCGATCGGGTGCCAGATGTCGGCGTCGGAGTCGACGAATAGCGTGACGGTGGGCACACCGCTAATCGCCGCCAAATGACCCGGGCCGCTATCGTTGCCGATGAATGCGGAGCTGCCACGGAGCAGATCAAATAGCTCGACATAATTCGCCGGCCTTACCACGTCACCGGCGGCCGCCAATTTCGAGATCAGTTCATCCGGCCAACGCTCGAGTTCCACCTCGCCAAGTACAAACTTCACCACCCGCCCGGCAGACCTGATCAGCCCCGCCAGTTCGATGTAACGCTCGGCCGGCCAGTTCTTGCTATCCCCGCCGCTACCGGGGTGGATGACGACGGCGTTGCCCGGCACGCGATGGACGCCCACGCCGCGATCGGCGATCGAGCGGAGCATCTGACGCACACCCTCGGCCGCTGCGGGGAAAAACCGGAGATCGTCCACCGCCCATTCCGCCGCATGGCCGGGGCCGGCGTGGTCGCGGGTGCTCATCGTGTAAATCTTGGCGTGCGGGGCGATGTCGTGCAGGTTGTGATCGAACGTGTCGTTCGATCGCAAAACATAGCTGAAAATCGTGTGCGCCCCCGCGAGCAGGTTCACCACAGGCTGGGGTACGTTCGGCGACGTGGCAAACAACGCGTGCCATCCCGCCTCGCTGTCGGCCGACTCCACGCGGATCGCCCGCTCCGCCAGCTTCCCCTTGCTGCTGGGCGAGACGTACATGATCCGACTCTGCGGAAACATCCGCCCCATCGCCATCGCCAGCGGCCAGGTGAGCACGAAGTCGCCTAAAGCGCCTTGATGGAGGATGAGTACGTTGCGGCGGAAGATCATGTGCAATTAATTATGAACGCAGAGACGCAGAGGCGCAGAGAAAGCAACGCCCATTCATTTCTTCTCCGCGTCTCTGCGTCTCTGCGTTCATATTCTTCTTTTATTCTGCAGAATCAATCCAACCACCACCCAACACATAGTCATTGTCGTACAGCACGACCGCCTGCCCCGGCGTGACGGCGGTTTGCGGTTCGGTGAAGCGGACGGTGATTTCGTCGTCGCCGGTGACGAGCACGGTGGCCGGTTGCGGGTCGTGGTTGTAGCGGATTTTCGCCTGACACGGGCGGGCGTGGCCGTCGCGCAAGGTCGGGTCGAGCAGATTGATCTGCGTCGCGACCAGTGATCGCTTGAACAGCGCTTCCTTCTCACCCACCGTTACCCGGCTAGTGCTTGCGTCGATGTCGACGACGTAGATCTTGTGCCCGAGCGCCACGCCTAGGCCGCGACGCTGGCCGATCGTGAAATGCTGGTGGCCGTCGTGCTGGCCTAGCACTTCGCCGGTGGTCGAGACTAAATCGCCTTTGCGGAACGTCTCCGGGCTTCGTCGCTGAACGAGACCGGCGTAATCCTGGTTCGGGACGAAGCAGATTTCCTGGCTATCGGGCTTGTTGAAGACCGGGAGCTTCAGTTCCTCGGCGATCCGGCGGACTTCGGTTTTCTCCATCCCGCCTATTGGCAGCAGCGTGTGAGCGATCGCTTGTGGCGAGATGCCGAACAACACATAGCTCTGATCCTTGCGATGATCGACGCCCCGCATCAGACGGCCGTTCTCGATGCGGGCGTAATGACCGCTGGCGACGTAATCAGCCCCGACGGCTTCGGCGTAGCTCGCGAGTTTGCCGAACTTCAGCCAGTCGTTGCAGCGGACACAGGGGTTGGGAGTCCGGCCACGGTTGTATTCGTCGACGAAGTAGTTGATCACCCGGCCGAAATCGTCTTGGAAGTTTAAGACGTAAAACGGAACATCGAGCATGCCGGCCACGCGGCGGGCGTCGGCTGAATCGAGAACTGAGCAGCAGCCCTGTTTCTGCTTCGCAGGAATCGGCGGATTACCGCCCGAGTGCTGAGTGCTGAGTTCTGAGTGCTGAGTGGTATCGCAGGCGATGTCTTCGGCGTGTTCGACCCCGTCAGGCGAGCCCAGCCGCATGAAAGCGCCCATGACCTCGTACCCCTGCCGCTGCAGGAGCGCCGCCGCGACGGAGCTATCCACCCCGCCGCTCATGGCGACCACGACTTTTTTCCCGGCGCTAGACATCGCCCGATGATTGTAGCCGATGGAAAAGATTCCGCGAATGATAGAAACGCCGCCTGTATCACGGCCCTCCGGTCCGTGCCTTGTGCGCTCGAATTACCAACGTCGCGGTTTCTTCAATCGGATCATCGCTCGCACGGGCCGGAGGCCCGTGGTACTAGGGACGTGCTGCCTCGGCGCACTATTGCAAGAGCGATGATCTCCTAAACGCAATTTCTCGTCCGTCCCAGTTGCCGGGCTTCGATACCGGAGTATCATATTGTCCCCGATTGGGGCGATTCACAACTATTTACTCCTGTGAGGCTTTGTGAGCAATTATCAAATTCCTGTTCTGGCTAAACACACCAAACTCAAAAAGAAGCAGATCCAACTCGTCGCCAACGGCGACCTGCGATTGGCCGCCAATCAAAAATGCTGGCCGGCGCAGGAGGAGATGGAAAAGCAACTCGGGTCCGCCATCGCGGCCGAGGGCTATGAAGTCGTTCGGGCCCACCCGTTCAAAGCTGGCCAAGGGCACGGGTTTATCCAGTCGCAGAAGGAAGGGATGGAAGTCTTCGCGACCATCGACCCCGATGCTCCGCTGATCGTGGCCGAGTGCGTGTGGCAGTATTCGCATCACCTGCTGCACGGGCTGATCAGCCACCGCGGGCCGATCCTGACCGTCGCCAACTGGTCGGGCACCTGGCCGGGGCTGGTCGGGATGCTCAATCTTAACGGCTCGTTAACCAAAGCCGGCGTGAAGTATTCCACCATCTGGTCGGAAGATTTCACCGATGAGTTCTTCAAGAAGACCCTCCGTACTTGGCTCAAAGAAGGCTACGTCAAACATAAGACACCTCACGTGAAGCCGCTGAAGAAAGTGAAAGTCGGCCCGAAGGAAAAGAAACTGGCCGGTGCGCTGGCGCATCAGCTGAAGCGCGAAAAAGCCATCATGGGCATCTTCGACGAGGGCTGCATGGGCATGTACAACGCCATCATCCCCGACGAACTGCTCCACCCCACAGGCGTATACAAGGAACGCCTCAGCCAGTCGGCTTTGTATTACGAATCCACGCAGGTCACCCAGAAGGAAGCCAACGACGTCCGCTGGTGGATGGGCGAGAAAGGCATGAAGTTCATCACCGGCCCGAACGAGAAGGAACACCTCACCGATCATCAAATCCACCTGCAGTGTAAGACGTACGTCGCTGCCATGCGGATCGCGGACGATTTCGGATGTCACACGATCGGCATCCAGTACCAACAGGGTTTGAAAGACCTGTTGCCCGCCAGCGACTTGGTCGAAGGCACGCTGAACAATGGCGACCGCCCGCCGGTGCTGTCGCGGGATGGCCGCCGAACGCTGTACGACGGACAGCCGCTGCCGCACTTCAACGAAGTCGATGAATGCGCCGGCCTGGACGGGCTGCTGACCTACCGCGTCCACAAGGCGATGGGCCAGCCAGTCGAGAACACCCTGCACGATCTCCGCTGGGGCGATGAAGACAAATCGGGCACCGTCAAGGATTACGTCTGGGTCTTCCTGATTAGCGGCAGTGCCCCGCCGGCCCACTTTATTGGTGGCTGGGCGGGTGCGTCGTCGGAACGCCAGCCGTACATGTACTTCAAACTCGGCGGCGGGACGCTCAAGGGCATCAGCAAGGTCGGCGAGATCGTCTGGAGCCGCATATTCATGGAGGACGGCAAGCTGAAGATGGACCTCGGCCGGGCCGGTGTCGTCGCGTTGCCTCAGGAAGAAACCCAACGCCGCTGGGACGCCACCACCCCTCAATGGCCGATCATGCACGCGGTCACCTACGGCGTCTCCCGCGACCAGATGATGGCCCGCCATAAGGCCAACCACATCCAGGTCGTCTACGCTAACTCCGCCGATGAAGCCGACAAAGCCATGCTCGTGAAGGCTCAGCTCGCTCACGATCTGGGGCTGGAAGTGTCGATCTGCGGGACCCGGAAGAACGGCAAGCCGTTCTGATCTGTACCCTCGCCCGGTGCGCCGGGAGAGGGCAGGGTGAGGGTTCTGCCTTATTGGCCCGAATTCGTCGCCGCTGCAGGAAAGCCATGCGACACAGAGGCACAGAGCCACAGAGATAAACATAGAGGGAATAGAAATATTCTCTGTGAAAACTCAGTGTCGCTGTGCCTCTGTGTCGCATGAATTGCGGAGTATAACCCTCACCCCAACCCTCTCCCGGAGTACCGGGCGAGGGAGCAGTACACGCGTACTTTCACGGATATTTTCGGTTGGCTTTTTCGTTTTGCCGCTGGCTACAATCCGGCCATGCCTTCTCGTGCGACGGTTTTAACTGAGTCGGGCAACCTCGTGCACCGTTCGTCGCCGGACGTGCTGTACACCTGTCTCTTCCTCATCCTCAGCCTGATGCACGCGGGCATCGCGATCCCGGCGTTTCTGCACCAGCGGTGGGAAGGTTACCTGAGCGGGATCTTTTGCGTCTTCTTTGCCGGTGTGGCGATGATTTGCCGCAAGTTCAGGTTCGAAATCGCGATCCTCAAAGCTGAAAAATGCGTTCGCATCCGCCACGGCGTGGGCAGGGTTTTTATTGAGCGGCTGGTGCCTTTCCGTGCCATAACCGAGGTCCGTCTCACCCTGCTTGGCGGGAAGGGCCCGGAGGGTTCGCAGATCGAACTCCTCAGCCGCAACGACGACATCCGCTATCCCCCGGCCGACCACCCGCGACAGGCGGCACTGCTGCTGGCGATGACCCTCGATGTGCCGCTGGTCAAAGTCTACGGTGAAAACGTGTTGCCGGATCGGGACAGAATCAAGGTTGAAGATTAACTGGAGGGCGGGTGTGCTCACCCGCCGCGGTGTTACGACAAACGCGGCGGCTGGGGACAGCCGCCCTCCAAATGTAGGGTGGGCACCGCCCACCATTTCGCCGTCCGCGGAACGTTGGTGGGCAATGCCCACCCTATATTCCATCCAACCGCAACACCTTCGCCGCCCGGTGCCAGTAGGCATCGTCGAAGTCGAAGTGCCGCTTGATCTCAATGTCCCGCTGCAGCCAGTGGCCGTTCATCGATAGCTCGACCGCCTTGCGAAGCGGCAACTCCAACGGATGCGGCACGGGCAGGATCGGCCAATCGCTGCCGTGTAGCAGCTTCTGTCGAACTTTCGGGTCGTTCAAAATCGTCGAGTACGCGTACCACCGCGTCGGCAGGTTGAGGGCGGAGG
>JANMES010000142.1:0-38849 GCA_031377185.1 Phycisphaerae bacterium
GCCCTAACACCGAAATCGGCAAACAGGCGATCGCCGCGCTTTGGTTCATCAGCACGCAGTTGATTCTTCTGGTGGGGGGCTGTCCCCAGCCGCCGGGGCCGCCGGTTGTGTCAACGGCAGCTGAGGACAGCCGCCCTCCAGAAGACTCGGGCCCGTTCGGCCAATCACTTCGTTGACACGCGCAACCGCATGGTCTAGCCTGACGTTATGCTTCCTTTCACCCGTCACGGCACGCGCGAGATGGTCATCGGCACGATCCTGCTGATCGCCATCAGTTGGGGTCTGGCTTTTATCTGGCTGCCGCTTTCGATGCTGACGTTGCCCTTGTTGATCTGGCTGTTTGCATTCTTCCGCGATCCGGAGCGGCCGATTTCGTCCGAACCCAACCTCATGGTCAGCCCGGCCGACGGGATGATCTCAGACGTGCAAGAGCTGCCAAGCCACGAATTGCTTGGCGGGCCTTGCCTGCGGATTGGGATTTTCCTCAACGTATTCAACGTGCATGTCAACCGCTCGCCTTGCGACGGGACGGTCACGCAAGTCGTGTACAAAAAGGGCAAGTTCATCAACGCGATGAGCCATAATGCCGCCAGCAGCGATAACGAGAGCAACACGCTCGTCATCGCCGACGCAGCCGGCAAGCCCGTGGCCGTAGTGAAGCAAATCGTCGGCCTGATCGCCCGGCGGATCATCTGCACCGCCAAGCCCGGCGACGCCCTGGCCCGCGGGCAGCGGTTTGGCATGATCAAGTTCGGCAGCCGGACGGAGTTGTACATTCCGCTGTGGCTCAAGCCCACGGCGAAGGTGCAGGTCGGGCAGAAGATTCGCGGCGGGATGGACGTCATCGCCACGCTCGCCCCTGCACCGGCCGCCACGCCGCAGGCAATGCCCTCGGGAGTTTAATCCATGAGCGAACGCCCGGACCTGGTCGACAAAGACGAACTGCGCGAGCACCGCCGCCGACGCGTTCGACGCCACGGCCGGCGGGCATACATCCGCTCGGTCTACTTCCTCCCAAGCCTGGCGACGCTGGGCAACGCCATCTGCGGCTTCGCAGCGATTTACGTCGCGTCGTTCGGCCATGCGGGCGACGTGAGCAACGATCCCATCACACAGTTCATGGCCAAAAATCACTTCGTCACGGCGGCCTACTTCATCTTCCTGGCGATGGTGTTCGACGCCCTCGACGGCCGCCTCGCCCGCTGGGCCCGTCACACCACCGATTTCGGCGGGCAGCTCGACAGCCTGGCCGACGTCATCAGCTTCGGCGCGGCGCCGGCGTATATCGCGCTGCAGTACATGCGGGCCGAGTTCGGCGATGCGCTGCCGTTTGGCGTCTCCCGGCTGATCTGGGCGATCGGCGCGGTGTACATGTCGTGTGCGGCCATCCGCCTGGCGCGATTCAACGTCAGCAACGAACACGGCGAACAACACCACCGCAGTTTTTTAGGCATGCCCAGCCCGGGCGCGGGCGCGGTCGTCGCGTCGTTCATCCTGATGCTGCACGACGTGCGCAGCGATCTGTCGGCATCGCTGGCGCACGGGCTGGCCTGCTTACTACCCGTAGTGGTGCTGTCAGCCGGGCTGCTGATGGTCAGCAATATTCGCTACCCGCACCTGGTGAACCGCTATCTCCGAGGCCGCCAGCCGATGGGAAGGCTCGTGCCGATCCTGCTCATCGCAATGCTGGCTATTTGGAAGCATCGATATTTCCTCGGCGTCGGTTCGATCAGCTACATGCTGTACGCCGTGGTGCTTTGGTTCTATGCCCGCAGCCGACAGGGGCAGAACAAAACAGCCGCCGGATCGGATGCAAGCCCCACCGACTTGCCAACCCCGCCCGCGTCCTGATAATCGCTGGTTTCAAGTGCTTTCAATTTGCATAGCGAAAATCCACTGGAAGCCCGAATGACGAAACCAGAAATCCGAAAGAATGACGAATGACGAAATCCGAATGACGAAAAAGAAGTGCCTTCTCGGTTTTCGTCATTCGGGTTTCGTCATTGATTCGGATTTCGGGTTTCGTCATTCGGATTTTCAAATACTAGAAGTAATATGTCCAATTCCACGATCGTCACCCGTTTCGCCCCCTCGCCGACCGGCTACCTCCACGCCGGCGGTGCCCGAACGGCGCTGTTTAACTGGCTGCTGGCCCGCCACGCCGGCGGAAAGTTCCTGCTGCGCATCGAAGACACCGACCTCGCCCGCAGCACGCAGGATGCCGTCGATCAACTGCTCGAAGACCTCAAATGGCTCGGCCTGAAGTGGGACAACGCGGAGTTGGTCTACCAATCCAAGCGGCTGCCGATCTACAACAAGCTGATCGATGGCCTGATCGCCGACGGCAAGGCGTACGAAGCATGGGAAAGCAGCGAAGAGCTCGAGGCGTTGCGCACCGAGGCCGCTAAATCCAAGAAAGCATACATCTACAAGCGGCGGAGCTATTCCGCCGACGACCTCAATCGCTTTCGCGACGAGGGCCGCAAGCCCGTCGTGCGGTTTGCCATGCCGGTGAAGGAATACCGCTTCCACGACATCACCCTCGGCAAGGACATCAGCCAAAGCCCGTACGAAGTGCAGGATTTCGTCATCCGCAAAGGCGACGGCATGCCGACTTACCACTTTGGCGTGGTGGTCGACGACGCGGAGATGGGCGTCACGCACGTCCTCCGCGGGCTGGAACATCTGCTGAACACCGTGCCCCACATCGCGCTGCAGGAAGCCCTGGGCTACCCCCGGCCGACGTACGCGCACCTGTCGGTGATGCTGAATCCTGAAACCGGCGAGAAGCTCAGCAAGCGCGATCGCGACCGCCGAATCCGCAAGAAGTCGCAGGAATGGATGCGCAACCAGAAGAAATCGATCGATGATCTCGCCGCCGCTTGCGGCTTAGCGAGCGATCGCCTGTCGGACTGGATCAAGACCGACACAATGCAACTGGATTTGTCCGAGCAACCCTCGGTGATGAAAGTCGTCGGACTCAAAGAAGCCGACCTCCCCGAAATCATGATCCACGACTTCCGCAAGAACGGCTACTTCCCCGAAGTGCTGAACAACTTCCTCGCGCTCCAAGGCTGGAACCCCGGCGGAGATCTCGAGCAGATGAGCATGGAGAAGATGACCGAGCTGTTCAGCCTCGATCGCATCAATCCCAGCAACCCCAAGTTCAACCGCGACAAGCTGCAGAGCTTCAACACCGAATTCGCCTCGACCGCTTCGCCCGCGCGCCTCCTCGCCGGCCTGCGCGATTACCTGTCGGTCAACCCCGACTCCTCGCTCCACACCGCCAGCGACGCCGACCTGCTGAAAGTTCTGGAGATGAAAAAAGGCTTCCGCACGCTCAGGCAGGTCGACGAAGCCAGCCGCTTCCTCTTCCAGCCAGACGACCAGATCGCCTACGAGCCCGACGCGGTGGAAAAAGTTCTCAAAAAGAACGACGGCCAAGGCCTGGCGGTCCTGAAAGACCTGCTCCCCCTGCTCACCGCAGTGGTCGACTGGAAAGCCGCCAATATCGAAGCCGTCGTAAATGCGTATGTCGAGCAAACCAAGCTCGGCCTCGGCAAAGTCGCCCAGCCGATCCGCGTCGCCGTCAGTGGCGGAACGGTCAGCCCGCCGATCTTTGAGAGTTTGGAACTGCTGGGGAAGGACAAGACGCTGGGCAGGATCAACCGTTGTCTGATGTAGGGTCCGCCTTGGCGGACGGCATTGAACGCGTCCGCCAAGCCGGACCCTACCAAACTACGCCGCAGACGGCTCCGCCATCGCCTGCAACTCCGCCTGTGTGGGAACGGCGGTGACGCCGGGGATGCGGAGCATTTGTGCCGAAGTCGATAGGGCCGGCGAGCGCAAGGCGGATTCTTCCGGAGCAGCCAACGGCTCTGCGAAACTCAAACCCGGCCGCGCGGTCGGCATTGCCGCTCGCAGCGCTGATTTGCGTTTCCGGTCGTAGCCGGGATGACGCTTGCGGAACTCCCGTTGACGCTCGAGATTCGACATCGGAGGTGAAGGTCGCAGCATATGTCATCTATATCGGCGCGAGACGAGACACATTTTATTCATTTGTAATGGATGTACGGCTCGACAGGACAGGTACGATAAAATGGCGATCCACGGACTATTGGTTAAACCTCCCGAGCAATTCAGGGCAATTCCGGTCATTGTCGTAGCGCTCCCGTCTGTTTCATTACGCCACTGCTTGTTTCGTTAGGCGGCCATTTGTTTCGTTACGACTGATGAAAACTCGTTACGCCGCAAGCTGGGTCGTAACGATCCGGCGTAATTCGATACGCCGCGATGTGCGTCGTTACGACGCGTGCTATTTCGTTACGCCACAAGCAACTTCACTACGCCACTGACCGGTTCGTTACGCGCCTGATGTTTTCGTTACGCTGCAACGTGTTTCGTTACGTTCGTGACACCGATCCAAGCTGACAGCGTGGAATCCCGTAGCGTGTACTTCAGCGCTCCGTTTGAATAGGGAAACGGTGTGCCAAAGCACACCCTACGAAACTCTACCGTGCATCTCGGGATTTCACGCCGGCGAACTCCATCGCCGCCTGTTGGTCGATGAACGAGATGTATTGGACGATTTTGCCGTTGCGGAAGGTGAAGACGTCGGTGACGGGGCCTTCACGCCAGTCGGTCTCGTGTTTCAGCCGGACGTGTACGTGAGCGATCACGACGATCCGTTGCCCCGCGACGATAAACCGCTGCGGCTGGCAGGTTCCCTCGGCCCAGTTCCCCCCGCGCCTTTACGACGTGGGCCGCGAAGGCCTCGATCCCGTGAAACCTCTCGCCGTGCGGAAACCCCGGCGGCTCGAACCGCTCGATCTGCGGATCGAAGATCGCAACGAACCCCGGAATGTCGTTCCGATTGATAGCGGCGTAGGCGGCCTTCAATGCTTCGATCTCGGCGGATAAGGATGGGGATGGGTCGGGCATATCATTCTCCCAATAATAGGTTGTCCTCGGGCGCCATGGCCACGCCGTCAATCCCCGCCAATTTGCCAGAGAACCGCTCTGCGTGGCCATGCATTCCGGCGCCCCGCGTCCAAGACATGGCCACGCTCCAACGCCCTTCCCAGACTCACACCGGATGCCGGCGTGGCCATGGCACCCCAGGACAGGCCACCCTACGTCACTACGTCACTATGGAACGCGCTCGAAACCGCATTCAGGGCAGCCGGTGGGAGTTGCGCGTAAATCATAACCGCAAGTCGGGCAGCGGCTCGCCTCTAGGCGGTGACGGCATCGGCACCAGCGCAGTAGATGAACCGTCGGCAAGATGGCGGTCAGCATAAACAAGAACCAACTCGGGCACCACAACACGTGCTGCAGCGTATTGCCGTCGATGATCGATGAATGAACCTCAGTTTCAATGCCGAAACCCAACCGGTTCGCCAGCGAAGAATTGCCAGGCGACCATTTATGAGGATTGATGTGGTCCACGGACCAAGTATTGGAGTTGTTGCTAACCTGCCACGCCCCCGTTCGCCAGCCGTGAGCGTACATTTCTGCGGGAAACCAGAACCGATCTCGCTGGACTGCCAAGCGGCCATTCTCTGCCCAGCCCGAGTATTCGATTCGCCAGCGACTTCCGTCCGCACCATGTCCGTCGCGCGTCAGAGAAACCAAATCGACGACGTAATAGCTTCGGACCCAAACCATGATGGTAGCGAGCCCCAGAAGGACGGAAACCAACATGGAGAAGTTGGAGAAGTGTCGTTTCACAATGCCTTCGATGCCCCTCGGCTACTTCTTCTTCTGCTCCTTCGCCCAAGCATCCTTCAGCGATACCGCCCGGTTAAACACCGGCTTGCCGGGTTGAAAATCTTTATCCACCGCGAAGTAGCCCAGCCGTTCGAACTGGAACTTGTCGCCTTGCTTGACCTCGCCGAGCGAGGGTTCGAGTTTCGCCCCGCTCACCACCTGCAGGCTGTTGGGGTTGAGGTTGGCTTTCCAATCCTGGCCTTCGGGGACGTCTTCGGGGTCTTCCTTGGTGAAGAGGTGGTCGTACAGCCGGACCTCGGCGTCCACCGCGTGCTGGGCGCTGACCCAGTGGATCGTGCCTTTGACCTTGCGGCCGTCGGGGCTGTCGCCGCCTCGCGTCGCGGGGTCGTAGGTGCAGTGGACTTCGGTCACCTCGCCTTTGTCGTTCTTCACCACGTGCGTGCACTTGACGAAGTACGCGTAGCGGAGGCGGACCTCCTGGCCGGGGAAGAGGCGGAAATACTTCGGCGGCGGGACTTCTTTGAAATCGTCCTGCTCGATGTACAGCACCTTGCCGAACGGCAGCTTGCGCGTGCCGGCCGACTCGTCCTCGGGGTTGTTGATGGCGTCGAGCTCTTCGGTCTGGCCATCGGGGTAGTTGTCGATCACGAGCTTGAGCGGATTGAGCACCGCCAAACGCCGGCCGGCGGTTTTGTTCAGGTCGGCGCGGAGGGCGTTCTCCAGACGGCTGACGTCGATCACGCTGTCGAACTTCGTCACGCCGACTTCTCTCGCGAAGTTGCGGATCGATGCGGGCGTGTACCCCTTGCGGCGGAAGCCGATGATCGTGGGCATGCGCGGGTCGTCCCAGCCGTTCACGACGCCGGTCTTTACCAGTTCCAGCAGCTTGCGCTTGCTGAGCATGGTGTAGGTGAGGTTCAGCCGGGCGAACTCGTACTGCGTGGGGCGATAGGTTACCGGTGCCCCGCCGTTGGCGCTGCCCTTGGGAGTAAACCCGGCGGCCTTGAGTGATTCAATAAACCAGTCGTACAGCGGCTTGTGGTTTTCAAACTCGAGCGTGCAGATGGAATGCGTGACGCCCTCGATCCAGTCGGATTGGCCGTGGGCCCAGTCGTACATCGGATAGATGCACCACTTGTCGCCGACGTGCGGATGCGTGGCGTGCAGGATGCGGTAGAGCACCGGATCGCGCAGGTTGAAGTTGGGGGAGGCCATGTCGATCTTGGCCCGCAGGGTCTTGCTGCCGTCGGGGAACTCGCCTTTGCGCATGCGGTCAAAGAGATCGAGGTTTTCTTCGACCGATCGGTTGCGGTACGGGCTTTCCTTGCCCGCCACGGTGGCCGTGCCGCGGGTTTGGCTGATCTGGTCGCCGGACAGGTCGCACACGTACGCCTTGCCGGTTTTGATGAGCACCAGAGCCATCTCGTAAATCTGCTCGAAATAGTCCGAGCAGTGGTACATGTGCACGCCCCAGTCGAAGCCCAGCCAGTGCACGTCGGCCTTGATGGCGTCGATGTACTCCTGCTCTTCCTTGACCGGGTTGGTGTCGTCCATGCGCAGGTGGGTGCGCCCGCCGAACTCCGCGGCCGCGCCGAAGTTCAGGCAGATGCTCTTGGCATGGCCAATGTGCAAATACCCGTTCGGCTCCGGCGGGAAGCGCGTGATCACGACACCGCCGTACTTACCCTCCTGCGTGTGTTGGGCGATGATGTCGCGGATGAAATCGGAGGGGGCTGGAATCGTCGGTTCAGTTTTCTCGTTATTCATGATGGTCCGGAATGTGAACGTGTTGGTGGTGATTGGTGATTGGTCCGTGACAAAAACCCATGATTCGGTCACGCACCAATCACCCATCACCAGAATCATCTTCGCTGCATCGTCGCTCGACGCAGTTCTCGGTCTTGTTCCTTGCGTTTGATCGTTTCCCGCTTGTCGTGCTGCTGCTTGCCCCGGCCGACGCCTAGTTCAACCTTGGCCTTGCCGTCTTTGAAATAGATCGCCAGCGGGATGAGCGTCGTGCCGCGTTCTTTAAGTTCGTTTTCCAATTTGCGCAGTTCCCGCTTGTGAACCAGAAGCTTGCGCTCTCGCTTGGGCTCGTGGTTCATCAGGTTGGCCTGCTTGTACGGGTCGATATGGCAGCCGTGCAGGACGAGAATGCCGTGCTCGATCCGGGCGAACGATTCGTTCAGCTGGGCCGTCCCCATTCTGAGCGATTTAACCTCGCTACCGACCAGAACAATGCCGCACTCGATCTTGGATTCGATGAAGTAATCGTGCATCGCCCGGCGGTTGTTAATACGGGGTGCGAAGTTGTCTTTGTCCTTCCGGGGCATTGCAACACGAATCATACGCTCGGGGATCGAAATTCGACAGTTTGAAGAGCAGAGACCGCGAAGGCGCGAAGGTGCAAAGCAATCGTGAAGTAAGATGTAGGTTTTGCTTCGCGTGACCTTCGTTACTTCGCGACTTCGCGGTCTCTGCCCCGCAACTTGACGACAGACGCCCAGCCGGTATCTTAAGCGGCTCGCCGCGGCCGTGGCGGAATTGGCAGACGCGCTAGATTCAGGTTCTAGTGAGGCAACTCGTGCTGGTTCGACTCCAGTCGGCCGCATCAGCCCCGGAAACCCTTGAAAACGCAAGTTTTCTCAGGAATCCGGGGTTTTTTACGCCTACCCCCAGCCGATGCCATCTTGCACCCTCCTGCACCAACATGCACCCAAACGCATACTCCCATTAGTAGGGCATTAGTAAGCATTAGTACCGCGTCGGCGGGCGTGAGCGTTTCGCATGATCCGGCCTGCTACCAACTGCTACCACGCCGGCGGGTTGGTCGGTTATTTCAGCGCATGAAAAAAGCCGGGTCGGGCGCGATCGCTCGCACCGTTCCCGGCCTCTCTCAATCGCGGCCTGCTTCGCCAAGCCGCAACGATCCTCGATGATGAACACTAGCGCCCGATCCATCGGACGCGACGAGCCCGCTAAATCTTCGTGTCAATGCCCAGGTCGGCGAACGTGATCGACTTGTAGACCGGGAAGAAAAGTGGGTGCGGTGGCTGACCCGGCTTTAGCGCCTTCCCATGTCCGTCCAATCCGCACTCTATTGGGTGTCCGTTCTTATCGGTGATCTTCACCTTCGGCGCTGCGACTCTGCCGTCGTCAAATTCCCCGGGTTCCGACGGGTCAAAAACCTCATTGGTTGCATCCACCAACTGCACCGTACCGTGATCCAGCAACTGTCGGTCCCACCCCCCGATGCGAAAAGCAACAGTGAAGGTAAGCTCCCAATAAGACAACGTTGTCCCGTCGTCGTTTTCGATTGATTGCTGCCTCGCGCTCCAATCGTCAAGCAACGCCTCGCCCGGTGCGTAATTAAGGAATGCGTCCTTGTTAAGCCGCTTCGCCTTCTGGCGAAACTTCACCGGATCAAACGTCTTGACGTAGTTGGTGATCGTCGCCACTTCGTCGCCATCTTCCTGATCTATCCCAGGCGGGTTGAAGTAGCTACCGGCGGAATTGGTGATCGGCTTGTCGTTCGCGTCGTGATCCCGCGTGATCGTGTAGGCTTTCACCCCCCACTCAATGCGAGTTTTTGGCAACTCCGCTTGCGTACTCGGATCGCCCCCGCCCCCGCCCCCGCCGCCGTCTAGCGCGCCATCACCAGCTTTTGACGATGCTTTGCAGGTGACTTTGAACTTGGTGTGATCGTCATTGATCGCCGCAGCGTCGACGGATTCAACGAATGACGGCCGCTCCGTGATCTTGGCCGGGATTTTGTACCCGATTTGCGGGATAAACTTCCCGTTCACGTTTGCGATGGATGCAAGCGCCGGGTCCGCGGGCCCGTCGAAAATCGCCGTGTAGTCGAGCGTGTAAGATACTTCGTCTTTCGTTTCACTTCGTTTGACTGAATTCCTAATGATGTTCGTGCATTGTGCCATTGTGATGCCTTTGTTTCAGGCATCTGTTCCCGACTGATCTAAAGTCCCGCGCCGGCTTTCCGGTCCGGCGGGGACAACGCAAAACGCTACTTCGTCTGGTTCGGCTGCTGCTCCTTTTCTGGTTCTGGTTTCGGTTTCCCAAATTGCTTTTCCAGTTCCAGCCGTTGCAAGTATGAATCCGCCAGTGACGGCGAAACGGCCGGGACGCGGTTAGGGGTTTTTGGTTGCTTCGGTGTCATGTTTTGACCTCGTGTTAGTGAATAAATTTGCCCGGCGATATCACGCTGACAACGCCGGGATGAACTTCATTACAGGAACGTCGCCAGCTTCGACCGCAACGCCTTGGCACGATCGGCCACAAAGCTGATCGGCTGCCCTTGCGATTCGATGACGCGCAGTTCGGCAAGGTCTGCCGTGATCCGTCCGAACTCGGTAAGGCTCACGCCCAGGTCGACGAGGATCTGATCTAGCCCCGCAATCTCGCCGGGTGTCAGCGGTTCCGCCTTTGCCACGAGCGCGACGTACCGGGCCTGCTTCGTCCTGCGGGCCTGCTCGCGCCGGTGCTGAATGTTTTCTACGATGCTCATAACGATCTCGATTCTGCGGGCCTTGCCGCTGTAGTGGACGCTCGAACCGTACGCCCGGCCTTTGCCTATCACGCGCAAAGCCTCCCGATCTTGTTCGTGGCGTCGGTGATCTTGTAGGCGTTGATGTCCGCCCGAATCGGTAGCAATGCGTCCAGCGTGATCGCCGGCGTCGAAAGCGCCTCAGTCAGCCGACGTAGGGCAAGCCGACGATCGCCGCTCTGTAGCGAGTCCTGCGCCGCTTTCAGGCGTCGAACACCGACAACCCATCGGGCGTTATGCGGCCCGCGATCCGCCGCGTCGGTCTGCTGAATCTCCCGCCTGATCTCGCCGAACACCTTGGCGTTGCGGGTGTCGATGATCGCCTGCAAGCGTCGGCACTCGCTGGTGTACGTCTCGTCGGTATCCGTGCCGGTGGTGACAGCGCCGAACAAGCCCGCCTGCTCGCGCAGTTGTAAAAGGCTTTTCGCACGGGTGAACCGCTTCCGCGTCTCGTCCATAACTCCGCCGATGGTTGCAAATTCCATTGTCATTAGTGAATCTCCAAAAGGTTTGCAGATGATCGTGAGACAGCACGCGCCGCCTTTGGCGATCCTGCGATAGATTGAATTAATTGATTAAGCCGCTCTTGCCGGTCGGTGTGCCGGCGTTCGACCAGTTCGACCGATGTTTGCGAGTACGCGCCGCGATAGCAGATGCAAATATCGAGCAACCGCCCCACGCTCAGCAGTTCCACAACCGGCGGGCTTTGCGTCTCATCGGTTTTCGTTCGGCACAAACCATCGAACCAGAATGAGGCTTGCCGCAATGTTCCGTCGCGAACCCATTGAACCGCTTTTTCAGCCGCAAGTGATGGCCGGGGTGTAATGACGTACCGCAAGCCGTGAGCATCGACAGACAGGACAAGGGAACCGTCGCGGGTGTCGCCTAGCGGGGTCATCCCGTTGTTATGGTGGACGTTGGCGATTACGTTCTGCCGCGCGAGCAATGCCGCGTCAAAAGCTCCCGGCCTCACGATCTCGACAAACCTTTTGCCGGTGTCGGGGTCGGTGAGGATGTCGGTGCTGCGGACGTTGAACCGCGCCGCATATCCGACGATGTAGGGTAGGGGTTTACTCATTGGTTGATCCTTTACGCTTCGATGTCAGTCGTGCCCGGCCTAACGGGGTCATCCCCAGCTTGGACGCGAGCCGCAATAGCCGATCCGCCGCTTGGCCTGCCAGCTTCGCCGCCGGGTGAGCCCGTACCGTGCCGCGCTTGTTCGTGATCGTCAGCCCTTCCTGATCGACTACCCACTTGGCCCGCATCCAAGTCGAAACGGTTTCGGCGTAGAGCGCCAGCACGTCGGCGTCGACTCGAGCAATCAACCCGTCATCGACGAGCATCTGCGCCACGCGATCCCATTCCTCCGATGCTGCCGGTGTCAGCCAAGCGGGTTTGACGGGTAGCGCCGGGCGGGGAGTGTGACGGGCCGGGATTGCCCCGGGTGCGTCGGCGGGTTTCATGTAATCGGGTGCGGTGTTCATGGGTGTTCCGGTTAGTCAGTGAGAAAAGTAGTAAGCGGGTTTTTCGTTTCCGCCTGTGGTGCGACTTTTGCGCGGGACCGATCCGCCGGCGAGCATCCGAACTTGGCAAGGCATTCGCTCATCTGCTTCATTGCGCCGTTGCTCACTGATAAAAACGGGTTTAGCACGGGGTAGCCCGATGGCGATTTGATGACCGTGCCGCTCTCGGCTAGTTGATGCTCGGCCTCACGCCATCGGCAGTACGCGGTGACGTACAACGCAAGCTGATCGCCGTCGATCTCCGTCAGCAATCCAAGCGGATACAGCAACTTCACCATTCGCCGCCATTCCGCTTTCTCCGCTTCTTTCAGGTGTGGCGGACATTTGGGACGGCCCGGCGTCGGCTGGGCCTCGTTCTTGCGTAAAGCAACCCGGCGGCTGCCGCGAAGGGCAAGGATTGCGGTCGGTGTGGGGATTCGGCCTCTCATGGTTTTTGTCCTTTTGTGAAAAGTGTGTCGATCCACTGGCGGTGGAAGTGGTACAGGTTCGGATCGTTGATGATGGTCGCCTGCTCTACGTTGTGGCAACTTCGGAGATTTGCCGACGATTCAACCGTGTAGTGGCTTTTGCCGGATTGGATCAGCAGCAACTTGCTGTGCGTCCGCATTGGCAACAACTGCCACTTCGACGGCGCGAACGCCTCAAGCGCGTGATCGTAAATCTCCGAGTCGGCGGCGCTGAAGTAATGCGAGCAAAGCATCCGAACGTGGGCAAGCAATCCATCGGCTTCCAGTCCGACAAGCGCGTCGATGTTCTTCCGCGAGAATCCAAGCGTTGCAATGTCCAGCCGGTCGATCGGGGTCTTGCCCAGGTCGATGATTGCCGGGATAAACTCGAACAACGCATAGCTGCCGTTTAGCACGCAATGGATCGCCTCGCCCGGTTCAGGTAGCCGGCCAAGCTGCCGCGAACACTTACGCGAACGCTCCAGCGTCTCAAAGCTGCGCCGGTAGGTGCCGACGTGGACGGGTTCGCGGTCGAGCCTCACCTCCACGTTGGCGAGTTTCGATTCATCGATGACAGAAAACCCCCGCAACGGTCGGATTCGGTCGAGATTGAGCGGTTTTAGGTTCATTTGTGCGGTGGGGTTATCCCCCAGCTCCAATTTCTTCCATTTGCTTTAAAAAGGGGCGATACGGGCGTGGCGCTACCGCCCAAGGGATTTGCATGCCCCTACCCATCTTAACACCCCCAAAAAGCCCGTTTTTGATTAAATAATGCGGTTTTTCGTCCTTTTCCGCGTTTTCAGCGTAATAATCCACACGAGCAACAACGGGGCTAACAGATTCCAGACACTTGCGGCTGCCGCCGCCGATTCCATGCATTGATTCATATCGTTGCTCTCCGTTCGTCCTGTGGGCATTAGCGAGGCGTTTAGCATCGTGATCCCCTGCCGTGATGGTGCCCGCGTTGTTGTTTTCGATGGTGTTCATTGCTTCACCTTCACTAAGTCCGCACCGCTCAAATTTGCCGCGTCGTTTGCGTCGGTGGCCCGATTGCCCTCGGAAGTCGCGAACGTGCCGGAAACGGCAACCGCGGCGCCGGGGATCGAAAGCTAGATGCACGGTGGTTGTGTTCACGGATTCACCCCCGGCTTTGATTTGATCGCATGACCAAAGCCGCCGTCTTCGCGTGCGGTTTTTGCGTTATGGCAACGGACACAGAGCGGTTGATGGTTGGCCTGATCCCAGAACAAGGTTTGATCGCCCTTGTGAGGCGTGATGTGATCGCAGACTTGCGCAGACGTAAGACGGCCCGCCTTTTCGCAGGCGATGCAAGTCGGATGCTCCCGCAGGAACATGAGGCGATACGCTCGCCATCGGGAATCGTATCCCCGCTCGGTTGACGAGCCCCGCCGTTGATCGTGTTCGCGCTTGGCCTGCTCCGGTGATCGGTAGCCTGGCGGTTTATGAGTTGATGCTTTACTTGGCATATTGACGCCCCGGTCTTTTTTTCGGGGTGTCCTTTATTCGAGCCCGTCATCGGGCGGGAATTGGTAGCAACGCACCACCAACCCCGCCCTTTGACGAATCACGCTTAGACAGGCTTCGACTCCAGCTTGTTCGCCGCATAGTCCATGAGGAACGTCTCTAAAACCGGGAGAACCAGCCGCGTTTGCATCGTCGGGCGGGTCGACGGCGCCAGATACGGCGTGTCGTACTCATGCCCCGCGTATTTCCGAACGTCCTCGTTAAACGCCTCGAACGCCTTCAGACACTTCACCATTTCGGCGATCGAATCATTCAACGCCTTCAGCACTTCACGCCGGCGGGGTAGCAATGCCCCCCGGTTTTGAATCTTGACGGGCGAAATGGCCTTGTTGACGTTCTGGCGCTGCTGCTCGATGGCGATCTCCAAAGCGCGGAGCTTCCGTTTCAGTTCGGACACGGGAACCGCCACGACGGTTGCGAGTGATCCGCCGGCGAGCAAAGCCTGCGCGTCCTCGTTGATGGTGTCGCGTTCGGGCGTGTTGATCTCGCCCAGCACGCGGTCGTGCTCGGCCCGCAACTGATCCAGTTTGGCCTGCTCCGCTACAACGCTCGGATGAGCTTCGGGCAATACGATGGTCGGGACGGTGGAAAATGGCTTAGCCATGACAATGAACTCCTGCCCGGTTTTCGGGCTTAGGGTTGGTGCTGTCAGTTGATGCCCCACTCGGGACACCTTCGACAGCGTTTTGGTTTAGGTTGGTGGTGGTACTGGCGGACATACCCCCCGCCGTTTTGTCGCCGGTGATCTCGGTGACGGAGATGCAACGCAAGCTGAAAGCCCGCAATGCCAGCTTCAGCAGTTGCCGCAATCGGATCGCCGCCGGCGTGTTCGATGGCATGGCGCGGATCGTGATCGTGTAAATCTCGTTCGCCGCCGGGGGGTCGATACTCTTTGCACACTCTCGCGCACACCCCACCCCGAGGTGCGTTTTCGCACTCTCGGGGGGTGTGGGGGGTCGTGTGTGTGTGTGTGTGTCATCCATGAAAACTACTCTTTTTCGTTGTAAGTAACTGGCATTTCTACGGTTGCGACAGAAAACACCTTAGACTTCCCGGCGAACCACTTGAAGGCGAGTTTTTGTGCAAAAACGATCGCCAAAAGGTCGTCGATTTGACGGTATGCCAACCCCACGTTGCGGGCCTGCGCGACAATCAACGCCTTTGTTTTTGGCTCGCTGGTAAGGAACTCGCTGGCGAACCGCTCCGGCGTCCACGGCTCCGGCTCGGGCGTCGGCGGGGTATCGTTGTCGACCTTCCGATTCCGGCGCGATCCCGGTTGCTGCAGGTCGTCGGGGTCTAGGTCGTCGCGAACATTCCACAACGGGTATTGCCACTCGATGCACGTTGCCGTCAGCGGGGGGAACGAACGGCTTGCCGCTTCCAGAACCGCAACCCCGTTGACTTCGTGCGGGCGTAGGATGAGGTGGGTGTCAGGGGCGCGGGCCTGTGCCGACGCTCCCGATCCTACGTCAACCTTAGACTTGCCGGCCTGATTCCCCTTGCTGGCATGATGCACAATGACGATCGCTGCCCCCGTCGATTCGGCGTAGCCGTCGATGGCGTTGAATAGCCGCGTCATGTCGCTGTTTGAGTTTTCGTCGAACCGCTCGGGGTAAAGCCGATACATGGCATCCAGGAAGATCGCGGTGTACTCCCCCTTTTGAATCCGGCTGAACAATGACGCGCCAAGGGTGAACACGTCCTGTAGGCGTCCGCGCAGGTGTACAACGTCGAACGTGTCGGCGAACTCCGACGCCATCATTCCCATTGATGCCGCAATCGCGGCCAATCGCTTGGCGAACGTCTCGGGGTGCAGCTCCAGGTCGATGTACAGAACCTTGCCACGCTTGACGGTGTATTTATTCAGCCACGCCCGGCCCGATGCGATCGACAACGCCAGAGACAACGCCAGATACGTCTTTCCGGCCTTTGCCGCCGCGATGAGCCCCATCGTCTCGGTTGCCCTTAGCAGACCTTCCACGATGACGGGGCGCAGCTCGGGAAACTTCCTAATCATCTCCCCCGCCTTGACGATGTGCAGCGGATCGGGAATCGGATCGGTTGCCAACTTCAACGCGCCGTTGATCGGCTCGGGGTCGGCCCAGTTGGTGCGTGCTTCGGTTTTCATTGTTGAGCCCCCGCGAAAAATAGAACGTGTTGACGTGTTTTTGTGTCGGGCCTGAATCCGTCGGGCATTCGGACAAGCTGGCAACGTGTCCACGTCGCCGGGTCAGCGCCCAGCCGAACGGCAGACGCGAAGAATTGACGTTGCCGGGCTTCGTCGGCGCCCTTGCACCTAAACCACGCGTGCAACGATTTTTTGCCAGAACCAACAGCCAGAACCAGCGGCGCCCATTTCGCCAAATTCGCGATGATCGCGGCTTGCTCGTCGAACGTGCCGGCGTCCTGCTCGATGACGAGGTATTGACGCGGGCCCGTGTTATTCAGGCAACGGGCGGATTCTTCGCCGTCCTGATTCAATCCTGTAGGCGCGCTCATTGCCGACGGAACGATGAATTGCAGTTCGGACAGCTTGCCTTTGAACGATGCCCGCCGAACGGTGATCGCCGTGTTGTTGGTTTTCGCCACGCATAACAACGCATCGGCGGGAAATAGTGCGTCAATAACCGTTTCCGCGATCGGCTGATCGCTCGTGCATCGGATCGGCGAATCTTCCCAAAGGTCAACCGCGCCGTAGCCGTCCGCTTCGGCGATGATCTTGGCCCGTGCCTTTTCGTCGCATTCCGGCCACGGTGTAGATCGGGTGAGCGTGCCGCCCGTGCGGATCGCGTTCATGCGTTCCGCCGATCGCTCCGCCGCTTGGCGGATTTCGCCCGGCTTGACCGGCTCGCCGGCGGTCATAATTTCCAGTGTTCGGATGATGACGTTTGTGTCGCGTCCGCAACTGCGAAGCGCGATAGCTGCCCGCATCAGCCAGCGATGGAGCCCGCCGCCCCGCCCAGGCATGGCCCGCAGGATGTCAGCCGCGTAGGTTGGTAAATCGGTGGTGTTCATAATTCCGCCGCTTCTAGAAATGCGTCGACAGCCGCGTGATAAACGGCCTGCTCGATTCGCGGGTAGGTGTTGCCGATGTAACTTTTGAAGGTGCTGTACGCCTGCCAGCGTTCATGCCCTGCCAGCGTTCGCGCCATCGCCCCGCGTTCGGTAGCGATTGCCAGAAGCTGATCGTCGGTGTGTGCCGTTGTAGTGAGGCTCATCGTGCGGCCTCCAGGTCGGACAGGTACGCGTCCAGGTCCGAACGCTTCCACCGTGAGGCTCGAGCGCCGGGGATGGCAACGGGTTTCGGGAACTTGTTGGCGCTTGCCAGCTTCCAGATGAGGCGGGCGGACATATCGACGTACTTCGCCGCCGTGGTGTCTCGCATGAGCGCCGGCCAGTGGTCGGTGGTTTCATTTGCCATGCGCCACCGCCTTTGATTTCAGTTTTCCGGCGGCTTGCAGCTTGCTTTCGATCAACCAGACAAGGGAATCGGGAATCATTCGACGACCGCCAACGATCGGCGCGGCTTCGTCGGAAATGGTTCTGTTGTAAAACAGGCTCGATATGTCGCGAGGATCGGCCCCGATCTTGCGGGCTGCCTCACTCACGTTAAGGAATGGCATAAGTCGCGCTCCGGTTTTGCGTAGCCCGTGACGACCGTCGTCACTTGCTCGCTCCGCCTTTGCACGAACCGGACAACCGGCGCAACAAAAAACCGCGTTATCTTTCGATTAACGCGGCCATTTTTCCGGTTTTTTTCCGATCTTGTCCGGTTGCTATGTTTTCCCTCGCTTTTGCGTCCGCTGCTTCTTCTTTTGCATGCCCAAGTCTTTTCGAGCATGCCTCAAACTTCGCAGCCAACTGTCCTTATCCAGTTTGCTGCAATCCTCGTTATCGACCAGCCAATTGAACGCCTTTTCATCAGTGATCTGCCACTCGCCGCCCGCAGCTAATGCCGCCGCTGCCCGTTGATAGGCATTCAATGCGCGAAGCCTTGCCGGACTGAGTTTCTTAGTCCCGTCCTTAGCTTGTCCGGCTGCTGCTAAGTCATCGCGAACGCGCCGCAGTTCATTAAGATCGAATCCCAGCGTGATCGTGTTCCGAACGCCGCGAGAATCCAATCGCGTGCATTGGGTCGGGTCGGTCCACTCAATCCGCCCCGCCAACTGGTTCACACACCGCACGGCTTGCACTGTCCATCGGTTAGTTGCGGGTTGGCCGCTGCCGTCCATTACCGCAACCAACCCGATTGACGTGAGCGCGACAACAGCCGCCGTCTTTTGCTGCCACCAACTCGCGAGAGATTGCCGGAAATGGGATTCGTCAAAAACATCTTCCGGCTGCGATGCACAAGCGATTAGCAGATTCGATGCGTTCAATAGTTCAATAATGGCGTGATGCGCGTCGTCGATTGCGTTGTTTTCAGACATAACCCACCTTTTCAAAATCGGGCGGGCTTAGAGCGTGACGGCGTGAAGGTGGTACACGTCGAACACGCCCTAAGCTTTCGTCGGGTAATTACTCCCGCCGGCCCATTGACTGACTTTAGCGATAGTCGCACTCGTGCCGATGCGCTTGGCAGCATGCGCACAATTGTTCAAGCTGATCCGTCGATTGCCTGTAAGACACAAAGAACATTTTCAGATTGACCGGCGTTTTTCCGTGGATGATTTCCTGCATCCATCCACGCCCCGCGAAAACCGACCAGCACAAAGCGGGCTGATTCTCGCGATCCACGTCCAGACCTAAAACCACGTCCGCCGTTTTGAAGGCGTTCATGTATTCAGGATTCAATCCGTTCGGGCTTGCCATCAGGTCGGCAATCGGGACGGCCATCGACTTGTAACGCTCGTGATCTATTGCATTCATTGACTCACCTTTTTGTTGAGATTCCAACCTATCAAATTTCATAGCGCGGGCGCATAACATTTCTTCGCGATCCGCCCGCGGTGCTAATCGTTGGTGATTACTACCTCGCACTTGCTGCCGATGATTTGCCCGTTGCAGTTCGGGCAATGGGCCTGATCGCAATGCAGGTGATGATATCCACCGTGCTTGCATCCGCAGTCGTGGCAGAGTTGCGGGCCCTCGTAAATCGACATTGGCACGATCGGCCCCCGCTCGCACTTGACGCTGTAGGGAATACACGTTCCCCCATAACTCATATCGGTATCACAGATTAAACATTTTGACATACGATCTCCTTTGATTTGCTTCCCCAGCCCGCCCCGAACCGTTCATTGAATCACACTATCAAACCGTTACCGTCTATTAAAGAACTTAGCTTTGACGGTGGATAACTTAGCCGTGATATAGTGATTAGGTTGTGCCGATCCTCGCCTCAATCTCGCGGGCCTGATCGCCAGCCACGCTTCGGATCATGGCCTGTAGCAGGTCATGGCATTGGTTGATTGCCGCGTTGAGCATCTTCTCGGCTCGGTCGCCCTCGATGCCGTCCGCCCATCCCACGCCCGGATCTAGTGCCGTCAGCCCGCAAACCATGCTCAGGGCGATCTGTAGGCGTTCGCAGGCGTCCCGCAGGATGGCGATCTGCTTACGCTTTTCCGCCGTGGTCGGTTCTGTAGTCGTTTCGGTGGTGTTCATTTCGCACCCCCTTTCAGCGCCACGCGTAGGCGCTCGAGCGTTTCGGGTTCGTTCCGACTAAGGGATAGGGTTGGATGGCTTTCGGTCGATCGCATGAATCCAACCGCCGGCCACAACTCATTGAGGGCCTGCTCCACTTTATCCATCGCGCCGTGAAGCTCATCGTCGATCATGGTTGTCGGCCCGATGTCTACGGCTTTCGCCAATCGGTCACGCATCGCGATCAACTCATCTGCGAACGCCAGAACCACTTGAAAGCCGGTGACGGGTGCGGGTGTCGTTTTCGTTTTCAAAGCGCACCCCCTTTTCCGCCTTCGATTGGTGCCGCATAGGTCTGGTCGATTCCCCAGGTGAAATGCTCGCCGTGTTCGTTCTGATCGTCGTTACCGATGGCCCGCAGGATGATGGCGTTATCAATCCGCGATACGACTACGGCAACCGTGCCGTGATCGGTCTGCACTAAAGCGCCGGGGTGAATCTCGGGCTTGACGGTGTTCGCCTGCCCGTCGCCGGGGATGTAGACAGGCTCGCCGATCCCCGCCAGTTCATCGAATATCGGGCGCTCGTCATCGTTGAGCCCTTCCATTGCCAAGCCGCCCATTGCCCAAATGGTTTGACGCGCCTCGGCAAGTTGCTGGTTGGCCTTTTCGAGCAATTCACTAAACGGGCATGACGTAGCCGTGACGGATCGCCCCGACTGCAGGCGCTGCTCGAGCCCCGCCAGCGTCCGCACGATGGCGAGAATGGTTTGCGCCGGGTCGACGTGCGATTCCTTCGCCTCTGCAGTTGTCTCCGCTGCCGGTTCCGATCGAACGGCTGCAGGCTTTCGGCCTGCTTTTGCTGGTGCTAACATGATCCAACTCCCTTAGTAGTGCCTTGCCCAGCCGATCCACCAGGATCAAACCGGGTCGGGCTTGTTGGCGGAAACGTATACTCTAGCGTTTACATTGTCAACCCTAGAGTGGACATATTTCGCGAACACGCTAAAGTAGACAGGGCGGGTAAGCCGTTGAAAGGTTTGTGCCAGTGAACACCGACAAGATAAAAACACTTCGCGAACGTCTCGGCCTTAGCCAAGATGATGCTGCGCGTAAGGCGGGCTTCAAGGGTCGCCAGTATTGGTACAACATCGAAAGCGGAAAGCGGACGAATATCAAAATCGACACGCTGGAAGCGATCGCTAAAGCCCTCGGGGTCAAAGCTGCTGATTTGTTGAAGTAAGGATCGGCCCGCTTCAATTCTTATTTAGAATCAGGCGTTCCCTCGCTCATAAGTTGCCTACGATGACGGCATGATAACCGCCATACTTTCAGACTGCGATCTGATTGCGTCATGGAACGCCGCCCGCCATGTTTTTGAGGATGCAACCCATAAGCTAGAAACCATCGGTTCCGATTCCGCTCTTGCCGCCGTTTATCAACAGGCAATCACGGGCGCGGGGGAGACAATGATTGATATCGGAAAAGAGGCTCTACTCCGCGGGCTGATCTTGAATCGGTCACCGGCTGAATAGTTCCTTCCACTGTCACCCCACGGGCTTAGCCGGCTTCGTCATCCTCGCCGATCTCGCTGGCGAGTGTTCGGCGTCCGATGTTGGCGGTGTTCATTGTCGCCGTGGTGCCGTGCTTCGTGGTGTAGGATCGTGGCTTCTCACTGTAATCGGATGACAGTGACGATCTAATATCGCCTACAAAGTTGTGACTTACCCCGCACTTGTCCGCGATCTTCCGATCGCTCCATGCTATCTATTGCAGGTGCAATAGCCGCGCCATTTACCCCACCTTCACGGGGTCATTTTCATCTTGTGCCCTCGTTTTGGGCTGCCTATACTTTACCAGCCTGCGGATTTCCCCGGTGACGTCCCCCCCCTCGTCACCACTCCGCAGGCGTTTTTATGCGCAAGCCAAAGTCGATATGATAAGCTGGTTCAAAAGGTACTCCATGAAATTAATGACTTGTCCATCGTGCCACCGGGTGATTGAGTCCAGTTCCGGTAGCTGCCCCGCTTGCGGGCAAGGCGATAGCCGCTTGGACGTCCGCGCCCTCGCCGCCGGGATGGTGATGGTTGCAATCGTCATCGGCTTTTGGATCGCCGTTGCGAAATGGCCGGCGCTGATGAACCTAATGAACGCCATCTGGCAGCACTAGCGGCCCGCCCCTACCGGATTATCCCTAAACGTCGCCTTCGATGAATCGTAGTGAACCGTCGCGGGTAGCTTCCGCTGCAGCTCCACCGACAACGCCGCCGCCGTGATCGCTGCTATCGCTGCCGTGATCGACTGATAAACCGGATCGACCGAATACCACGCCAGCACCTTCATGCGTTCCTGAATCGCAACCATCGCCACGCGTTGGCCTCGTAGCCGCTCTAGTAGCTTCTCGGCCTGCTCAGGGGTTAGATCGCGGGAATCCATCGCCGTGAGTCTAGCGACGTGCTGGCGTGCCTGCTGATCGTCCTTGCAGATTCGTTAGGTGATCGACAAACAGATTGCTTAGTCGATGAACAGCCCCACGTTAACGCGGAAATGCCCCGCCAGTTCTCTCGCCACTTCCTTACTGATCCCCCGCTTGCCGTGAAGGATCATGGATACCGTCGCGTGCGTTACGCCGATCGACTTGGCTAGATCGTTGGCGCTGATTCCCGACGTGCGCATCAGGTGCTTTAGCGCGTCTAGCGGCTTCATATCCGTAGGCGTGAAGGTGGAATTTGCCGCGTCGTACCGCTCGATGAACACGGCCAGGGCGTCGGCGTAGTCCTGCTCGCCAGGCGTGAGGTCGCCAGCCGTGCGCCCCAGCAACCGGGTAAGGATGCGCGTAGCGCTTTCGTAGTCCGCCTCATCGTGGATCGGGCGTGCCGGGAAGATTCTTACCAGCTTCATGTAGTCGGGATGTGTTGCAATCGCGCTCATAGTCGGCCCTTCCATGCGTCTTTGCTGTATTCCGCGTGCGTCAAAAACTCGCGGACGATGACGGTTTGATTCTCGTAGCTCACCACGGATATCAGCCGGTAGGTGTTACCCTTGATATTGAACACGGTGGCAACGATCGTCACCCCGCCGCCAACCTTTACAGGGACACCATCGGCGCTAGGGTAAGAGGCTCGGATATCATCGATGCTCGCCCATTCCGCCGCCAGTGCCACGGCCAGCCAGTCGGCCAGTGGCTTGCGGGCGTCCCGGTGTCGCTTGGCTGCTTTGGCTAGAACCGGGATTCCGAGTACCTTCATACCCATGTAACATTATGTTACATATCGGCAAAAGGCAAGTGAAACCTTACCCCGCCTTGCCTTTCCCCTTCGTTACCTTGGCCGGTGCTGGCGATCATCCCGCCTTAAGCATCCCGATCGCCGTTACCTTATCCGCCTGCAGGAAGTGAACGTAATACTGCAGCGTCGTCTCTAAGGTGCTATGCCGCGCCAACTCCTGCAGAATGCTTGGGTGAATGTTTGACTCGGCCAGGCGAGTGATGAACGTATGCCGCAAGCTATGAAACATGACACGGGCGGTGTTGATGCCGGATGCCTCACAATCGTCGCGCAGCAACTTTGCCGCCGCCGTTCGCTCGGGCATGGTGAAGATGCGATCCTCGAGCGCCTTCCCCTTGCATCGGGCCTTTAGCATCTTCAACAGGTCGGGGTTTAGCGGGATGTGCTGCGCCTTGGCTTTGTTCTTCGCGTCGTTGGCCGATACCGTGATCGTCATTTCCTTAAAATTGAAACTCTCCGGCCTCATGCTGCCGATCTCGGAGAACCTAAACCCGGTGAGCAACGCGAACTTGTACACGTCTCGGCGCTCGGCGTCGGTCGTACCCTTCAACAGCTTGGACACTTCCGCCGCGGTCAGGTGTCGGCACTTCCGCTTTTCCGTGCCCTTCACCTTCCGCTTCTTCCATGCGTTCAAAAGGTACTTGGACACGATGCCCTTGCCGTGACACCATTTCAGAAACGCCTTGACCGATCCGACGCGTCGGTTAATCGTCCGCTGCGAATCAGCCGTGAGCGTGACAACCCAGGCGTTTAGGTGATCGAGCGTGAATTGTGCCGCCAGCTTCACGCCGGCGAACGCGAACGCCTTGCGGATGTCGGCGATGGTGTAGCTGATATGGTTGGCCGAACAGCCGTTAGATCGCAGGTGCGTCTCGTACTTGTCGATGTGGTACTCGGCGGGCTTGTTTCGGTCCTGCTGCTCCTGCTGGACGATCGGGTCGACTTGGCCGATCTTGATAGCCCGCGCCTTGGCTTCCATCTCTTGCGCCATCTGTACCGTCGATGCTTTGTCGGTGTAGCCCTTCACCCACTTTTGCTTATGGTTCTCATCGTAGAACACCCCGTACCAGAATTTGCCTTGTTTGACTGCCGATGCCATATCCTGCCACCTTTCCAGTTGATCTCCATTAGTAGTATATTAGTAACTAATCGAAAATCAACCGAAAATATAGGTGTAATCCTAGATTCAGGTTCTAGTGAGGCAACTCGTGCTGGTTCGACTCCAGTCGGCCGCATTACAGCGAACGACCCTCGATTTCTTACAAATCGAGGGTTTTTTGTTGGATCGGAACGGCCGGATGTGCGCGGCCGTTCACCACCCGCACTGCGATCTGGCTCATCTTTTCAAACACCCGCCACCGCCGGCGTACCGGCCACCAATCGTACAGGTACATCTGCAGCGGCCGCCACATGGCGACCCAGCCGCAGATGGTCAGGCTCTCGCTCAGCACCTTCAAAAACGTATGCGCGTCGCGGTTGACCAGCAGTTCAGCCAGCAAAAGGCAGGTGCCCAGGAATAGCGTGCCGATGAGCAGGCTGGTTCGTGCGTCGCGCATCATCCGGCGGAATTCGAACCGTGTCATGTCGGCCCGGTAGCGGAAGTAGTGCCGAATCGCCTTCTCGATCATCTCGGCCGGCTCGTGATCGGCCTGCGCCTCATCCAAATGCACGATCAACTCCAGCGGCTCGTGCAGGTGAAATTCCTGCGCCCAGCTAACGATGAACTCCTCGGCATCGGCATCCAAATCCTTTTCATGGAACGGCGACGGGTCCATCGTGTTGAACAACTGATTGACGTTCCTCAGCCGAATCTCAATCCGACGCATTGGAGATCTCATTTTATTCATGGCACACCGCTCCAGTGCAGGAACTTCAAGCCGACCACTGCAAGCAATCCGCAGCCGATGAGCATCAGGCACAGACCGGGGATCATCAAGTCTCGCGTACGCAAATACCCCTGCCCGTAGGCGATGGCGTTCGGCGGCGTGCTGATGGCAAACGGCACGCCCATCGACGCAGCCAGCGCAATCAGCACCGCCATCGCCGGGGTGGGCATGATCCCCATGCCGATTTGGATCAGCACCGCCGCGGCTGCGGTGTTGCTGGCGACTGCGGAGATCACAGCGCAGGCGATGATCAGAAACGCCACCACCGCGAACTGCGGAAGGCGGTGAAGTTCAAACGCGGTGGCGGTGCTGCGGACGAGGCCGGACTTTTCAAACAGATCGCCGAGGATCAGCCCACCGGCGATCAGCAGTAGCGTCGGCCAGTCGATCTTGCCCAGGTCGCGGGCGTCGAGCAGGTTGGTCGCGAACAGCACGATGGCGGCGATCAACCCCACCACCGCCGCCGGTATGTGGTGCAGGGGTTCCAGCATCCAGGCGATGACAGAGGCGAAAAAGATCGCCACCACGCACCAGCCGCTGCCGGCGAGTTTTTCGCGCGATTGCTCGCCGGCGGGCATCTCGCCGCGGACGTTGTAGCCCCACACCAACAAGCCGTAACTGAACGCCACCATCGTGATGGCGATCGGGATGCCGAACCGCATCCACTCGAGGAAGTCGATCGAATGCCCCGGTTGCACGGCCGCGATCGCGATGAGATTCGGCCCAGTACCGATGGGCGTGCCGATCCCGCCGAAGTCGGCCGCGAAGGCGACGCCCAGCAGCAGGGCTTTGAGAAACGACCGGTTTTCCTGCTGCGAACCGACCATCGGTTTGAGCGTGGCGATCATCATCGCGCCGGCGGCGATGTTCGACATCCACATGGACAGGACGGCCGTCCCCAACATCACCGCTGCCAGCAGCAGGCGCCGCCGGCCTCGGGAGAGATGTATGAGGTGATTGGCGATCCACGCATCAATGCGATACCGCGTGGCGGCCACCGAGAGCGTCATCCCGGCGAAAAACAGCACCAGCACGGGATTGGCTGCCCCACGGAGCACGCTGGGCAGCGAGTAGGCCTTCGGATCAAGCGAGTTCATCGCCAGCGGAATGGCGACGAGCATGATTAGCGTCGTCACATAGGCAGGGATGATCTCAAACAGCCACAGCACCAGGCAAGCAGCGGCGATGGATGCGGCACGGGATTGGGTCGGGTCCGCGACATAATACTGGATGGCCACAACCGCAGCCACGAGAGTGAGAATTGCAGCAAATGCGACCGCAAAAGAGTGGTGGAAGAACGATCTGGAGCCTTTTTGCAGGCCGCCGGATATCCCCTGCCGCCAGAGGCCGGAAATACGCAAGCGCCATGTCATGCCTATGATGGTACAGCAAGAGCTCTTGCCGTGTGTCTGAATACTGGGAGCAATCTCTAATAGGTCAAACTCGTATAGCGATGAGAAGGCTATGTATGCCGGATACGTCCTTGTCGCTAATTGACCCCCACGAGTGGCCGTCCAATCATTGACTAAGCGTTGCGGAAGTCGTTTCACCCCTTCATCAGGAGCAACCATCATGGCCTGCAAAATCCTTATCGGGTACGACGGGACCGAGTTCTCGAATCAGGCCATCGCCGATCTATCTCACGCGGGTTTGGGAGTTGACGGCGAAGCGGTCGTGGTGACGGCAGCCGATCTTTGGCCGGCGATTACCGACGGGGTCGATCCGCGCACCCGGGCCGAACCGACCGAGCCGATGGCGAGAACGGCGTACACGCTGCTCTCCGCCGCCATGGCCGAGGCGGAATCAACCGCCAAGCAAGGGGCCGAGCGCGTCCGCGCCACCCTGCCCACTTGGAAGGTGACATCCGAGGTAAGTACCCAATCACCCACCAAAGCACTGATCGCGCTGGCGGAAAAATCGCCCCCGGACCTGATCGTGGTTGGCCCGCGAGGTCGGTCGGCGGTGGCGCAGTTCTTTGCGAAAGTGATTCGGGGTGCCGGTAGCGTAGCTCAGCAGGTGATTCGATACGCTCCGTGTTCGGTCCGAATTGGCAGACACTCAGGTGAGCAAACGAGTTGGCCGCGGCCATTGAATATCCTGATCGGCGTCGATGGCTCCTCGGAATCCGCCGCCGCCGTGCAGTGCGTGGCGATGCGGAGTTGGCCGGTCGGTACGAAGGTTCGCGTGGTGGCGGCCTTGGATCAGTTTGCGATGAGCATGATGGTCGTGCCCAACCTGATGACGCCGGAGATGAGTACCGACACGCTCCTTGTCGATGGCCGACTCTGGGCCCGCCAGGCGGTCGATCGGTGTGCTGTGGAGCTGAACGAAGCCGGGCTTAAAGTGGAGCCCGTTGTCGGGGAAGGCGATCCCAAGCATGTGCTGCTGAGAGAAGCCGAGGACTGGCCGGCCGACTGCGTTTTCGTCGGCGCGCACGGGATGAGCCGGTTCGAGCGCGTGCTACTGGGCAGCGTCTCGGCCGCGGTAGCCGAGCGAGCCCACTGCTCCGTTGAGATCGTCCGGCATCCTGGCAGCGGTTAATCGAACCCGGCGGTAGTCGCATGGAAACGCCAGCTCCAACGATTGCACACCAACTCAGCGGGCAATTGGCAACTCTTGGCATCCTTTGGCGTCCACAACGTATAATTGTGCTGTCGGGTGCAAGCCGATAGTTCAACAGCTTATGCGTCAGCGGTGGATCAAATTCGACTGGTCAATCGCGGTGGTTCTGTCGATGCTGCTCCATTCGAGCATCGTTTACTGGATGCTGCACGAGCAGATCCGCGCGCTAACTGGCATTTTGCGCCAAGGCGTGGCGGCGCAGTGGCTGGTGTACCGTCATCAGCCCAACGACGAGCTTGGCGATGCTGAAGGCCATGGGACCGCCATCGCGTCATCCGACGGCCAATTTCCCGCGATGGGGAGGGAAGCCGAACTCGATCAGCCGTTCCTCAGTCGCGATGGTGAGGGCATGGGCCGAGTCGGCGATGCACCCTCGAAATACACAGGCCCAACCGGCAGCGGCGCGATGGCCCAGGCGATGCTCCAACCGTCGGCCGCAGAGAGCGAACCGCCCGCCAGCTTCAGGGGTCGGCCATTGGGGCCGGCAACACCGATTCAACCGCCCATAGCGAAGACAGCCGACGGTCCTGCAACCGCCATCGATGGCGAAGGCAAACAGTTGGCGTTTCGACCACCCGAAAATAAGCCGGAAGCAGACCCGGATCAGCCGACCACTCGGCCTGTGGAACCGGTCGCCGCAACCTCCACGCCGCCGTCGGATCTGGCGGGTAACGCCGTCGCGATGAACAGCGGATCAAGCCGAGCTACGTCGAGTCAACAACCAGGGCTGCCAGCCCGGTCGGCCGACCCGGCGCCCAAGAGCGATTCGGAAATCGACCCGTTTTCGCAATCCGGATCAGCAGAACTGCGGGCGGGAAAGATGGTCGTGCGATCCGGACGCAAGGCAAAGCTGACCCGGCCACGCTTATCTCTGGCGGGCTTTTGGGACGGCGTTGGGCTGGGTCAGGCAGCAGTGACGATGAAACTCACCATCGACCCCGACGGCAAGGTCGTTCGGGCCGACGTGCTGCGTTCCAGCGGCAGCAATGAAATTGACAATCCCATCTGCCTTGAAGCCTACAACTGGTGGTTCGAACCCAATAAAAACAAGGCCGGCGAACCCGTCCGTACCGTCATTCCCTTTACGGTGGTTGTGATGCGCTGAAGTCGGTACCCTGTATCAGGTCGATGCGTTGGCTGGCGATGAAAGTCTCCGAAATATTCCATTCCGTGCAAGGCGAGGGAAAACTCATCGGCGTTCCTTCGGTGTTCGTACGCGCAAGTGGATGCAATCTGCGGTGCGTGTGGTGCGATACGCCTTACGCATCGTGGGAACCCGAGGGACAAGACGTTTCGGTCTCCGCAATCGTCAGCCGGGTGCGCGAATACGGCTGTAAGCATGTCGTCGTCACCGGCGGCGAGCCGATGATCATGCCGGACATTGTTGAACTGTGCGCGGCACTCCGCGAAGCCAATCTGCATATCACGATCGAGACGGCCGCCACCGTGTATCACGCGGTGGACGTTGACTTGGCGTCGCTGTCTCCCAAGCTCAGCAACTCCACCCCACACGACCGCGATGGCGGGCGTTTCGCTGCCAATCACGATCGGCTACGCCTGAACTTCGCGGTCATCCAGCAGTTCATCGACGGCTCGCCGGACTTTCAACTGAAGTTTGTGGTGTCGGGCGATCAGGATCTGCTGGAGATCGAGGAAATCCTCAACCGTCTCACCGGCTGGGAACCGAGCGACGTGCTGCTGATGCCCGAAGGCATCGAGCAAGGCGTGCTCGAATCGCGGGCGGGCTGGATCGCCGAAGTGTGCAAGCAGACCGGCTATCGCTATTGCCCGCGGCTGCACGTGGCGCTGTACGGCAACCGCCGGGGGACGTAGAATCGACGGAATGTTCGTCCGCCTGAGCAAACAGTTTCATTTCGAGGCCGCCCACGACCTGCCGACCTTCCCCGACGGCCATAAGTGCCGCCGGCTGCATGGGCACTCATTTCGGTTCGATGTCGTCGTGGAAGGCAACGTTGATCCGGCCAAGGGTTACCTTATCGACTACGGCGATATTAAGGCCGTGACCGAGCCGATCCTCAAACTGCTCGATCATTACTATCTCAATGACATTGAAGGGCTGCAAAACCCGACCAGCGAAGTGCTTGCGAAGTGGATCTGGGATCGACTCAAACCCTCGCTTCCGATGCTTTCAAAAATCATTGTTTACGAGACATGTACGTCGATGTGTGAGTACTTGGGGAAATAAGCTGGACGTGGAGAATCGGGATTTTGCCGCTTGCGGCTTCGCGAATTCAACGGGTTCTGCACTCGCGAAGCCGCAAGCAGCAAAGTATTCAACGTACGAGAACCGTTGGAATTCTCCCACCTACGTCCCATAAAACCCCCATTTTCACTATTTTTTGACAAAGCATGAAATAACTTGACAAGTTTTGGAATACAATAGATATTATTGAACAACCCTGACAGGCGGAGGTTTCTTTGGCAGGCGGATCGACCACATTAAATCGTAGAGACGTTGAGGCACTCGTTCGCGAGGTTCTGACTCAGAAGCTGCGAGGGCAGATCAATCCCCCGCCGTCGAGTGAGAGGTCGATGGTGTCCCCGACGGGCGGGCCGCCTCATCCGCTGGTGGTGAACGTGTCAGCGCGTCACATGCACGTGACGCAGGCGGACCTGGAAACCCTCTTCGGCCCGGGCAGCAAGCTCACCAAGCTCAAAGACCTCTACCAGCAAGGCGAATTCGCAAGCGAACAACTGGTGACCATCGTCGGCCCGCGGCAGCGGATCATCCCGAACGTCCGCATCCTCGGCCCGGTCCGCGATTACACGCAGATCGAGCTGAGCTACACCGACGGCATTTACCTGGGCGTCGATCTCCCCCTCCGCATCAGCGGCAACCACGAAGGCACGCCCGGCGTGACGGTTCTCGGCCCGAAGGGCGCGATCAACCTGAACAAGGGCGTCATCCGCGCTGAACGCCACGTGCACATGTCGACCGCTGACATGTCCTACTACGGCGTGAGCGACGGCGACTACATGAAACTCAAAATCACCGGCCCCTGCGGCGTGACGTTCGACCGCGTCAAAGTGCGATATCACCCCAAGGTCGTACTTGAAGTGCATATCGACACCGACGAAGGCAACGCCTGTGACCTGGAAACCGCTACGAAAATGGAACTGATCAAATAGCAGTACTGAGTAACGAGTGCTGAGTGCTGAGTAAAACACGGGAATCGTTCCTGTCTTTACTCAGCACTCAGAACTCAGCACTCAGTACTTCAGAAAAGGAACGCATCATGGCAAGTGAAGCACTCGGACTACTGGAAACCAAAGGTCTCGTCGCCCTTCTCGAAGGCACTGACGCGATGCTCAAGTCGGCCAACGTGGAAATGGTCGGCTGGGACAAGTGTGGCAGCGCGATGGTGACGACGTTCGTCAAAGGCGACGTCGCCGCCGTCAAAGCTGCTGCGGACAGCGGTGCCGAAGCCGCTGGTCGGCTGGGCACGGTGATCGGCGTTCACGTCATCGCCCGCCCGCACGACGAACTGGCCGGCATGCTGCCCAAGGCCCGCAAGGCTGACGCCAAAGTCGCCATCGGCCCGGCACTGGCGATCGGCGCGATCGAGACCAAGGGCTGGGTCGGCCTGGTCGAAGCCACCGACGCCATGGGCAAGGCCGCCAACGTCGAAATCGTCAAAACCCTGCAGATCGGCGGAGCCTTCGTGACCACGATCGTCAAAGGCGACGTCGGCAGCGTCAAAGCCGCCATCGACGCCGGTGCCGAAGCCGCCAGCAAGGTCGGCGAACTGATCGCCAAGCACGTGATCGCCCGGCCGCACCAGGATCTGCTAGCGGGGTTTGGAGCGTAAGGAGTAAGTCAGAATGATGAATGCAGAATGTTGAATTCATTCTGCATTCATCATTCATCCTTCTGCTTTACGGCATGATGATTCTCGTCGCCAACCTCGGTTCGACCTCATTCAAGTTCAAGCTCCTAGACATGGAGCAGAACGGGAACGAGATCGCGCGCGGCGGGTACGAGCGGATCGGGCAGGCTGGTGCTCCTTACGCCAATCACGGGCAAGTGATCGACGTGATCCTGAAGGAGCTGAAGACCAAGCCGGCCGCCATCGGGTTCAAGGCCGTTCATGGCGGACCGATCAGCGGCGCGGTGCGGGTGAATGATGACGTGATCAACACAATGCAGCAGTTTGCCGACATCGCGCCCGCTCACAACCCGCCGTACATCGCGGCGATGAAAGCGTTCGCGGAAAAACTGCCCGGCGTGCCGCAGGTGGCATGCTTTGAAACGGCCTTCCACCAGACGATCCCGGCCAGCCGGCAGACGTACGCCATTCCGTACGAGTGGACGAGGGAGCTCGGCATCCGCCGATACGGCTTCCACGGTGCGAGCCATCGCTACATCGCCACGCGGATGAAGGAGCTGAACCCGAGCGCCCGGCGCGTCATCAGCTGCCACCTCGGCGGATCGAGCAGCATCTGTGCGATCGAGAACGGCAAGAGCGTCGCCACCAGCATGGGCCTGACGCCGCAGACCGGATTGCCGCAGAACAACCGCGTGGGCGACTTTGATACGTTCGCGCTCATGCGGCTGCTGAAGCACGGCCTGACCGTCGACGACGTGCTGAAAAAGCTCGGCAAAGAAGGCGGCCTGCTCGGCATCAGCGGCGTGAGCAACGACATGCGGGACATCGAAAAAGCCGCTTCAACGGGCAACACCCGGGCCAAGCTGGCACTCGATGTGTTCGCCGAAAGCGTGAAGCATTACATCGGAGCGTACCTGGTGGCACTGGGCGGTTGTGACGCCTTGGTGTTCACGGCCGGCATTGGCGAGAACGGCGCAGAGCTTCGCGAGGCCGTGTGCAAGAACCTCGCTTTTGCGGGCATCGTGCTCGACCCGGCCAAGAACAAGGTACGCGGCAAGGAAGCGAAAATCAGTGCCGTCGAATCGAACGCGGATATTTGGATCCTGCCGACGAACGAAGAGTTGATCGTCGCAAGGCAGACGGAAACGGTCTTGAAAGCAAACTAAGAAAACGACCACAGATGAACACAGATTGACACAGATAAAACAAATTCAATTCCTTCTTATCTGTGTGTATCTGTGTTCATCCGTGGTCGAAAAAGAATTACTAGGAGCTAGTCATGGCAAATGCAGAAGCAATCGGGTTGATCGAAACCAAGGGAATCATCGCCGCCGTCGAGGCGCTGGATGCGGCCCTGAAGTCGGCCAACGTCACGTTCGTCGATCAGCACAAGGTTGGCAACGGCCTGGTGGCGTTCAGCGTCAAGGGCGACGTCGCTGCGGTTCGCGCCGCGGTTGATGCTGGCGCCGAAGCCGGCGGCCGAGTCGGCGAAATCGTCAGCGTCCACGTGATCCCGCGCCCGAGCGTGGATCTTTCGAAGATGGGCTGAGCAATAATGCAGAAGTATGACTGCAGAATGATGAATTAATTCCGCACTCATTATTCATCATTCTGCATTGGAGTTCTCATGTTTCTAGCAAGAATCACCGGCCACGTTGTTGCCACGCAGAAGGATAAAACCCTCGGCGGGCAGAAGTTGTTTGTGATCGAGCCGTTGAACGTGAAGTTCGACGACGCAGGCAAAACACCGACCGCGCTGGGCAACACGGGTCGCGCGATCGTGGCGATCGATGTGGTGGGCGCCGGCGAAGGCCAGCTTGTTCTCGTCGTTCAGGGCAGCAGTGCCCGCATGACCGAGCAGACCAAAAACCTGCCGGCGGACGCGACGATCGTGGGCATCGTCGATACCGCCTCCATCGGCGGCAAGACGTTTTATCAGGCGAAAGATTAGCGCGTAGCACGGGCGTCTCGCCCGTGCCAAGGTGCTCGGACACGGGCGAGACGCCCGTGCTACAATAATGGACACCGCACTCGTACAAGACGTCGTCGCTGAAGTGATGAAGCGACTCAAGTCCGCTCAGCCCGCCGGCGGTCCACCCGCTTCAGCCGGTGGCGTAACCGGCCAAAACGGCGTATTCGTGAACGTCGACGACGCCGTTACCGCCGCGACTGAAGCCCAGAAGAAGCTCGTCCGCCTGTCGATGGAAGACCGCGACGGGATCGTGAAGCTCATCAAAGCCCTCGCCAAGCAGAATGCCCAGGCCTGGGGCAAGATGGAGTTGGACGAAACTAAGATCGGCCGGCTCGATCACAAGATCGAGAAGCTGATCATCCTCGAGCTTGTGCCCGGCGTGGAGTTCCTCAAGTCCGACGCGTACAGCGGCAGCAACGGCCTGTGCCTGCAGGAATACGCCCCTTTTGGTGTGATCGGCGTGGTGACCCCCGTCACCCACGTCATCCCGACGCTCAGCGCCAACTGCGTGAACATGATCGCCGCCGGCAACAGCATCGTGGCTAACCCGCACCCCAGCGGCGTGAAGTGCGCGGTGCATGCGGTTCGCGAATACAACAAAGCCATCCACGCCAAGTACGGCATCGATAACCTGATCACCTGCATGGCCGCCCCGTCGCTGGAGACGGCCGACGCGATCTTCAACCACCGCGGCATCCCGCTGCTGGTCGTCACCGGCGGGCCGGCGGTCGCGCGGGCAGCACTGGCGTGCAAAAAGCGTGCGATCGTCGCCGGGCCGGGCAATCCGCCGGTGGTAGTGGACGAAACTGCCTGCCTGCAGAATGCTGCCCGCTCGATCGTGGCCGGCGCCGCGTTTGACAACAACCTGCTATGCATCGGCGAAAAGCAAGTCTTCGTCGTAGAGAGTGTTTACGACAAGCTAATCAGCGAGATGGAAAAAGCCGGCGCGTTCGTCCTGAGCGCCCAGCAGATCGAGCGGCTGACCAACGCCGCCCTGCCGGTCGACCCGAAAGACAACAAGCGACACGTCCACAAAGATTTCGTCGGCCAGGACGCCGCGGTCCTCGCCCGCGCCGCCGGCGTGAGCATCCCGCCGACGACGCAGTTGCTGATCGGCGAGACCAAATCCGATCACCCGTACGTGCAGATCGAACAGATGATGCCGTTCGTGCCGTTCGTAAAGTGCCGCAACGTGGAAGAGGCAATGGACCTGGCGATCGAGTCCGAGCACGGCTACCGCCACACCGCCATCATCCACAGCCGCAACATGAGCACGGTGACCAAGTTTGGCAAGATGGCGAACACGACGATTTTTGTAGCCAACGGCGCTTCGCCGTCCGCTTTGGGACTGGGCGGCCAGGGTTATCTGAGCTACTCGATCGCCACGCCAACCGGCGAAGGGATCACAAGCCCCATGACCTTCACCCGCTTCCGCAGAATGATGGTCGCGGGATCGATGAGGATGATTTAGGAAATAAGTTGTTAGTTGTTAGTTGCTAGTTGTTAGTGAAGAGATTCATCATCAACTAGCAACTAACAACTAGCAACTAACAACTTATGCAACTAGGAACTGTCATCGGCTACGCCACCAGCACCATCAAGCATCCGACGTTTGTCGGGTGGCGGATGCTTGTGATTCAGCCGTTGAACAACGCCCGCGAGCCGGAGGCGGATCCGGTGGTGGCGTTTGACAAGCTGAATGCCGCTGTCGGGCAGATGATCGTGTTCAACAGCGACGGCAAGGGTGCCCGCGATTTGGTTGGGAACGATAAAAGCCCGCTGCGGTATTTCGTGGCGGCGATTGTGGATCAGGCTTGATGTTTTACACCGCGCGTCAGCTTGAGTCGCTGCTGAAGGAAACCGGGGCCATCGTGCTCCCTTACCGGGCACGGTTGACTCCTGCTGCAAAAGATTTCGTGCGGGAGAAGAAAATCGCGGTTGGGTATGCGGACGTTGCCGGTTCGATGGGACGCGAGGGTTCGAAGAACCCTGTTTCGCCGTACCTCTGGTGGTGCGACGGACCCTGCGGGATTGCCAAAGCGGCGCTCTCAAACGTCGCGCTCGACACCCCGCTGGCGCCGATGGTGATCCTAAGTGATTCGACCCGCGTCAAAAGCGCCGTCGATCACCTCGCGCGGGAAGTGACCGAAAAACGTGCGGCTGGCGGGATTTTAGTCGCGCCGCACGCGGTAGTGGCAACAGTGATCGCCAACCGCAGCAAGGCGCTGCGAGCGATCGTCGGAACGTCGCTCGCTGCGGTCGAAGCGGGCATCGAGCAGGTTGCTGCCAACGTGCTGATTCTGGAAACCGATCGTCAGGCGATCGGCGAAATGCGGCAGCTGATCCGCCGGTTTGTGACGGCGAAGCGAACGAACGAATTTGTGGAAACGGCGTAACGCATGCGAATCGGCAAGGTCATCGGTCGCCTCACCCTCAACAGCGTTTACGAAACGCTGGTCGGCGGGCGGTTCGTGATCGCCGTTGTACAAGACCGATTCGCCTTGTCCGGCAAGCCGGGCAAGTCGGCCGAGACTGTGGTGGTGTACGACAACCTGGGTGCCAGCGAAGGCGACTTGATCGCCTTCACTGAAAGCCGGGAAGCCACGATGCCGTTCTATCCTGAAAAGCGCGTGCCGCTGGATGCGTACAACGCAGCGATTCTGGATGAAGTGAAGATTGAATTGAATCTGTAACAGTCGCATGGGCTACCAGCCCATGCCAAAGTGCGTGAGTTGAGCATGGGCTGGTAGCCCATGCGACGAAAACGGTGAATACTATGGCCAAAACATTTGTCAGCGAGTTCAAGATCCGCGAGCAGTTATGCGACATCGGCCGGCGGATCTGGCAGAAGGGTTTCTGTGCCGGCAACGAAGGCAACCACTCCTTCCGCATGGGCGACAACAAGTTCCTCTGCACGCCGACGGGCATCAGCAAGGGCAACCTCAAGCCGGAGGACATCTGCACTGTCGATGGCACCGGCAAGCAGTTGGCCGGGCGGCTGAAGCGGTCGAGCGAATTCCTGATGCACGCCGCGATCTACAAGGCTCGTCCCGATGTCGTTGCGGTCATCCACAGCCACCCGCCGCACGCGACGGCGTTCGCGATCGCTGGCGTTGATCTGCCTACCTGCATCCACCCCGAGGCCGAAGTGTTCCTCGGGCCGGTGAAGACGGCGCAGTACGTCACCCCCGGCGACCAGCGGCTGGCCGACTCGATCGTGCCGCACGTGCAGGGATCGAACACCGTGCTGATGGGCAACCACGGCGTGGTCTGCTTCGATACCGATCTCGAACAGTGCTACTACAAGCTCGAAATCGTGGACGCCTACGCCCGCATCCTGCTGCTGGCCAAGCAGTTGGGTAACGTCAACCCGCTGGGCACGAAGGAAATGGCGGAGTTGATCCAGCTCAAAGCCAAGTTCGGTTTGAACGACCCGCGCATGGAAGACGCCAAAAAGGGAATCGTCGGCTGCGGCACGAGCGATTTTGTCAGCCGCGTGCGGGCCGAAGTCGGCGGCCGTGGCAAGATGAGCGTGGACGGCGGGACCGCGCCCGTACCCAAGGCCGACCCGCTCAGCGGCGCGATCGCCTCGATGATCCCGAGCAACGTCAGCGCGGCCGACATCGAAACGCTCGTGCAGACGATCACGGATCAGATTATGGCGACGGCGTAAGGAAATGCTGAATTCTGAATGCTGAAAGTAGATTCGGCGGTCGATGCATTCTTTCAGAATTCAGAATTTAGAATTCAGAATTCGGAGTTTCTATGAAAGTCAGCATCATCGGCGGCGGCGGGCGAGTAGGCAGTAACGCGGCGTTTGCCCTTCAGTGCGCAGGCATCGTCAGCCAGATCCACCTCCTCGACGCCAACGAACAAATGGCGCAAGGCGAAGCCCTCGACCTTCTCCACGGCACTTCCGTGATCGGCGATCAGAAAATCTACGCCGGCGGGTACGACCAATGCGCCGACGCCGACCTCGTCTGTATCACCGCCGGCCTGCGGCGTAAGCCCGACGAAAGCCGGCTCGACCTGATCAACCGCAACGTCACGCTGTTCAGGCAGATTCTCGATTCGCTCAAATCCGCCGGCCTGAAGAAGGACGCGATTATTTTCATCGTCTCCAACCCGGTCGACATCCTGACGCGCCTCGCGATCGACGCGCTGAAGTGGAACCCCGCCAAAGTCATCGGCCTGGGCACGCAACTGGACACCGCCCGTTTCCGCTCGCTGATCGCCCAGGAAGTCGGCCTCCCGCCCAGCCAGGTAAAGGCGCTGATCCTCGGCGAGCATGGCGACAGCATGGTGCCGATCTGGTCAACGGCCGAGGCCGGCGGCATCGCGCTCACCAAGCTGCCGAACTTCAGCACCGCCCGGCAGAACGCGATCTTCGAGCGCACCAAGACCAGCGGCGCTGAGTGCATCAAGCTCAAAGGCGGCGCCGGCTGGGCGGTCGGCCTGACGATTGCGGAAGTCATCCACCCGATCGCCCTCAATCAGCCGAAAGTGCTGCCCGTTAGCAGCCAACTGACCGGCGAATACGGCATCCGTGGCACCTGCACCAGCCTGCCGACACTGATCGATCGCACCGGGGTGGTCAAGCGGTTCGAAATCGAACTCTGGCCCCGCGAAGCGTCGGCGTTGGTGGCGGGGAGCAAGCAGTTGGATGATACGTACGCGAAGGTGAGAGGAACAACTTAACACCGAATGACGAAACCCGAATGACGAATGACGAAAAACGAAAAATTCTATCTCTGCAATTTCGTTATTCGGATTTCGTCATTCTTTCGGATTTCGGGTTTCGTCATTCGGATTTTCCACCATGCTCATTCCCGCCCGCCAATCTCGCATCAAAGAGCTGCTCGCCGAGCGGGGCATGGGCGATCACGAGTGGCTGGCGGCGGAATTGAAGGTCAGCCCGTCGACGATCCGTCGCGATCTGGAGATGCTCGAGCAGGCCGGGCTGGTGCAGCGGACGCACGGAGGCGTGATTTGGGTCGGCGATAAGGACAAGCCGCCCGGCACGCGTCCTTATGCATTCGATCAGCGGATGGGCTACCAGATCGAAACCAAGCGGAAGATCGCCAGGGTTGCCGCGAACTTAGTGCAGGCCGGCGATACCGTTCTCGTCGACGGCGGGACGACGACGTACTACCTGGCCGAGGAACTGGCCGATCGGCCGATGCAGTTGGTCACCAACTCGCTGCCAATTTCGAACCTCTTCATCAACAACGATCAGGTTGAGCTGATCCTCACCGGCGGGCTGCTGTACCCGCGATACGGCGTACTCCTCGGGCCGATGGCGGAGAGTCTGATCACCAGCATCCACACCAGAACGCTCTTCATGAGCGTGGCGGGCGTGCATCAGGGCACGCTATACAACCAGAACATGCTGCTCGTACAGGCCGAGCGGAAGATGATGCAGCAGGCACAGCAGGTCGTGTTATTGGTTGACTCCTCCAAGTTCGGGCAGCAGGCGCTTTGCCAGCTTTGCCAGATGAGCGAAATGGACATCGTCGTGACCGACAGCGATTTATCCGACGAAGACCGAAACAAGATCGAAGCCGCGGGGTGTAAGCTGCTCGTCGCGGAGTGAACTCCGGTTTCCTTTCCCCAGCGGGGAGAGGGTTAGGGTGAGGGGAGAAACGCGACGTGTCTGGCGGGGATGGGTAGCCGAACATTTTTTGGTTGCGTTCGTTCGATCACCGAGCAAACCGCAAATTTCGCGTTTCTCCCCACACCCCAGCCCTCACCCCGCTGGGGAGGGGGTGAGAGTTACATTAAAATGTTTAGCGCCGCCCTTATCAACGCCCCGCGAAGGCACGCTTTTCCATAGCCCCAACCATT
>JANMES010000156.1:0-57215 GCA_031377185.1 Phycisphaerae bacterium
TCGTATTGTTTCAGTTCCCGGGCGTCCATGCCGGAGCAGAAGTTACCAAATCCCCTCGCCGGGCGCGCCCCCTGCACTCAATAAAATTCCACGGGACGGTAAGCAGTTACAAAATCCATGACGGGACGGTAAACAGTTACGCCCAGTCTTGTAGGGTGCCATTTATGGCACCATTCCCCCCACCAATCAAAAACGGTGCCATGAAGAGCACCCTACTTCAGAAGAACATTGACCTGCTTCCGTGTCGGGAGCGACGGTTGGGCGCCGAACGTCGTGCAGCAGACGGCGCCGGCGGCGCAGGCGAGATTTAATGTGTCTGCGGGACTCAAGCCCTCGGCTCTGCCAAGGGCGAGCCCTGCCGTGAACGAATCGCCCGCCGCTGTCGTGTCGACGACTTTGACCTTGAACGCCGGCTGCGACGCCACTTCGCCGGAGCGGTCGAACCACGCCGCACCGTGGGCGCCGCGCTTGAGGACGACGGACTTGGCCCCCCGCTTCAGCAGCGCGGCGGGCACCTTGGACGGCGCGTCCTTCTCCGATCCGCCGAGCAGGATGGCGGCCTCGGACTCGTTCGGCGAGAACAGATCCGCGGCGAACAGCTCCTTCGGCAGCTTGGCCGGTGCGGGGGCGGGGTCGACGATCGTGTAGACGCCCAGCTTGTGACAGAGCGCCAGGGCGTACTTCACCACCGGCAGCGGGATCTCGAGCTGCAGCACCACGGCGGCGGCGGACGCGATCAGGCTTTTGGCGGCGTCAATGTCCTTGGTCGTCACCTTAAAGTTCGCGCCGGGGGCGACGACGATCGAGTTCTGCCCCTTGGCGTCGACGAGGATCATCGCCACGCCGCTGGCGACGTTCCTGGTGATCGGCACGCGGTCGATATTCACGCCGTTGGTTGCCAGGCCGGCCAGCAGGCGCTTGCCGAAATCGTCATCCCCCACCCGGCCGATCATGTGGACGTCGCCGCCCAGCCGGGCGGCCGCCACTGCCTGGTTCGCGCCCTTGCCGCCGGGGATGGTGACGAAGTCGCTGCCGAGGATCGTCTCGCCGGGGGCGACCATGTGCGGCGTGCGGCAGACGAGGTCCATGTTGATCGATCCGATGACGACGATGGGTTTGGGCATACAGAAAACATACGACACAGAGACACGGAGTCACAGAGGAAAGCACAGAGAAATGGAGATGCGCGCCGTAGCACGAGTGGTTCGCCTGTACCACGGGCCTCCGGCCCGTGCCGGCGATGCCCAATTTATAAAAACGCGTCTTTCTAGTCCTGATGTGTTACGCACGGGCCGGAGGCCCGTGGTACGGGTGACTACTCCGCCGGCGCTTCGCTGAGGGCGGCGAGGAGTTGCTGGCCGTACATTTTGACCTTGAACGGGCCCATGCCTTTGATGTCTTCCAGCGATTCCAGCGACGCCGGTGCGATGCGGGCGATCTGGGCGAGCGTCTTATCGTGGCAGATACAGTACGGCGGCAACTGCTTGGCGCGGGCCAGTTCGCTCCGCACGCGACGCAGGCGATCGAAACGGGATTGCTCATCGGGATCAAGCTCGGCGCGGTCGTCGAACTCCACGCGAGGCTCACGATTGGCTCGGGGGTTCGTACCCAACGCCCTCGGATTCGTGCCGTTCGCGCGGGAACCGCGCTTGGCTGTCGGCACGAGGTCTGCCAGCATCGCCGGCGGGGATTGCTCGGATTTCATCACCGCCAGGCCCGTCGCGGAAATCTCCGCCACCGAGCCGAAGCCGCTATCGAGCGCCCGCTGGCGGACCAAACCAGCCTCGATCAGGCGGTGCAGCATGGCGATCACCCGCTTGGCGGGATATTTGGCCAGCAGGCCGAAGCATGTGAGCTGCTGGAGGTTCCACTTGGTCGCGCGCTCGTTCTCCACGCCCGTCAGCACCTCGGCCACGGCGCCGACGCCGAACTTGCCGCGCATGCGCGCTACGCCGCTGAGCAACTGCCGCACCAGCAGGACGGCCTCTTCGCTGATCGGCTGGGAGTGATCGACCACCATGCCGCTGTCGCCGCGGCAGACGTCGCATTGGCAGTCGGGGACTTCGCCTTCGTCGCCGAAGTAGTCGAGGATCTGCTGCCGCCGGCAGCGGTGGGTTTGGGCGAAGCGGACCATGAGGTCGAGCTTTTGCCGGGCGCGGGCCTGCCGCTCGGCGATGACGGCGGGGTCTAGGTTATCGACCTCGGCGCCGAGCTTGTCGATGAAGAATTCCTGCGTCTTGCGGTCCTGAAAGCTGTATAGCAGCGTGCAGCGGCTCATGCTCCCGTCGCGCCCGGCCCGGCCGGCTTCCTGGTAATACGCCTCCAGCGTGCCGGGCGTGTTGTAGTGGACGACGAAGCGGATGTCGGGCTTGTTGATGCCCATGCCGAACGCGTTGGTCGCCACGGCGATCGCGCCGGGCGTGTCCATGAATTGTTCCTGATTGCTCGTGCGATCTCCCGCGTCCAAACCGGCGTGATAGGGGACGACGAGTCTTGGTTTCAAGCGGGCCGCAAGCGACCGGGCTAACGTGTCGACATTTTTCCGCGTGGCGCAATAAACGATCCCGCTTCCAGGGTCTTGCAGTAATCGAAGTAGTTCAGCGTCTTTCTCGGCGACCTTGTTGATCCGCCGGACGTCGTAGATCAGGTTGGTGCGATCGAACCCGGTGATCACCACGCTCGGCTCGTTCAGCTGCAGCTGGTGGATGATGTCCTGCCGGACGTCTTCGGTGGCGGTAGCAGTGAGCGCGATGGTCGACGGGCTTTTCAGCCGCTGGCGAACCTCGCCCAGACGGGCGTATTCGGGGCGGAAATCGTGCCCCCACTGGCTGATGCAGTGGGCTTCGTCGATCGCGAGCAGCTTCACGTTCAGCTGCTCCATGGCCGACTGAAAACTGCCGGCGAAGAACCGCTCGGGCGCGACATACAGCAGCCCATGAAACCCCTGCATCACCCGCGACAGCGTTGCCCGCTGCTGCGTGGGCGTGAGCGAGCTGTTGAGGAACAGCGCCTCGATCTCCTCGTCCTTCAGCTGCGAAACCTGGTCTTCCATCAGCGAAATCAGCGGCGAAACGACGATGGTCAGCCCTCTTTGGATGACGGCCGGCAGCTGGTAGCAGAGCGATTTGCCCGCCCCGGTGGGCATAACACAGAGCACATCCCGCCCGGCCAGCACGTCCTCGATCACGCCGCGCTGGGCGGGACGAAAGTCCTCCAGGCCGAAGTGGGTTTGAAGCTGTTCGCGCAGTTCAGGCATCGCCGGGCGATTATAGCGACGCTGCGGGATCGGCAAGGGATGCGGGCCGGTTTGAAACACGCAGCCATTTGGAGGGTGGCTGTCCCCAGCCGCCGCGTGTGCCAGAATACTCGGCGGCTGAGGACAGCCGCCCTCCATTCGGCGCTCGACTCATCTCGACGGGTTAGGGCATCCGATGTGAATCACCGCGTCATTCCTAGGTTACGGCAGCGGCGCCCGCAGTTCGGTCGCCAGCGGCGGCTCGTCGCGCAGTCGCCTTGCGATGTCGGCCAGCACGCGCACGTCGAACACGGCCATGGAATGTGTGCTTTGGAACGTCGGACAAGGCATCCAGATCGGGGTTTGACCTTCCGGCGCGGCGTTGAGGGTGCCGACGGTGGTGTCGCCGAGGCGGACGTAGGGCACGATCTCGTAATCCACCGGACAGGCGCTAAGGCGGTTGAGGAATTCCGACCCGGCCCGCATGTCCTTCTGCACCGACGACACGACCGGCCATTCCGACGCGACCTGCGCCCCGCGGTGCGGCGAACTGATGGTAAACAGCCGCCTGATCCGCAACCGAGGCCGGCCGGGGTGATCGAGAGCGGAGTAACTTGCGGCGATCCCGCCGAGGGAAATTCCGATGACATCCACCTCCACCGTTTGCTTCGGATCGGAGTTGGGGAAGCGGGCTTGCACCTCTTCGATGATGTGGTCGCGACAGGAGTCAAACGTGCCACAGAAAAAAAGTGAAACGCCGACGATGTTTTCATCGTCGATCGCGCGGGAAATCTCCCGCCGGGCCCACCAGGTGCCGACGAACGGATCGTTCATCCCGCCGACAATCACCAAAGGCCGATGCAGGTGCGCGGGGTGGGCGTGCATGGTATCCAAATGCTGTTCAGCATCGTCGGCGGTAACGGGGAAGGATGGATTACTCGGCTGCTCGGCGCAGCCGACGAGCCAAAACATCAGCGATGTAAGAATTGATACTTTGCGAACGTGACTAAACAATCGATCAAGGTGGATTTGCACGATTGGAAATTATAGCGAGGCGGTGCGTCAATTCCTGCGCGAATGCCTGAATATCACCCAGCGGATAAACGTGAAGGATCACAGGGCCGCGTTGCTCATCCGATCCCCTGTTCCGCCCATGAGGTAAACCGTGCGAGCATCGCCGGGTTCACGCTGCGAGCCGTCGTGCTGATCACGTCCTCCAGAATCGCAATAGTGATTTCACCTTCCAGACCGCTGGCGACGGATTGGAGGAACGGGATCGTCGCGGCGCGATCGGCGATGTATTGGATGTCGGCGCCGCTGAAACCGTCCAGCCGATCGGCCAAGCCGATCAGGTCGACATCGTCGGCCAGCGGGCGCTTGCTTAGGTAAATCTCCAGCAGCTTCTGCCGTGCGGGCAGGTCGGGCAGCGGGATGTAGACTTTTTCATCAAACCGGCCGGGGCGGAGGACGGCGGGGTCCAACTGCCACGGGACGTTGGTCGCGCCCATCCACAAGACCGGATTGGTTTTGGCGTCAAACCCCTGCATCGCCTGCAGCAACTGCGGCACCAGCCGCTGCATCACGCTGCTGCCTTCATCGCGGCGGGCGGGGATGAGGGCTTCGATCTCGTCGATGAAGATGATGCTGCGCGTTTCCTGCTGGGCGGCGTCGATGAGTTTCTTGATGTTCTGCTCGGCCTCGCCGACCCATTTGCTCATCACGTCGGCCGGGCTGATGCGGAAGAAGGTGGCGTCGATCTCGCCGGCGGTGGCCTTGGCGAGCATGGTCTTGCCCGTTCCGGGCGGGCCGTACAGCAGCACGCCTCCTCCTGCGCGGATGCCGAACTTCTTCGCCAGCTCCGGGTGCTCGAACGGATAGAGCATCTTCAGGCGGATGTTTTCCTTCACCTCGTCGAGGCCGGCGACGTCGTCGAAACGGAGCGTCGGCTTTTCGCGGACGATCCAGTCGCTGGCATCGGCGCCGTCGTCGGATGTGGCAGAAGACGAAGCAGGGTTCTTCGAACCCTCGTTTCCCGCCGCGACACGACGGCGCTGAAATTTTGCATCGTCACAGTCGCGGGCCAGTTCCAGCAACTTGGCGGCGGTGTCGCGACGGGCCTGGCGGAGATCTTCGCTGCCGGCCTGCTTGCTCAGCTCGACCATCGCGCGGGCGGCCTCCAACAAGTAGACCCGCGCCGAATCCCACTGCCCGGCCCGGCGGGCATCGAGGCCCTTCTGCTTGTACCGCTCGAACGTGTCAAAGCTGATCGACGACATGGCGAGATTGTCGATTGCCGATTGCCGATTGTCGATTGAAAATCATCGATGTTTTTTCAATCGACAATCGGCAATTCTTCACTTCTCCCCCGCCAACACAAACCGGTGCCCGAAGTGTATGTGGAACTGCGCGAACTGCACGCCGGCCTGTTCTCGCATCTCCAGGACTTCAGCCTTGGTGTAGGCCTGGGCGACACTCGCCGGGCCGTCGTTTTTGACCATGGGGTTGGCGCGCAGGCTCATCAGCTTAATCCACGCATACGCCCGGCGATTGCGGAGCAGATCGGCGGCGATAATCCCGCGCCTGGCCACGCGGGCCATCCCGGCCAGCACCCTGACCGCGTCGGGGGTGTCCAGGTGATGCAGGAACAGCGCGGTGTGGGCGTAATCAAAGCTGCCCGCCTCGAACGGCAGGTTCAGCCCATCGGCGCATATGATCGAGATTCGCGGGTCGTCGGATTCAATGGCGGCCGTCCGGGCGGTTTTTTCGATCAGGTCAATGCCCGTCACCCGCACATCCCACCCGCGGCGGTCGGCCCAGCGGAGGATCGACCGCGGCATGTCGGCCGAGCCCGTGGCCAGGTCAAGAATGCGGATCGTTCCGCCGCGCTTCCACCGCCGGCTGAAGCGGTCGAGATACGCGATGGAGGCGCGCGAGTACCCGAGCAGAAAATTCATCCGCCGGAGGTACCGAAGACTCAGTCGCAGCAACTCCGGATCGGCGCTCGGGTCGTCCATCCATTCGTTGCTGCGTTGACGGGTTTTAAGCGAGGGTATCCACATTACGATCGGCTGACATCCACAGGTTTTGGTTCTGCCGGAAATTAGGAAACACCATGCTGGAGGCGGCTGTCCTCAGCCCCCGCGATTGCCGCCAATCACCGGCGGGTGAGGACACCTGTCCTCCAGCAGGAATGAACCTCATTCCGGCGATAGGGCAATATCTCATACGATATGCGCACCGATTTGGATTGAAAGCCCCGAACGTTTACCGCTTGGGCGTCAGTGCGTCGGTCACGTCGGCTTTCCGGGTGGTGGGTTCCAGCAGCGACTCGTTCAGGAACGACGTTTTGGCCTGCACGCCGGTCGCCTGGGCGGTGATGTCCTGCTGGCCGGCTTTGATGTAGTTGGCGATGGCCGACTTGCTTTGAAAACCGGAAATCATCTGCAGGTAGCTGGTGGTTTCACTGGAGGAGAAGAAGTAATTTGCAAACCGACCCTCGCGTTGCACCAGCGGCTGGCCGTTGCCGATGGTGTAGGCGGTTCTCCAGGCGTGAGAGTGATCGTCCACCAGATGCGCCTGGGCAAGGACTTCGCCGACCGACGACTGGGCGAACGATTCGTGTTGGAAATAGGATTTGGACGTAAACGGGATGTAGAACGTCCTCGTGGTGCGCGTTTGGCCGCACAGCGTACAGACATCGAGCTGCTTGTAAGTTCCGTAGTAAACAAGAGAAAAGAAAGTTACTACGAGCAAAGCCCCGCCGACGCAGCGGCGAACGAGCGACTTAGTGGACATCCGAGCGAGCTCCAAAAGCCCCTGACAAGCCCCCTCGATTATTAGCTGCGGTTCAACCTGCTCTTCCAGTTGCGAAGTAGATCAAATGCATTGACGGGCGTCAACGTATCCATATTCAGCTCGGCCAGCTCGCGCTCGATCTGCTGAGCGGGTGTAAGAAACAGGGCAAGCTGTGCGTCATCTGTTTTACGCGCCCGGCTAACCTTCGGCCGCCCGACGTGCTGGACGGCCAGCTCTCCGAGCAACTGCCGGGCCCGATCGAGCACCCCGCGCGGCACGCCGGCCAATCGCGCTACATGAATGCCGTAACTGCGATCCGTCCCGCCTTCGACGATCCGGTGCAGGAAGATCACCTGATCCTCCCACTCGCGGACGGCGACGTTCAGGTTCTTCACGCCCTTGAACCGCTCGGCCAGATCCGTCAGCTCATGGTAATGCGTCGCGAACAGCGTGCGACACCGCAGGTTGTCGGCGATGTGCTCGCTGATCGCCCACGCCAGGCTCAGCCCGTCGAGCGTGCTCGTGCCCCGGCCGATCTCGTCTAGAATCACCAAACTCGCCGGCGTGGCGTTGTTCAGGATGTTAGCGGTCTCCGTCATCTCCACCATGAACGTGGATTGCCCGGAGTGCAGTTCATCACTGGCGCCGATGCGAGTGAAGAGTCGATCGACCAGCCCGATCGTCGCGCTTTTGGCCGGCACATACGCGCCGACCTGCGCCATCAGCGTGATCAGTGCGACTTGCCGGATGTACGTGGATTTGCCCGCCATGTTCGGGCCGGTGATCAGCGAGAGCGAATCGCCCTCGGCGAACGCGCAATCGTTGCTCACAAACTCGCTGCCGAGCTGCTGCTCTAGTACGGGGTGGCGGCCATCGACGATGTGCAGCATCGCCCCCTCAACCACAGCGGGCCGGCAGTAGCGGCGGTCGATCGCCAGCACCGCCAAGCTCGACAGCACATCGATCCGCGCGATCGCGTACGCCAGTTCCTGAAACGTCCCCAGGCTCGGCAGCAGGTGCTGGCGGATTTGCTCGAACAGCGATTGCTCGAGCGAAATCGCACGGTCGTGGGCGCCCAGCACTTCGGTCTCGTGCTGCTTGAGTTCCGACGTGATGTATCGCTCGGCGTTTTTCACCGTCTGCTTGCGCGTCCAGGCGGTCGGCACTTTGTCGCGGTGGGTGTCGGTCACTTCGATGTAGTAGCCAAACACCTTGTTGTAGCTGACCTTCAGCGACGGGATGCCGCTCTCGGCGATCAACTGAGCCTGATAGCCGGCCAACCAAGCCTGGCCCTCGGAGCCGAGGTTGCGAAGCCGATCAAGCTCGGAATCGAAGCCTTTGTTGATCACGCCGCCTTCGCGGAGGTGCGGAGCGGGATCGGCTTGGATGGCGCGGGTGAGGAACGCGCCCTGCGACAGGCAGAAGGATTTGAGACTCGCCAGTTCCGGCGCGACGTCGCCGGCACTCGGCATGGTAGCGAGCTGATCGATAAACGCGGGCAAATCCGTCAGGCAGCGGCCGAGGGCGGACATATCGCGCGGGCCGACGCGCCCCACGGCGATCCGGCCGATGATGCGCTCGATGTCGCATACGCCGTCGAGTTTTTCCACGATCGCCTTGAGCATCGCCGGCGATTTCACGAACGCCGCCACCGCGTTTTGCCTCGCGGTGATGTGTTCGAGATCGCGCAACGGCGTGCGAAGCCACTGCCGAAGCAGCCGGCCGCCCATGCTGGTACGGGTGCGGTCGATCGCCGACAGCAGCGAGCCTTCCGTCCCGCCGGTGCGGACGGTGCGGTCGATCTCCATGCTGCGCCACGACGACGGGTCGATCGACACGTGATCGTCCACCACGTGCCGGTGCGGCGGGCGCAGGTGCGAGAAGCCGGTCTTCTGCGTCTCGCCGAGATACGTCAGCAGCGCCGCGACCGCGAACACGCCGGGATCGTCGTCGGCGAACCCGAACCCGCCGGCGGTTTTGATGCCGTACTGCTTGCGGAGTTCCTCCATCGCGTGGTGCGGCGTGAACTGCCAGCCGGGGCGGATGGTCTGCGCGGTGCTGCCGCTGAGCGGCGTGATGCGCTTGGCGATATCGTGCGGCTGGCCGCTGGGGAGTTCGGGGATCAGGATTTCCGCCGGGCGAAGTCGCGCGATCTCATCGAGCACCTGCCCTTCCGGCCCGCTCATCGCAGTCACCGCGCCGGTGGATAGTTCCACCCACGCCAGCGCCGATCGAAACCCGTCGGCCTTGGTCATCCCAAACGCGACGGCGGCCAGGTGGTTGTCGGTCCGACCATCGAGCAACGGGTCGTCGGTCAGCGTCCCGGGCGTCATCAGGCGGACGACGTCGCGCTTCACCAGCCCCTTGGCCAGCGCCGCGTCTTCCATCTGCTCACAGATCGCCACCTTATGCCCGGCGGTGATCATCTTGCGCAGGTACGACTCGACCGCATGAAACGGCACGCCCGCCATCGGGATCGCGTCTTCAGCGTTCAATCCCCCACGGCTGCGGCTGGTAAGCCCGATCCCCAGCGTCTTGGCGGCGACGCGGGCGTCGTCATAAAACATTTCGTAGAAATCGCCCATGCGAAAAAACAGCACATACCCCGGGTACTGGGCTTTGAACTGCTGATACTGACGCATCGCCGGGGATAAGGACTTGTCCTCATTCGACTTGGGCGCGGCGGGAGGGATGGGAGAGACGGTTTCGGTCATGGCCAGCGCGTGAGGTTAAGAAATCCACAAGGAACTGCAAGGTTTTCAACAGGCTTCGCCGGGTTTTCCCCAAATCGCGGGAATTAGCCACTGATGCGGCACAGATGAACACGGATAAAGACCATGCGACACAGAGCCACCGAGGCACCGAGTTAAGCACAGAGCGGCAATGCAAAACCATTTCTCTGTGTATTTCTCTGTGCCTCGGTGGCTCTGTGTCGCATGGTTTTTGCTGATCCGTGTTCATCGTGCCCCTTAGGTTGGCTAATTCTTTCGCACCCGTGCTAAGATAGTTCCATGCGCTATCGATTCACTTCCTTCGTTCTCGCCATCGCCCTGATCTTTATCGCCCGCGCCGGGGCCGAGACGATTACCTTCACCACCTACAACGTCGAGCATTTTGCCAATCATTTTGAAGCTCAGCGGCTGACCACGCAGAAGTTTCACAAGGAGAGCGAGGAGAACAAGGATCTGGTGGATAACATCCGCCACGACAACGACCGCATCAACTGGGCGACGGCCGAGACGATTCTGGACCCGGAGGTCAATCCGGATGTCATCGTGTTCCAGGAGTGCTGCAACCAGAAAGACTTGGAGTATTTCAACAAGCGATGGCTAAAAGAGGCGTACAAAGAGGTGATCGTCTTCCCGAGCAACACCGATCGCGAACAGAACGTGGCGATGATGCTCAAGCCAGGGTTCAAGATCCTGGAGAGGAAGGACGAGTATTACAAGGAAAAAGACCCGGTCGCCAAGCGTATCGTCATCAAGGGCAAGGGCAAAGAGCCCGATCGCGTGGAAGAAAACCCGAAGCTCTTCGCCCGTGGACCGGCGTTTGTGAAGATTCAATCGCCCGGCGGGGCCGTCTTCTGGGTCGGCACGAACCACTTGAAGAGCAAATTTGGCAATGGGCCCGAAGTCACGCAGTGGCGCAACCGCGAAGCGAAGCGGATTCACGAAATCATGGTCGAACTCTCCAAGGCCGGACCCGGCGAGCTGGTTTTCCTCGGCGACACCAACGATGAGTACGGCTTGGACGGCGAATTCGAAAAAGAAAACGGCGGTGACAGCATCGGCAACCTCCTGGGCCCGCCGGCAAACGGATTCGTGCTGGCCACCAAGCCCCTGCTCGAAAAAGGCGAAATCTCCTTCGGCGGGTACTGGAACCCCCGATACCGCAGTTTCATCGACCACGTCGTCGTCAGCCCGGCGTGGGCACCGAAGATCAAGAGTATCAGCGTGTTCAAAGACAAAATGGCACCCGTGGCAAGCGACCACTTTCCGGTGACGATCAAGCTCGAAGCCCCGGCAGCGAGCAAGGTGCTTGAAAACGCGATGCCTTAGGTAAATGCGAATGACGAAACCAGAATGATGAAATTCTTTGGAACACCTTTTTCGTCATTCGTCATTAGGATTTCGTCATTCTTTCGGTTTTCGGGTTTCGTCATTCGGGTTTCAACACAACCTTGGTTTTCGTTGCCACCCAAACTGACGTAAAGTAGCCAGCCAGTGAACCATTCCATGCCCATCCTCCTCCCCTCTCTGTCCCTGGCCAAGCGTGAGCTCGTGCGCTTTCTCCGCCAGCGGACGCGGATCATCGGCTCGCTGGCCACGCCGATCATGTTCTGGCTGCCGATCGGACTGGGGATGGGTTCCAGCTTCAACGCCAACGTGCCCGGCGGGCATGACTACCTGCAGTATTTCTTCCCCGGCACGGTGCTGATGGTGATGCTGTTTACCGCGATCTTCTCGACCATTTCGATCATTGAAGACCGTCGCGAGGGGTTTTTGCAGTCGGTCCTGGTCGCGCCCGTGCCGCGGATGGCGATCGTGCTGGGCAAGATCCTTGGCGGCACGGCGCTGGCGACCGGGCAGGCCACGCTCTTTCTTCTGATGGCGCCGCTGGCGGGGATTCACTTCTCCATAGTCGGGTTTCTGCTCTCATTTATCATCATCGTGCTAACCAGCTTTGCCCTGACCGGGCTGGGCGTCTGCATCGCCTGGCGGATGGCCAGCACGCAGGGGTTTCATGCGATCATGAACCTGTTTTTGATGCCCATGTGGTTTCTTTCGGGCGCATTGTTTCCGGCGGAACAGGCTCGGGGGGCGATGAAGTGGCTCATGCTCGCCAATCCACTGAGCTACTCGCTGACGGCGCTGCGGTCGAGCATGTTTTACTCACCGCCCGAAGTGAATTTCGGAATGGGAGGAGCAGCCCAGATCGGCGTGACCGTGCTGTTCGGCGGGCTGATGTTTTTCATCGCCGCCCGGATGGTAGCCAAACCCATATCCGCTGATTTACAATGACCGGTCCGTGGCATCGCGTTGGCGAAGTTGCGGGTAACTATTTGTTACTTGTTCTTTTTTGATTGTTATTTGTGTGCCGACGACGGCTCGGGCACCAATAGCAAGGAACAAATAACCAACAACATCGAATTATGAGCACAGGCCAAAAAACTCTCACGGTCGTTCTCTGGGCCACGCTGGTACTGGCGATGGTGGTCATCATCGGTGCCGGACTTTTCAAGCCCACCGGGGATCGGTCCGTCGCCCAGCCGATGAACGGCGCTCCGCAGCCAACACTCGATGCGGATGTACCGGAATTCTCGCTGATCAACGAACAAGGCCAATCCGTCTCCACCGCTTCGATGAAGGGGTCGGTCTGGATCGCGGAATTCATCTTCACCCATTGCGCCGGACCCTGTAAGGACATGACCGCCAAGTTCAATCAACTTCAAAGCCAGATCGAGGACAAAGATGTGAAATTGGTGTCGATCAGCGTCGACCCGGAGCGCGACACCCCTGAAGTGCTGAAGGAATTCGCCAAGGATGTCGGTGCCACTCCGGGTAGGTGGAGTTTCCTGACCGGCGAAAAATCGATGGTCTTCGCCACTGCCCGCGGGATGCTCGTGTCGGCCGCCCCGGCGACGGAGGATTCGCCGCTACTGCACAGCGAGAAATTCATCCTCATCGATGCGTCGGGCAAAATCCGCTCGGTGGTCGACAGTAAAAACGATGACGCCGTCGCCAAGATGGTCCGCGACGCCCAAACCTACGCCGCCGACGCCCGGAAAGCAGTAAAGCCTCAATGAATCAAGCCCAATTCGCCCTATTAAACGCCAGTTTAAACGGCCTGAGCGGTATCCTGCTGGTGGTCGCGTATATCGCGGTCAAACGCCAGAAATACACGCTGCACGGCTGGCTGATGAGCACCGCACTGGTGTCGTCGGCGGTGTTCCTGGCGTGTTATTTGACCAGCAAATACCTGTTCGGCGAGCAATCCACCCGGGAATTGGGAGCCCATCCTCTTCGGATCGTGTACCTGATCATACTCGTCCCACATGTGCTGCTGGCGGTTGGGATGCTGCCGCTGATTTTTATTACTGTCTGGCGGGCAGTTCGTCGCGACTGGCTGGGGCATCGTAAAATCGCCCGGCCGACGTTTTGGATCTGGCTGTATGTGTCAGTGACCGGCGTCATTATCTACTGGATGCTTTATCATCTGTTCCCTACAATGAAAGCAGCCGCTGCCGCGATCCGCTGAACCGGGCAGAGCGGCAATTGAGGATGTAATGAAACAGATTTTCTTTTTGCTCGTACTCCTTCTCACCCTTGCGGGCGTCGCAAACGCCTGCCCGATGTGCAAAGAATCGATTCCCAATAGTGATGTGACCAACCCCGCCAATGTCGGTGGCGGTTTTAATAACAGCGTATTTCTGATGCTCGGTACGTTGCTGGCGGTGCTGACGCTGATCAGTGGCGTGATCTACAAAGGCGTGTCAGATTCCAACCGCTTCAACGCCATCCAGAAGGAAAAAGCCGACCTGCAGCGAACGGCTCAGGCCTAGCGATGCAATCGCAGATTCATCGGCTGGTTTAGCAGCTCAAACGGCACTCCCATCAGCGGACGGATGGATTCGCTTTCTGTATCCGATTCGTCAAAATAATCCTTCAGTCGGGTATGGGCTACGATGACGGATGGGGAATGGGGCAACTGCAGTTCAATCCATAGACGATACCATTGTTTCTCGCTGGGCGAGTGGCAGGGATAGACCATCGAAAACGTCGGCCGGCCGGCTTTCATGACATCCAGCAGACCGATCATCGCCTCGACGGCATACCGACATTGGCTTGCAGCGTTCTCGCAAACGGCGAGGTAATTTTGTCCCTCGAACGAGTAGCCGTTCGCCAAGCCGTTCTTGCGGCCGAAGTCATTCCACGACCGGTTTACCGCAATGATTTGTCCCTCCAAATCAAGCAATGCGGAGTGGGAGGGAAAGTTTCCAAACAGTTGCTGGAACAACAGTACGGAAGAAGATGTCGGATGATGAGCCATCGTTGCCCCACGAGCTTCTAGCATCTCTGCCGCTCCGGGGGCGGTCCACTATAGCCTTTCTCTCGTGCTATAGTGAAGAAAACATGGTTCACATTCATCCGCGCGGGTATGATGGACCTCAAAGGAGCCGACATGAAACGGATGTTTAAGCTGTTTGTAGTCCTTACCGTGATGGCGGGCTGGCCGCTGGCGCTGTCCGCCATCCACGTCGTCCGCACGCCGGGGCAGTTGCCGATGGTCGGGTCTTCGCTACCGGATTGGGGTACGGTTCATGTATTTACCAAGGAATCGCTTGGTTTTAAGCAAACCTTTGCCGACACCCGCGCATGGACGCTGGAGGACATTGCCAACCGGCCTCAACTGGTTTCCCGCATGATTGCGCGGGGCATGACTACTGAAATCGCCCCGGCGGGCAGTCCGGAAGACATCGCGCTGGCGCTCAAAGGGGAGATCAAGCCCAAGCCTGCTATCGACCCATGGGCTAACCCTCCCGCCCCGCATGGGGTCAGCACGCCGGTGGAAGTTAAGACGGGCAAGCCTATCGAGCCAGCCAAGCAACCGCAGATATCGCCCCGTCCCTCAACGCAACCGGCCGCCAAAGACGACAGCATTTTCGGGTTCTGAACACCGCCAAATTGCATTCCTCGCCGGGGCGGCGCGACAGCGCTGCCCCGGTTTATTTTTGCGCTGATTTTTCTGTCGACTTAGTCGCCGGCGATTCCGCAAGTCGCGGTAGCAGCATCCCACCGATATTGGCGATCGAAAATTCAGGCCAGGGAATCGCCTGCCCCGTGAAGGGTCTGGCGACGATCGCGCGCAGCAGATGAATCGGTGCCATCATCCGCTTGAAAAACGACGGTCGCTTCGCCAGCCCGTTCGGGCGGAACAGCATGACCGTCACGTCGTCGGCGTCCAAACTTCCGGGCAACTCACGATCAATCGCAGTCAGCAGGTTCCTGGTAAGCGACTCCGGCTGCTGGGGATCGATCGTCTGCACGATTCTCAGCAGTCCGTCCTGCCCCAAAAGTTCAGTCGATCCCGGTTGCCGGGCTTCGATCAGGGAATCAGTGTAACAGAGCACCAGGTCGTTCACGCGCAGCCGAACGGAAAACTGCGCGTAGTCCTCGACATCATCAATCCCAAACGGAATGTTCGCCCCCTCCACGTCGGCCGACGAAAGGTACTCCCAGGTCTTGCGGTTCGCTCGATACACCAGCGGCGGCGGATGACCGGCGTTGCAGAGGGACAGTTCATTGGTCGGCGCGAAAAACGTCGTCACGACGGCGGTGGCGAAAACGCCGGCATCGGAAAGGGAAACGAACTTCCCGTTGAGCGATTTGACGAATTGCTTCTGGTCGAGATGGTTGACGTACCGCCGCATCAATTGTCGTAACGAAGCCGCCGTTGCGGCCACATGCCCGCCGTGCCCGCTGACATCTGCCACCAGAAGTCGCGTAATGCGTCCGGTCGCGCAGGACGAAACGTAATACACATCGCCGCCACTATCTGAGTTCCCAAAGGGTCGCGAAAAAACCCATGCATCAAGCCCAGCCATGACGACGCCGCTATCGACGTGCTGGTTTCCGCCCCAGACTTCCATGCATTGCATGAATTGCTTTGAATCGTGATCGTTCATCGAACCTGCTCCATATAGCTATCGTACCGCTGGTGAAGTTGTGTCTGAAACTATTAACTGCGCAAAGTTTGAGGATTACAGGGACGAGCAAGAGGAGATAGGAAAATTTTTTCCGATCGAGCTCAAAATGCCGTTTTTAAGCTTGACTCCCATTGCATCATCTTCATAATCAGCAACTTGCTAGACCGCCTAAGTCTTCCAACCATTTTGGAAGACGCGGAGAAACCAATACGAACGAATTGCGGCAAGGCAAAGTTCGTATCGTCACAAGAGTGGATGTAATTCCGTTCTGTGTGGCATGGGCTAATCGGACTGATCAGGATTGCTTGATCAGAATGAAGGAGACTTTCAACTCCTAGCCCGTCAGCTAACTCCGTAGGCATGTGAAAGGGATCGGCGCTTCTGCGTTCGAATTCCTACCCAGTTCCAGTTGCTGTACGCCCCACGCTCTTTTTCGAGCGATTTTTTGCGGGGCACAGTCGCACCGGCAAGGTGCTTGCAGCGCCGCACGGCGCAAAAGGAGTTTGCGATGATGAACGTATCCCAGGCCGAGATGTTGCGAAAGGCCATCGAGAATCTCATCGATGCCAAGATGCTCGACGCGATCGCCCGCCCAGGCGGCCTTGATCGCCTGCTCGCCCACCGCCGCACCGGTGTGGCCTCCTTCGATATCCGCAACGCCGAACGCAAACTACAGGAAACCATCGCCAATGTACTGTCCGGCGAGGAAGCGGTTGAATCTCAAGTTGCTTGAGCTTTACACCCGTCGAACAGGTTGAGATTTGTTGTTTGCATGAAACGGCTCGACAACGGGCCGACATTAAAATTTGAAGTGTGCGGTCTTCCCACACCGCCCGGGCGTCACCTTGTATTGTTGCGCGAAGGAAAGCACCCATTCCTTCCTGCGAAAGGTGTCGTACGGGCGGCTTTTTTTTGCGCATGGGACTGGTCATCGCTTTCACTCTCCACCGCAAGAGGAGCTTGCGAAGGACGCGAAGACCACGCGAAGAGTTGATTAAAAAAAGGATTTTTTGCGATTTCTTTGCGTCCTTCGCGCCTTCGCGAGCTCCTCCTTGATCGCCGGCCCTCCATACGACGTCCCGCTAGCCATTCCTCTTTTGGTGCGTATAGTCGATGCTACCAGCGAGGTCACCCATCATGGCAAAACACACGATCGTAATGATTCCCGGCGACGGCATCGGCCCGGAAGTATCCCATGCCGCCAGGCGCGTGGTCGATGCGACCGGCCTGAGCGTCGAGTGGATCGAAGTACCCGCCGGCGCAACGGCGCTCGAGCAGGGTCACGACAATGTGCTTCCCAGCTTGACGCTCGATGCGATTAAGAAATTCAAGGTTGCGTTCAAAGGCCCGGTCACCACGCCGGTCGGCAAGGGTTTTAAGAGCGTCAACGTGCAGTTGCGACAAAAGCTCAACCTCTACGCCGCCGTTCGGCCGGTGCGGTCGCTCGCCGGGGTGAAGACGCGGTATGAAGGCGTGGACCTGGTGATCATCCGCGAGAATACCGAAGGTCTTTATTCGGGCATCGAGAATGAAATCATTCCGGGCGTGGTGACGAGCATGAAAGTCGCCACCGAAGCGGCCTGCCGGCGAATCAGCCAGTACGCCTTCCAATACGCCAAGGATCGCGGCCGGAAGAAAGTCACGATCTTCCACAAAGCCAACATCATGAAGCTGACCGACGGGCTATTCCTCAACTGCGCCCGTGAAGCATCTCAGCAATTCCCCGAGATCGGCTTCGATGAAATCATCATCGATGCCGGCTGCATGCGCATCGTGCAGGATCCCAGCCGATTCGACGTCATGTTGATGGAAAACCTCTACGGCGACCTGATGAGCGACCTGTGCGCCGGACTCGTCGGTGGACTGGGCGTGGTTCCGGGCAGCAACATCGGCAAGGACGTGGCGGTGTTCGAAGCCGTCCACGGAAGCGCCCCGGACATCGCCGGCAAAGGCATCGCCAACCCGCTGGCTTGCATCATGTCGTGTGTGATGATGCTCAATTACCTGCACGAGGAAAAACTGGGTGACAAGATCAAACAGGCCTACAACGCCGTGTTGGCCGAGGGCAAAACCCTCACGCGCGACCTCGGCGGAACCGCCGGCACGGACCAGTTCGCCGACGCGCTGATCGCCCGTATCCAGTAGCCGATTTCATCCGCATCCACTCCCCAAGCGAAGGACCGATAACCAGTCTCTTTACTTGTCAACTTCTTTGCGCGTTGATCCGATAGAGAGTGGAGGACTCCATTCATGTTATCCGCCGAGAACTTTGCTGAAATCATCAACGCCTTACGCAAAATGGAACCCAGCGATCCGGTTCACAAGAACCGCCGGGCGATGCGCGTGCAACACACCGGTAAAACGCATATTTACCGCATGGAATTCGATCCCTCCGAAGCCACTCTAGCCGTAGACTTGCGCGACATCTCCGCCCGCGGATGCAGCTTCTCCTGCAAGTCGAGAATGAAGGTAGGATCGGGCTTCGTGATTCAGTTTTCGCGAAATAAACAATCGCCGGTCAGTATGCTTTGCACCGTGGTGCATTGCCGCCCGACAAGCATCGGCTATCGCGTCGGGGCGGAATTTACCTGCTCACTCGAAGCCAAAAGTGCCTCCCGCGAGGACGACTCGTCCGACCTCGACCGTATCCGTAACTCCATTCTGACCTGAGATTTGCGCTTCTGCCCCTGATACGTCCGACTCCAATCCAACCCGCCTTGCCGCCCCGACTCATTCGTTTTGGCCAGCGCTCGCTGTAGCGGCCGATCGTCCATCAACCCGATCAGTGGTGAGAGATTGACCGCGATCCCGTCGTCCACGACCCGCTCCCAGTCAGCCGATACAGACTGACCGATGTGTCGCAGCGCCTCCGCCATCGTACGACGGTTCGCGCGGTCATGTGCGATAACGACCTGCTCGCCCTTTTGGCCGAACACCCACCAGCGCGGTCGCGATTTGAATTGCCGGCTGTGCCAGGCGGGGAAATCGCCGATGAGGAACGAATCGATTCCGCCGACTGCGCGATCCAACTCCGCCGCCGCCGATTCGCCGGCCAGAGATGCGAGTGCCTCGCGGACGGCCGACGCGAACAAGGCATCAATCGCCGCCCATTCGCGATTGGCCATCGCACGGCCGAGGGCAAACGAAACCCACTGTCGGGCCAGCTCTTCCCGATCCACCGCAGGCCAGACCGCCCGTTCCGTATCGGGCGGCAGCGCATATCCATCGGCCACTTCGGCTTCGACATCCAACTCCAACCGGATGATCCTCTCGCCGATCGATCGCCACATATCCGCCGCGTGTTGAAAATTAAGTGGCGCGACGAAATCGGGGGCTCGCTCGTCGGCTTGGTCGATCTGTCGGTATAGATCGATCAGTTGCGAGACATTTCCCCGCAGACCGGCCGAGGCGTCGGTCAGCATGGGCAGTTCCGCCAGGTCGCCGACCTGGAAGTTCACCGTCGGGTTGATCGCTTCCAGAAACCGCCGTGAAACGGACGAATTCAGCACCGCCAGCACCAGCAGCGGATCGCCGGGAAACAGCGACGACCCGGCCACGTCGAAAATACTGCCTGCCGACAGTTCGCGGGCGCTGAACTGGCCGCTGGTGAGATACGAATACGTCACGCCAGCCCGGCCGTAATAGCGAGCGTTTTTGGCGACCCACTCCCAATTGCCCTTGAGATACGGGTACTTGCGAACGATGTTGGCTTTGATCTCCGCGCCATCGTTCTCCCAGTTCACGCGATGGCGCGGCGACTCATGCCACCTCCGGCTTTGCCCCGATTTAACAAACGCCCGCCACCGCCCCGCCGTCGCCTCGCACGCGGGATCGACCGAGAACGGTGCGATTTCCCACCAAGCGCGGACGAAGCGGGCGTTGTCGGTCGTCGCTAATCCCTGTCGCGGCGGCGCAATCTCCGCCAGCTTGGGGAAACTTGATAAGACCGTTCGCTGTCGCCTGGACAGCCAGTAAATCCACGCCCCGCGCGGCGATTGCAATAGCTGGTGTTGCGTGAGATGAAACTCATTTGTCGCATGGGCTACCAGCCCATGCCTTGATGCGTCGCCGGGCATGGGCTGGTAGCCCATGCGACTTAGCGCCAGTCCTTTGTCCGCATTATCGACCAGCCGCAACGCCGTCACATCCTGCACCGCTCGAGAATTCGCCTCCGGTTCCGCCCGCAGCACAAACGCCGCCGTCTGCAGCGTGCCGGGATTGCCGACGGTGAACAACCCGCCGCCGAACTGAGCGATCTTCTCGATGGCCGCCCGATCAGCAATCGACCGGCGGAGCGGCTCGTACGATCCGGTGAACATGAACGACTGCATCGTCAGCAACCCCGCCCGCCCGCCGGGCTTGAGTAATTGCAGGGATCGATCGATGAAACATGCATACGCATCGCGACACGCCAGCGGGTAGTGCTGTTTCCACGACTTCGCCAGCCCTGGGGATACGTTGCGCACCGACAGGTACGGCGGGTTCGTCACCACCACATCAAACGACTCGGTCAGATTCTCACCCAACCGCGCGTCGAGCAAGGCATCACCTTGCAACAGATGCAGCGATGCTTCATTCAGCGTCCGACCGAGCTTCAGTTCCAGCGTGTGCCTCGCCAGCCGCAGCACGAATGGGTCTAACTCAATACCGTACAGGTTGTGGCGGAGGATGGCGTCGTCGATCTGCTCTTCCGATTCCACCGACGCCCGCGCCGGCCAGCCCGGCTCACCGGCGCGGTGCAGTTCCTCACGATATAGACGACGGAAGTAGTCGATGGCCGCCAAGCCGAAGTTCATCGTCCCGCAGGCCGGATCGAGCAGGCGAAGCTCGCGAACCTGCAAAAATTGCAGTCGCCGACCTACGGGTGATTTTTCGTCACTTACGACGATTTTTGTATCGGGATGCCGTTCTTTCCACACCCGCCCGAGCGTGCCATCCAGCAGCCAATCCACCACGGCCGACGGCGTGAAAAGCTGTGTGACGGCGGGGATCTGATCGGGGGTGAATTTGCGATCGCCCTTCCCCGCAGTGGCGAAGGCGGTTTTGAGCGCCGGCTCGTTCATCGCCTGCCACAACCGGCCGATCGCGTCGGGGGCGTCGAGCAAGCCCAATTCCGCAAATTCCCCCGACAAGCCGGCCGCCGGACACTCGCTCGACAGGGCCTTGGCGATCGTGAGCGAGCGCACCTTTGGCGGGTCGATCGCAAACGGTGTCAGCGGCAAGTCACGTTGGGTTTGTAGATGACGAACGAAAGAAATGACGGCGTAACGAGCCAGTCGCGGCGGCTCACAGTTTCCCGCAAGCCGCCGCGTCTGCTCGAGCAATTCCTTTGCCGTGGCGCGAACCGAAGCCATCCATGACCTCGCGCGCAACTTATCACATCCGAACGATAAAAAATAGTGTCAAAATAAAAAATTTTTGTGGTTGCGATTGGGCGAGCCTGGCACTTCGGACTTTGGCGCGCCCAGCGATCCAGTGAGACCACAAGATTGTTCCTGAAGAGCAGAGACCGCGAAGGCGCGAAGAGACGAAGAAATCGCGAAGATGTTCTTGCATTCCATCGCGCTAACTTCGTCTCTTCGCGCCTTCGCGGTCTCTGCCCAACGCAGCGGAACCCACGCCCCAACCGTCTCCCGGCGTACCGGGCGAGGGAGTAATCACTTCGCCACGGCGGCCTTTTCGGTATCGATCGGGTCGTCCGCTTTCTCCACCGTCGCGGCGCGCTGGTGCAGCACCTTGTCCAGCCGATCCCACGTGAATGCCAGGAACAGAATGTTCGGCCACTGCTTCACCGACTTGCCGCTGCCGTCGATGGCTTCCAGGTCGCACGCGCCCATGCCGAGGATCGTCTCGAAGATGTCGCGATAACGACGACGGAACTTTAGCCCGCTGCGATCGATGATCTCGCAGCCGTGGCCCATGTGGGTTTCTTCGATGCTGTTGGGCGTGAACGTCTTGCGCCCCTGACTGAAAGTGTGGAACAGCGACCCGATCCACGGCGGCAAGAGCAGCCAACTGATGGCGGTGGCGAATCCCGGATCGAGCGCCGGCCTGAGGTTGTGGAAGTACTGAAGCACATTCGACACCACCGGCACGTGCTTCAAATCTTCCATATACCTCGCGGCGAGCCAGATAAAGCAGAACACCCCGAACCACAGAAGGAACTTGCTCGTGTTAACATCGAACAAAAGCGACACGAGCGTGTAGAGCAGTATCCACAGGTACAGCCATCCCCACACCACTTCACTCGCCGGCCAGTGCTTCACGCACGCAGCCCCGACGAAGCCGGCGATCAACAACGCCCACAGGAAGAACGACTGATGCACCGCGTACACCACGATCTCTTCGTTGTTGGCTTTACGTCGTCCGCTCAGCAGGCCGAAGCCGGTGAGAACCCAACAGGCAAATCCGACGATACGCCGGACCCAGCCGTCCTTCGACGGACGGCTGGTGACGACTGCAGGCTCGCTTGGTACTGCGACGGGAGAGGTTGTCGGTGTCGTGCTCATATCCCCCACCAGCGTAGATCGGCCGGGCGGCGATTCAATAGGCGGGAGGTATAAACGGGTGGGATTCTTATAGGGAAATGGGGCAAGTCTTCTGTAGGGTGCCATTTATGGCACCCTAGGCCGAGCTATCAGAAAATGGTGCCATGAATGGCACCCTACAAGACTGGATTGTAACGTGAGACGCTTGCGTCGACCCCTCGACGCGCATCAACAAAATAGATCAGGTCGCGAACCGACCGAATAGATTCAAATTCTGACTGTGAAATCTCGGTACCCAGAAGTTTTTCCAACGCCATTCCGAGTCGTTCGAATTCCATGTCGTCCCAATACCGCGGCCCTATGAAACTTTGGTAGATCGCCATGAGTTCATCATCGGGCCGAAGGCAGTACATCTGCCGTTCCGGAATGTCGAACGAATCGCACAGCATCAGCAGGGCTTCATCTCGGATGGCAGGCGGCACGCCATCTAGATCGCACTGTGCCGGTTCATCAGCGCGTCCGAGCAGGTATTTGGCGTTCCCGCGCCGGTCGTACCCGCTGTAGCACATGCCGCGTATCCATCGGGTAAAGAACATGACTCCACCACCCTATTTACGCCTTCAGCATCTTCCGGATGACCGTCTGCAGAATCCCGCCATTGCGGTAGTACTCCAGTTCCACCGGCGTATCGATACGGCAGGTGGTGACGAAGGTCTTTTCGCCGGCTTTGACGATCACGTCCTGCCCGGGCTTGAGCGTGTCGTCGACGTAGATCTCGAACGTCTCTTCGCCGGTCAAACCGAGCGAGGCCCGGGTTTCGCCGGCCTTGTAGACCAGCGGCAGGACGCCCATGCCCACCAGGTTGCTGCGGTGGATGCGCTCGAAGCTCTCGGCGATGACGGCCTTCACGCCCAGCAGCATCGTGCCCTTGGCGGCCCAGTCTCGGCTGGAGCCCATGCCGTAATCCTTGCCGGCCAGCACGATCAGCGACGTGCCCAAGGCCATGTATTTGCGGCTGGCGTCGTAGATCGGCTCGATCGCGCCTGTCGGAAGGTACTTCGTCACGCCGCCTTCAGTTCCCGGCGCGAGCAGGTTCTTCAGGCGGATGTTCGCGAACGTCCCGCGGACCATCACCTGGTCGGCACCGCGACGTGCGCCGTACTGGTTGAAGTCGGCCACCGTCACGCCGTTGTCCATCAGGTACTTGCCCGCGGGCGAGTCCTTCTTGATGTTGCCGGCCGGGGAGATGTGGTCGGTGGTCACGCTGTCGCCGACCATCACCAGCACCTTGGCGGTGCGGATCGGGAGGATCGGCGTCGGAGCGGGCGTCATGTTCGTGAAGAACGGCGGGTTCTGGATGTACGTGCTGGACGCATCCCAGTCGAACAGCTCGCCGCCGCGAACGGGGATGTCGTTCCACGACGGGTTCTTCTCGCCCACGCCGGCGTACTGCTTCTGGAACATCGTCGGGTCGATGCACGAGGCGACCGTTTCGTTCACTTCGTGCTGGGTCGGCCAGATGTCCTTGAGCAAGACCGGCTTACCGTCGCTGCCGTTGCCGATCGAGTCCTTCGTGAAGTCGATCTCGATATTGCCGGCCAGCGCAAACGCCACCACCAGCGGCGGGCTGGCGAGGTAGTTGGCCTTCACGTGCGGATTGACGCGACCTTCAAAGTTGCGATTGCCCGACAGCACGCTGACCGCAACCAAGTTGTCTTTCTCAATCGCGGCCGAGATGTGCTCCGGCAGCGGGCCGGAGTTGCCGATGCAGGTGGTGCATCCGTAGCCGACGGTGTTGAAGCCGAGTTGATCGAGGTACTTGGTGAGGTTGGCCTTGTCGAAGTAATCCGTCACCACCCGGCTGCCGGGGGCGAGGCTGGTCTTAACGAAGCCGGGGACTTTCAGGCCCTTCTCGACGGCTTTCTTCGCGACCAATCCAGCGGCGACCATCACGTACGGGTTGCTGGTATTGGTGCAACTGGTGATCGCGGCGATGACAACAGAACCGTGTGTGAGTTGCAGCGAGGTTTGCTCCGCAGTCGCAACCGCACCGGCGCTGGTCGGGGGCACCTTCGCGTACGACACCACCGAGCCGGGCTTGGCGTCCGGGAAATTGGTCATAAAGCTCTTCTTCGCGTCCGCCAGCTCCACGCGATCCTGCGGCCGCTTCGGCCCGGCGATGCTCGGAGTGATCGTCGACAGATCGAGCTCCAGCTTCTGCGTGAAGACCGGCTCGACATCGTTCTGCCGCCACAGGCCCTGCTCTTTGCTGTAACGCTCGACGAGATCAATCTGCCCCTTGCTTCGGCCGGTGAGGCGGAGGTAGCTGAGCGTAAGCTCATCGACGGGGAAGAAGCCGATCGTCGCGCCGTATTCCGGCGCCATGTTGGCGATGGTCGCGCGGTCGGCCACCGACATGTGCGCCAGTCCGTCGCCGTAGAATTCGACGAATTTTTCGACCACGCCGTGCTTACGGAGGATCTGCGTGATCGTGAGCACCAGGTCGGTCGCGGTGGTTCCTTCCGGCAGCGAACCGGTGAGCTTAAAGCCCACCACCTGCGGCATGACGATGTAGATCGGCTGCCCAAGCATGCACGCCTCGGCCTCGATCCCGCCGACGCCCCAGCCGACCACGCCTACGCCGTTGATCATCGTGGTGTGGCTGTCGGTGCCGACGAGCGTATCCGGATACGCCACGCCGTCCTTCGTCCAGACGACCTTGGCGAGATGTTCCAGATTGACCTGATGCACAATGCCCGTGGCCGGCGGAACCACGCCGAAGTTCTTGAACGCGCGCTGGCCCCACTTGAGGAACTCGTAGCGTTCGCGATTGCGTTGGAATTCGAGCTTGGAGTTGTTGAGCTGCGCCCACTGCGTGCCGTACTCATCGACCTGCACGGAGTGGTCGATGACCAGGTCGACCGGGACGAGCGGGTTGATCTTCTGCGGATCCCCGCCGGCGTTCTTCATCGCGTACCGCATGGCGGCCAGGTCAACCACGCACGGCACGCCGGTGAAATCCTGCAAAATCACACGGGCGACCTTAAACGGCACTTCCACATTGGCAGGCTTGGCCGCGTTCCACGACGCCAGGCCGGTGACGTCGTTATCGTTCACCACGAAATTATCGTGATTGCGGAGACAGCTTTCGAGCAGCACCTTGATCGAGAACGGCAGCTTATCGAGATGGCCAATGCCGCTCTCAGTCAGCTTGTTCAGGCGGAAGTATTTCACATCGCCGGCTTGGGTGGAAAGGGTTGCTTCAGATCCGAAATTCTTGGTGTTGGCCATAATATTTTCTTACCTGCTGAGAGTGACAAAGAGTCCATCTTATGCGCCGGGGCAGGGCCTTCAAGCATTGCAAGGGCCGCGCAAGCCGGGAATGGTTGAATCTGTTGAATAAATGCGGGTAATTCGAGATTCTCCGATTCCCCCTACGCCGACGCCGGGCGGTCGATGATGTCGCCCGTACCACGGGCCTCCGGCCCGTGCCTGACGCAGCTGGATGTCAGAGAAATTCAGTTTTGTCAAATCCGAGTTGCTCGCACGGGCCGGAGGCCCGTGGTACGGGGCGGGTCAGTCAGTCGATCATTCAAATCGCAGCGTCAGCACCCACGCCCGCCAGTCCTTTTCGAAGTCTTCGAGCGATTGCGGCGCGATGGTGGCCTTGAGTGAGTCCAAACCGGTCGGGTCTTTCGCGTGGCCGTCGCGGGTGGCGGCGTAGAAGGTCTTGAGCTTGTTGTGGTCCTGCAGATACAGCATCAGGTAGCGGGTCTGGGCGTAGTTGATGCCTTCCAGCTTGGCGTCGCGGAAATTGTCGTCTTCGATCAATTCCCTGAGCGGCCGAAGCGTGTTGTTGCGGATCGCTTTTTGCAGTGCGGGCAGGCGCCAGTTCGGCAATCCGCGGATGCCCGCCGGGCCGGCGAAGGTGGATTGCTCGTACAGGCTGGCGATGCCTTCGTTGAACCAGTCGGGCACGTCGGGGAAATCCGGGGCGATCAGGGCGTGGACCAGCTCGTGAACCAGCGTCCCGCCGCCGGTGGCGATGTTCATCAGCATCGTGCGGTCATGATGGCGGTAGAAGCCGTAGTGCGGCACATCCTTATCGTGGAACCATTTGTCGGCCAGCCGCTGATAGGTGCCCGCGTCGGCGAAGAGCAGGATGAGGATCGGCCGGTCGATCGGCGTTTTGAAGTACAAATCCGTCAGCGCCCGCTGCGACGACAAAATCGTGCCATCCCGATACCGAGCCAGTTGCCCGTCGGTCAGATTCCCCGCGATCACAAACGGCCCGGCCGTCGTGCTGCGAAACCCCTCGGCCTTAAATCTTCCGGCCCATTCCCCCGCCAACGTCGCGGTTTGCTCGTCAATCGTGGGACGAGTCGCTGGGGCAGCGCCAATCAGCAAAAGCAACGCGCAGGGAAGGATCGCGGTTCGCATGACGATTGGACGCTGGAACATGGGAAAAGTTTACCACGGCGTTACGAGGAATGTTTGCCACAGATGGGGTACCGATGAACACAGATGAGAAGATAGCAGGAAACAACGATTCCACAGAATACGCAGATTTTAGAATTCTGAATCTGTGCAATCTGCGAAATCTTTGTTTCTTTTTTGATCTGTATTCATCCGTGCCCCATCGGTGGCTAAATCCCCGCTTTGCCGAACAAAGGTCATTCAATTCACGCTATCGGACCATTCCGTGAAAACTGGCGCAATGTCCTGTGTTTGAACGATATACAGAATGCAGTATCAGGCACCTATGGCATACCTCGTCGTTTACAGTCGTGGGACGGTCGTCGCCCGTCAATCGCTCAGCGATGGGCCGACCACGATCGGGCGCAGCTCCGAGTGTACGGTTGCCGTCCGCGATATTCTGCTTTCCCGATCGCACTGCCGGATCGAATCCACCGCCGACGGCTGGACACTGACCGATCTGCAGAGCAAGAACGGCACGGTGGTCGACGGCGCGAAGATTCAGTCCTGCTCGCTACACGACGGCGACTCCATCCGCCTCGGCAAAACCCTGATCAAATTCTTTGTTGACGAGATGCCTCCCGCGTTGGTGGAAACCGCCCGCAAGCCCCGCCCAATCGACCCGGTGGAATCGCTCGCTGGCACGGTGTGGGGCATGACGCTCGAGGCGGACGTGCCCGAGCTGCCCGACCGCTTCGCCAGCCCGCGCCCCGCCCCACCGCTGCCGGCGGCGTATGAACGGGAGAAGATCCACGAGATGCTCGAAGAGATTGCCAGCAGCAGTTGGGACAGCATCTACGCTGAAAGCCGCAAACCCGTCCGCCCCGGCGAGACGACCGCCCAAATCGACCGCCCCCGCCAGCGCCCCGCAAGGCCCGAAAGCGTCTGCCTCTCCCTGCAAGTCAACGGCGAAGTGCTCAGCGCATTCCGTAAGCACCAACGTCAAAAACGCCACAGCCACCGAATGCAACGTGTGCTGCGGACGGCGTACAAAATCTCGCCTTGGATTGCGCTGCTGGGGATTTTGAAAGCAGCTTGAGATAAAGTGGAAAGCGATGAGCGATGAGCGACGAGTAGTTTACTCATCGCTCATCGCTTTTCACTTTGCTTTAATCCTCATCCGCCGGCTCCACAATCGCGGTCATCGGGCCTTCGCATTCTTCGATGCGGGGATCGACGCCGAATTCGTCGATCTGTTCTTTTTTAAGCTCGGCGAATTCGCGATGGCCAGTGAAAACCACGACCCGGCCGCGGCGGTCGACCTCGTCGGCTAGTTGAAAACCGGTCTCGACGGGGTAGGCGAAGATCGACTGCAGCATCTCCACCACATATTCGTGAGAATGCAGTTCATCGTTCATCAGCACGACGTTATACTGCGGCAGGCGGGCGCGACGCTTCTTCTTCGTCGGCTTTTGGCCGGCGGCGCGGGAGGGATCACTGGAGTGGTCTTCTCGTTCTGGCATCGATGACTCGCCTATTACTATAGCCCTAACCGATCGCCCGCTTCAACGGGGGATCGGACCGGCGGAGATTTCTAAGAGCATGTTCGGTTCGGGTTTAGTCACTGGTTAGCCGCCCCGCTTGCGGGGCGTGCCCGCCGCACCAGTGCGGCGGCTAACTCAGGCAATGTAACTGAACTAAATAGGCTCTACTACGATTATCGGCAAACGGAGTCCCCCATGCGAAAAACCGCTGTGTCCGCTATTGGAATTCTTACACTGTGGATCGCTGCGCAGCAGGCTCAGGCTTGTTTGCGGCCGGAACTCGACGAGCGCGCCATCCAGTGGTCGTCGCTGATTGTGAAGGCAAATCTCGTCAGCACAAAGCCTTATGGCGAACCAAAGGAAGGACAGCTGGGCTTGGTCGTCTCGACGTGGAAAGTGACACAGGTGTTCGACGGGTCGACCAAAGTCGATGCGGAGATCACCGTGCTGACATTCCCTAACCCTAACGTCGACGCTCCAGCCGACCCATGCAGTGTGCTGCCTCAGCCGGGCAAGAGCATGATTCTGCTCCTTCGGCCGACCAAAGACTGCGCGTTTGATGTTCGCCCCGATGCCAAGACGGTTCCGGGCGAACCGTTCGTCATGGTCAGCCGGCTGACGGAAGAAGACGCCACCGACGAGGCGGTCAAAGACCTCCAGCATCGGATCGCCGAAGTCCGCAGTGCCGAGGCTAAGTTCAATGAAAAGGAGGCCCAGTTCCAAGCCGTGACGCTCGCCAACGCCGTCGACGACATCGAAGTCGATCACGCGGATTCAGCGTTGCTGGAGATGGGCCCCAAAGCGATTCCCGCAATGAAAGATGTGCTGGAAAAAACCCCGGGCAACGGCAAGAAACGCCTGCAAAAGATCATTGACGAACTCTCACCCCCGCCGGCAGATACCGGGAAGAAGAAGGAAGGATGATCTGGTCCCCGCGCCCTTTCCCGGAGGGAGAGGGAGTAAAATCACTGCTCAAACGGCAACTTCACCGGCACGCCGCCTTGCTTGCTGGATTGCTCCGCAAGGTCCAGCACCGCGATTACCTTTCTCGCCGACTCGGCCGTCACGATCAGCGGCTCGCCGAGCAATAGGTGGTCGGCCACATTGCGGTAGAAGCCGTCCCAGTCGCTCGTGCCGATGGGGTATTTGCTTTCGATCCGATGGCCGTCCTTGTAGCTGACGACGCGGATTACTTCCTTCTCACCGTGCAGCATTTCGATCCCGCCGTTCGTTCCCAGGATGCGGTATTTGGCTTTGCCGATCGCGTTCACGCACCCCTGCTCCACGCTGGCGCTGCGGCCGCCCTCGAAGCGGATATGGGCGCTGGTGAAATCTTCGTTGCTGAACGCGGGGTATTTGAGCTTCTTGAAATCGCCGCTGACGGATTCGATCTTGTGGGGCATGATTTGCAGGATCCAATCGACGAAATGAGCGCCCCAGTCGAATAACGCACCGCCGGACGGTTCTTTGTAAGATCGCCACCAGTCGCGCGGCTCGCCGAACGAGCCAAACCCGCATTCAACGTGGAAGACGTCTCCGATCACGCCGGTCCGGACGATATCGCGAATCGTGACGAAATCGCCATCCCACCGGCGATTATGGAACACCGTTGCCATGCGGTTGGCCTTCTTCGCTGCGTCGATGACAGCGGTCGCCTCGGCGGTAGTACAGGTGAAGGGCTTCTCGCTCACCACATGCCGCCCGGCCGCCAAGGCTTTGATCGCCATCGGCGCGTGCAGGTTGTGCGGCGTGATGACCATGATCAATTCCGCGTCGCACTGCTGGATCATCTCGTCGTAACTCGGGTATGTCTGCAAAGTCGGTCCGAACTCCGCCGAGGCGGCTTCGAGACGCTTGGCGTCGATGTCGCAGATCGCCTTGGTCGTCAGCCGGGCTTTTTCAGCCGACCGCAGGTGCTGCTTGGCCATCGAAAACTGCGCCCCGTACCCGACGGCGGCGCAGGAGAGCGTTCTGTTCGACCAATCCTCGCCGGCGGCGAACCGCACGCTGCGCGTCAGCAGTTGCTTGAATGTCGGATGCTGCAGTCCGCCGGGCGTATGGCCGTTGCCGAGGTAGACGACCTTGCCCCCGCCTTCGCTGCGGGTCCAACCCATCGGATGCTGGTCGGCTTCAAAACTCGTGCTGAGGAAGGCATGGAAGTCGCTTTTTTTCTCGGTGACGTACAGCTCATCGTCCATCCGGAAATCCTGCACGCGGTGGGCGATCGGGTGATTCGGATCGGATACGGTGATCTTGTGCTCGCCGATGTACCCTTTGACGATGCGGGCCCCAAACAGCTTGCCGAGCGTTTCGTTGTTCGGGCTGGTCGCGATCGCGGTGTGAATGCCCACCAATCCGCCGCCGGCGCGGACGAACTTGGCGAGGGATTCGATGGCAGCGTCGTTGAGGAAATCGCCGAAGGTGTAGAGCACGACGACCTGGAACTTACCGGTGCCGAGGGACGAGAGCATGCCCGCGTCGGTGGTCTGCGTCGCATCAAACCCGGCCTGCGTGAGAGCCGTGGTGAGATGAACGCCGTCGCGCGGGTACTGTGGAAATTGGGCGGCGGCACCGGCGAGAACGAGGACATTGGGTTTGGACATTGTCTGCCATCCTTGAATGAATTCATGCGACACAGAGACACGGAGGCACGGAGATTGGCACAGAGAGAAAACTCAGCTTCGGCTTATGGCTTCTCTGTGTTTTGCTCTGTGCCTCTGTGACTCTGTGTCGCGTTCTCGTAAACTCTAGACCCTATGAAACAACGCATTCTTACAGGCGATACCCCCACGGGCAAGCTGCACCTGGGCCATTACGTCGGCAGCGTGGAAAACCGCCTGGCCTTGCAGGACGAGTACGACTGCTACTTCATTATCGCCAACAAGCACGCCTTCACCACCCGGGCCGACAAGCCGGCCGACATCCGCCAGAGCGTTCTGGAAATCGCCACCGACTATCTGGCCGCCGGGATTGATCCGCAGAAGAGCACGATCTTCATCCAATCCGAAGTGCCGGCCATCGATGAACTGACGTTTTTTTTCTCCATGCTCATCCCCTACAACCGCCTGATGCGCAATCCGACGCTGAAGGAAGAACTGATCAACAAGAACTTGGGCGAGAGCTACCCCTTCGGCTTCCTGCTGTACGCCGTCGGACAGTGCGCCGACATCCTCGCCTTCCGCCCCCAACTGGTGCCCGTCGGCGAAGACCAAATCCCACACCTGGAAATGTGCCGCGAAGTCGCGAGGCGTTTCAATCAGATCTATTGCAAGGTCGATCCCCACACCGAAGACAAAGACTGCATCAAAGCCGGCGGGCTGTTCCCGGTGATCGAACCGAAGCTCGGGCGCGTCAAACGCCTCCCCGGTATCGGCGCGCCTGGGCCAGACGGGAATCTGCTGAAGATGAGCAAATCGCTGAATAACGCGATCTTCCTTTCCGACTCCGCAGCGGAGGTCGAGAAGAAGATCAAGGGCATGTACACGGATCCCCAACGTCTCCGCGTCACCGACCCCGGCGAAACCGACCCCGCGAAGAACCCGCTCTGGGCGCTTCACGAGACGTTCACCCACGATACGACGTGGCTAAACGAACACCGCGACATGTACAAGAACGGCAAGGTCGGCGATGTGGTGATCAAGAAGAAGCTGGTGGAGTCGATCAACACGCTGCTGGAGCCGATCCGTGCGAGACATGCGCATTTCTCTGCACGTCCCGACGACGTAATCGACGCATTACGCGCAGGGACAAAGCGGGCGAACGAAGTCGCAGAGGAGACACTCGCACTGGCGAAAAAAGCGATGAAGCAGGACTACTTTTCGCGGGTGTTAACGGTGGGGTAGGAAATTCATGCGACACAGAGGCACAGAGTCGCATGGTTTCGTTCACCTATTCCCGCTGTTGCAACTGCATCGCCTGATACTGCTGATTAAACACCTTCAGCGGCCCGGCATTGATGACGGCCTTGGCGAGCCAGAACAGTTGCAAACCCAGCAGCGCTAGCGCCGCCAGGCAGAAGACGAACGGGGAGGCGGTGCCCTGGGCTCTGCCGGTGATCAGCGCAACCAGCGACTGCACCAGCACCGATCCGACATACAGCGCCATCAGTGACGTCAGCACCACGCCCAGAATTGCCGACACCATGCTGCCTCGGCGGACAAAGAAGCCAAGCACCACCATCAGCACCGCGGGCGTGGCGACGATCCCGCCGGCGATTTTCAGGAAGGTGGTCCAGCTCACCCCGATTTCTGCTTCGATCCGCTGGATTTGCTGCTGCAGGTCGGCGGGGTATTGCGAGACCGGCATGGCCGAGCCCATCACGGCGATGCCCATCGCCAGCAGGATCGTCCCCAGTCCGATGATAATCATCAGCATGCCGGCCCGCCGGGCGGGCTTGGAAAGATCGAGAGGCGGTGGCGTCGCAGAATAATCCAGCGACGTCATGGGTGGTTGATAAGGTGATCGACTCAAAAGGCTCCTTTTTTAATTCTGAATTCTGAATTCTGAATGCTGAAAGTAGACCTCGGCGACCATGTCTTCTTTCAGCATTCACAATTCAGAATTCAGAATTCATTTCATGCTTCCCATCACGATCGCTGCCGCGGCGAGCGCGGCGGTTTCGATGCGCAGGACCGTCGGGCCCAGCGTCACCGCCCGCCAGCCGGCCGTTGTCAGCTTGGCGATTTCGCCATCGCTCCAGCCGCCCTCTGGGCCGATCAGGATTGTCGGGATCGCCGGTTCGCGCGACACGATCGCCGCCAGCGAATCGGTGGGCGGGCGCGTCGAACCGAATAGCCCAGGTTCACCGATCAGCATCTTGTCCAGCGGCGTGAGCAGGTCGATCGCCATCACGCCTGCCCGGCCTGATTGTCGGCTGGCCTCTTCGGCGATTCGCTGCCAGCGGTCACGCTTGCCGGTGCCTTCGGGCAGCACCACGGCCCGCTCGGTCGAAAGCGGCGTGAAACGCGTAACGCCCAGCTCGCTTAGTTTTTCGATGAGCCAATCAGCGCGTGAACTCTTGGGGACGGCACTGGCGATGTGGAGCGAACGAACGCCCACGTCCGAGGCGTGGGCTTGGGTCACGTTGACGATCAGCTCACCGTTATTGTCGCTGATGATGGTTCCCTGCCCGACGGTACCGGCGCTGTCGAACAGTTCGACCTCGTCCCCAACCTGCAATCGCAGCACTTTTTTGGCGTGATGGGATGCGTCCGCCCCTAGGCGGTTATCGCCCGGACGGACCTGCTCGACATGAAACCGCCTCGCCACGGGTGCGATTATCAGCCGCGGGGCTTGGCGGTCAACTTTTCATTGCGGGGGTGAAAAATGCTGGTTAAGATGCTCATCAAGTCGTCCGATAAGAGCGCAGGATGCGCGCGTGACTTTCCGTCTCCACGGACTGCAAGTCACGAGAGCGAATAATGGAGTGATCGCATGGGACAGGCCATCGTGGACCTACCCGATCCGCTTGAGAAGCAGCCGAACGGCGCGAGCAGCGCCGACGATCTCCTTGCGCAACTGGCCGGCGATGAAATCGACAGGATGCTGACCGAGGCCAACGTCGACGCATCATCTGTCGTTGAAGAAGCAACCACCACCCAGCGCGAGACGACCGAAGCGGTGACCGACGGAGCACAGAAGCAATCGTCCAACCCATCGACGGCCTCTGCGGTGGACGATCTGCTCTCCTCGCTGGACGAGCCCGCCCCAGCCACGGCCGAAGCAGCCGCCTCGCCATCGACCACGCTGGACCCGAACGAAATCGACAAACTGCTAGACGATGCGATCACCCCGCCGGATGTGCACCCCGCGCCGATGGAGGGTGCAGCGAAGATCGACATCGACCAGGCGCTAGCCGCCGAAGCCGACGCCAAACTCGCCCCGCACACCGCCGCCGTGACCGCCGAAGCCGCTGACGACGCCGCCCACGCCCACGCCAGTACCATCGCCGCCCCGGCGACGCTGACGCCGCCGCCGTCGGCCGAGCAAGCCACCGAATCCGCCGAGCGCGACGGCCTGCTCGCCACCGTCGCCGGCGAAGCCAAGGACGATGACGAAGACCCGCTCGCCCCTTTGCCGATCTGGCTCCGCCCGCTGGAATGGCTCAGTGCCCCGATGGATGTGTTTTCCGACGAAGTCCGCTCGTTCTTCGGCAAAGCCGCGATCCTCACGCTGGTCAACTCCGCGGCGGTCATCATTTATGTGCTGATGTTTCGCAGGCATTAGGACGAGTCATTGGTCATTAGTCATTGGTCATTTGTCGTTGGTCATTAGTGAAGAACCGCTTGTCGCGAGTCACCCACAAGTAACCAATGACTAATGACCAATGACTCTCCCCCTCATTGCAAAAGTTAGTAAGTGCCTGTACACATGCGCGGATCATGCCAAGACTCAAGGCACCGCAGCGGCGGGAACAGTTGATCGAAGTGGCGACGAAGCTTTTCGCCAAGTTCGGCTATGAAGCCACCACCACCGCCGCCATCGCCGAGGCGGCGGGAGTAACCGAGCCGATCCTCTATCGCCATTTCAAAAGCAAGCAGGAACTGTTCGTCGCCATCACCCGCGCGATGAGCGAGCAAACGCTGGCAAGCTGGGCTGGCCTCATCAAGCAAGGGGCCGACCCGGCCGATCAGATCCGCCTCGTCGCCACCGAATTCCCATCGCACCTGAAGGAACTGTCCGACGCGTACCACGTCATCCACGGTGCCCTGGCGACCACGCGCGACAAACGTGTGCTGGCCGTCATGCGCGAGCATTATTCGGATATCGAAAAATTCTTCGTCAACATCGTGCAAGCCGGCCAGAAAAGCGGCGTATTCCGCCAGGACATGGACCCGAAGATTCCCGCCTGGCAGTTGATCAACGTCGGCATCGGCTACGCGATGATCGCGCTGAATCTGGCGAACTTCGACTTCGTGCCGGTGGAGGAAACGGTGGAGTTTATTATGCGCGGAATGAAATAGATGTGAACCACGGAGGCACGGAGACACTGAGGCGCTTTCGAAGTTCGCAAATCTTCAGGCAGGGCCCTTTCAAGTTAAAAATGTTGAATACTGAAGCTGCCTGAAGCTCGCAGGCACACCTCCGTGTCTCCGTGCCTCCGTCGTTACAACTTCTTCCCGCAACTCCGGCAAAACCCCGCATGCCCGGGATTGGGCGTCGAGCACCCCGCGCACAACCGCTGGGCGGTTTTGGTACCGTGCTGGTGATTCTTCATCGCCGTCAGCCACATCAGTAGCAGCCAGACACCAATAATGATAATCAGCAGCAGCGCGAACGGGCCTATGCTCGTCGAACTGATATGAATGGCTGACTGCGATGGGTCCATGTGGAATAGTCGGGTTTAAAGCGAAAAAAGTAGACAGCGATGCCGTAAAGAGCATCGCGAAAATCGGCGGAATACTCAACCCGCCTGCACACCCTTGAGATTTCTGAACAACTCGCCTTTTTGCCACGAATGCCGCCGACTAACGCGAATACTGACCTTCATTCGTGAGATTCGCCGCCCGGAGGTGGGTTACCCAGAGGTGTCCCTTGCTGAAATTCGCCCGGAATCACCGATTTTATCGGGAATCGACCATCGACTTCGATCCCGAACATAAACCGAATATTTTCCTTGACGTACGGTACATATTAGGGTTAATATATTTCCTAACATCCGTCATCGAAAGGATTCGAAATGTTGACTGTACGCCATTTGGAACGTGAATGGAATGCTGGCTCTTACCGCAAGCTGATGGCCGAGCTGCTCAGCGCTCGTGGGGAGGCAACGCCTCGGTTGATGCAGGAACTGGCCAAACCGTCGGCCGTCGCGGCGATGGTGATGGTTCGGTTGGACGAGCTTGGGCAATCGCACGCGCCGCTGTTCAGCAAACTGCTGTGGACCGTGCTGGCGGCGCAAGAAAGCGACGGCGGATGGAGCGACCCAGCCGTCAGCGCACTGGCCCTCCGTGCCCTGTCGCTCACCAACGGCCAGGGACCGGCCGTTGAACGCGGGTTAGCCTATCTCGCCGCCCTGCAAAAAGATAACGGCCTCTGGCCGGCCGAGCCCATCCGCCGACTGCCCGGCGACGCATTTGTCACCGCGTGGATTCTGTTCCATCTCGGCAACAACCCCAGCTTCCGTCGGCTGGTGCAGTACGACGACGCACTGGCCGCTATGGAGTTAATGGAGACCGGGCATTCGCCGGAAACCAAACGCCTGTGGTCGCGAGTGAACCGCCGTCAGCTCTCTTATCGTCGGCCGGTGTCACAGGCGGAGACGATTTGGAGCTAGGGCATTTTCATTTGGGATGTGGTAGTTGGTTAGCCGCCCCGCTTGCGGGGCGGGCTCGCCGCACAAGTGCGGCGGATAACCACGGCAATTCGTCTAAACTGAAAAAGCTACAGGTTGAAAACATCTGCGGTCGCGTGGGTACACGGATGGACCCATCCTCCCGTTTAGCCGCCCCGCGTGCGGGGCGCGAGTTGGGGCGCCATTGCGCACACCCGCCCGGCACCCGAGGCGGCTGAACGGGAGAAATCCGTACTCGTCACGCGAGGAATGTGGTTGATGTCATGTGTCCCCGCATTCCAAGAGCCACTGGAATGAAGGAAAGAATTGATCCACAGATGGCACAGATTTCACAGATCGATGCAAAGACAACCCAAAGCATGATCTGTGAAATCTGTGCCGTCTGTGGATGGTTCTGCATTGATCTCATCCATAAACAAAACCGGCGACGATGCTTGGGCATCGTCACCGGTTCTTGTTTCGTTCCGATCGCTCAGATCTACCGGCTGGCAGCTGCGGTCGGGGCGATCGGCAGCTTCAGGACCATGCCCAGTTTGAGCTTGGCCGGGTCGGAACCGATTTTGGCTTTGTTCAGGTCGTAAAGGGCATCGACCTGCTTGGCGTCGCCGTACAGTTTGACGCAGATGCGGTGCAGGTTATCGCCGGACTGAACGCGGTATTCGGCCTTGGCGTCGATCGGTGTTTCCGAAGCCGGTGCCGGCTTGGCGGATTTGGCCGTCTCAGCCTTGGCGTCAAACGCGGGGAGCGTGATGACCTGCCCGATCTTCAGGTGCGTCGGATCGACCTTGGGATTGGCGGCGGCGATCAGCTTGTAGTACTTGCCGTTCCCATAGTACGCGGCCGCGATCGTAACGAAGGTTTCGCCGTTCTTGATCGTGTGGGTGGTGGCGGAGCGGGTGTCGGGGCTGGCCACGCGGACGGTCGTATTGCCGGCCGGCGCGGCGGAAGTCTTGATCAGGTCGTCGGCGTCGCCTTGGGTGGTGTGGGTGGCGGTCGTGCCGGCGGTCGGGGTTTGCGTGGGAGTGTGAGTATTGGCAAAGTTAATTCCCGGGACCGTCGAACCGCCAGCGGGCTTCGGAGTATTGACGCCCGTAGTGGGGTCGCTCTTGGCGGTCTCACCAGGGGTGGTGCCCATTACGCCTGCCATCAGCGGAACCGGCGTGCCGGTCTTGAGGCTTTCTTCCCAATTGGTCGATGATTTGCCGAAAATGTCGCGCGATTCCGGCTGGTCAGTCTTGGCCGTGTCCGTCTTGACCGGCTCGACCTTGATCGGATCGGTCTTGGTCGGTTCGACTTTGGCGTTTTGATCGGGCTTGGCCACTTTGCCGGTTTGCGTCGTGTCGTTTTTGACAACGGCGGGCTTGTTCGCGTCGGTCTTGCCGCTTTCGCTCAAGGTCGTATCGACCTGAGACCCATCGGAACCGCCTGCAACGTCAACCGGTTGTTTGGTGTGGGAGGTATTGACCAGGGCAAACACAATCGCCACAGCCAGCAGAACGCCGCCAATGGCAAAACCAAGCTTCACATCTTTTCGCACGGTGGGACTCCTTCCCGACTTGTCGTTCCGTCGTGGATCATCGCGACGAAGCGGGCCACGGACACATCCTGTGTTCGGGCTGAAATGCAAATTTTATTCGGACAACGAGTCTTGGGGGCATTTGACGTTCTAAAAACGCGACGATCTTCGATCGACGGCTTCACGAAACGCCCGCTTGTACAACTTGCCCCGGACCTGATGCCCTCTTACCCGACGACTTTCTGTATCCCCGACGCCGACGCTGCACTACCTGCCGGCTGCGGTTCTGTATCGCCACCGACCAGCAAAATCGGGGCGGCGATCACGATCGACGAGTAAGTTCCAACTAATATGCCAATCAGCAATACAAAAGTAAAGCCATGAATTCCCGGTCCGCCACTGACATACATGCCGATCAGCGTCACAACGGTTGTGCCCGCCGTCAGCAGGGTTCGGCTCATGGTCTGGTTGATCGAGTCGTTAATCACCCTGCGGTTCAGGTGCCCGTACTTGCCGCGGTTCTCGCGGATTCGGTCAAACACCACGATGGTGTCGATCATCGAGTAGCTCATCACCGTCAAAATCGACGCCACCAACGTCAGGTTGATGCGGAACCCTTCCTCGATCAGCAACGCCCGCCCGATGGCGGTACCCGCCACAACGTGGGTCAGTCCGACCGCACCGATTACCAGCAGCGTATCGTGCATCATCGCGACGACTGTCGCCGTGCCGTATTTTAAGTTGCCGAACCGCAGCCAGATGTACGCCATGATGATCAGCAACGACATTAACAGCGCCATGATCGCATCGCGCTGCGCCTCGCCGGCCACCGAGGCGTCAAAGTTGCTGACCTTTTGCAACTGAGCGGGCTTGGTGATCGCGTCGTTCACCAGTCGCCAGTTGGGGGTCACCACGTTGTCTCGCCACTTGGCGGCGTCTTTGCTGAAGGGGAAGTTCGCGTCGTTCACCAGCACGATCGCGGTCGCGGTCGGCTCATCGTTGCCTGACGTTGATTCGACGGCGAAGTCGCTGGTGGAGATGCTCGCCTGCCCGTTGACGGGCGTCAGTTGCTGGGCCGCAATGCGGGATTGGATTTCGCTGGGCTTGAGCTTGGGCGACAAGTCGCGCAGCACGATCGCAGCACCGTCGCGATACGTCGCCAGATTCTTTGGCTTGTAGCCTTCGATCGCCAGATCGCCCGTCACGGGCAGGATGGCCTTGTCCATTGCTTCGTCAACCGTTTTGCCTTGCAACGCAAAGTCTGACGGCTGAGTGATGTTGAGCAACCCCTGCATCGTCCGCAGGATTTCCTCGCGAACGGCCCTGGAGTCGGCGTTGGGGGTGACGACTTCGTACACCTTCTGATCGCTACCGACCGACACCACGCTCACCGCCGGCAATACCGGATTGCCGGAGAGTTTCGTGCGCACGTCGGTATCGCTCATTGGGTTCTTCAGTTCAAACTGCACGGCCGTACCGCTGGCGAATTCGATGTCGAGCAGCCGGCCTTGCTTGTACTCGTAAACAAATGCGGCCAAGCCAACCACAATGAACACCGCCCCGCCGGCCATGAAAATCCACGCCTTGCCCATCCAGTCGATGCTCGGATGCAGCAAGCGGTTCCACGCAGGAACCATCATCGGGAAGCTGTTGAGCTTCGTCAGCTTGAAGTTTTCGATCAGGAATCCAAAGATCGTCTTGGTGACGAACAGCGAGGTGAACAAGCTGGCGATCAAGCCGATCAGCAGCGTGATGCCGAAGCCTTTGACTTCTTCGCTGCTCAGCCAGATCAGCACAAGTGAAGTGATGACCGTTGTTGCGTTGGAGTCGATGATCGCCGACAGGGCGCGATCGTACGCGTGCCCGAGCGCGAGTTTCAGCGACAGGCCGCGTTGCTGTTCTTCGCGCAGGCGCTCGAAGATCAGCACGTTGGCGTCGACGGCCGCGCCGATCGTCAGCACGATGCCCGCCACGCCGGGCAGCGTGAACGTGGCACCGAACATCGCCATCACGCCCAGGATCAGCACCACGTTCATCGCCACCGCGACAAACGCCACCGCGCCGGCCAGGTGGTAGTAGAACACCATGAAGATGCAGACGATGACCAACCCCAGGCCGCAGGCACGCAGGCCGTCTTTCAAGTTGTTCAAGCCGAGCTGCGGACCGACGGTCTGCTCGCTGATCGGCTCATCCGCAAGTTGCGCGGGAAGCGAGCCGGCGTTGAGCGTGTTAATCAGGTAGTTGTAGTCGTCGTTATTGTATCCGTCGCCGCGGCTGATCTGCCCTTCGCGGCCGATGGTGGCTTGCAGTGTGGCCGTGGAGATGATGCGGTTATCGAGCATCACCGCCAGCAGCTTGCCGCGGTTTTCCTCGCGGGTCAGTTGAGAAAACAAACGCCCGCCGATGATATCAAACGTAAACCCGACGGCCCGGGCACCGAAACCGTCGCTGCTCGGGTGGGCACTTTCCAGCGCCCAATGCTCCTTGCCCTCGCGGTTGACCATCGACTGCTCATCGGTGATCCACGACAAGCCCCACAGCTTTTCGTTAAATTGCTCAACGATCATGCCCCGGCCGACGGCGTCGGCTTCGCGGTCGAAGCGGAACCACTTCATCGTCTCGCCGGCCACGGGGCCCTTGGTTTTGAGCAGCTCGCGCATCGATTCGATGATCGGGCGGTTGGCCGCGTTGTCGTCGACCATGATGTGGAATTCGAGCACGCCAGAGCCTTTGAGCAGTCGCTTCAGGTCGGCTGAGTCGTCGAGAGTGCCTTTGATCTTTGCGAACGCATCATAAGCGGTTGCGAAGTCTTCGATCGCTTTCAGGCGGATGGGGAAATCGGCGTAGAGCTTCTTTAGCTCGGCCAGCTTGTCGGCCCGGCCTTTCTCGCTCTGGGCGAGGTAACCTTCCAGTTCCAATGCGGCGAGATTGTCCGTACCCAGCTTCTTCTGAAGGTCTTCGTACTCGATTTCCGCCTTGGCGGCGGATTCCAGATCGCCTTTGGCCTTGGCGTCCTGCACCTGATCGTACTTGCCGCGAAGCCCGCCGTAGAGTTTATCGCGCGACTCAGACCCACCCGACAATTGCTTTAATCGCTCGGCTCTCGCATCACCTTTCAACGATTCGACGGCTGAAATCACATCGCTTGGTCGAACGTTTGTGGTTTCAAGCTGGCGTTGGGCGTCGCCGTACGCCATACGGATTTTCTTGGAATTACCCGAGTAGTCGCTGAGCGGCATTTGGATTTCAAGCCGGTTCGCGCCTTGCGGACGCCATACCAGGTTGCGAATCCCGTCCGGATCGACGCGTTTCTTGAGCGCCTCCATCGTCCTGGCCGCCAGGTCGGCCGACGCGACGCTACCCTCGGCCGGGCGGATTTCGTACGTCAGCGATGTGCCGCCGACCATATCGATGCCCGGCTTGAGGTTGGTCTTCTCCCAAAACCGCAGATTGGAATCAAACAGCTTGCCCGGCTGCGGGAAAATCATGTACAGCGCCGCGATCAAGACCGCGACGATGACGAAGAAACGAGGGGTGTTGTTCTGCTGATGCATGGGTTGCGAATTCTGAATGCTAAATGCTGAATGCTGAAAAAAAGACGAAACTGCCGAGCCTTCTTTCAGAATTCAGCATTCAGAATTCTGAATTTCCTTTACTTCGTGTCTGCGGCCTTGTCGTCGAGCACCTTGTGGATGGCGTTGCGGGAGAAGCGGATCTTGGTGTTGGTCGATTCGTCGACCTTCACCAGCACGTCATTCTCGCGGGCTTCGACCACCGTGCCGAGAATGCCGCCAATGGTCTGGACGCGGTCGCCCTTGCCGAGCTCGGCCAGCATCTTCTTGCGGTCTTTGTCCTGGTTTTTCTTGGAGCGGAAAATAAACAGGTACATGACGACGACCATGAGGATCATCAGCGTCATGGGGCTTTTCAGCGCCTCGGCCCATCCGGGGGCGGGTTGCGAGGTCGGTGCGGGTGCGGTGATGGCCTGGGCCAAAAAGTTCAACATGTTCAAGGCAGACTCCTAAATGTCAGCGGTTCTTCGGTGGGACAGACATTCTTGTCTGTCACGAGGCGAGGTACTCCTCGACTCGTACCGATTGCCTTTCCACGATTGGTACGGATGGATGAGTCCATCCGCCCGTGACAGACGGGAATGTCTGTCCTACCGAAGAAAAGGCGATTTCACACTCCAGGGCCCATTTTGGACCGGGGGTCGTTCCGACGAAAGTCGTCGAAAGTCCCCTGGGCGATCGCTCGCCTTATGTCCTCCATCAGCCGTTGGAAGAATCGGACATTATGCACTGAAACCAGCAGCGGGCCAAGCATCTCCGAGGCAAAAAAGTAGTGCCGGATCGCCCCGCGTGTGAAGGTTCGGCAGGCGTAGCAGTCGCAGCCGTCCTCGATCGGGCCGGTATCGCGAGTGAATTTGGCGTTTCGGATGCGGATGGCGCCTTCCCGGGTAAAAGCGTAGGCGTTTCGGCCGTTACGGGTTGGGAGGACGCAGTCGAACATATCGATCCCGCTCGCTACGGCAGCGACGATATCCCGCGGAAAGCCCACGCCCATCAAATATCGCGGTTTATTAGTCGGCAGGAGCGGCGTGGTGAAGCTCAGAACCTGCTTCATCGCCTCAAACCCCTCGCCGACGGCACACCCGCCGACCGCGTAGCCGGGGAAATTCATCGCGATCAGCTTTTCGGCGCAATATCTGCGCAATTCCTCGTTGGTCCCGCCCTGGACGATGCCGAACAGCGATTGGTCTGCCGGCCGTTTGTGCCCCTCCAGCGACGCCTCGGCCCAGCGGATGGTGCGGTCGACGGCAATCTTCTGGTACTCCACCGGCTTGTTCGGATCCGGGCATTCATCGAACGCCATGATGATGTCGGCCCCGAGATCGTTCTGGACGGCCATCGACTTGGCGGGCGTCAGCTCGTGCATCGCGCCGTCGATGTGGCTTTTGAAGATCACGCCGTGGTCGCTGATCTTATTAATGTCCGCCAATGAAAAAACCTGAAACCCGCCCGAATCGGTCAGGATCGGCCCCGGCCAAGCCATGAACCGGTGCAGATCGCCAAGCGCGGCCACTGTCGTCGGCCCCGGGCGGAGCATCAGGTGGTAGGTGTTCCCGAGCAACACCTGCGTCCCGCTGGCGTCCAGATGGTCGGGCGTGACACCTTTGACCGTTCCCTGCGTGCCGACCACCATAAACGCCGGCGTATCAAAGCTGCCGTGCTTGGTGTGAACCTTGCCGAGACGGGCGTGGGACGTGGGATCGGTGTTGAGGAGTTGATACATTCGAAAAGTCAGTTAGCCGTAGCCCAGTTCCGTCAGGTCGTCCTCGTCCATCCCAAAATAATGCCCGATCTCGTGGAGCAGCGTTACGCGCGTCTGCTCGATCAGTTCGTCCTGCGACGAGCATACCGATTCGATGGAGTGCTGGAAGAGGTAGATCGCGTCCGGCAGCCGGCCGGAATCTTCCACGCTGCGCCTGGTCCGCGGCACGCCGGTGTAGAGTCCCAGAAGCAGCCCATCTTTTTTCCAGCCCAGTCGGGTCAGCTGCCTCGGCGTCGGGCGATCTAGCACTTCGATCGACACATCCTCGACGGCCGACGAAAACTGCTCGGGCAGTTCCTCGATCGCCTCCTGCACGATTTGTGCGAATTCACTTTTGCTCACGCGATACGCCATCGGGTAGGATTCTAGTGCGAAAGGGTTCGGGGGTCAGGGTTCGGGGGTCCGGAATCGGTTTTCCCTGAACCCTGAACCCCGAACCCTCGCTTCTGGAGTTCGTATGTACAAATGGATTTGCCTCACCCTGCTCGCTGTCGCCGGCTGTGGTACGCCCAGCTTTCTTGTCACGCCGGTCAAACCGACATTCGACGTTGAAGAAGTAACCCTCAAGCCCGGCCGGGGATGGAGTTCGGACAAAATCGTCCTCATCAGCATCGACGGCATGATCGCCAACGCCAAGTCCGGCGGGCTGCTCTCGCCGACTGAAAATCCGATGAGCCTTTTTCAGCAGCAGATCGACAAGATCGCCGACGACAGCTCGGTAAAAGGCGTTGTGCTCCGCGTGAACTCGCCGGGCGGAACGGTGTCGGGCTCGGACGCGATTTACACCGTCCTCTCGCGCTACAAGCAGAAGAGCAAGGTTCCCGTCGTCGTCAGCACGCAGGAAGTGTGCGCCAGCGGCGCTTACTACATTTCCTGCGCCGCCGACAAGATCGTGGTTCAGCCGACCAGCGTGGTGGGCAGCATCGGCGTGATCTTCGAAACTTTCGACGCCTCGGGCACGCTGGGGATGATCGGCGTGAAGACCGACCCCATCAAATCGGGCGTGAACAAGGACATGGGCTCGCCGTTCAAGCCGCTGGGTAAGGAAGAGCGCCAGATCATGCAGGATATGGTCAACGAGTACTTCGATCGCTTCAAATCCATCGTCCGCTCACACCGCCCGATCCAGGAAAAAGACTGGGCCGCCGTGACCGACGGGCGAGTCTTCAGCGGCGCTAAAGCCGTCGAACTGGGCCTGGCGGATCAAACCGGATTGCTGGAGGACGCGATCGAACTCTGCAAGAAGCAGGCCGGCACCCCCAACGCCAAAGTCGTCTCCTTCCGCCGACCTTATGCATACAGCGGATCGATTTACGCCTCGACCGCGACCCCGACGCCCCAAGCCAACGTATTACAACTACAATTACCCGGCGAAAGCTCGTTCCTGCCCACGGGGTTTTATTACCTGTGGACGCCGGGCCAATAAGTTGCCAGTTGTCAGTTGACAGTAAAGTCATTCAACTACTGGCAACTGACAACTAACAACTGGTAACTTATTCACAATGATCACCATCACCTGTACCAACTGCCAGACGCAACTGACGATGGACGAAGCCTTCGCCGGCGGCGTTTGTCGGTGTCAGCACTGTGGGACGATTCAAACCGTCCCCAAGGCCAATCGCGGGAGTGCGGATGCATCCAGCGGACTGGCGCACCAGACCGGCGGGTCGGCCAAGACCCTCTGGCGACAGTCCGGCTCTGGTGAAAGCACCGGCGGAACCGGGCTGGATGACCTGGCGGACATCGTTGCGTCGTCTGGGTTGGCAGGAAGCGGATTGCAGAGCAAGCGGCTGCGCAGATCCGCACCGCCGGTCGATCCGGTGGCCAGTCGAAAAAAGCTCATCCGCATGCTAAGCCTGATTGCCGGCGGGGTGTTGGCAGTGCTGCTGATTATTGCTTACATCGTCACCCGTCCGGATGCTCCGACGGAAGACCCGACGACGCCCCATCCGGGCACGATCGCCGGGACAAACAACCCGCCGATCCCCACGGTCAGCGGGCCCAGCTTTTGCGGCGTGAAGCTGGAAGCGGCGTCCACCGTAATTTATGTGCTCGATCGCGGGAGCGGCACGTCCAACGTGTTCGGCGAACTGAAAGCCGCCACGCTCAAATCGGCCAGGTCTTTGACCGCCAGCCGCAAGTTCCAGATTATCTTCTGGCAGGTCCGCGGAGAATCGATCACGGTGCCCGATGTCGGCACGACCGTGGCGGGCGATATTTCGATCGCTGAAGCCGGCCGCAAGCTCGATGACGTTTCGGCGTTCGGCTCCAGCTCGGTCGGTCCGTCGATCAAGAAGGCAGCCGCCGCCAAGCCCGACGCGATCATCATCGCCACCGGCAAGGGTGATGACCTGGACGACACCTTCGTCAAAAACGTACTCGACAACGCCCCGGCCGGAACGAAAATCCACACCTTCGCCCTGGGCAGCAACCGGGCAAGCCCGCAACTCCAATCCATCGCCAATAAGACCGGCGGGGAATACCGCACGATCACCGAAGCACAACTTTCGGCCATGGCAAAGTAGGAACTCATATCAAGGAAGTTGAACCGAAATCCGCGCCCCCCGCAGTCATCGAATCGCAATCACCCTGATTCCTCACTAATTTCGCAACCAAATCGTCTTGAAGTACCTGCCTCTCCGTGGTTTAATGCGCGCAGCGATCCCTTCGGTTGGCATGGATGCCGGCGGATGGTTCTGGATCGCTGCACGTCTGTGAATCGCCCCGAATCCCAAAAGCGAAAAAATTAACTGCAAGACTGGCCCGCGGATGGTCGATGAAGATTTCTGAGCGCCGCAGCCGGTTTTATGGGACGCCGGTTGATTGGTCGCTGGGTTTTCCGGGAAGTGCCATCGTGAGTAAAGCCACCAAAACCATCAAGCGAACATCGAGTAAATCCAAGGTTCCGCTCGAAACCGTCGCTCCGCCGGCTGGGAAGCGGAAGGTGGTGGTGTTTTCGTCGCTGGTGGTGGTGTTGACGCTGACCAGCGCCCTGCTGCTTGCGCTGGAGCCGGGACGACTTCGCCCCGACCGCCCAACCGGGTTGTACGCACTCGACTCCCGGGATGCGTTGGATCCGATCTTCGACACCCACGTACCGACCGCGAACAGCCGCTGGAAGTACATCTACATCCACCACAGCGCTTCGCCGCAGGGCAGCGCTTTGTCGCTGGCTCAAAGCCCGGGCGGGCTGGGCGATCATTTCGTCATCGGGAACGGGGAAGGCAGTTTGGACGGCCAAATCGAAATGGGCGAACGCTGGATCGACCAGCAAACCCCCGCCGCCCCGCCGGGCGCGAAAAAAATCGATCCGGACTGCATCAGCATTTGCCTGATAGGGGATTTCCACCAGAACCTCCCCACCCCGGTTCAAATGCAGCGGCTGGGACAATTGGTCGCCTCGCTGCAGGCCAAGTTCCGGATCGGTGCCGATCAGGTGCTGATGGTAACGGACCAATCCTCCAACCACGCAATGGAGATCGGGCGATATTTCCCGGTTTCGGCGTTCCGTGGTCAGCTATTGAAGTAAACGCCCACGCCGATTCTCCCTTGGCGTATTCCTGCGACTGGAGCATTTTCGCTCGGTGTGTTGCGTTTAGTTAGCCGCCGCCCTTGTGCTGCGGTCCCGCCCCCCCAAGCTGGGCGGCTAACCAAAGCCAATCTACTGAATGGCAAATGCTATAACCGCTCCAGACGGCATCAATCGACCTCGCCGGTTGCCTAAACATTGGGCAATCGATTCCTTGACTGCTGCACGCCCATTTTTGCATCAATGCGACAAAAAGCATGCGGTTTTGCGAACTTTTGCCATTCCATAAAACTTTTCGGGTCTACAACAATCTATAGTTTCAAGCGTTGTTACTTTCAGCCGGCATGGTGTGAGTATTTGCTTGCTATTGGGACACGGTTTCTCTAATGTTTGTGTCGTCAGCAGTGATGGCGGATTAGGCGGGCAACCGTCGGCTTCGTTCATCTGCTGACAACAACTTAGAGTGTTGTGCTGAGTCTTCTGATCAGCTGCCGCGGTCGGCATCATAATACCTTTATCCACCGCCAGGCGATCATCCTGCCCTCGATATCCACCTACAGGGCACGGGAGAAGACTACAGAAGGTGGTTGCGTGGGGTCATGGTTCAGAAGCTCCTCCACTATGAGGTGATCGAGGCGTTAGGTGAAGGTGCGCGTAGTCAAATCTACGCGGTACGCGATCCCAACACCCGACAGATATTCGCCCTTAAGCACGTCGTGCGATCGGACGCGAAGGACATTCGTTTCATCGAACAGATGGAAACGGAGTTCGAGCTTTGCCGTCAATTCACGCACCAGAATCTCCGCCGAGCGTTTGATCTCAAAATCGTCAAAACGATGCTGTTGAAGGTATCCGAGGCCTTCATGGTCATGGAGTATGTCGAAGGCAAAGCCCTCGACGCCAAGCTCCCATCGACCATGCTGGAGGTGATCGACACGTTCATCCAGGTTGCCCAGGGAATGCGCGCCATGCACCAGATGGGTTATGCCCACTGCGACATGAAGCCCAACAACATCCTGCTCACCCCGCAGGGCGTTGCCAAGGTCATCGACTACGGTCAATCCTGCAAGATCGGTACGATCAAGGAACGCATCCAAGGTACGCCCGACTTCATCGCCCCTGAGCAAGTCGCCCGCCGGCCGGTGACGGTGCAGACCGATGTGTTTAACCTCGGGGCAACGCTCTACTGGTGCCTGACCGGGCGTCACATCCCGACGCTCTATACGGTCAACAAGAAGGGCGAAAACAGCTTCCTGCTCGACTCGACGATCAACACCCCGATCGACCTCAATCGCCGGGTTCCACTGGCGGTCAGCAACCTGGTGATGGAGTGCATCTCCACCAAGCCCGCCAAGCGGCCGGTGGATATGGATCAGGTCATCAACCGGCTGGAACTCGGCAAGCACATCCTGCAGAAATCGGCAGATCCCGACCCTTTCGCCAAACTGGCGTGACCAACCCGCCTCCCAGCGGGGCCGATGCCCCATCGAGCGACGAATCCACGAAAGATTTGACGATGGATGATTAGGATCGTCATTCGTTTTTGGTCATTCGTCATTGGTCACTTTCCGAATGACGAAGGACCAATAGCCAACGATGATTTCTATTACACCTTCGTCACTTCCACATCCTCCTGCAGCGCGCGAACCCATCCCAAATCCTCCGTAATCTTGGTGCGCCGATATCGGAAAATTTCCATCAATTGCCGTTTGACCATGCACGCATGAACCACCCTTCCGATCGGGCCGCCGGGGAGTTTGTAGATCACTTTGTCGCCGCAGATCACGCCTTCGGGTGATGGCTCGAACGTGTGGCGATGGAACCACGTCGCGTACGGACCTCGCACTTGCAGATCGACGAACATCTTCATCGGCTCCCAAACGGTAATCAGCGATCGCCATCGCAGAGGAATGCCGTTGGATTTGATGCGGTAATCGAGCTTGGTATCCAACCCGATATTGATCGGCCCGGGCGTGAGCAGCTCGAACGACAGCCACTTGGGCGTAATCCGCGGGAGATTCTCCGCACTACTGAAAAACTTCCAGGTTTCTTCGGGGCTAGCTTTGACGATAAAGCGATCGGTCAATTGATAGAACATAATTCTCTCACTGTAGGCAGGCTCGGGCACGGCGGCGAGGATGGGAACTTTCAAAAGCGGTGCGAATCCGGCGCGGGTTGCTCAAATTCGGATGAAGTTGATCGCTGGAACCGGGATTGAATCATTGACGATCAGGTCATTGATGATTGAGAAACAAGGAATTTTCAATCGTCAATGACCTGATCGTCAATGATTCAATTCGGCGACAAAGAAATCGCACTAATCTGCATTCGTATCAGGCCGCCATTGCATCGACCGATTCATCCCCCAGCGATTCGGCCAGAAGATCGAACATCGAATCAGCCGTAACGCCCGTCGCAAATTCCACCGCCGTCTGAGCGGCGACCTGAGCAGCGGCCGGGGCGGAGGCGAACGTCACCGTCACCGAGACACCGGCGGCGTTGACGGTGATCGACTGCTGGCCGGCAGGGATCGAGCCGGCGGGGATGACCAGCACCAGCATCGGCGATGCGTTGCCGGGCATTGACGTTACCGTGGCGATCGGGGCCACGACTTGCATCGCAGGCTCGACCGCAGCCGCAGGATGGATCGGGGCGGCGGCCGCAACTTCGATCGGAGCGGTCGGCGTCGGTTCGGCCACCACCGACTCCTCCACGGCAGGCAGAACAACGTTAGGTGCGACCGCGGGGATCGATTCGTCCGATTCGACCAGTTCGTTCGCTTCTTCGATCAGCATGTCTGTTTCTTCCATCGCCTCGGCAGGCTTGGATTCGCCTGCGATGACCTTCGGGGCATCGATTTGCGGTACGGTAGTCGGTTCAACGGCGACCGTCATCGTCGGCACGGTTTCAGTTTCGGGCGCAAGCCTGGCCGGTACTTCAGGCAACGGCTCCAGCGGCGGGAGCGGCTTGATGCAGGCCTTCTGGATCGGTGCCGCAATCACCGGCTCAACGACAGCAGGCGATTCAGCGGCGGTTTCGGCCGGGGCGTCGGCCAAAATCGATTCAGCCGGGGCGGCAGCGAATAGTTTCGTTCGGGCGGCGGCCAATTGATCCGATGAAACCGCCGGTGCCGGTTCGACCAGAAGAACCGGTTCGGCCGCAACGGGCGCGCTAGCAGCGTTGTTCAGACCGCTCAAGCTCGACAAGCGACTTCGAAGTTTCGTTGAATCCGAGCCATCGGCCACACCCGCAGCCGCGACCGCCATCGCAGCGGCCGTCGCTTGCTTGCGCGACATCGGGACCGGGCGGACTTGTGGAACCGCTTTGGGCGGCTTCCACTGAGCTTCGGTCAGCACCAGTTCAAACGTCGCGCCGACCACGAACTGCACCAACCCCGTGCCGCCGGCTTCACAGCGTTGCACGATGCACTGCAGATGGACCAATTCCTGGGTTTGTTTGCGAAGTTGTAGGACAAACTCATCGCCTACGGTTAGTTCGTCGTTGATCTGGAATCCCACGCCGCTGCGCGACAGATCACGCACCAGTACCGGCGAACCGTTGCCGGTCTCCATTTCCATGAGGGGGAAAATCCGGGCCCGTTCGCCGAAGGCAACGCGCGTGTGACGGCGTTTCTCCGGTGCGGTCTCGTAGATCGGCGTGCTCACGCGCACGCCGGTAATTTCCATGAAAAGTTGTTCGCTCAGTTCCACAGTCTTCCTCCATCCACTTCCGTCTGGCAATAAGGATGTCCGATTGAATTTGGGTCACGGCAAGCGATAGCGCGATTTCGGCAATCGGGGAAAGGAGTGTTATCGGACTTCTGGAAAAAGCTGTGACGACCGTATCAGATATCCCACCGGTAACGGCACTTCTGCTTTTCGCCACGGGAGAAGAACAGGTGGGTCGGCGGCACGTCGACGGTATCGACGTATTGCGCCACCAGCCGCTCGCAGGTGCGCCGGGAGGGCGCGTTGTCGGGGTTACAGGTGATCCAAACCGGAGAAATATGGTGAAACCGCAGGATCGGCACAACCAGCCGACACGCACGCTCGGCAAAGTGCCTCCCCCGGGCCGGCGGGTAGACGTGATAGCCGATGTGTCCGGCGTATTGTTCGATGTCCGGCGTGCTGGCGATCCGCACGCTCATCCCACCGGCCATGCGGAGCCGATGCGTCGTCTCGTCGCGCCATCGCATCCAGAAATGATACGCTGGCACCTGTCCTCGCTTGGTATCGCCGACCACGCGCCCGCCAGGGGCTGAGTACAGAAAATCCACCAACTGCTGCCGGGTCGTCGATGCCAGCTTCGGGTCGATCGCCCTAGAGCGCGGCTCGACGCATTCGCGCAGAATCGCGTCGATCCAACTCGCATCCGGCGGGAACAGTTCCAGTTCCCCGTCGGTAAACGTCTGCTGCGGATAGAAACTAGACGCCGCTACGGTCACTGCGGACCATCATAGCTTGCAAACCGGCTCGACGGAAAAACTATTCGGCACGATGGAAACGCATCATGGAGAATAACCAGCAAGCGACGAAGGAACGAAGACGCCCCCGATATTCCGAATTTGAAGGAAGATTCAAAATACAAATCGGTGCGAACATGCTCGAATCGTCAGAAACCTCTTCGTTCCTTCGTTGCTTCATGGTTCATTCTTGAGCAAAGCAAAAAAAGAACCGCTTGCGGGCTGAAGCCTGCAAGCGGTGAATATGACAAATGGTTGCTGAATCGTTCTTAGAAAAACAGATGCAGCGGCTTGGCATCCGGGAACAGCTCCGCATGACGCATGGCGATCACGACAATCGCGATGATCTGCAAAATGACGGCGGCAATCACCAAAACAGTGTATACGTTGTTGGTGGGCTTAACGACAATGGTCTCACCTGATCCTGCACGACTCATGGGAACTCCGGTTTAGTTGTAAGTTTTTAGTTGTTAGTTGCTAGCGGTCTCACCGCTAACAACTGGCAACTAGCAACTGGCAACTCATTCTCTACAGTTGCGTACGAACTTCCAAGCCCTTATGGACCTTATCGACCGACGGGCCACTCAGACGGCCGGTAGCTTCGTTGGTATCGACGGATTCGACCGTTAGGCGACCTAGGAATTCGCCTTTTTCACGATCGATCACCTTGAATTCCATGCCCTTGATCACCTGATCGGCAGCACCGACGGAGATCGTGGCGTACGGAACCTGCTCGATCATACGGACTTCATTCACCACGCCATTGATCGGCGGTGCTCCAGCCTTGCTGCCGGGGATGAAGAGCTTGTCGCGAAGGTTGATGTGGTTGTCGGCCAGCGCCTTGGATGCCACGTCCAACTGCCCATCGAGCAGTACGACTTTCTCAGCCAGATCACGACGCTGCTTTTCGAGCACATCGCGCTGGTTGGTCAGGTCGGCCACGGCCGTGTCGAGTTCAAGCTTCTGCTTGGTCAGTTCATCGACTTTGGAGCGAAGGTCCGTCACCTGCGACGCCAACTGCGTCTGGGCGGTTTGCGAAGCCGAGACGGTCGCGACGGCCTTGCTCAAGTCGGCTTGGGCGATCGCCAGTTGCTTGCCGCTGTCGGCCAGCTTGACGTTCAAGTCCGCCAAGGCGGCGGCGGAGGCGGCGTTGTCCTTGCGGTTGGTTTCGACCTGTGCGGCCAAATCCTGGTTGGCCTTGGTCAACGCTTCCTTTGCGGCGTCGGCGGCATTGCCGGCGGCGGTGGCGTGGGCTTCGGCGGTGGCGGTCTTCTGCTTCCAGTCGGCGACGATCTTGTTGTAGTCGTCAACGCGGTTTACGAACACAACCACACCGGCTGTCAGCAACATCGACAGCACCACGTGCAACACAACGAACGTCTTGGTAATCGGACTCACGGTCAGCTCCTTGAAAGCCAGGTGAGAAACACTGGTTGTTTACTTCTTTTCCCTCGCCGATTTTGCCGGCACCGGACTACCGCCTGTAGCTATTTCTAATCCAGACGAAGCATTCCGCTCCGCCGACGAAGCATCCTGCTTCAGAGGTCGCAATACCCGGTTTGAAAATCGCCGGTTTGGGTTCCATTCGTGGGACGATCCGCACTCTCGTCGAGGTCGGGAGGTCTAACGCCAATCCTTTGGGCACGAGCAGGATATATAAATTTCCCAACTCGTGCGGCGTTGATCCTAATCCTACCACTAGCGGAGTCAAGTTTTACTTACTTCCACAAGAGCCGATAAACCCTCGTCCCATAGAACCTCTTTCAGCAGTGGTGCTTATCGACACTCGGCGCGACCCCACTTGAACGTAAGTGCCTGACTCGTCAGGGCGAGATCACCCGCCGTTGGGTTTCAGTTGCAGGATCGCGGTGGCAGAGGCGATTCGCACGTCCTGATCAGGGTCCATGAGCAGTTTTTGCAGGTAGGGCTGGGCGTCAGTCCGTCTGATCGCCCCGAACGCCAGCGCTGCCAGGCTCCTTTGGCGCTTGTCGGAGGATTTGGCCCCGTTGATCGCCACGCCGTACCCTTCGTCGGAATCCAACTGCCCCATCACCCGGGCGGCCACCAGCGCGACTTCGGCGTAATCGCTGGTGAGATTCGCACGGATATGGGCCCGGACGCGGGTATCTCGTGGTGCCCCCAACGCCAGCATCGCGACCATTTGATACCCGGGATTGATGTTCATGGTCATCCCGATCAACCGATCGCGACCGTCCTCGCTGCCCAGCCGCCACATGCCCTCGGCGGCGGTGATGCTGACGGCCATGTTCTGGTCGCGGAGCATGGGCTTCAGCACGTTGACCGCGCTGGGCTCGCCGAGCAATCCGAGTACAAGTGCCGTATTGCCACGGACTTCGGGCAATCCGTCCTGTGCATAGCGTTCCAGATCCTTGGTGTAGCGGAAATCGCCCAGCCGATGTAAAGCGTAAGCGGCGGCGATGCGGACGGTCGGCTGGGGGTCGTCGGCCAATTGCAGCAGTTCAGGCTTGGAATCCTCCAGTTTCAATGTCCCGGCAGCCATCACGGCGGCGAAACGGACGACGGTTTCCGAATCCTTCATTGCCTGCCAAAGGTCACCCGACTTCTCACTGCCGAGGGTTTCCTGGATCGCTTCGACGGCATGGGCGCGGACGATCGGGTCGGGGCTGCGCAGCGCCCGGTCGATCTCGATCTTAGCCAATTCGGTCAACCGAGGGTCCAGCGGAACGTCCTTCTTCGCCGGGTATTTGGGTGGGAACTTGGCCGGTCGCATTTCCTTCCGACCGAGCTGATTCCCTCCGCCGCAACCGGCAAGGACGAAAAGTGAAATGAGTACAAAGAAGTTAAAGCGTTTCATGTTAGCGACCGTCATCCCGAGGTACTCCGAGGGATCTCCGAAGCCCAAACCCGTTCGTGAATCCGAGATCCCTCGGAGTACCTCGGGATAACGGCGTTTTAACTCATCTCGACGGCCGGTTCAGCTTCCGGTTGATCGCCCGCAGCAGCATCGCCGAACCGGTGGCCGAGACGCAAATCCAGGCGAAGACATCGCCAAACCACGTGTAAAACGTCACGCGCGGGTCGATCATGAGTTTCGCTGACGAAGAGCCCTCGGTCCCTGCGGCGATCGTATCGTGTACGCGCCCCACCGAATCGACGAACCCACTGATGCCAGTGTTCACGCTCCGCGCTGTCGGCACGCGGTTTTCGATGCTTCGGAACACCGCCACCTGCAGGTGCTGGGGCATTTCGTTGGCTTTGAACCAGCCGTCGTTGGTCAGGTTGATCAGGATGTCCGCCCGCTTCTTGCCATCCTCGCCCGGGCGGAACATTTTGGCGGTTAAGCCCGAATCAATGTCCTCAAAGCAAATAGGCGTGACGAACCGCCAAGTCGACAGATCGAGCACATTCTTGGTCCGCCGGAGCGGAAAAACGGAGAGATTGGACTCCTCGCCGGCGGCAAGTTCGTAGTTGTCCATGTCCGGCGGGCCGAACTTCCGGATCAGTTCAAACACCCAGGGCAGCGATTTACGGAAGGGCATGAACTCGCCAAAGGGGACGATATGAATCTTGTCGTACCGCAGATGGGAAAACTCCCCGGATCGTTCGATGAAATAAGCGGAGTTGCGGGTTTCGCCGGCGACGGCGTAATCGTTGACGACCTTCCAATCCCCTTGAAACCGCCCGCCGAACACCAACCCGGTCTGATACACGCCGGCCAGGTTGATCAGCGCCTTGCGTACCAGATCGAGATTCTGCCCGTACGTCGTGCCTGCGAGGAACAGTCTGGTCTGTTCGTTGAGCGCGGGCATGACGGTTTCGCTCCAAACGACCAGATCGATCTCGGGATTTCGGGTTAATGCCGCGACCGTGGTGGAGGTATGAAAATCAAATGATTCCTTTTCAGTCGCACCCTTGCTGCCGTCATTGCTCTGCGGATAGTTCGACTGCACTACCAGCACTAGCGGCCCGGGTTCGAGGACGGTCTGCTTGATCCGCCAAACGCCGTAAGCCACGATCAGCACCGTCAACCCAGCGATAGCTGCGGCCGGTCGGGCGATCGGGCGAACGCGGAAGCCGTTCAGCCAAAAACTCGCGATCACCGCGTTGATCAGCACAATCCAGAACGTAATCCCATACACGCCAAGCACATCCGCGATCTGACAGACCGGCAAAATCGGCGTCTGCGTGTGCCCGAGGTAGAGCCAGGGCAATCCCTTCCAGATGAAATTCCCGCGAATGAATTCGAGCGACGTCCAGGCGGCTGCTGTGAAGATGGGGTTCAGGGTTCGGGATTCAGGGTTCGGGGTAAGACCTGCAGGCTGAACACCAAACCCTGAAACCTGAACCCTGATGATCGCCCCCATCACGCCCCAATACGACGCCATCACCGCCATCAAACCGATCATCCCCGGCAGGGTGACGTACGCCATCCACCACATGTTGGCGATGAAAAATACCGTTCCGCTCAGCCAACCCCAGAAAATCGCGCTTTTATACGATTTGCATCGGCTGATGACGATCAGCCAGGGAACCAACCCCAGCCATGCGAGATAGCACTGGTTCATTGGTGCGTAGGCGAGGGTCAGCAGCCCAACGCTCGACAGGAGCAGAAACCGGCCGTACCAAGTTTGCGAAAAGAGGCTGGGCGCATCGGTCTCACGTCCAGCGCGGCGAAAATCGGGGTCCTGCACGGCTTTCATGTGCGAAGGATCGTCCAGAAGCAATCGATGCGCGTCAAGCGGGCGGCAGAGGCATTCGGTACGATTTGCTACCGTTCGCCTTAACAAACACAACGGATTTCTGATTGCCCAGTGACCGGCCCGCGTGATAGAACAGCGTCATGCTCAAAACCGCGATCGCGACCGTATTGATGTTCGTCGCTCTCCCCGCGATCGCCGCCCCGCCAACGAGTCGGCCGACGACGAAAACCACGACCCGACCCACCACACGCCCCATCAGCCCACCGGCCGGTGCTAAAGGTACGACTGGAAAGGCCACCGTCGAAAAGCCCGGCGCTAAGGTCAAGGACGAGAGCAAGTACCAGAAAGCAACCCCCGAGGAACACGCCAAATCCATCTCCGACGCCCAAAAACGCGCGGCCGAGACCGGAGATAAGTTGCGGGTGAAGTTTGCTGAAATGCAGACCGACCACTTCATCATCTTCACCGACTGGGACCCGCGCGAGTACAACTTCCTGAAATCCAACTGCGAAAACGCCTACACGGCCGTCTCACGCATGTTCGAGATGTCGCCCAAGGACAACATCTTCGTCGGCAAGTTGCCGATCTACATGTTCACCAAGCGGGCCGACTTTTACGAATTCGCGAAGAAGATCGACGACTTCCAACCGCCGCCGGGATTGGCCGGCTATTGCCACTCCAGCACCGACGGCTTTTCGCACATGGCGATGAGCAAGCCCGATGCGTCGCTGACTGACAACAATATCCGCGAGGCCGAGCGGTTGTGGTCGTACGTTCTGACGCACGAGTTCACGCATGCGTTTGTCGCACGGTATCGCACGAATCACCTGATGCCCCGCTGGCTGAACGAAGGCGTTGCAGAGGTGGTGGCCCAGAGCGCGTTCCCTCGCCCTGATTCGCGCCGCTACGCCAGGATGATGGCCGACGACGGGAACATCACCAGCATCTTCGACGACCGCAACATGCCCGGCGCGGAAATGTATCCGGTGATGATGACGATGACCGAGGCCTTGATCCAAGTCGACCCGAAAAAGTTCCTCACCTACTTCAACGCCCTCAAAGACGGCGCCGAGCCCGAAAAAACCATGAAAGAAATGTACGGCGTCGACTACGCCGGGCTGGAAACGGCGTGGCGGAGATACATCAAAACGGCGAGGTGAGGGGCAAGTGCTTAGGGGCAAGGGGCAAGTGAAGGAATTGCCTTCGCACTTGCC